>NZ_JANFDA010000003.1:0-436513 GCF_040493455.1 Winogradskyella sp. 3972H.M.0a.05 | reverse complement strand
TTACTGTAGAATGTAATGAAGTTCCTGATGCTGAAACATTGACAGCTTCAGATAATTGTGGTGATGCTACGGTAACGTTTAACGAAAGTGAAGAAGCTGGTTCATGTCCTGGAGAGTCTGTATTGACCCGTACTTGGACTGCGACTGATGCTTGTGGTAATGAAAGCGTTCATATTCAAACTGTAAATGTAGTAGACACAACTGCTCCAGTATTTAACGAAGCATTACCTACTGACGCAACAGTAGAGTGTGATGACGTTCCTGATGCTGTGACATTAACTGCTACAGATTCATGTTTTGAAGCTAAAATAATATTTGAAGAGACTGAACAAGATGGAAGTTGTGAGGGAGAGTATGTAATTACTCGTACTTGGACTGCTGAAGATCTTTGTGGAAATGCAGTATCCCATACACAAACTATTGTTGTGCAAGATACTACTGCTCCAACATTCAATGAAGCGCTTCCAAATGATGCTACTGTGGAATGTGATAAACTTCCTGAGGTACCAACGCTTACTGCTTCAGATAACTGTGATGGTGACACACCAGTTACATTTACTGAAACTCAAGAAGAAGGTGACTGTGCAGGAGAGTTTACAATAACACGTACTTGGTCTACTGAAGATGCTTGTGGAAATGGTACATCTCATACACAAACTATAGTTGTTCAAGATACTACTGGACCAACGTTCAATGAAGCACTTCCTGAAGATGTTGTTGCTGAGTGTGATGATATTCCGGTAACTGCTAAGCTTACTGTGTCTGATAACTGTAGTGAAGCTACATTAGACTTCACAGAGACTCAAGAAGATGGTACTTGTAATGGTGAGCAAATTATTACTAGAACATGGGTTGCTACTGATGAATGTGGTAATGAAACGATTCATATTCAAATTATAACAGTTCAAGATACTACTGCACCTGTATTAGTTGGTGAATTAGAAGATGTAACTGTAGAATGTGATGAAATTCCTGAAATTCCAGAATTAGTTTTCGAAGATTCATGTTCAGATGCCATGACCGTAACATTCGAAGAAACGTCTACACAAACGGATGATACTTCAGATTATATGATTATCAGAGAGTGGACAGTGACTGACGATTGTGGTAATGGAAATACATATACACAAACAATTACTGTAAACCTTGTAGATACTATTACAACGACAGACGAAAACCTTTGTATTGGAGATAATTTTGACTTTGATCTATTCGATCTATTAAGTGGAGATTTCCCAACAGATGGTACTTGGGAAGTAGTTTCTGGAAACGCAACAATCAATGGAAACTTATTTAATCCATTCGAATTAGAAGTTGGAGACTATGTATTCTCATATACTGTTGGTGGTGCTTGTCCTACTACAGTAGAAGCAACAATCACATTAGATGACGATTGTATTGTATTACCATGTGGACAAGAAGATGTAATTATCTCTAAAGCTGTAACACCAAACGGAGACAACGTAAATGACTTCTTTACAGTTACAGGAATTGAGACGTGTGGATTTACTGTTGAAGTACAAATCTTTAATAGATGGGGTGCTGAGATATTCTCTAGTACTAACTATCAAAACGATTGGGATGCTAGATCATCTAAGGCTTCAATTGGAAACTCAGATACAGTTCCAACAGGAACATACTATTATATTGTGAATTTAAGAAACAGTGGATTGCAACCATTTGCTGGTCCAATCTACGTAGCTACAAAATAAAAAACTTAACCTATGAAGTTAATAAAGTATTACATAGCAGCTTTTATACTGTTCACTTGCTTTAGCTCAGTTGCACAGCAGTTACCGCAATTTACGCAGTATATGTTCAACACGATCTCTATCAATCCTGCCTACGCAGGAAGTAGAGAGACCCTCAGTGTAGTTGGTTTGCACAGAAGTCAGTGGGTTGGTCTCGATGGAGGTCCAATAACGCAAACACTTTCTGTGCACGCTCCTATGCGAAACGAAAAAGTTGGTTTAGGACTGTCATTTATTAATGATGAATTAGGTTATGAAAACTTTTCATACATCTATGGTGACTTCTCCTATACCATCAACGTTAGTGAAAGTACGAAACTTGCCTTTGGAGTAAAAGGTGGTTTCACGCACTATGGACTAGATGCAGAATTCCAAAACGATCAATCTTTTGACCCAACGATATTTGGTGTTAAAGACCGTTGGAACTTCAACGCTGGTGCTGGTGCTTATTTACACAGTAACAGATGGTATTTAGGACTTTCTGCGCCTAGAATCCTTACTACAGACCTCAATAGAGATGATGGCTTTGCTGCCCTAGAGCGTGTGAGTTATTATTTCACAGGTGGATATGTATTCGATTTGGGTGCAAACACTAAACTAAAACCAGCCTTCTTAGTAAAAGCAACTAATGGAGCGCCTATCTCGTTCGATATTACTGCCAATTTCTTATTCTATGAGAAGTTTTGGATTGGTGGTGGATACCGAGTTAATGAGCAAGCTGGTGCCCTGGGTGGTATTGCAGATTTCCAGGTCTCAAAGCAATTACGTATTGGTTATGCATACGAATATCCAATATCTGACCTTAGACCTTACACAAGTGGAACCCATGAGGTCCTTGTGATGTTCGAGATATTTAAGAGTAAACGTATAAAATCCCCAAGATACTTCTAATAGACTATCACTATGAAAACAAGAGTACTAATATTATGTTTTGCCATTTGCAGTTCAGGATTGTTCGCGCAAAAGAAATTAGCTGATAAGTTTTTTAGCAACTATGGCTATATCAAAGCCAGTGAGCTTTACGAAGAGGCAGTTCGTAAAGGTGATAGCAGCGAGCATGTGCTAACACGTCTTGGTGATTGTTATTACAATAATTCCAATTCAGAGAAAGCTGCACTGTGGTATGGTAAAGCTGTGAATAAATACAGTAAGGTAAACCCTGAAGTGATTTATAAATACATTCAGTCGTTACGTTCTGTTGGAAAGTATGAAGAAGCTAATACCTGGTTGAATACCTTCAAAGAAATTCAAGCTGGAGATAGCCGAATTAAATACGATGCAGATGACGTAAGCATTTACAGTCAACTTGCTGAAAGCAATCCAGAACTAATCGTGAATGTTGAAGCATTACCAATCAATTCTGGTAATTCAGACTTTGGATCTTATATCCACAATGGTAAGTTATACTTTGCCTCTGCTCGTGGTGGTGAAGGTAATAAAACCTATACCTGGAACGATGAGCCATTCTTAGATCTATATGAAGTAACTGTTGAAAAGGAAGAAGGTGGAAAACTTAAGTTTGGTTCTGCTGGAATGATAACCTCATCAAAAGTTAATTCAGACTATCATGAAGCTTCTGTAGCCATTACCAATGATGGGAATACAATGTATTTCACTAGAGATAATGTAAACAGTCGCAACAAACTAGAATACGATAAAAAAGGAACTACGCACCTTAAAATCTATAAAGCTACTTTAGAAGATGGTAGCTGGGAAAATATTAAAGAATTACCATTCAATGATGAAGTGTTCTCAACTGGTCACCCAACATTGAGCCCAGATAATAAGAAGTTATATTTCGTGTCTGACCGCGATGGTGGTTTTGGGCAAACAGATATCTATGTTGTAGATATTAATGAAGATGGTTCTTACGGAGATCCTCAAAACTTAGGAGAAAGCATTAATACTGCAGGTCGTGAGATGTTCCCGTTCGTAGCTAAGGACAGTACTTTGTACTTCTCTACTGATGGTTTCTTAAACCTTGGATTATTAGATATTTTTAAATCAAACATCCTTAAAGGTGATACTTCAGAACCTGAAAACTTAGGTGCACCATACAATAGTGGTTACGATGACTTTGCATTCTTCATCGACTCTGAAGATGAGCATAAGTTTGGATACTTCTCTTCTAACAGAGATGGTAATGATGACATCTATGGTTTCAACGCTTACAAGTGTACACAAACTATAGAAGGTATTGCTAGAGATGCTAAGACCAATGATGTATTGCCAGATGTTGAAGTAAGACTGATTGACAAAACTGGTAAAGTTATCGCAACAGTAAGTACAGGAAGCGATGGTTCATACAAGTTTGAAGATGTAGAGTGTAATACAACTGTGACTGTTGTAGGTACCAAGCCAGACTATAAAGAAGACCAGAAAATGGTCATTACTGATGATGAAAATGATAAGGTTACTAAAGCTGACTTAAATCTAATTCCTCTGATTCAGGATAACCAAATTGTGATCAATCCTATCTTCTTCGACTTTGATAAGTGGAACATAAGAACTGATGCACAGTATGAACTAGAAAACATTGTAGATGTTTTACGTAAGCATCCAAATATGGTCATTAAGATTGAATCACATACCGATAGCCGTGGTAGCGATCGTTATAACATGAAGCTTTCTGACAGACGTGCAAAATCTACCAGAGATTATATCATCTCACGTGGTATTGACGAAAACCGTATCGAAAGTGCTATAGGATATGGAGAGTCTCAATTATTGAACAAATGTTCTAATGGTGTGAAGTGTACTAAAGAAGAACACCAACTAAACAGACGCTCGTACTTCTATATTGTGAAAGAATAATTGTTGTTTGCAAAACCCAAAATAACAATGAGCTTAACCAGTAATCGTTAAGCCCCTCTACTAAAGTGTGTTGTACCCTCAGCGCACTTTAGTTTTTTTATTAGGTATCTACCCTCCTATTTTACTATATTTCCAGTATGAAACATATTGTCGTTTTAACTGGTGCTGGCATGAGTGCCGAAAGTGGTATCAAAACCTTTAGAGATGCTGATGGACTTTGGGAAGGCCATGATGTTATGGAGGTTGCTTCTCCTGAAGGTTTTAGGGCTAACCCAGCTTTGGTATTAGATTTCTACAACCAACGTCGTAGACAGTTGCATGAGGTGAAACCCAATGCAGCGCATTTAGCTTTAGCTGAGCTTGAAAAAAATTATAAGATATCCATCATTACTCAAAACGTTGATGATCTCCATGAGCGTGCTGGCAGCAGTAACGTGTTGCATCTTCATGGTGAATTATTGAAAGCCAGAAGTACTTATGATGAATTTGATGTCATGGACTGGACTGGAGATATTAATCTTGGCGACACATGCCAAAAAGGATACCAGATGCGTCCACACATTGTATGGTTTGGTGAAGCAGTGCCTATGATTCCGAAAGCAGTCTCTATCTGTGAAACGGCCGATATTGTATTGATTATTGGCACTTCATTACAAGTCTATCCTGCGGCGAGTTTAATGCATTATGCACCACCAAAGGCACCAATCTATTATATCGACCCAAACCCTGCTTTAGTAAGAGACCAAAGTGTGATTACCATTGCGGAGTCTGCAACCAAAGGAATTCAGAAATTTATAAATTCACTATAAATCTTCAACCCAATCAAAACCAACTTCTAATATGAAACAATTAATCGTTATAAGCTTTATTTTGTTTAGTTGTGCTTTAAACTTTTCATGTTCTGCTGAAAAGAAGGCTCCAGTTATTATCAAAAGCGACGAAAATGAATCAAAAGTTATCGATTTGGCTTTGGCCATTCAATCTAGTATTGAAGAAGGAAATGCTCAGGACTATCTTAATCTTTGGGATATCGGTAACTTTAATAATAAAGTCCGTAAGAACATGAATTCTTTTGGCTTTAATAAATACGTCGAAAGCTTCATTAGTGGGCTTGGTCAAGGTCTAGAGTCGTTTCCAAATAAAATAATTCATCAATACAATGAAGGTGCTTATTACGACTTTATTAAAGTCCGTTACGATGACGATGAGCAGACCTATTATATGCTATTCCGCTTTTTTTCAGAATTAGAAGGTATTAATTACCATGATTATAGCGTCAGTGTTGAGGATGGAGAAGTAAAGTTCAATGATATGTATGTTTACCTTACTGGTGAACATTTTGCCAATACCATAGCTCGTTTTGGTTTATTTGCATTTCCAAAGCGTAACTTATTTTCATCTGAATCTACATTAGATGATAAAATAAAAGAGTTTGAACATATTCAGAAATCAGTAGAATATCAACAAAGCGGTCAGTTTGAAAAAGCATACAAAGAGATTAGCAAAGTAAAAAGTGATCTGAGCAAGAACAAAGCTTTGCTTTTAGTGAAATTACAATATGCAGTCAATTATGACCTGGAAATTTATAAATCATCAATTGAAGAAATAATGTCTCTATTTCCCAATGACGAAACCCTCAACATTCTTTATATAGACTATTACTCCTTACTAGAAGATTATGATAAGGCTATAGAATACATTGATGAATTAGAACAGTTAACAGAAGATGATTTTGTAAGAATTCTCAAAGCGCATACATACTATAATAAGGGTGAACAAGCTAAAGCATTAGAGCACTACGATTACATTATCGATAATTATGGCTTTTTTGGTGCCTATTCTGGTAAGATCGCTGTCTTAACTGAGCAAGAAAAATACGAAACAGCTGTAGAGCTTTTACAACAGTTGATAGACTCTGGAGACTATGTAAAGCAAGACTTGATAGTTTTTATTGAAGAAGTGGATGAGAATGGCGAAAATATTTTACTGCCCCTTGTTGAGTCAGAAGTCTATAAAGCATGGAAGGAATGATACTAACATTCCTCCCACTTATATGACTAAACAGTCGTTTTTTGATTGATGATATTTGATGAAAGTGTCCTAACTGTTTAATCGTCCTCGCTTAACGAAAAGAATTCATTAACAGGTTTACCAAAAACCTCAGATAACTTTAAGGCCAATACTGTAGATGGTACATAACGATTAGCCTCTATGGAATTTATTGTTTGCCTACTCACGCCTATACGTTTTGCCAACTCATCTTGTGTTATGTTGAGAATGGCACGTTCTATTTTGATACGATTCTGCATTATCTATAGCGTTTAAGAGTGTGATAGCACATCAGTTGTACCAATAACATAAATACCAATACCTGAAAATCACCAAGATTGGTAAAGGTTTCGTTGTCTGCATTCAACACACTAGACACGCCAAACTCTACATAAGGCATTACCAAAGCATAGATGACACCAGTAATAAAGGCCCAAGCATAGGATTGCATACGTAATTGTATGGTCATCTCGTCCTCTTCCCTATCTCTAGAAATAGACATTAGCAACATACCAACCAGTAACACCTTTTGCAAACTCGATTTGATTATCTCTGAATCTTCTCCAAATAAAGTGGTTCTAAAAAACATAAATACCACAGCAACCACAGCCAATAATAGACCTATGGTCATAAACGTACGTGGCAACCTAAAGTTGATTAATTTCTGTAAAGCCCTTTGCTCGCGCTGCATATAACTCTCTTTATTCATAATGACAAATATATTTATTATTTAGACAAATTATTTTTACTATATGACAAATATACTTTACATTGTTGAATTATACAAGTTCTGTTCATTGATTGTTGATAACTGGCAAGAATTTTTAACTTGTTTTTGAATTAAATTATTGATATTTAACTAGTTAAAATCAATTGCATATATTAGAAACAGTAAAATAAAAATGAAAAAATCAATACAGAATTTAGTAACTATCGTTACCATCGTTGCAGGTATAGTTGCAGTATTAAGTTATATATATCAAATAAAATCAAACAATCCTAAATTAGAAATTCTTGAAATAACTAACGAAAACCTAACAAGTCTGCCAAGGGTCAAAAATTTAGAGTCAAATTTTTATTATAAGGATAGTTTAATTACTAATCTATGGAAACTAAATGCAACTATTAGAAATACAGGGTCTAAAACAATAATTGGCACTGGGACGAGTAAAAATCTTATAGGGGATTATTTAACCTTTAAGCTAAATGAAGGATTCAAACTCATAGATTTTAATATATCAGAAAATGACTTTCCATACAGCATGAATAGAATAAATAATGATGTCATTTTCAGTTTCGTACAATGGCGTGAAAATGAGAAAATAGATGTTACTGTATATGCTGAACAAATCACAAGCAATAATAGAAAGTTAGAAATAATGTTAAATGAACGAGAAATTATTGATGGTGTAATCGACTATAAAAAGCTGAATCAACCTAATGAAAATTCTAATCAGATTGCTATTAATTATTTACCCAAACCTCTTCAAGAAATATTCTATTGGGTAGGCTTGGTATTTTTTGGTCTTATTTTTCTAGTTCTTCCTTTTGGTTTTTACATTGAATTGAGTAAATACTATTCTTTCAAAAAGTGGAAAAAGAAATATGGAATACAATTTAAAAACAAGGTTAATGAACTGTACAATAATGGGGAAATTAAAAAAATATATAATGTAGAGGAAGCTTCTATTGATGTTTGGGACAAAATTGATGTCCCATACCCAGACATTCCAACAAATCCAATTGGAATTATGATATTCGCAATGTTTACTGTATTTATTCTGTTTGCTATTCCTCTACTTTGGATGATAAAAATATAATATCTTTAACACTGTTCAGCTTGAGGTGTATTACCCTTTCTCCCCCTCAATCAACATAGTCTAATACGTTGATCTATAAAATCAAGAGACCAATATCTATGGCTGTCTATAACTTTTGGTCAATATTAAATTGAAAAGTTGACATTTAAGTAATTAAAGACGAACTTCGTTAAGGCTATAACGCATTAATTCTGATGACTAGAGATATTATTGATATCAATGATTTTACAATTTTGGTTGAGACAGCCTTCTCTAAGGACGTAATTAAAGATTCTTGTAGGTTTGATGAACCCGTTATTGCTGTTGCGTTTTATGGCTCTGGTAATGTCAACCTAGAAATGAAATCTCCAACAGGGAGTCGTGAGTTCAATTACACCAAAGGTTTGGCGCTCTCCTTCTTTGCAGATGAACATGTCGATTGTATCCATACCGTCACTAAAGACAATCCTCTTGAATGTATTGTCATTGCTACAGCTACAAGAAACTTGCAAAATCTTCCCAATCAAGAAGGTGAATTGTTTTCAGAACTTTTAGGTAAGTTGGTAAACCCTACAGATCATTATGTTGAAGGACCAAGTTTTTTTATGACTCCAGACATGCATCAAATTGTCGATAGGCTCTTCAATATTACATACACAGGAAAAACTAAAATGATGTTTTTCAGAAGTCAAATCACAGCATTGTTGTCACACTTCTTTGGCCAATTGGCACTCAATCATACACAGGGATTCAAATCCATTGATAAAAAACGTTTAGAAATGGCAAAAGAGATTTTATCCAATAATCTAGACAATCCTCCTTCATTAACTGAACTTTCCAAAACTCTGGGTTTGAACACCACCAAACTAAAAAAAGAATTTAAAGAAGTTTTTGGATTACCTGTGTTTAAGTACCTACAGAATGAACGTTTAACAACTGCTCATGGTCTTATTAGCAACAACCAAGCAACAGTCCAGGAAGCGGCTTGGCACGTTGGCTATGACAGCTTAAGCTCTTTCTCTAACGCTTTCGCAAAAAAGTTTGGCTACAGACCTAGTCAAATTAAATAGTTCGTCTTTTTGAACAAATCATACTTCTTCTTGAATAAATAGTCCTCGACACGCTGATATAGTTTTGTCTTGTAATCAAAAATTATAAGTCATGAAAACTATCAAAGCTATTTTAATCGGTATAGGAATCTGGAGCTTAGCGGTCAGTTTCTATACACTTTCATTTCAGTTTCAAATCCTGGAAGATCCAAATCAACAAGCCAACATAGTATTGTTTACTGTTGTAATGCCATTAGTGTGGCTTGGAGCACATCTATACTATAAGAAAGGTAGTAACATACATGGTTACTTTGTAGGCATGATATTCTTACTTGTTGCGGCGTTTCTAGATGCCATAATTACGGTTCCGCTTTTTGTCATTCCAAATGGTGGAAATCATTACACTTTTTTTACTGACCAAGGGTTTTGGATAATCGCATTAGAACTCGTTGGTGTGGCTGTGCTCTACTACTACATTAAGGTCTACCCAAAAACTAACACTATTAAAGCATAATCAAAATGGAACTCAATTTAGAAACAGCATTAGTATTTATAACGATCATTTTAACTGGACTAACTGCAGGTTTATGCTTTACATGGACCAACGCTGTTACTCCAGGTATAGGACAAATGGATGACGGAGGTTTTTTATTAGCATTTCAGCAAATGAACAGGTCGATTATCAACCCAGCATTTATCATAGTATTCTTTGGACCATTTATCAGTAATCTAATCCTTGTTTACCTAAAATACCAAAGTCCAGACAAGTCATCATGGGTTTTTCATGGCGCAGCAATACTATTTATCGTTGGAGTTGTTCTAGTAACCGTATTGAAGAATATTCCGCTAAACGAAATCCTTGATAAGACAGATTTGGCTTTAGCCTCTACAGAAGAGTTAAAAGTACTTCGCCAAAAGTTTGAAAATCCATGGAAACAGTGGCACTTGGTCAGAACATTCAGTTCTATTGGATCATTTGTACTGCTCCTAATTGGGCTTCTATTATCCAATCAAACATCATAAATAATAATTAAAAACAATAATCATGAAAAAAAACATTTTAGTAATCGGAGGAACCGGAAAAACCGGAAAACGAATCGTAAACTTATTACAGCAATTAGATCACAATGTTAGAGTTGGATCTAGAGGAGGACATCCAGCATTCGATTGGCACAATTCTGAAGGGTGGTCTGAAGCAGTTAAAGGAATGGATGCTATTTATATAACCTATCAACCAGACTTAGCTGTACCAGGTGCTTTAGAAGCCATTGAGACCTTAGTGAAAGTTTCCAAAAGGAATAACGTGAAAAAACTAGTGCTACTTTCGGGCAAAGGAGAAAAAGAAGCGCAATTATGTGAGCAAGTTGTCATCCACTCAGGCCTTGATTATACTATCGTGAGAGCAAATTGGTTTAATCAGAATTTCAGTGAGAACTTTTTGGTTGAAGGCATATTAGAAGGGCATGTTGCTTTGCCATTTTCTGAAATGAAAATCCCATTTGTAGATGCCAATGATATCGCCGAAGTTGCAGTTAAAGCATTAACTGATGATAAGCATAATGGCAAAATATATGAACTAACCGGATCTGAAGGCTTAACCTTTAAGGAAGCTGTAGCTATAATTTCTGAAGTAAGCGGACGAGACATACAATTTACCGGAATCAGTATCACATCTTACGTGGAAGCGATGAGACAACAACAAGTTCCTGAAGATTTCATCTGGCTGATTGAATACTTGTTTACTGAAGTACTAGGAAATCCAAGTAATTCAGAAATCACCCAAGACATTAAGAAAGTTCTTAATAGGGAGCCTATCAGCTTTAGACAATATGCAGAAGATGCTGCTTCATCTGGAGTATGGGATAGTCTTTAGATTCATCTAAGTCGTAGAATAAACCGAGGAAAGTATTAAACGAGATATACTATCCTCGGTTTTTTTGCTTAGAGGTTTTACTGGAAAGTCAGGAGAAAAAGAAATTCAGTTGTTTTATAATAAAATCAACAAGACTAACTCATGAAAAAAAATGCTCAACTCCTACTTCTAGCCTTTTGCTTAGTTGCATTTACACAATGCACATCTGATACTAACAACACCCCTAACCCTACTGAAGGCCTTGCAGAAACCGTTACTGATGCTGATGGCAATGTCTACAATACAGTCACTATTGGTGATCAAATATGGATGCTAGAAAACTTAAAAACAACAAGCTATAATGACGGTACACCAATAACCATGTATTCTTTTGATGCACACGGTAATAACTGGTTAAACTTTAACCAACCGGAAGCCTTTTACCAATGGGCAGATACAAACGATTTAAACAACGTCCACGAAGATGAATTACCATTCGATTATTATGGTGCCATGTACAATCACTTGGCTATAGAAAGCGGTAAACTTGCTCCTGAAGGTTGGAGAATCCCAACAGTTCAAGATTTTATAGAATTACAAAACTACATTATAAGCAATGGTAATGCTGGCAATGAAGCTGATGCGTTAAAATCTGATTCAGGTTGGATTACTTCTAGTGGCAATGGTACCGATCTATATGGTTTTAGAGGCTTACCAAATGGTTACGTAAATACTTTGGGTGGTCCAACTGCTGCCGAATTGATTAGCACTTGGGCAACAACTGACGTCGATTTAGATGTACAAACCAGAACGATGGTTTCGCTATTTGACGAAGATGCTATTTTGTTTTTAGATAATTCTATAAAAATTGGTGCGGCTGTTCGATGCATTAAGGAATAGCTTTATTGGTTCTTTTCCTCAATCCATTTACTTAAATATTTAGTGCTTTGCAAGGTATGGTGATGCAGCATTTGCCCAGTGAAATTTTGCTGTCTGTGAGCCTTTAAATTAGAGTTTAATAAGTTAATTTTGGATGTAAATTCAATATTAAACTTTGACTTTACAAAGTCATTATTAATTACCTTATAACCAATATTTTGTGATTTTTTAAATAATTCTATTTCATTGTATAGTTCTACTGCTTTTTGAGCAAAGTCTTTGGGAGTGTCTGATACGAAATCACCACTGTTAACTCTTCGACTCCGATCAGGGTCAGTTCCTTCGCTCATTTCGACTTCGCTCAATGACCGAAGCTCTCCAAACATACCTTCCGAAGCAATGCTTGTCATGACGCAAGGTGTTCCATTTACCATAGCATCAATGAGCTTGCCTTTCAATCCAGCACCAAAACGCAGTGGTGCTAAACAGACTCTAGCATGTTGCATCACTGTATTGACATCATCTGTAAAACCATGCACTAGAAATCCTTCACGTTCATTGTGTAATTGCCCTACCTTTTGTGAGGTATAAGCACCATAGACATGCAACTTCGCTTTTGGTAATTGCTGTCGTATCAATGGCCAAATAGTTTGCTTTAAGTACAATACAGCATCATAATTAGGTTCATGCAGAAAGTTTCCTATGGTTATAAAGTCTTGTCGTGCTTCAAACGCTGGTAGGGCTTCAATAGTTTCAGGTGTAATAGGTTCTAGAAGAAATGGGATATAATGCAATAAAGCTTCATCAACATTAAAATCTTCCTTCAAAATTTGTAATTCAGCTTCAGAAATAATCAAGCTTAAATCACAGCGATAAATGCTAGCGATTTCACGCTTAGCTGTATCATTAAATAGGTATGACTTGTCAAATGGCTTGTCATCCTTTACGGCCTGTGCTCTGCCCTTTCTAAGGCAATGTAAATCTTCAGTATCCAAGATTCTAAGTGCATCTGGACATTGCTCAACAACACGCCAACCAAACTGCTCTTCTGTCATAAACCGATCAAACATTACGATACTTGGATTTAGTTCAGAAATAAAGGTATCAAAGCTAGAGTGATTCAGTTCTATGACAGTTTCCGTAATGCCTAGCGAAGGTAAGTCGAACGCATTGTCGGTTTTCTTGTTTGCACATGCAAAAGTTATAGTGTAACCATCTTCCAAAAAGAGGTCCATAAGTTGTAGCATTCTGCTCCCAGCTGCTGAACTCTTTGGTTCTGGCCATACGTGACCTATGATTAATAAATTTTTCAAACTGATATCAATGATTGATAAAATTCGTCAATTAGAGTGAATTTCATGATTCAATATGAGTAAAATTTATATCGAGAATAAGAATTTTTCATTGAAACAGTTCTCGATACAATTTTTCGTTCCTCAAAATCACTCGAACTGACATTAAAACGAATCATAAAAACTAATTCCAATTAATAACTCAAATGTATTGGAATTTAGAATTTTGACATTGGTGTTTAGAAATTATTCTGGCTTTGGCTCCAAGCTATATTTAATGCGTACACCTTTAGCCCATTCTACCATATCTTTGATTTGCGCATCTGTAAGACGTGCATCGCCATGTGTCCAGGTATAAGAATTTAGAGGCATTGTCTTGTCTTCGACCATTTCGATCAACTCTTCGAGCTTGTGATCTTTTTTCTTTGTTGAGTAACTATCCCATTTGGATACATCGAAATGTCCTTTACCATGATCTATATGCCCATCAATCCAATAGTTTACAGGTGTAATGTTATTGTACCAAGGATAACGTGTAAAATCACTATGACAATCGAAGCAAGCATTCTTTAAGGTTTCATGTACGCTTTGTGGTGGATTAGTATCAGCAATAAAGGCATCAATGCTAGCAATATCCCCTTCATTCTTATCTGGCCCGAAGAATTGCATGATAATAAGCACAATAAGAAGAAAGACTAAAATACGTTTAACGATTTTCATAATTTGATTAATTTAGAAACCTAAAAATAGGTAAAATCCGTTGACTACAGACCAATTATATCAAGAATTAACTTATGTTAACCATTCCAGAGAAAATCGCCAAAAGTATGCGCATTTGGTAATCAATAATCCTGAGTTATTACCTCAGGTTTTAGACATTCTATTTAAGGTTGATGATAAGCATTCTGCAAGAGCTGCTTGGCTATTGGAGTTTGTAGCCAGAGAACAATTACATGCTATTCTGCCGCATATTGATCGAATTACCAAAGACATGCATCGCGTCCATCTCGATCCTGCTGTTCGACCAATGGCTAAGATCTGTGAATATCTCGTAGAAGCCTATTACAAAGGCGATGCGCAAATAAAAAATGCTTTGACATCAGACATTAAAGAGCGTGTTATTGAAAATTGCTTTGACTGGATGATTAATGATGAAAAGATTGCACCTAAGGCCTACTCCATGAATTCTTTGTATTTACTTGGTCAGGATTACGATTGGATTCACCCAGAATTGATCTTGATTCTAGAACGTGACTTCCAGATGCAGAGTTCTGGTTTTAAGGCTAGAGCGAAGCATATTATTAAAAAGATTAAATCAAGGAATAAGGGATAAGTTGTTAGGGATTAGACTGTAAATAAAAATGAATATCTAATGCCTTTTTCCTAATCCCTATCCACTAAAAACTACTATCTTTACGCCTTTAAAAATCAAACCTCCACAATTCATGTCATTGTCATCACTTAATGCTATTTCTCCAATCGATGGACGTTATAGAAATAAGGTTTCAGAATTAGGCAATTATTTCTCAGAAGAAGCGCTTATAAAGTATCGTGTTTTAGTTGAAATTGAATACTTCATTGCACTTTGCGAAATTCCTTTACCTCAACTACAATCCATAGATGCTACTGTATTTGATAAGCTGAGAAAGATCTACACTGACTTTTCTGCTGAAGATGCGCAAGCGATAAAAGAGATTGAATCGGTGACCAATCATGATGTGAAGGCTGTTGAATACTTCATTAAGCAACAATTTGATGCGCTTGGTCTGTCTGAATACAAAGAGTTTATCCATTTTGGATTAACCTCTCAGGATATCAATAACACTGCAATTCCTTTGAGTATTAAGGAAGCTATGAACGACAGCTATGTTCCTGAATACTTTAAAGTGCTTAAAAAGCTGGAAGCCCTAACTACAGAATGGGCAGAAGTAGCTATGCTTGCCAGAACTCATGGTCAGCCAGCCTCGCCTACTCGATTAGGTAAAGAGATTGAGGTTTTTGTGGTACGCTTAAAGGAACAATTCAATTTACTAAATGATATCCCTAGTGCTGCCAAGTTTGGTGGTGCAACGGGTAATTTCAATGCGCATAAGGTCGCATATCCAGACATAGACTGGAAAGCCTTTGGGACAAAATTTGTACAAGAGAAACTTGGCTTACAGCATTCATTCCCAACAACACAGATAGAGCATTATGATCACATGGCGGCTTTATTTGATTGCTTGAAGCGCATCAATACTATCATCATAGATCTGGACAGAGATATTTGGACGTATGTATCTATGGACTACTTTAAGCAAAAGATTAAAAAAGGTGAAATAGGAAGTTCGGCAATGCCTCATAAAGTGAATCCGATTGATTTTGAAAATAGTGAAGGAAATCTAGGTATCGCCAATGCAATATTTGAACATTTGTCTGCAAAATTACCTATATCGCGTCTACAACGTGATCTTACAGATAGTACGGTGTTACGTAATGTTGGTGTGCCTTTTGGACATACTATAATTGGATTTAAATCAACTTTGAAAGGATTGAATAAATTACTGCTTAATGCTGAAAAGTTTGAAGAAGATCTAGAAAACAACTGGGCAGTTGCTGCTGAAGCGATTCAAACCATATTGAGACGTGAAGGATATCCAAATCCGTATGAAGCGTTGAAAGGTCTTACGCGAACTAACGAAAAGGTAACAAAAGAGTCAATTTCGAGTTTTATTGATACTTTAGATGTTTCGGAAGCAATTAAGCAAGAGTTAAAACAGATTACACCGAGTAATTATACAGGAATATAAATGATAAACAGAGATTATTTAGCGTTGATTGGAACTGGTCTGGTATCTATTGGTTTCCTAGTGGCCGGAATCTTTAATGTGCTCGATTATCTTATTATCAAAGCCATTTTGTTTGGTGCATTTGCGACGCTATTCCTTTTCGTATTGATCTCCATGCTCACAAAACCTGAAGACAAAGAAAACTACCAACAATAATGTTGATGGTCTCACTATTAACATTTTAAATAATTACCAGTTTATTTAAAAAAATCTAAAAATTGATTGGCATCAGATGTTTTGAAATCTGCATTCTGAATGACTGAAGATAATTTCATCAATTTGCTTGGATTCATATTGTCTCCAAGAATTCTTATCAATGCAAATCCTCTTTCGTTTGCGGATCCGAAGATGACTAACTCATCGATCTCATCATCATTTTCACCACCAATATATTTTATTTGAAACTTTCCGTCTGTTGAGTTTCCACCTCGCATCAATTCTTGATACTTTGGGTCTTTGAGAATAGTTTTAACCTTAGCTAATTCTACTTTGTACTGCTCTTCATTGTTTTGATCTAAAACAAAAGCTAGCATATTCAGTTTATCTACTGAGTTATACGCTTCCTTTTGTTCCTCAGTCAATGTAGTTTGGTCTATATCTACAAAACTAGCTGGCACATCTAGTGTTGTAAACCCAGGTTTTAACTCATTATCGACATAATAGGTTTGTAACGTAGGACCTTGATTGCAGCTCGTAAAAGCCACAATCAAGGTTAATATTAATACTGTTCTTTTGATTAATGCAATCATGCTCAATTAGTTTTTCTTTTGAGCTTTCTTTAATTTATCTCCTCCAGGAACATTCATGTTCTGAGTTAATTTAGAGATTTGTCTTAAGTCGATATCTCCAGTAAGCGTTAATAATACTGTTTCGATCTCACGCTTCTTGCCGTTGATTTCAATGTCTTGTCCTTTCGTCATCTCTTTGATACCATCAACAAACATCAACAACTCTTTTACATGGTTTTCATCCTTACCTTCTTTTACATAAAACTTTACAGTTTGATCTCCATCTTTAATTCTCATTAACTCTTCCAGAGAAGAACTCTTTAAATATTTAGCTACAGTGGCTTTCATATCTGCTGAAATTTTCTCATCTCCAGTCGTAAATACTTTAAGACCTGTGATTTTTTCAGCCATATCAATATATTGTTGTGCTTCAGGATCATCTACATCAATTCCCATTTGAGACAACATCTTAAACATTTTCTGGTTAACTACAACCGAAGTTACCTCATCTAGGTCTTCATATTTATCAAAAATACTCTGCCCAAAAGACAATACTGGTACTAAGATTACAGCTAAGATTAAAACTAACTTTTTCATGGTTTACTTAAATTTAATTTTGTTTTTAATTCTTTAATAATTTGTTTGTTTGTTTTGAGAATTCACTAACGTAATTCATGTGTTGTGCGCCTTTTTCAAGATTTGAAGTGGCCACGTTTAAAGCTCCCATTCCAGAAATGCCTTCATTTATATTAGTAGAGGCTACACTCAGTAAATTCATACTTTCTTTTCCTCCACTAAAATTAGATGACAACAATTCTAATGCTGCTTTAGTTTGGTTGTAGGCGTATAACGCATCCTGCTTTTCTTGTTCAGAAGGTTGCTGGAAATAAAACCCAACCATAAGAACTGCTACTGCTGCGACAGAAATCCATTGATACAATCGTCTTGTTCTATTAGTTTTTAATGGAACGTCTTTAGTATAGTGTTCTTGTTTTGTCTGTTGAAAGTATTGAAACATTGCTCTATAAGGCTCTAAGTGAGGCTCTACTTCATCTTGCGAGAAATACTCACGAAGTACTTGCTCCTCTTTTATAGAAGTCTCAGCATTTTCATACTTTTCTAACAGTTGTTCTATATTATTTAATACCATATTGATGCGTATTAGTTAATTGTTCTCTTATTGTTTTTCTAGCTCTCGAGAGTGCTACTCGTATCGCTGTTGGTTTCATGTCCAGCATTTCAGCAATCTCATCGAAATCATATTGTTCTATATCTCTAAGCTGAATGATAATTTTTTGTTGCTCTGGTAACTCTTCAATGATTTTAGATACCCAATCTATACTATCATTCGTTTCAACTTGTTTTTGTAATGACACATTATGATCTTGATAGTTGCTATGTACAATCTTTAGATTTTGTGCTTGTTTAGATTTTAATCGATCTAAACAAAAATTCTTTGTCATTGTCATAGAAAATGCCTCTACATTTTTATACTCTTCGATCTTTTGCTTGTTGTTCCACAATTTCAAAAGAATCTCCTGAGTTGCATCTTCGGCTTCTTCTCGAGAAACCAAGAGCCTCTTCGCGAGTCTAAAGACCTTGTCTTTAAAGGGCATTACTAATTTTACAAAATCAGCCTGTGTCATTTTCGATTGGTTAAAAACCGCTTTTATTTCGCCGTTTCATTATTACGACGAGCCACTTTTATTTTTGTTACAATATTTTTTTATTTACACAATAATGTAAGTAAATTTAGGGTTTATAAGACCAACCTACTATTGTTGCTAATAAAAATATTGAAAGAGAAAATGAAAACTTACAAAGCGATTATCCTACTATGTCTTAGTGCATTTATTATTACCGCATGTTTTAACGACGATATTGATGACAATATTCAATTTTCCGATCTAGAAGTCAAAGATTTTATTTGGAAAGCCTTAAATGTTGTCTACCTATACAAGTCTGAAATTGATGATTTGGCAGACGATCGTTTTTCTTCTGATGAAGAATACACAAACTACTTAGAAGGTTTTGCAACCCCAAATGATTTGTTTGAAAGCTTAATTTTTGAACGTGAAACTATTGATAGATTCAGCATATTAGTTCCAGATTATATTGCACTACAACAAGCGCTTCAAGGTACATCGATATCTAATGGATTACGCTTTTTTGCTTTCGAAAACCCTTCTAATTCAGCCGAAGCAATATTGGTAGTTAGCATGGTAGCTAAAGGAAGCCCTGGTGAAAGTGCTGGCATTCAACGTGGCGATTATTTTAACCAAATTGATGGTGTCACCTTAACTGCTAATAACATCAACGATTTGTTAGCGAGTGACTCTTATACACTACATTTTGCAGACTATGATGATAATGGTACTCCTGAAGTCACTGATGATGACTTTACAACAAATGGGAATACTGTAGCCTTAACGAAAACAACATTTACTGAAAACCCCGTAAATACAACAAACATCATTGACCTCAATGGTGAAAATGTTGGTTATATAATGTACAGAGGGTTTAGAGCTAATTTTGTTAATGAACTCAACGCTGCTTTTGGTGAATTTGCTGCTAACAATGTACAGCATCTAGTATTAGACTTACGCTATAATGGTGGAGGTCGTGTCGATGTTGCTGCTGCTCTAGGTAGTATGATTACTGGACAACATACAGGAGAAATCTTTACCAAACTATTCTATAATGAAACGCTACAAGAGCTAAACTCTAATTTTCTGTTTGTAAACGATTTTAACAGTTTGAATTTAGATAAAGTATACATCTTAACGACTGGCCAAACGGCTTCTGCAAGCGAGTTAATGATCAATAGTTTAAGACCTTATTTGTCTGATGGTGTCGTGCAAATAGGAACTACCACAGAAGGGAAGCCTCAGTTTTCACAAACTATATATGATTCCCCTACTCTAACTAGTGAGATGGACGCAAATCCAAACCACACTTATGCGATGCAGCCATTATTAGGTAATTCTTCCAATGTCAATGATGAATTGGTACCAAATACTGGTATTCCTGCAAATATCACAATACAAGAAAATGTTTTGAATCTTGGCTCGTTTGGAGATGTCAACGAACCACTTTTAGCTGCTGCTTTAGCAGATATAGAAGGTATTGGACGATTTGGAGAATTTGAATCACCAACTCGAGTTATTTCTAAGCATGGCGCAGTTCCTTTTGAACAGGAAATGTTTGTTGCTCCTACAACTAATTAATAATAGAATTATTTCATAATATTTAATGTTATCTCAAATTAAAAATGTAGTACTTTTACTACATTTTTAATTTAAAACAAATCTATTATGAAAAAAACTTTATTATTTGTTATTGTTATTTTGAGTTACTACTCTTACTCTCAATGTAACGGAATTGGTTCTGGCTTTAATGTTGTGACTGAAAAATATAATTGGGTATATTGCACTGATATACTCAGAAATGGCACTCCTGAATACCCAGTAACACCAACTTCATTTTATTATAGATACAAGTTTGAGCTTGTAAGGCCAAATGGAAGTATACAAAGTACACGAATTATTAATCCAGAGGAATATTCATATTCATTAGACGGTAATTATATATATCAAGCTTTCTCAATTGATCCAAATAGTGAATTTGAATGTTTAACTAAACCTTGGGCAGAGGATGAACCAGGTGTTTCAATGAGATTGACAATAGTTCAATACATCCCTTGGTATTTTGGTGGTTTCCTCCAAGGAGATTATCTAGAAATGGTAGTGCCTAATAATATTTATGGTCCTTCAGGGCATTTGGTGGTAGATTTTCAATGTAGTGAAGGTGGAAATGGAAATAATTCTATCAATCTAGAAGTAACAGAATTATCTGTCACAGTAGATGGGACTACATACAATACATCTAATAACTTTAACAATAATGTTCCTATATTGGAGTTTGGAGAAGAACATGATTTCAACATTGTAATTGAAAATAATGGTGGTCTAAATATTTCAACCTCTCCATATGATATTTATGTTTCTACTGGTGAAGAAGCATATCCAGAAGGCTTAGATGAAGATGTATATTTTTTTAGAAGTGGGAATGGTGGATTTATTGATGCAAATTCTGAAACTACAGATTCGTTCTCTGAATTTATTTATGACAATATTTCGCTATTAGACCTAGAACCCAATACAGATTATTGGATGTTTATTCATGTAGATCCAGATAACAACATTTCTGAATCAAATGAGGATGATAACATAGCTAAAATAAAATTTCAGTATACCAATGCTACTGGTAGAATATCACTGCAATTAACCCCAACTAATAGTATAGAAATCCCTTTTGATTATACTCAAAATACACAAAACACTAATTTGAAATTATATAATATTACTGGAGGTTCTACTTTGTTTACACCAGTCATTAACATGAACTTTAGTGGCTCAACATTAAATGTAGATATATCAAACCTACCTGCAGGAAGATATGCTGTTCATATTAATGATCAATTTGAAAGACAGATAGGAAAAAAAAGGAAGGATAGGAATTATATCTCCTAGATAACACTAAAAAAAGCCGCTCGCACTTCGACTTCGCTCAGTGACCGCGGCTTTTTTATTACTCAATTGTTATCCCACTTCTCGTTCTAGAGCAATGAAATGCGTTGTCTTATCATTGTATAAAGGGAATATCTTTACTTCACATTGATAAGGTGTACCATTCTTCCTATAGTTAGTAATAACCTCGGTGAATGGTTTGTTACGTTTTAGTTTAGCTGTAATTTTTCTTTTTGTGTTTTCAGACGTTTCTTCGCCCTGTAAGAACCTAGGCGTTTTGTTTATAGCATCAGACTTAGCATAACCTGTCATTGTAGTAAACCCTTGATTTACCCAAATAATCCTCTGATTGATATCGGTTACTAAAATGGCATCAAACTGCTCCTTATCGAAGATACGATTGATATCATTCTTCCAGTTTAGCTTTTTAGCCATAGAAATCACCTTAATGATATCTTGCTCACGCTGTGCCTCATCCATTTGTTGTGTATAGCCTTCACTATAGATGTCCCAGCTCAACAAAGGAGGCATACTGCTATGCGCATCGCTTTGTATTTCATCCTTGATAGCGTCATATTCACTATCACTCAACGAGGACAAGTAAATATCTAGCGCCATCATATCATAAAGATTATGCTTCATGATGCTCAATTATAAATTTAGATTGAAACCAACAGTGACGTTACGCCCTTTTGTTGTAAAGCCTAACAATTCTTGATACTCTTCATTAAGTATGTTAGAAATATTAGCGAATACCGTCATTCTGTTTTTTAAGACATTATGGCTTACATAAAAATCTAACAGACTGAACGACTCCAATGTCACCGTTTCGCTTGCAAAAGTCGTTGTATTAAAGAATACATCATCTCTATCGCCATTAAACTGGTACGATAGGCTTAATAAGGTTTCATCACAAGGCTTATAATCCAATCTAGAATTAATCTTCAATTCCGGAATTCTGATGCTCAAATCATCATCAACTTTGGTATATGTTGCATTTGCTGCAATCTTAAATGTGTTAGAGAACTTATAGTTTCCAGTGAATTCAAATCCGCTAGCAGTAAACGATTCTCCTATATTTCTGTATTGGAATATGAAATTCCCTGTATCCACAAAGTCAACAAAGTTGTCTTCTGTTCTATTGAAGTACACAACACTAAATGTTCCCTTGTCTTCTAATCCAAGCTCTATACCTACTTCAACTGTAGCATTTTCTTCAGGATCTAAGTCTACATTACCAAATGAAGGATCGAAGAGTTGAAATAACGATGGTGCAATAAACGCAGTACTATAACTTGCCAGACCTTTGATGTATCCAAAATTAGTGTCTTTCTTATATGACGGGTTAATGCTGTATACCAAATGTGAGCCATACTCGCTATGGTTGTTCAATCTTAGTCCAGCATTAATGTTCAAACCAAAATCAGTAACATAGACCACATTAGCATAAGGATCTATATTAGTGAATTTTGCAAGTTCTGGATCGATGGCTTGTGCAAAATCATTACTTCCAAAAGGAATTGAGAACTGCTCCATGTTCTGATCTTGGACATTAACTCCAAGAACAGTGTAGAATTTATCGTTAAAGTTATAACGGTTAAAAGCATCTACAGTAATACTCTCCGCATTGAACTGCGATGGAAAACCAGACATGATATCGCGCTCTACATTATTATAAGCGGCATTTACAGTAACACTTCCTTTATTGTATTTGTATTCTGAACTTAGTCCAAATCTGTATTGATCAGTTTCGGAAACATCATCTGTGTCAATCATTCCAAAACTATCATCAAAATCTGCTTTAAAGTTGTCTATGCTTGCATATACATTGACTTTGAATTTGTTTGAAAACTTATATCCAAACTTCACATTCCCATTGTAACTATTGAATGCATCGGACTCTGTACCAGAAGCTATTGCCGATAAGCCATCTGTAAATTGATGCCCAAAGCTTACCAAGTAGTTAAACTTATCGACATTACCATTAAGGCTTACTGAGTTTCTAAAATCCTCGATACGATAGTCTGAATTATCTTCAGCTTGATTGGTTCCAAAACTACTATTAATAGCAATGTTTACCTTATCCTTTGCCGCCTCTTTCAACTTAATATTGATTACTGCTGTCGCTGCACCAGTTCCATATAAAGTACTAGAAGCACCTTTCAGAATCTCAATAGATTCAACTTGATTAGAGTTTAGCAATCTTAGATCATAATCATTAGAAATCTGTGACGGATCACTTAGCTGTACTCCGTCAATTAAGATGACTACCTGTCGGTTTCTACCGCCTCTGACAAAATAACTAAGGTTTTGCCCTGCATTACTGCGAACGCCATTAATTTCGATACCAGCTGTAGTACTAATAATCTCAGCAATGGACTGACCTTGTCGCTCCTTAAGATCTGCTTGTGTAATCTTGGTAATGACCTTACCAGAGTTTTCTCTTTTTAGTTTGAACTTGGAATCAGTGATAACGACTTCATCTAGCTGTTCAATGTTCAAGGAATCGCTTTGTTGTTGTGCCATTCCAAATGCGGTTGTAATACCAAATACCGCAGCAAGAACTGTAGTTCTGTTGTTCATGTTTTAATTACGAATTACTCGAGAATAGTATGATTTTCATACGTAAACTTTTATCCCGAAAGTTTGACTTATTTTTTGCTGAATAGTGGCAGGTCTCCTGACTTGCGTCTTACTACTTACCTTCCCAATTCTTTTGAATCAGTGGTTTTGAAGTTAGTAGTAAGCATCACGATGTGACTAAGCTTACAGTTGCGGGAACAGTTCTGGATTCTCACCAGATTCCCTTTTAATCCATTCGGATATACCGAATGAAACCAAAATTCGATGCGAAATTACACTTTTAATCTTATTTTTGAGCAAACAATCAGACTATTTTGAAAAAAGCTATTGTCCTTCTATTACTGATTTTTCTTGCCTGTGGCAAAGACCAAAAGAAGAAAACACTCTCAGTAGATTTTGATTATACACCTTATAGAACTACTTACGCTAAAGGGTTTACAATTCAATCTTTCGAGGAATTAAAGCTCTTGACTATAAAGGAACCTTGGCCAGAATCTGAAAAAGTCTTTAAATATGCACTAGTTGATAGGCAAAAAGCAGCTTCAACAACGCTCAATAAAGATGAGTTCGATGGTATTATCCTAACGCCTGTTGAAAATATAGTCGTGACATCAACAACTCATATTCCTGCTTTAGAATTGCTTGAGATGGAAGAATACTTAGTAGGTTTTCCAGGTAGTGATTATATCTCTTCAGAAAAGACCAGAGCTCGAATAGATAATGGTAGTGTACGTGAGTTAGGGAAAAATGAAGGCATTAATACTGAAGTTTTATTAGAGTTAAATCCAGATGTCGTTGTCGGTTTTGGTGTTGATGGAGTTAATAAAACCTTTGAAACCATTACCAAAGCAGGGATTCCTGTAATCTATAATGGTGACTGGGTTGAAGCCTCTCCTCTAGCAAAAGCAGAATGGATAAAGGTTTTTGGTGTTTTATTCAACAAACAGAAAGAAGCCGATTCTATATTCAAGTCTATTGAAAAGAATTATAATGATGCGAAGACTTTAACAAAAAACGTTACGGAACGCCCAACAGTTTTGAGTGGAGCCATGCACAAAGATGTTTGGTATTTACCAAGTGGTGCAAGTCCTGAAGCTCAGTTTTTGAAAGATGCTAATGTGAATTACCTTTGGGAAGACACCACTACTAATGGTAGTTTAGCTTTAAGTTTTGAAACCGTACTAGAAAAAGGGCAAAACGCTCAACTTTGGCTTAGTCCATCGTATTATACTAGCTATAAGGCTTTAGAAAAAGCTAATGAGCATTATACTCAGTTTGAAGCGTTCAAAACTAAAAGTATTTATACCTTTTCCAATACCACAGGGAAAACTGGAGGTGTCTTATATTATGAATTGGGAATAGCCCGACCAGACTTAGTGTTGAAAGATATCATCAAAGTGTGCCATCCTCAATTATTGAATGACTACCAACCTTTTTTCTTTAAACCATTAGAATAAGTTGTTATCCTTACGATCATATCGTTTAAGCTTTTTGTTGCTCATTATCGTCTTGATAATATGCTTCGTCATTAACATTAGCTTAGGTTCTGTATCGATATCGTTTTCAGAAATAATAGATAGTTTTTTAGTAAAGCCTTCAGACTATACTAGTAAAGAATATATCATTCAGAATTACCGCTTACCAAAGGCCATTACGGCAATGCTGGTCGGTTCTGGCTTAGGAATTTCGGGATTATTGATGCAAACATTATTTAGAAACCCCTTAGCTGGCCCTTTTGTGTTAGGAATTAGTTCTGGAGCTAGCCTTGGAGTTGCCATTATTATTTTGGGTGCAGGAATTTTTGGCGGATGGTTTTCAACCGTAATGCTTTCTAAATGGAGTATTATCATTGCTGCCAGTTTAGGAAGTTTTTTAGTATTACTATCTGTTATGGTGGTGTCTTCAAAAATAAGAGACACTATGGCCATACTGATTATTGGACTCATGTTTGGTAGCATCACAGCAGCAGTTGTAAGCGTTCTCTCCTATTTTAGTTCTGCGGAACAATTGCAACAATACATTTTTTGGGGCTTTGGAAGCCTAGGGAATTTATCCTGGAATGAATTGCTTATTTTCTTTATCATATACATTCTCGGACTGTTTCTTAGCATCTTATCTATAAAAGCGCTCAATTCTCTATTACTTGGTGAAAATTACGCACAAAGCCTAGGGCTGAATATTAGGAAGAGTCGCTTTCTAATCATTATTGCTACAAGTTTATTGGCAGGAACCATAACAGCTTTTGCAGGACCTATAGCCTTTATAGGTTTAGCAATTCCACATATTACCAGACAAGTATTCAACACATCCAATCACAAAGTATTATTGCCAGCTGTACTAATATTTGGAGCTATTATAATGTTGATTTGTGATAGTATTGCGCAGCTTCCAACAAGCGATTTTGTGTTACCTATTAATGCTATTACTTCATTATTTGGAGCGCCTATCGTAATTTGGTTGTTAGTTAGAAAACGAAAAATGATTTTTTAATGTTAGAACAATTGGTTTTACATACTGAAAGCTTAGCCATTGGGTATTCCAGCAAGAAGGATACATCAATTATTTCGTCTGATATTAATATTGAATTGAAGCAAGGTGAGTTAGTAGGACTTATTGGTGCCAATGGTATTGGAAAGTCTACATTGTTGAGAACTTTAACCAAGGTACAGAAACCTTTGAGCGGTACCATAAGCCTTAGAGACAAGCATCTTGAGCACTATTCCAATATTGATTTATCAAAGGTTCTGAGTCTAGTGCTTACCGAACATCTGGCTTCAAAAAATTTAACCGTTTTTGAACTCGTTGCATTAGGAAGGCAACCTTATACCAATTGGATAGGCAGTCTTTCTGAAAATGATAATAGCATTGTTGAAAATGCCATAAACGCCATAAACCTTGATGAGTTAAAACACCGAAAGTGTTTTGAACTTAGTGATGGTCAATTGCAAAAAGTAATGATTGCACGAGCTTTAGCACAGGATACAGACCTTATCATTCTCGATGAGCCAACTACGCATCTAGATATGTATCACAAGGCTTATATCCTGAAATTATTAAAGAATCTTACAGAGTCCACAAATAAGACGATTCTCTTTTCATCACATGAAATCGATTTGGCGTTGCAGCTTTGCGATTCCATAATTGTGATGCTAAATGACAGAACCGTTCAAGCAACACCAAGCGACTTGATATCGTCTGGTGTTCTTAATGAATTATTCCCTGAGGACTTGATTTTGTTTGATAAAAATTCAGGTGCTTTCCGTGTTAAAAAGTAATCTTCATTAGCACTACTTTCTATCCTTTAAAAATTTATCTTTGGATAAATTCAAAGCTTTACATGAACGACAATTTAATTCTAATCTTAGCTATATTAATATCAGCAGGTATTGGTGCTTACCTAGGTATGCTGTTTACTAAACTGAAGAGTAAAAGTGAACAAAGTTCTTTAGAAGAACGCCAAAATCAGTTGAATGCAACCATAAATGAGCTTAAAGATAATTTATCTAAACTTGAGTATGACAAAGAAGAGATAAGACGAGAAAAGGATTTTCTGAATACCGAGCTAACCAGACGAAATACAGAATACGAAAACTTACAAGTACAAAATCAGAAACGCGATAAAGAACTAGAAGAACGTCAGGAACAATTAAGGAAAGACTTTGAGATCTTGGCTAACAAAATCCTTGATGAAAAATCTGAAAAGTTTACGCTTCAAAATAAAGAGAATATAAAGCAGATTCTTAACCCGCTACAAGAGAAGATTAAAACCTTCGAAGAAAAGGTCGATAAATCACAGAAGGAAAGCATCAGCATGCATTCAGCCTTAAAAGAGCAATTACTTGGCCTTAAGGATCTGAATATGCAAATGACCAAAGAAGCTACCAACCTTACTAAAGCACTCAAAGGAGACAGTAAAACGCAAGGAAATTGGGGTGAATTGGTTTTGGAGCGCGTTTTGGAGAAATCTGGTTTAGAAAAAGACCGAGAGTATTTTGTACAACAAAGCTTTCAGTTAGAAGACGGAACTCGAGTGTTGCCAGATGTGGTCATTCATTTACCTGATAACAAAAAGATGGTTATCGATTCCAAAGTATCTATAACGGATTATAACAGATATGTAAACTCTGAGGACGACGATAAAGAAGCACACTTAAAAGCCCATGTCAATTCTATAAAGAAGCATGTCGATCAATTATCCGAACGTAACTATCAAGATCTGTACGATATTGAATCTCCAGATTTTGTATTGATGTTTATCCCAATTGAGCCTGCTTTCGCATTGGCTTTAAATGAAGACAATAGCTTATACAACAAAGCTTTCGAAAAGAATATCGTTATCGTAACACCTACAACGCTTCTTGCTACGCTTAGAACGATCGATACAATGTGGAATAATGAGAAGCAACAACGCAATGCCATAGAAATTGCGCGGCAAGCAGGTGCGCTTTACGATAAGTTTGAAGGTTTAGTTAAAGACCTTACTGGTGTTGGTAAAAAGATTGATGCTGCAAAAACAGATTATTCGGCGGCGATGAACAAACTTGTTGAAGGTCGTGGCAATTTAATAACCAGTGTTGAAAAACTTAAGAAAATGGGAGCTAAAGCAAAAAAGGCACTTCCAGATAGTATCCTGAAACGCGCTGAAGAAGAATAACTAAAAAAGCCGCAAATAACTTGCGGCTTTTTTGGGGCTATCAATCAACTTATAAGCGCCTTAACGCTTAATAAATATATTCGTAAAATACCAGTCGCCTTCTTCGTCTTTTTCGGCTGATATATCAAAGTCTGTATAATCTCCTTCTATATTGGCTCTATGACCATCGCTATTAATCCATGCATTTACAACAGATTCTGCTGAACTAAATGCATACGCAACGTTTTCTGATACTTTAGTGGCATTAGCATGAGCCTCTAAACTACTTTTACGTTGGAAAAAATTATCGTGAGATACATTGTCTGCCTCAATCATATAGTCAGTATGTGTAAACGCAACAGATTTGATAACATCATGATTCTGTAAAGCGTTTAAACCAATACTAATTCTATGTTCGTTTATTCTTTCTAAGATCTCAATTTCTATGATCTTAGCAGGAGGAGCTTGCTGTAAATTTAGCGCATCAGCATTGTTGTCTGGAATGCTTTCCGTCGAACAGGAGGTTAAGCTTAACAATGCAGTTATTGCCAAAATTGGCAACATAGTAGAAACTTTCATTGTAGGTTTATTTTAGATTTGGTACTGCTAATTTATAAGCAGGGGAAAGTTTCTTTGTTAAAGAAATGTTAAAATCGATGAAAAGCATGTATTTCATCGATTTTTAATGTCAATAATCGACGAAATGCACACTTAAAAGAAAAAATCAAGCATTTCATCGATGTTTTTAAACCGTTAAGCCTGATTTTAAAAGTAATTATGGAGATAATCGATCAATGTTCCAATCGAAATCTTCCTGAAGTTGATATCGGATTCTATCGTGCAATCGATTTGGGCGACCTTGCCAAAATTCGTATTCAATTGGCTTTACAATATAGCCTCCCCAATATTCAGGTCTAGGTACTTCCTTACTATCATATTCATCCTCTAATGCTTTAAGCTTATCATCTAAAGCATCGCGACTTTGTATAACTTCACTTTGATGTGAGGCCAAAGCACCTAGCTGACTTCCTTTTGGTCTAGACTCAAAATAGCCATCGCTTAGGTTTTCAGAAATCTTTTCAGCCCTACCCTTTATAATGATTTGTCGTTCTGCACCATGCCAGAAAAAAGACAAACAGACTTCTGGGTTAGCTTCTATAGCTTTGCCTTTTTCACTTTTATAATTGGTGTAAAAAATAAATCCTTCGTAAGTGTACTTCTTTAGCAGCACTACTCTACTCTTCGGAAAACCATCGAGTCCAATTGTCGATAAGGTCATAGCATTGGTCTCATCTTCAGGGAAATGTGCATCGACGTGGAGGAACCATTTTTGAAACAATTCCATAGGGTTTCCTGGTACATCTTTAAGGCGTAATTCGCCTTTTTCGTAAGATTTTCTGTAGTTGCTTAGGTCTTTTTCCATTGTAATACGAAAATAATTCATTTATTTTGTTTTCGTATCAATTTCATGACTAACCATGCGATTTGAGAATTCCCCGTATCAAAAATCACTCTCTAGCCAAAAAAAGGTTCTGGATTTTGCTGACCTATACCTTTGTGACGATTTCTTTATTATGGAAGTGAATGAGGGTATTCATTTTGATAGGGAAAAGTTAGATGATCTTTTGGATTCACTTAGGAATCACTATGGTAATCATAAGCGTTTAGCCTATATTGCCAATCGAGTAAACTCCTACTCTATAGAGCCAATCTTGTGGTCATACTTTGATGAAGATGATAGTATCTTGTTTGCGGCTTCTATTGTAAGCTATAGAGATTCAACCTATATGAGTGCCAACATAGAAAAGAAAATGGCTGCAATTAGCATTAAGAGGTCAGATAGTCTGGAGCGTGCCATTGATTGGGTTCAAAATCTAAAAGAGCTTAATTAAAAGTTCTAAAACATATAACTAACCATATTTAATTTTTCGCTCATGAAATTCAGTTGTCATGTAGATATCAATGCTCCAGTCGATAAAGTCGTAGACATATTTATGGATCCCGATAATCTTGAACATGTTCAAGAAGGGTTTAGATCTAAAGAACTTATTTCTGGTGAAGCTGGAAAAGAAGGTGCCGTTTCTAATATGGTCTATGAAAAGTTTGACTTGAAGGAAACTATTCTGAAAAGTAATCTTCCTGAAGAGTTTCTAGGGCTCTATGAGCACAAGCACATGACAAATACCATGAAGGTCTCTTTTGAAGCTCTAGATGATAGCACAACACGTTACCACTCTGAGATTGATTATACCATAATGAAAGGTTTTATTTTGAAACTCTTAGCAAAGTTGTTTCCAGGTATGTTTAAAAAACAAGTCCTAAAATGGATGAACTTATTTAAAGATTTTGCTGAAAAAAATTAGACTTAATTAGTTTGGGAAGACTACATTTATTTGAATTTGAAGATTTGAAATGGTTTCCGTCTCTACTGAGAAACTATATGACGGATTACCTTCAATTTATTTCAAACAAGTTTGATATCTATAAGCCAATCGTTCCTATATTGATTGAAGGCTTAGAAAGTTCTAAAACAAATACTATAATAGATTTGGCTTCTGGTGGCGGTGGTGGATTACTAAAATTGAACACTCATCTCCTAGAACAAAAACCAGATTTAAAAATATTACTTACGGATTATTATCCGAACGTTCCAGCTTTTCAGAGAACTGCCAAACAAGCCGAAAATATAGATTTTATAAGTACTTCTGTGGATGCACTCAATGTTCCTGAACACTTGGATGGTCTGCGGACTCAGTTCTTGTCTTTACATCATTTCAAACCTCAGCAAGCGCAAAAGATTTTACAAAATGTGGTGGACTCTAGCAGTAGTATTGCCATTTTCGAGGCTCAAGAACGCAACTTGAAGAGTATAATCTTTATGTTATTATCACCTCTAAATGTTTTACTCTTAACACCATTCATTAGACCATTTAAACTTGGAAGAATACTATTTACGTATTTTATTCCTATACTTCCTTTGTTAGTGTGCTGGGATGGTATTGTATCTGTTTTGCGCACCTACTCTATCAAAGAATTAAATCAATTGATTACTAAGGTTGAAGGTTATAACGATTACATCTGGAAAGTAGACAAGGTAAAATCTGGCCCTAGCTATGTTACTTATTTATTAGCGTATAAGAAGTAAGCCTTAAGAAAAGTCGAACACCTTTCCATCATCACCCAAAAGCACTCTTTCAAAAATAGTTTCTGCTTCTTCCTTAAAAGCACTCAAATCATCGTAGCGTGTAGAGTAATGTCCTAAAATCAAAGTACCAGCTTTGGCTTGTTTGGCTATTGAAGCTGCTTGCTTTGCTGAACTATGCTTTGTAGGTTCGCACAAGCGTTCATGTTTTTCAAGGAACGTAGATTCGTGATACAACACATCGACATCTTTAATGATTGGCACAATATCCGCTTTGTAAGCTGTATCACTACAAAATGCGTAGCTTTTTGGTTTATTTGGTGGTAATGTTACGTCTTCGTTTCTAACTCGTTCTCCATTTTCGCTAATCACATCAAAGCCTTGCTTTAGCTTTCTGAAGTAAGCCTTGTCAACATTGGCTTCGAGTACTTTTCCAATATTCAGTTTGCGCTCTCCTTCTTTCTCTTTAAACAAAAAACCATTGGTGTACACACGATGGTCTAAAGGAATTGTATACACTTCAACATTATCATCTTCAAAAATAAGCTCAGATGCATCTGAAGTTAATTCATGAAAAATAAGCTGATAATTGGTCCAAGAGTCAGCCAATTTCATTTGTAGAGTTATAGCTTCTTTGAGTCCCTTTGGTGCGTAAATATGCAAATCGGCTTCGCGTCCAAGTAGTCTGAATGTAGAAATCAAACCAACCAAACCAAACACATGATCGCCATGTAAGTGGGAAATAAAAATGCGCTTAATGCGTGAAAATTTCACCTTATTGCGCCTCAACTCTACTTGAGTGCCTTCGCCACAATCGATAAGAAACATGTTATTTCTAATCTCTAAAACTTGTGAGGTTGGGTTTGTATTAGTACGTGGTGTAGCGCTATAGCAGCCGAGTATGGTTAGCTTCATATATAAAAACTTAAAGCCCTAAATCACGCTCCATCTCCTCCATCTCAATGATGTCATAGGCTTCTTGAAGTGTTGGTACTACTACAAGTTCGTCTGGAATATCGTCTATACTGATCTTATTAGTCACAATAACAAACGACCTCTTAGAGCCACGATGTTCGTTAGAGACTTGTAAAAACTCAATAATTTGTTCTAGCGACACCTTTCCCAAACTACTGAGGTTAACAATAATATTATCGTATTTTACCTTGGAATAGGTCTCTTGTATTTTTCTTACCAACTCAGCTATTGTTGCACGTTCTTGCGTAATAATAGTAGTTGTTCCATCTTTACTGAATATCATATTTATCAGTGTTTAATTTTTGATGCTAACAAATAAATAACAGCCATTCTAATAGCGACACCATTTTCTACTTGATCCAAGATTATGGCTTGCTTAGAGTCTGCAACATCACTCGTGATCTCAACACCACGATTAATAGGTCCTGGGTGCATTATTGTAATGTCTTTGTCCAAACTGTCTAATATAGCTTTGGTAACACCGTATTGCTGTGCATATTCTCTAGTTGAAGGAAAATAGCTTATGTCCATCCTTTCGTTCTGGACTCTTAGCATATTAGCGACGTCACACCAATTTAAAGCTTTCATCAGATTGGTTTCGACTTTTACTCCTAAGTTACCAATATATTTTGGTAATAAGGTCTTTGGTCCACAAACCATAACATTAGCGCCTAATAATTGTAACGCATATATGTTTGAAAGTGCTACTCTACTGTGTAGAATATCTCCAACAATAACAACATTTTTGCCTTTTACAGAACCTAAACGTTCTCGTATTGAATAGGTATCTAACAAGGCTTGAGTAGGATGCTCATGCGCACCATCTCCCGCATTAATAATACTGGCATCTACATGTTGCGATAAAAATACTCCAGCTCCTGGATTTGGATGACGCATTACAACCATATCTACTTTCATGGAAAGGATATTATTGACAGTGTCAATAAGCGTTTCTCCTTTTTTTACTGAAGATTGTGATGCAGAAAAATTAATAACATCTGCTGAAAGACGTTTTTCAGCAAGCTCGAAAGATAATTTGGTACGTGTTGAGTTTTCAAAAAACAGATTAGCAATAGTAATGTCTCTAAGCGAAGGTACTTTTTTAATTGGTCTATTGATGACTTCCTTGAATTGATCTGCAGTTTCAAAAATAAGATCAATATCTGCCTTGTTTAGATATTTTATTCCTAATAAGTGATTGACACTTAACTCGCTCATTCGTTATTTAGTTATTAATTAAGTATACCATATCTTTTCCATCATTCTCCTGCCATTGCACTACCACTTTTTCATTATTGATCGCATCTACTTGACGCCCTCTATAATCTGGCTGAATAGGAAGATGTCTGCTAAATCGTCTATCGATTAGCGCTAAGAGTTCTATTTCTTTTGGTCTTCCGAATGACTGTATTGCGGTTAATGCTGCTCTAATACTACGTCCTGTATATAAAACATCATCAATGAAAACCACTTTTTTATTTTCTACAATAAAATCAATTTCTGTGGTGTTGGCTTCTAGTGGTTTCTCCCCTCTTCTGAAATCATCTCTGAAGAACGTAATATCCAAATGCCCAAGTTTTACATCTTTGATCTTATAGTCTTCACTGAGCATTTTTGCTAAGCGATTGGCCAAAAATTTCCCTCTTGGCTGAATGCCAATTAAAACAGTTTCGGTAAAATTATCATGATTTTCAATAAGCTGACAGGCTAGTCTATGAAGGGTGATGTCAACTTCTTTTGTATTAAGTAATACCTTTTTGCTCATATATCTGAACGTATCGTGCTGCAAAGTTAATGCAATTTTTTAAAACTTCACCTTGCAAAGTCAGTATAAAACAAGATTAAAATTTGCTTTGAAATTTATGGATGAATTACTGATTGCTAATAAAAGAAAAGAGATTGCAAAATTTCTGCAATCTCAATTCCAAATCCTAATAGAACTACTCACAGTCATTCTTTAAGAATTTTTAGGGTATTCTTACCAGAATTAGATCTTACTTCTATAAAATAGACTCCAGAATTAAATGAAGACATATCTAGCTTATAGTTGCTGGAGTTTAGCTTTTGTCTATATACTATTTGCCCTGTTAAGTTATATAGTTTAATTTCTTGAATAGCCTGATCTGTACTAAGCGTTAGGAATTCTGTAACCGGATTTGGATAATAGCTTATTTCCGTTTTATCAAATGAATCTACACTAAGATTATCACAATCTATCCCAACGTTTTCATAAAGCAAAACGCATCCTGATGAAGTATGTCCTGCAACTGTAATTTCTCTACCAAAATCTGTACTATAAGGACCAACTGTATACATACCTGGTGTTGTTACAAAAACATAATATTCAAAATCTACATCATAGATTTCGCATTGACCAAATGAACCTATATCTGATATGTTAACATCTACATAAAACTGATCATTAGCACAATCTTCTGCAACAGAAACTGATGCTATAGGAGGATCGCATGGAAGCACTTCAATAAATATGCTGTTCCAATCTGCTGTTGTTCCGGTTCCTGTTTGTCTTAAAATAACGTCTAAATAGCCATCATTTTGCGGCAAGTAATTTCCTGGAAGTGCTACGAGAAACTTAAGTCTGCTAATTCCCGGATTTGGTTCTGTAATAATTGTTGCTGGTGATAATGTAACACTACCAGCTGTGGTAATTACTTCAATAGAAGCTTCTTCAGGTTGAGGATTGCCAGAGACTGACACCCAATCTGTCACAAGGCGTAAGGTAGTATAAACATCTGGTATTAAACCAGCACTATCACCAACATCATTTAGGTTTAGTGTAACTGGTGAACCTTCAGCAACGGTCTCAGATGGGATAAACGGAAACCCATCTTGCGCATAAGAAATGGCTGCAAATAATAATGCAGCGCTTAACATAATTTTTTTCATTGTGAGTAGTTTTAAAATTGACTACTCTAAGAAACAATTACTTATATATTTGATATCCAGAATTTTGATATTGTCAAAAATTTGGATTCATTTTATTAACTGAGCTCTTTTTACTTGGAATTTCTTCTAAAGGCAGATGGTGTCTGATTTGTAAATTTCTTAAACACATTGAAGAACGAGGAGCGCGAGTTAAACCCTGCTTCTAATCCTATAGCTACTATAGTATAATTGTTAAAAGCACTATTGGTTAAGTAAGACTTAGCTTCTTCCACTCTGAGCATGTTTACATAATCCGTAAAACTTATATTTAACTCATTATTTAAAGAACGAGATAGATGTGCAGTACTAATTTGTAATTTCTGAGCTACATCATCTAAAGTCAAATTAGAATCCAAAAATGCTTTTTCATCCTTCATTAACTTTTCAAACTTTAGTATAATGGAATTTTTAGTTGGAATTGTAATTTTATCATTCGCAATCTTCAAATTATACTTTCTAATCTTAATTCTATCTGATAAAATACCATACTTATAAACACCTACATGTCCAAACCAATAGATTAGTGCTGTCATACCCAACCATAAATTATCAAAATTGGTTTCATTATTTATAAATGTATTTCTAATTACCAAAACACTCCATAGCAAAGTAAAAAAGAGAATTAAGGCTAGGGTAAGTTTCAACCATTTGAGATCTCGTCTTACGTGGTTTTTGTTGAATTGATTATGGCGCTTCTCATATTTATAAATCATTATAAAGGTTAGAATTAGCACAGTTATATTATAGAATATTGCAAGAAATTCCTGATAAACTACAACAATCCTGTAAATCGGGTTGATTGGATCTATGGTATCGTAGCCAAGTAGCACTCTGGCTCTAAAGATTAGAGCAATAATGGCTAAAATTAAAAAAGGGAGATAAAGTAATTTGTCTTTGAGTTTTATGTTCCTCTCTGGGTATAGAAAAAACACTACAAATAAATACATCGTTGGAGGAACAAACCATGCTACTGGCAAAAAAATGTAAGCGTACATATCCAGTAGCGGCATTAGTCCTATGTATGGTATAACATATTGAAAATTACTGAACGAATAACTAAATAGTAATGCAACCAAAAAGTAGGTACTTCTAGCCTGATACTTTTTGGTAAATGGAACAATAATGGTAAAGATTAGACCTTGTATTATTCCAGCAATAATTAATATGCTATATACATTAAATGTCATTGGTTGGTTTATAAAGATAAAAAAAGCCTCTCAAATTTTGAGAGGCTTACTTATTTTATAAATGGTAAGAAATTATTTTTTTCCGTCCATTTTATCTTTAAGTGCTTGAAGCGCATCGTTAGCGTCACCTAAAGTTGGCTTCGCTTCTGCAGCAGCATTAGCAGCTTTCTTGGCAGCAGCTTTCACAATCTTAGCTTCTTCTTCTTTATGAACAGCCATGTGAGATGCAACTACACGCTTAAAGTCCTTATTGAACTCAATGATTTTGAATTCTGCTTCTTCACCTTTCTTAAGCTTAGAACCATCTTCTTTTTCTAAGTGACGTGATGGTACAAATGCAACGATATCTTCGTTGAATTGAATTGTAGCACCTTTGTCAACAACTTCAGAGATAGCAGCTGTATGAACAGTGTTTAATGCAAATTCAGTCTCGTACTTATCCCAAGGGTTTTCAGTAGTTTGTTTGTGACCTAAACTTAGCTTACGTCCTTCAACATCTAACTCAAGTACGATAACTTCTAACTCATCACCTACAGCACAGAATTCACTTGGGTGCTTAATCTTCTTAGTCCAAGATAAATCAGAAATGTAAATCAATCCGTCAATACCTTCTTCTAATTCAACAAATACACCGAAGTTAGTAAAGTTACGCACTTTACCTGTGTGCTTAGATCCTACAGGATATTTACCTGTAATATCAGTCCATGGATCTGGAGTCAATTGCTTAATACCAAGTGACATCTTACGCTCTTCTCTATCTAAAGTTAAGATTTGAGCTTCTACTTCATCTCCAACTGAAACAAAATCTTGAGCTGAACGTAAGTGTGTAGACCAAGACATTTCACTAACGTGAATTAATCCTTCAACACCTTCAGCTACTTCTACAAACGCACCATAGTCTGCAATAACAACTACTTTACCTTTTACTTTATCACCAACTTTAACGTCTTCAGCTAAAGCTTCCCAAGGATGCTTGCTTAATTGCTTAAGACCTAACTGGATTCTAGACTTGTCTTCATCGAAGTCTAAGATTACAACGTTAAGTTTTTGATCTAGCTCAACGATTTCATTTGGATGGTTGATACGAGACCAAGATAAGTCTGTAATGTGGATTAATCCATCTACACCACCAAGGTCAATAAATACACCGTAAGATGTAATGTTCTTCACAACACCTTCTAGTACTTGACCTTTCTCTAATTGAGCGATGATTTCTTTCTTCTGCTCTTCGATATCTGCTTCGATAAGCGCTTTGTGAGATACTACGATGTTCTTAAACTCGTGGTTGATCTTAACCACCTTGAACTCCATAGTTTTATTTACGTACTGATCGTAATCTCTAATTGGCTTCACATCGATTTGAGAACCTGGTAAGAACGCTTCGATACCAAATACGTCAACGATCATACCCCCTTTAGTTCTACACTTTACGAAACCGTTTACGATCTCACCAGAATCGTGAGCTGCGTTTACACGATCCCAAGCTTTGATTACTCTAGCTTTTCTGTGAGACAATACTAACTGACCTGTAGCATCTTCGCGTACATCAATTAATACTTCTACTTTGTCTCCTACTTTTAAGTTTGGATTGTATCTGAATTCGTTAAGAGAGATAACACCTTCTGACTTTGCATTGATATCGATGATTGCATCTCTATCCGTAATGTGAATTACTACACCTTCTACAACTTCGTCATTTAGAGTGTCTACGAAATTTTCAGAAACTAATTTTTCGAATTCTGCTAATTTCTTGTCTTCAACTTGCTCAATTCCTTCTTCGTAATTGTGCCAATCGAACTCTTTTAAGAATTTTTCTGGATTAGTTTGAGCCTCAGATAATACAGGAGCCTCTACAGATACTGCTTCAGTTGCTTCAACTTCAGCTTGTTTTGTTTTGTTTTCAGCCATTGCTGATAAAATTTGTATTCTATGTGTTTCGGGTCGATTAAGCAATACACATAGAAGTGTTATTGTTTGTTTATAGTTTTTCCTTTCTCTCGACCATTATTTCGCTAAAAAAGGAGCGCAAAATTACAATTTAATTATTTGATTACCAAACTAGATACACAAAAGATGTATTTCTCATTAGCTGTACCTAAAAAATGTAAAAAATTCAACGTTTTGAAGGCTAATCATTAAAATTGATAATTGTTAAAAAATGGCTTAAAAAAATGTTACTAATTGATAATGAATTTGATATATTTATCGTCCTGTTAATTTAAAAACTTAGAATTATGGTTAAAGCTAAATATCAAGACGTGTTAGATTTAGGTCAAGCGCTTGAGATTCAAAATGGAGAAGTGTCAGAAGACAATGGCGTCTTAAAGATTAAGGGCACTGCTAAAACACAATATGAAAAAGATCAACTTTGGGACAAAATCAAAGCTATTGGTGGAGATAATCCTGCAGATATAATGGCAAATATTGATGTTGCTGACACAAGTGTATATCACAGACATACTGTAACTTCTGGAGAAACTCTTGGGAAAATTGCAAAGCAATATTATGGAGATGCCATGAAGTACAAAGATATTTTTGCAGCAAATTCAGATATTCTGAAAAATCCGGATTTAATTTATCCAGATCAGGAATTGATTATCCCGAATTTGTAAAAACTTAATTTAGGAAGATAGCGGCTCTAGGAGTCGCTTTTTTTTTGCCCAATAATATCTCTGGACATATTGAGAATTCTTTCAAACTGATCTTCTATGGATAAGTTAGAATTATCAAATTCGATAGCATCTTCTGCTTTGACTAAAGGTGAATCCTCTCGTGTGCTGTCTATATAATCTCGAGAAACTACATTTTGAAGCACGTCTTCATATTCTATATCATCACCTCTATCCAATAATTCTCTATAGCGGCGCAGTGCTCTAGTTTCTGCCGAAGCCGTCATAAATATCTTCAGTTCAGCATCTGGAAAAACCACTGTGCCAATATCTCTACCATCCATAACCACACCCTTATTAGCTCCCATTTCTTGCTGTTGCTCTACCAGTTTCCTTCTTACCTCAGGAACTGTAGATACCGTACTAACGTAATTGGAGACTTCTAAGGTTCTAATCTCTTTTTCAACATTCTCACCATTGAGATAGACTTCCGCAAATCCCTTTTCTTCATTATACTTGAACGAGATAAGCACATTATCCAAAGCATTAATCAATCCATCTTCATCAAAGGATTCAGCAACAATAAATTTTTGTTGCATAGCATAAAGCGTTACAGCTCTATACATGGCTCCTGAATCTACATACACATATTTTAAAGCTTCAGCCAGTTGTTTAGCCACTGTGCTTTTACCTGTTGAAGAAAATCCATCGATAGCAATGGTAATCGTTTGCATTAACGTAAATCTATTTGTAATCCGAAGAAGTTAGTATTAGATGCACTAGCATACCTTGCATGAGTGTAGCTAAATCGCATTTTGTTAAATTTCAGTCCTAATCCAAATGACAATCCTGAAAAATTTCGCTGATCTAATATACGTAATTCTTCTGCCCTTCTAAAATTATAGCCTAAGCGTATATTGAAGCCTCTATCTGGAAATACTTCGGCAGCAACTATGGTATGACGCAATAGTTCTCCAAAGAAACCTACCTCTTCTTGAGTTTGATTGCCATCTAAGTCTGTAGTAGCTCTGGCTGGGTTTGAGAATGAAATCGGCCAAGCTTGAAGGTTTTCAAATGTAAGATGCCAACGAATAGGAACATTTTCGAGGGTTTGAGACATTCCGAAGTTAATCTCTAATGGTAATGTTTCAGTAAGCCCTGCATAGGTCTTGAACTGAGCTCCTAAGTTTCTTACAGTAAGCGCAGCGTGAAATTCTAAGTCCTCATTGATATACATTGCAGCTACATCCACAGCACCTCCAAATGAATTATAGATATCCAATTTTGAAGTGATCAGCTTTGCATTGGCACCAATATAAAAATCCGTAAAAGGAACATTGTAAGAATACCCAAATGATAACGCTGCTTCATTTCCTGTGAAAGATCCTGTCGGAACACCATTAATATCGTAACCGTCAAAATCACCATAATTAATGTATGTAGCTCCTATATGAAAGGTTTGCACACGTCTATCCCAAGTATATGCATACGCAATGGTTCCATAGCTGATGCCTCCTAAATAACTTGAATAATTTACAGCCAATTGGTTATCCATTTCAACATTGATTGAGGCTGGATTGTATAACGCAGAGGTAACATCGTAATCGTAATTAGTAATTACTTTCCCTCCCAGAGCGGCTTGTCTAGGCGAAGATACTAAGTTGAGAAATTGGTACGTGGACTCACCTCCTACTTGAGCAGTAAGTAATACTGAGAAAAAGAACAAGCAGATTGTGGTAACCCTCTTCAACATAAGCATGCAAAGTAACTAAATCTATTTTAAAACGATTGCATGCGAGATTTATTTTTTAGATGAAAAGGGATAGGTTATTTAAAATCATTTATACAATACCTCAAAAGTAAAAAACCACTTATGCATGTTTATTGTTTATATTTATGTAATTACATGAAATCAGCATAAAGTTTCAATGAAAACCATTCTAACTACTCACACCATAATATACATTTGATAAAGCTCACGAATTGAAAAGAAAAATCAGAATATTGATATTGGTAACTATAATTTTAATACTGTTGAAATTCTGGGTTGGAATTTACATACATGATGAATTCGGAGGGAAACACCTTTTTATAAAGCACAGGCCCATTTGGAAAACATTTTTTTATTCTCCGAGAGGAATGAGCGATTTAAAGTTATCTGAAATGTCGCTTGAAGAGCAAAATGAACAAATACTTTTTGACGAATTCATTTTGAGAAGCCAAACAATAGAATAAAAGTTAAGCGCCTCGACTAAAAATAAATCAAAGAAGTTCTAAATAAAAGCCTCGGCAGTACCGAGGCTTATAATTATAGCTTTTTAGCATTTTTAACCTTCTGATTCGTGATGGCTATATCTAGCACTTCACTCATATCTGAAACATAGTGGAATGTTAACCCAGTTAGATATTCTGGTTTAATTTCATCAATATCTCTCTTATTCTCTTTAGACAACAAGATTTCTTTGATCTTCGCACGCTTGGCAGCAAGAATCTTTTCTTTGATACCGCCTACAGGCAAAACTTTTCCCCTAAGTGTAATTTCCCCGGTCATGGCTAAGCTTTTCTTTACTTTTCGTTGTGTGAACAACGATACTAAAGAGGTAAGCATTGTAACTCCAGCACTAGGACCATCTTTTGGTGTAGCACCTTCTGGAACATGAATATGTACATTGTACTTCTCAAAAACTTCTGCATCTATACCAAAATTATCCGCATTAGCTTTGATATACTCCATGGCTATAGTAGCAGATTCTTTCATTACCTTGCCTAGATTTCCTGTAATCGTGAGGTTTCCTTTTCCTTTTGAAAGAATTGATTCTATAAACAAAATATCGCCTCCTACTCTAGTCCATGCCAAACCTGTGACTACTCCAGCAACATGATTGTTTTCATATTTGTCTCGTTCTAATCTTGGCGCTCCAAGGACTTCGATAATATCTTCGTTATCCACTTTGACATTATAATCTTCTTCCATCGCAATGTTCTTGGCAGCATATCTCACCATTTTTGCGAGTTGCTTCTCTAGGCCTCTAACTCCAGATTCTCTGGTATATCCTTCAACGATACGCTCTAGTTGAGGCTTTGCTATTTTTAAAGCCTTTTCATCTAAACCATGCTCGCTTAATTGCTTTGGAAGCAGGTGTCGCTTAGCAATCTCTACTTTTTCTTCAATGGTATATCCTGTTACATTAATAATCTCCATACGATCTCTTAATGCTGGCTGAATGGTATTGAGACTATTTGAAGTCGCAATGAACATCACCTTCGATAAATCGAATCCCATCTCTAAGAAGTTATCGTAGAATTCACTGTTTTGTTCAGGATCTAATACTTCTAGCATTGCTGAAGATGGATCGCCTTGGTGACTATTAGACAATTTATCTATTTCATCGAGCACAAAAACTGGGTTTGATGTTCCAGCTTTTTTAAGGCTTTGAAGAATTCGCCCAGGCATAGCACCTATATAAGTCTTACGATGCCCTCTAATTTCTGCTTCATCTCTCAAGCCTCCTAAAGACATACGCACATATTCTCTACCTAACGCTTCTGCAATGGACTTTCCTAAAGAGGTTTTACCAACTCCTGGAGGTCCATAAAGGCAAAGAATTGGAGATTTCATGTCGTTTCTAAGCTTTAATACAGCTAGGTATTCTATAATACGACGTTTAACATCATCTAGTCCATAATGGTCGCGATCTAGAATATCTTTAGCGCGTTTCAAGTCGAATTGATCTTCGCTAAATTCATTCCAAGGTAAATCCAGAAACAAGTCTAAGTAATTACGTTGTATAGAATACTCAGCAACTTGTGGATTCATGCGTTGCATTTTGGCCAATTCTTTATTGAAATGTTCTGCAACTTTATCGTCCCATTGTTTGTCTTTAGCACGAGCGCGCATATCTTCGATCTCTTCACCAGAAGATACACCGCCTCCAAGTTCTTCTTGAATTTGTTTCATCTGTTGATGCAAGAAATATTCACGTTGCTGCTGATTTAAATCACTTTGCACCTTAGACTGAATATCATTCTTTAGCTCTAACTTTTGCAACTCTAAATTCATGTATTTTAGAGTTTTTAAAGCCCTGTTTTTAAGATCATTAACTTCAAGTAATTCTTGTTTATCTTTAACTGATAAATTCATGTTTGAAGACACGAAATTCACTAAGAATGAATTACTTTCTATGTTCTTAATTGCAAAGGAAGCTTCTGTTGGAATGTTTGGACTGTCTGTAATAATTTGCAGTGCCATATCCTTAATAGAATCTATAATGGCTCCAAACTCTTCATTATCAGGGGCAGGCTTTTCTTCAGGGACATCTTTGATGGTAGCATTCAGATAAGGTTTCTCAGCGATGACTTCATCAATCTGGAATCGTTTCTTACCTTGAATGATTACAGTAGTATTTCCATCTGGCATCTTTAATACCTTAAGAATCCTAGCTACAGTTCCTGTTTTATAGATATCTTTCTTTGTAGGATCTTCTACACTTTCATCCTTCTGAGCAACTACTCCAATAACTTTACTGCCTTTATTAGCGTCATTAATCAGTTTTATCGATGTATCTCTACCTGCTGTAATAGGAATAACTACACCAGGAAATAATACTGTATTTCGTAAAGGAAGGATAGGAAGTGCTTCGGGAAGAACTTCGTTATTTATTTCAGCTTCATCTTCGGGAGTCATTAAAGGAATTAATTCTGAATTTTCATCAAAATCCTGTAATGACAAACTGTCAAGCATTTTAAATTTAGATTTTGCCATAATATTTTTAGGTCATTCTGTCATCAAAATAACAGAACTTAAGGGTTTCAAAATTTTACTTTTTTCAAATTTAATCTGAAAATCAACAAGTTACGCATTGTTTCAAGTTGATTACCTTTATATAATTTCAATTGTTGTGCCAATTCTCCATATGCAGACCCAAAGTTTTTTTATTAAAAGTGTAACAATGAATCGTATAACCTCTCTTTAGAATAAACATTTGTTTTTTTGACCACAACCAATCAAAATATAGAACAGTTATTATCGTCTTGTAAACTAGGTGACCAACGTGCACAAATGGAAATCTACAAGCGCTATTACAAGGCAATGTATAACACAGCCTTTAGAATTGTAAAGGACAGTTATAAAGCTGAGGATATTATGCAAGATTCGTTCTTGACAGCATTTACCAAATTAGATACGCTTAAAGAAATATCGACATTTGGATCATGGTTAAAACGAATAGTGGTCAACAATAGTATCCTCGACTATAACAAAAAGAGCTATACTGTTCCGATAGATGACGTACTGTATAAGGTAGAAGATGAAAGAGAAGAAAATGCTAGCGATAATAAGGATTTTACCTCAGTTAAAGCAAAGCAGATTTTGGATAGTATGAACCTATTGAAAGACAACTACAGAATTGGATTATCACTTCATCTAATTGAAGGTTATGATTATGAAGAAATCTGTGAAATAATGAACATTAGTTATGCGAATTGCAGAACAATGATTTCTAGAGCAAAAGATAGATTAAGACGAAAATTAGAGCCAACTGGTTAAATATAAGAACATGAACAAAGATACAATCGAAACTATGTTTGATAACTTACAAAACGAGTTTGATATCGAGATACCAAACGATGGTCATGAAGCACGATTCTTGATGAAGCTTGAAAGTGATAACAATACAACGACTTCATCATCAAAAACGTATTGGAGACCACTATTAGCTGTAGCTGCAAGCTTAGTTATATGCTTAGGATTATTTGGGGTTTTTAATCAGGATCCCGAAGTTGTAGACCTAGCGAGTATCTCACCAGAATATTCTAAGACTCAAGATTTTTTCACAGTTACTTTAAACAGTGAAATTGCAAAGTTAGAGGCTGAGCGTACTCCAGAAACAGAGTTGATTATTAACGATGCTATGGATCGTATCTCTAGACTCGAAAATGATTATGAAAAATTAAAAATCGACCTAACGGAAAGTGGAAATGATAGACGTGTTATTTATGCTATGATTACAAACTTTCAAAATCGTATCGAATTATTACAAACCGTACTTAATTATATAGAACAAACTAAAACTTCAAAAGAAATAAGCAATGAAAGCAACATTACTATATAGATTAGCCTTAGTGCTATTGTTAATTCCTGGCTTATCGGTTGCAAATACAAACCCAGATAAGTGGAACGGAAAGCATACTAAAGAAAAAACCATTAAAAAAGAGTTTAATGTTAGCTCTAATGCAACATTCAAAGTGGATAACGCTTATGGCAACTTAGACATTAATACTTGGGACGAAAACAGAATTGTTGTTGAAGTCTTCATCAAAACTAATGGGAATGATGAAGAGAAGGTCCAAGAACGCCTTGATGACATCGATGTTAAGTTTTCTGCATCGAACGACTGGGTAGCTGCAGAAACGATGTTCAATAAGAAAAATTCTAATTCTTGGTGGAAATGGAGTAAGAAGAATAAGGTAAAAATGGAGATCAACTACGTTGTAAAAATGCCGATGTCCAATAATGTTAACCTTAATAATGACTATGGTAGCATTGATCTTGAAAAATTAGAAGGTAGAGCAGAAATCAACTGTGACTATGGAAAAATCACCACACAAGAGTTAATGGCAGAAAACAACAAACTTACTTTTGATTATACCAATAACTGCTATTTCGAATATGTAAATACTGCCTCTATTAATGCAGATTACAGCAGCTATACTATTGCAAAAGCCAAGGACTTAGATATAAATGCAGATTACACTAAGTCTACTATAGAAATCGCAGAAGATATAACCTATAACTGTGACTATAATACCATGTCTATTGGTAAACTAAACAGTATTTCTGGAAATGGAGACTATTTGAGCTTGAGACTTGACGAAGTATATGATGATGTAGAAGTGAAAGCTGATTACGGTTCTATTGTTATTGGCAGAATGGGACCAAATGCAGGAGATATCTCTATTCAGTCTGACTATGCTGGCATAAAAATTGGATACGATCCTGGCTACAACTTCAGTTTCGAGATTGATTTAGAGTATGCTGGTTTAAAAGGCTATGAAGGTTTTCAGTTTAATAAAAAGCGTGTAGAGTCTAGCAGTAAATACTACCAAGGGTATCGTGGAAATGCAAATTCTGGCAACACTGTTAAGATCAATTCAGAATATGGTAGTGTAAAATTTGAACAACGATAGAAATAATTATATAACAACAAAAAACGAACAGTAATGAAAAAACCAATCTTAGCAGTAATTGCAATCCTCAGTGTAAGCTTATCATATGCACAATTGTGGGGAAAGAAAATCAAAGGAAATGGTAATATGACCACTATTTCGAGAACAACAAGTGACTATGACGCTGTAAAGTGTGCTGGCTCTTTTGACTATATCTTAGTTGCAGGTGAGGAAGGAAAGCTAACCATTGAAGGTGAAGAAAATCTATTAGAATACATTATTACTGAAGTTAAAGACAATAAACTTATAGTAAAGACTAAGAATAATGTGAATCTTAAGACTAGCTGGAACAAAACTATCAAAGTAACTATCCCATTCAAGGATATCAGTGTTGTAGCCCTATCGGGTTCTGGAGATCTTTACAATAAAGATGTAATTAAATCTGACGACCTGGTTGTAGCTCTTGCAGGATCTGGTGATGTCATATTAGATATCAATACACAAAAAGTTAAAGGAGCAGTTTCTGGTTCTGGAGATTTAACACTCAAAGGAAACACAAACGATTTAGACGCTCGTGTAGCAGGTTCTGGAGACTTTCATGGTTTCAATCTAGAAGCAAATAATACAGTAGTTTCTGTTGCTGGTTCTGGAGATGCAGAAGTGGTAAGCAGAAAAAGCCTTAAAGCCCGAGTTTCTGGGTCGGGAGATATAGAGTATAAAGGAAACCCAGAAAAAGAAGACACTAAAGTTTCAGGTTCAGGAAGCATTAGTAATTAATTGTCATAAAACATGGTTACAAAAAAAGCCTCTCAGAATTGAGAGGCTTTTTATATTTAGAAGGAGCGTATCGCTCGATAATCCCATAAATCATATTTCCAGAGTGTAGTAGTATTTCCTTCTTCAAAAAAGATTACCCACATTCTACGAACCTCGGAGTCATCATCCGTAGAGCTACAAAATGCACCTTCAGATATGTCTCCTAGGCCTTGGCTTACAAGATTATCATAAACCAATGAAAGCTCTCCTATCGAAGGTAAATACCAATCATCCTTTCCTCCAAAAACAAGATCGTCACAATTTTTAGCTGCGACATCACCTGTACTTTGTATCACACCAACCGGGTTAACAAATTCCTGACATTGCTCTGGGTTATTGTAAAAATCGATGTTATTGTGGAAATCCAAGATAATATTTGTGTTAGCCTGTCCCGAACCTACATCGCTCGATGTTCCAGATATAGCCATATTATAGCAACCCCATTGAGTTTGAAACTCAGTAGAGCTCGGTGCTATTTCTAGACCATTCATACCTCCGTTAGTTACATGAAAAACATATCCTCCACCTGGTCCAATATCTCCTATCTCATAGGCAGTAGGAGCCTCACAATTTCCTAAATCATCTATTATTGCTTGTATGTCTCCATTTGGATCTCCACATGCCGTAATTTGCTCTTGTAGTGCTGCTATATAAGCTGAGCACATTGCATTATATGTATCACTTGTCGCATTTTCTAATTCGGCTTGTGCAGTTTCTGCACCTAGAGTAGCCATTTCGCAATCATCGTTTTGAACACTCGAACAATCTCCCAAACCATCAATAATGGCTTGTAAACTTCCATCTGCATCTCCACATTCTGCAATCTGATTTTCTAGAGCTGCGATATAAACTGTACAAAAGTTTCCATATTCTTCATCTGGCGCATTCTCTAGATTAATTTGAGCAAGGTTAGCTGCGTTTTCAGCAGCTTCACAATCATTAAAAGTCTCTGGATCTTGACAATCTCCTAAAGCATCAATAGCCTGTTGTATGGAACCGTCAGGGTCTCCGCATGCTTCGATCAAAGTCTCTAGAGCATTCACATAATCCGTACATAGTTCAGTATAATTACCATCTATTATGTTGGTAAAAGCAAGTGCTGCATCTGCAACATCTAAAGTGGCCTGCTCGCAAGACGTATTATTCTGTTGATTACCCTCAATACCCTCATCCAATGGTTCATCTTCACAGGTTATTGCTACGAATAGAAATAAAAAAGCAAAAAGCGAAAGTATTTTTTTCATAATAGATTTAGATTGATTTAGCGTATACAAACTTAACATTTTTTATGAATCAAAAAAGCCACTCGGTTGAGTGGCTTTTCTTAAGTGTCTATTTTTTTACTGTTTTGTATACACAAACGTTAAGTCTTGAGTAATTGTAACTGTTAAATCTTCACTATCAACAACGACAAAACCGCTTTCAATAAAAATACTAAGTTCGTTACCATCTTTGGTCGCATTAAGGGCGTCGCCATTAACTGTAAGAACATAATTTCCGTTTTGTTCTTCCCAAGTAAAAGAGGATTCTTCAAACTCTATGATACAGTCTACTGAAAACTCAACTGTATTATTATCTCCTATTTCTCCTTCTATAAGAATATCTGCATAAGAGTTATTTGTAGAAACTCCAGTACCATCTGCATTGAACTCTAAAAATTCATTGTTATAACAGTCCATTTCCTGTAAGAAGTCAATATTCTCTGTTCCGTCGTTATTTAAGTCTATTGGCTCCTCACCTATCCAGGCTGTTAATTGCCAAGTGCCAACTATATCCACTTCTGTTTGCCCATTACCATCATCACCACAATCTCCTAAAGCATCTATTGCAGCTTGTATCGCGCCTTCTGAATCTCCACATGCGGCAAGTTGTACTTCTAATGCATCTCTGTAATCCAAACAGAGTTCAGTATAGTTCTCATCATCTTCTGTAAGGTTTATAAATGCTAGAGCAGCATCAGCAACATCCAATATTGCTTGCTCACAAGTAACATCAGGATTTTGGTTATTAGCCTCTATTCCGTTATCTAAAGGCTCATCATCACAAGTAATTGCTGTAAATAAAAACAGGAATGAAACAAGGGCAAAAATTCTCTTCATAACAATAATTTTATTCTACAAACATAATGCAATTTTTAGAATATTATTGCCAAGGAAAAGTTACACTAGCCTACAAGCAAATTATTTAATAACATTTATTCCTTGAGTAACTGGTCTACAAAGCTTTCAAACTCGGTAACGAATTCGGTATATTTTTTTCCAGTAGCTGGACCATTGAATCCTGTATGGATTTTCCTAGCCTCTCCTTTTTTATCAATGAATAAGGTTGTTGGGTAGCTAAGCACATGATTTAGCATTGGTAATTTTTCATTAGCCTTGGACTTACTCGATGTCCCAACCTGAGCCAAAAGAATAGGATATGTAATCCCAGTATGCTCTCGTAATCGTTTAATATTGTTGATCGCTCTCTCTTCAGTCTTGGCGTACTCAAAAGCTAAAGCTATGATTTCTAAATCTTCATTGGCATGTTCCTGATAGTATTCTGAATAGAAACGGCTTTCATCCAAACAATTTGGACACCAAGTTCCCATAATTTGCACCAAAACTACCTTATCCTTGAAACGTTCATCCTCCAAGGACACCATAGTACCATTTTCATCTGGAAAGCTAAATTCTACCTTATCGTATCCTTCTTTAAGGTATGTCAAGCTATTCGCATCTGGTAATTCGTAATTATCATTACGTGTTGCAGTAAAATTAGCCTTGTAATGATTCCCAGAATAAAACGTACCCTCCAAAACTGAATCCTTAACATTACCTGTGAATAAAAAAGCGTGAGCTCCATCGAATGTAGACAGCTTAATTTTGTCCTTCGATGTTACACCATCTAAATATCTATAGTCACCAGTAGTAGTTCTTATTGTGCCTCGCAATATACCATGCTCCACTTGTTCAAAAATTCCTTTACCTGTATAACTAGAACCATCTTCTTCAATAAAATTCATCTCCCATTCTCCAGTAACATCAACTTTTGGTTCCAAACGATCTATAAATCTATTGTTTTCCCCATACATAAATCTAACTGGTACAATTCTATTAAGGCTTTCCTTTATATACTTCGCGTCGGTGATATTACCATTTTTGTAAGCTCCAACAATGTAGCCCTCATAAACTGGGAAATTAATCTTTATAGAATCATTAAAAAAAGTAACTAAATCGGTAGTGATTACTTCTTTTCCGTTATAAATATTTATGACACTCCCCTCTTTAACACTAATATTAAATGGCAGTACTTGGTTATCGCTAAGATCCATCATTACACGGTAAGATCCAGGTTTTAATGTCTCCGAAAAATCCTGCTTGCATCCAACGATAAGAACAAATACCAAAAGGGCTGTAAAAAGTCTCATATCTATATTTTTATACATGAATCGAAATAACAATAAAAAGCTTACATAAAAAAGCATTATCACATTTCATTAAGAAAACAGGTTTGCTATCTTTGCGGTTTCAAGCTATTTACAACAAATGAAGATATCATATAACTGGCTAAAGCAATTTATAAACACAGACTGGAGTGCTGAAAAAACTGGAGAATTACTAACTGATCTTGGTTTAGAGATAGAAGGTATTGAGACGTTTCAATCTGTAAAAGGCGGATTAGAAGGGATTGTCGTTGGAGAGGTTTTAACGTGTGAAAAACATCCTAATGCAGATAAATTAAAAGTTACAACTGTAGACGTAGGAGGAGAATCTCCTCTACATATCGTTTGTGGTGCGCCAAATGTAGCTAAAGGGCAAAAAGTTCCTGTAGCAACTATAGGCACTACATTGTATACTCCAGAAGGTGAAGCATGGAAGATAAAAAAGGGTAAGATTCGTGGTGAAGAAAGCCATGGAATGATATGTGCCGAGGATGAATTAGGCTTAGGATCATCACATGATGGTATTATGGTCTTGGACGATGCTCTTAAAGTCGGTACTCCTGCAGCAGATATTTTTGATGTTGAAAATGATCATGTATTTGAAATTGGTCTTACTCCAAATCGTGCTGATGCCATGAGTCATTTTGGAGTTGCTCGCGACCTTAAAGCTGGGCTACTTCAACATGAAACAAATCTCGAATTAATCACGCCTTCAGTTAGTGCATTCCACACAGATAATAGAATGCTAAAGATTGATGTCGATGTACAGGATAAAGAAAGAGCTCCACGCTATTGCGGTGTTACTATTTCTGGACTTAAGGTTGAAGAATCTCCTACTTGGCTTCAGAATAGATTAAAAGCCATAGGCCTCTCTCCTATCAACAATATTGTCGATGCTACGAATTATGTACTTCATGAACTTGGACAGCCTCTACACGCTTTTGATGCTAGAAAAATTTCTGGGAACAAAGTTGTCGTAAAAACTCTAAAAGCCGGTACAAAGTTTATCACTTTAGATGAAGTAGAACGCGAATTGCATGAAGATGATCTTATGATTTGTGATGCAGAGAAGCCAATGTGCATCGCTGGTGTTTTTGGAGGCATACATTCTGGTGTTACTGAAGAGACTACCAATATTTTCTTAGAAAGTGCTTATTTCGATCCTGTTTCTGTAAGAAAGACTGCAAAACGTCATGGACTCAATACCGATGCATCGTTTAGGTTTGAACGTGGTATCGATCCAAACATTACTGAATATGCTCTAAAACGTTGCGCACTGCTCATTCAAGAATTAGCTGGTGGAGAAATTACTAGTGATGTCATAGACATGTATCCAAACAAGATTGAAGATTTTCAGGTACGATTGAGTTTTGAAAACGCTAAGAAATTGATAGGAGAAGAAATTCCAAGAGAGACTATAAAAGGTATTTTGACTTCTCTTGATATAAAGGTGAATAATGTTACTGAAACTGGCTTAGGGCTTACAGTTCCTGCATACAGAAATGATGTGCAGCGCGAAGCTGATGTGATTGAGGAAGTTTTACGTGTATATGGATACAATAACATAAACACAACTGAAAAACTGAATGCATCTATCTCTTATTCAACAAAGATTGAAGATCACAATATTCAGAATGTTGTAGGAAATCAGTTAGCTGCACAAGGTTTTAATGAAATCCTATCAAACTCATTAACGACTCCAGATTATATTGAGCTGACTGAATCCTTAAAGGCGGAACATAATGTTACCATGCTAAATCCTTTGAGCAACGATCTTGCAATTTTAAGGCAAAGCATGTTGTATAGTGGTTTAGAAGCCATCTCACATAATATCAATAGAAAGCAGCAAGATCTTAAGCTGTTCGAATTTGGGAAAACCTACCATAACTACGAAAAGCGCGAAGAATACAAACATCTATCGTTATTAGTTACAGGTAATCGTGCTTCTGAAAGTTGGTACGATGCGACAAAAAAAGGAGACTTCTTCTACTTCAAAGGTATACTGATCGCATTATTGGAGCGCTTAGGCATCAATAATGCTAAAGCATCACCAATAAAGAATGATCAGTTTAGTGAAGGCTTATCATTAGGTTTTGGAAAGATTAGGCTTGTGGAGTTTGGTTTGGTAAAGAAATCTATTCTGAAAGCTTTTGATATAGATCAGGAAGTATTGTATGCAGATATCAATTGGGATAATGTGATAAAGGTTATTAGTGGAAAACCAGTAAAGGTTGATGAGATTTCTAAATACCCTGAAGTTCGCAGAGACTTCGCCTTATTGTTAGATGACAACACATCTTTCGAAGAAATATATACAATTGCTAAGCAGACAGAGAAACAGCTATTAAAAGATGTAAACCTTTTTGATGTCTATCAAGGCAAGAATCTTCCAAAGGGCAAAAAGAGTTATGCCGTGAGTTTTATCATTCAAGATGAAAGCAAAACGCTAACTGATAAGCAAATTGATAAAATCATGTCCAAGCTTCAGAATAATTTTGAAAGTAAGCTTGGCGCAGAATTAAGATAAATAAAAACCCTTTCAAACTTGAAAGGGTTTTTGATTTTTAGACAATTCCTCTTTTAGTTATAAGTACTCTTCAACTTTGACCAGTTCTTATTCGCAGTAGCAACTAATTTCTTATGGTTATTTTCAGCTAACCATAATTGCTGAGCATCCAATTCTATATTGTATAAAAACAAAAAGTACTTTCCGTTTTCAACAATGAATTTATTTGGGTCTGGTCTAAATTTTGCACCTGCGTACACACCAAAAGCACAGTAACCACCATATTGAGGTAAGTACTTGTTTGGATTGCTATCAAAAGCTTTCTTCTGATCTTCAGACGTAAAATAGTATACAATCTTATTGTGTTCAGACTTATACTGCTTTAATCCTTTTTGAGCAATTCCTAAATCCAAATATGACACAGGACTATAGCCTTGTAAAGCAATATTACTGTTGTCTATGTTATTAGCTTTTTTATCTTGCGCTTCTACCGTTATTGCTGTTATAAATGTCATAACCAACAGCATTGTTTTAATTATATTTTTCATTATTTCTTGTGTTTTAATTTGCGTTAAAATATTCTTCTTGAATTACCTTACCTTCAGCATTCCAGATACGACGGATAACTTCATGCCAATAAATATCACTTCCATCCTTCATTTTAAAATCAAATGTGAATTCAGAAGCTGATACATTTCCATCAACTATTGAGTGATGGTGAGTAATACCATTCACTTCAGCGATAGCACCAGCAAAGCCTTCCATTTTCTCAACCATCTGTTGCTTATTGGATGTTTTTACGCCTCCAAAATCTGAAGTTGTTGCATTGTCTGCAAAAAATTGTTTGACAGCATCTACTATAGCACCTTGTGCCACTATGCCATCCATTTGTGTAACTAAATTTTTAATATTCATTCTTTTTAATTTTTAAGATTAAACAAACCTTGATTTGTATTTACAAGGCAAATTTCTGAATGAATAAGGGCTAATTAGCTACAAAAAAGACGCTTATAATTGTACTTTTTCTTCTCTAAATTGTGTTGGTGAGAATGTTGTATGTTTTTTGAAAAATGTAGTGAAGTGGTTCGATTCTTCAAACCCAAGTTGAAAAGCTATGTCATTAACTTGAGCTCCTTCGAGTAGTTTTTGCTTTGCAGTATGAATTAATTCTGCTCTGATCAACTGTCCTAATGATGTGTTCAGTTTAGTCTTGACTTTCTTCGATAAGGCTTTGACAGATAAATGCATCTTGTCTGCGTAGAAACCTAATTGATGCTCAGACGTATGATATGTTTTGAGTAACTCCAAGATATCCTGGACAAATGTTTCTCGTTCATCAAATTCGAAATCGCTTCGGAATTTTAAAGGAGAAACTCCAGATTTAACTTTGAATATTTTATTGAAATAAGCTGTATCGTTATATCCAAGTTCATCAGCAATTTCTTGAACTGGTTTATCTGTAAATGCCAACTGTTTTTGTCCTTCCAGAATGCGTTTGTTCAGCAATAAGTTTTTTACGGACAATCCTACTTTATTTTTAACTAACGCCTGTCCTTTATAGCCTTTGTCTCCAATCAAAGCGACTACATCATCATTAGTAAGGTTATTGTTGTATTCTGTATCTATGACCTCCTTAACATCAAAAATTAAATGGTATTCATCTTTATTAGCATGAAAAGGGTTTTGCCAATACCATTGTTTTGAAGACATATCTATAATATCGCTCGTAGCATCGCTAAATACGGTATTAGTGAGGTAACTGTGACAATCTTCACATTCCTTGAAGTTTATGTATCCCAATGAAATTAGGTGTTTAAAAAGTACTCTTACGTCCTTACTTCTAAACATAATCTCATCATCGAAAACAAATTTTCTTACCTCAAAATCTTCAGATAAGAACTTTATATATTGACCTTTTTCGAGGAAAATAATCTTGTCTTCCCAATCTAAATACGTTTTAAAATCTACTTCAATACTGCCATGTCCAGATAGGATTTGATACATGGAATAGTCATTTACAAAATAAACTTTGCCTATTTCTGGAGTAAACTTACTGACCATTTTAGTTGATTAATACATAGTCTTAGTGCGACATAACTTTAAAACCTAACATTATTCTTTTTTGTACTCATAAGCTTCAAATAATATGTATTTTTATGGTTCAAAATTTTAAACTAAAATAATGGCATCAATCACATTAGGAGGACATCCTGCAAATACAGTTGGTAATTTACCAGAAGTTGGATCAAAAGCACCAGATTTTGCACTAACAGCTACAGACCTATCTAGCAAAACAATGGCAGATTATTCAGGAAAAAAATTAGTACTAAATATATTCCCTAGCGTAGACACTGGAGTGTGTGCACAATCCATAAGAGTATTCAATGAAAAAGCTGCATCATTAGACAATGTCGTAGTATTGTGTATCTCAAAAGATCTTCCGTTTGCTCAAGCACGTTTTTGTGGTGCAGAAGGTATAGAAAATGTTATCCCACTTTCAGATTTTAAAACTGGGGAGTTTGGTAATAACTACGGTGTTACATTTGCAGATAGTGCTTTCGAAGGTTTGTTGTCTCGTTCCATAGTTATTGTGAATTCTGATGGTACAGTTACACATACAGAGCAAGTGCCTGAAACTGGAAACGAACCAAACTATGACGCTGCACTTTCAGCATTATCATAGTCTACGACATGACACAAAAGAAAGAATCTTTTTTAGTAAATAGAATAAAGAGTGTTGGCTATGCCTTAAAGGGTGCTATCTATCTCGTAAGAACAGAAGCCAGCATTAAGATTCAGGTCTTTATAGCAATTGCAGTAACAGTGGCTGGATTTTATTTTAAGATTTCAAACTTTGAATGGATTCTACAAATCAGTATGATTGGTTTGGTAATGAGTATTGAAGGTGTCAACACAGCTATAGAATACATTGCAGATTTTATTCACCCAGAGCATCACCAAAAAATTGGTCGTATCAAAGACATTTCTGCTGGTGCTGTTTTTATTGCAGCGATAACTGCTACAATTGTCGCAGGATTCATTTACTTACCAAAGATTATTGCTTAATCAGTGGAATAATAGTGAGTGTGAATATCTTGTCAGCAATTTTTTAAAATAAAACACCGTTAATAACTGTAATTTGTATTTTTGTTTTAATTAAAAGGGATTAATGGCGAAAAAGACCAGCAAAAGAAAAACCAAGAACAAACCAAAGCTTAAATCACTTACCTTTAAATTATCAAGCCAACAAAAACTCGTCCTAGGCAGTTTATTGATTATTTTCGGTGTCCTGCTTTTTGTATCCTTTTTATCTCATCTATTTAGTGGTAAAGAAGATCAAAGCATCCTGACAAGCTTTCCTGAGCGTTCTGGTGATTATAAAAATTGGATCAGCCAAGGAGGAGCCTGGTTAAGCGACCTGTTTATCAACAGAGGTTTTGGTATTGCTTCATTTATATTCTCTGGCTTATTTTTTCTTTCTGGTATCTATGTCACTCTAGATCTCAAAAAAGCTAAGCTTCGCAAACACTGGATTTGGGGAACACTAATAGTAATTTGGCTATCTATCTTTTTCGGCTTCTTTGCACATAAGTATGACATGCTTGGTGGAACTATTGGTTATGAAATGAATTCGTTCTTCCAGGATTACATAGGCAAATTGGGTACCGCTCTACTCCTACTATTTGGATTGATTGCCTATGCTGCAATACGATTTAAAGTTACTGGAGAGACGTTCGTAAATCTCTTCAAAAGTGCAAAACGAGATATTAAGTCTGAATTAGATTCTTTTGAAACCAATACAGAAGAAGAGGTTGTAGTTCCTATTGACAATGCACTAACTGAAGAAGCAGAGGAAATAAAGTCTGCTTTTGAAATTCCTTTAGAAAACCTCGAGCCCACAATAAAGCATCATTCTTCACCTAAGGAAAAGGTTGTTAAAGAAGAACCAGAAATGGAGATTAAGGTCGTAGAACCAGAACCTGAAACTCCTAAGGTAGATATTGAAGTTGAAACGATTAAAGAAGAAAAGTCAGAAACCGATAATCTGGCAGATAAGTTAGTAGAAGACTTTGGACAGTTCGACCCAACTCTAGAACTTGGCAAATATCAGTTTCCACCTTTAGATTTATTGAAACAATACGATACCGAAGGCATCACTATAAATAAAGAAGAGCTCGAAGAAAACAAGAACCGTATTGTAGAAACGCTGAACAATTATAAAATTGGTATTTCTAGCATCAAAGCAACAATAGGGCCTACAGTAACACTCTACGAAATTGTTCCTGAAGCTGGTGTAAGAATATCCAAGATCAAAAACCTAGAAGACGATATTGCCTTATCACTTGCAGCATTGGGTATTAGAATTATTGCACCAATCCCTGGAAAAGGAACCATTGGTATAGAAGTACCAAATAAGAAGGCTACGATAGTATCGATGCACTCAGTAATAGCGTCTCAGAAATTCCAAAAGTCCGAGATGCAATTACCAATTGCTTTAGGAAAAACCATTAGTAACGAAACACTAGTGGTAGATTTGGCAAAGATGCCTCACCTATTAATGGCTGGTGCAACTGGACAAGGTAAATCTGTTGGATTGAATGCGGTATTGACTTCTCTACTCTACAAAAAGCATCCAGCCGAAGTAAAATTCGTTTTGGTAGATCCAAAAAAGGTTGAACTTACTTTATTCAATAAGATTGAGAGACATTACTTAGCTAAACTTCCAGATAGTGAAGATGCTATTATCACAGATAACACCAAAGTGATCAATACACTGAACTCGCTTTGTATAGAAATGGATAATCGCTACGAATTGCTAAAAAATGCATTCTGTAGAAATATATCAGAATACAACGCTAAGTTCAAAGCAAGGAAGCTAAATCCTAACGATGGCCATCAATTTTTACCATACATTGTACTGGTTGTTGATGAGTTTGCTGACCTTATCATGACGGCTGGTAAAGAAGTAGAAACACCAATAGCACGTTTAGCGCAACTTGCAAGGGCAATTGGTATTCACTTAATCATCGCAACACAACGACCATCTGTAAATGTTATTACTGGTATTATTAAAGCCAACTTCCCTGCGCGTATTGCATTTAGGGTGACTTCAAAAATTGACTCCAGAACTATTTTGGATGGCTCTGGTGCAGATCAATTAATAGGTCGTGGAGATATGCTATATACCCAAGGTAATGATATGATTCGTATACAATGTGCTTTTGTAGACACTCCAGAAGTAGAACGAATCACTGAATTTATTGGCTCTCAAAAAGCATATCCAAATGCGCACCTTTTACCAGAATATGTTGGTGAAGAAAGTGGCACAAGTCTTGATATAGATATCGCAGATAGAGATAAATTGTTTAAAGAAGCAGCAGAAATCATAGTCACAGCACAACAAGGTTCTGCATCCTTACTGCAACGAAAACTCAAATTAGGCTACAACAGAGCTGGCCGTTTGATAGATCAATTGGAAGCTGCAGGAATTGTAGGTCCTTTTGAAGGTAGTAAAGCCAGACAAGTTTTGGTTCCAGATTTGTTAGCTTTAGAACAATTATTAGAAAACGAAAAACAATAATACGATTAGATTAAAGATCATGAAAAAGACAATCGCAGTTTTAGCTTTACTTACTGTGTTTTTTGGCTACTCTCAAGATGCAGCCAAAGCAGAAGCCTTATTGAATGAAGTTAGTAGCAAAGTGAAATCTTATGACAATATTTCAATAGATTTTAAATACGTTTTAACTAATGTAAGCGAAAACATTAACCAAGAAACAAGAGGTGATGTAGTCATTGAAGGTGAAAAGTATTACCTCAATATTCTAGGTGTTACCAGAATTTATGATGGTAAAACCATGTACACTATTAGTCCGGAAGATGAAGAAGTAACCATTTCTTCCGAAAATTCTGAAGAAGAAAACACCATCACACCAAGTGAAATGTTATCGTTCTACGAAAATGGTTATAACTACGCCATGGATATCGTTCAAAACGTAAAAGGCAGAAAAGTTCAGTATGTAAAACTTATTCCTATCGATACAGATTCAGAAATAAAGCAAGTTTTGTTAGGTATTGATGCAAATACAAAACATATCTACAACCTAATTGAGATTGGCAAAAACGGAACAAAAACAACGTTGACTGTTAATTCTTTTAAAACAAATCAGCCCATTTCAAAAACCTTATTTACTTTTGACGAAGGCAAATATGCCGATTACTACATCAATAAGATAGACTAGGTTATACATTGTGAAAATACTCGATAGGTATATAATCACCACCTACTTAAAAACATTTTTGAGCGTGTTCTTCATTTTCATGGTCATTTTTGTTTTGCAAGCGGTTTGGTTATACATCTCAGAGCTGGCAGGTAAAGATCTAGATTTTGGAGTGATTCTTAAGTTCCTAACTTATGTAACTCCAACACTTATTCCACTCATATTACCATTAACCATTTTAGTATCCTCTATCATGGTCTTTGGTAGTTTTGCTGAAAACTACGAGTTTGCCGCGATGAAGTCTACAGGGATATCATTGCAAAGAGCTATGAGAGGTCTCAGTGTCTTTATTCTAATTCTGGCTATTGGTGTATTCTTTTTTGCCAATAATGTCATTACAGTAGCCAATTTCAATTTCTATAACCTAAGGAAGAATATTGCCAAGGAAAAGCCAGCAATGGCAATCGCTGCAGGACAGTTTAATGAAATTGGCACCATCAATATTAAGGTCAGAGAAAAAAGTGGAGATAGAGGGCAATACCTTAAGGACGTTATCATTCACAAGAAAAAAGCAGCAAGTCAAAAAAACCTTACTGTTATTGTTGCAGAAACAGGCGAATTAATAAGCAGCGTAAATTCTAACATTCTACAATTAGAACTGAAGAATGGAAATTATTACGATGAGATTTTTAGCAAGGACCCCAAAAAGAATCAAAAAAAGCCACATGCTAAAAGCAGTTTCGAAACCTACACGATTAATGTAGATCTCGAAGGCTTGAATGAAGTCGATTACGAAGAGAAAAAAATTGACAGTCGCTACAACATGCTTACTGTTTCTGGGCTCAACTATACCATAGATAGTTTAGCAGGTAGAAAAGATGAAAAACTAAATACATTTTCTACCACATTATACAACAGAAGTTCCATTGGGACTTTAAATAAAAATATTACTCCAGATAAGGATACTATATATGATGGCAATATCATGGACTTGTTCAACACCAAGCAAAAAGCTAACATTATTAGCCTTGCGTTGAACTCTGCCAATAGTACAAACCAAATATTAGATTCTAATAAAAAATCTGATTCTTTAGAGAAGAAGTGGCTCAATCAGCATAAAATTGCATTGCACGAAAAGTTTGTTTTACCACTAGCCTGCATTATCCTATTCTTTGTTGGCGCGCCACTAGGCGCATTAATACGAAAAGGAGGTATTGGATTGCCTATGGTAGTCGCTGTATTATTGTTCTTAACCTATCATTTCATTGGAATCTTTGCAAAGAATAGTGCAAAAAATGATTCTTTTGATCCTGCTTTGGCGACTTGGTTATCGACATTAATCATGTTACCGCTTAGTGTTTATCTCACTAATAGAGCTACAAAAGACAGAGGTCTGTTTGAGTTAGATATCATCTTAGATCCGATCCGTAGACTGTTTAGTAAAAGAGCTAAAAAACGATTCATAAATGAAGATGGTATTGATTACAGCTATTTTCAAACTCTAAATGAAGACAAGTTAATTGCTGTTGTACAGGATCCTTTTCAGTTTGAATACGATAAAAGTGCACAAGATATAGCACTTCACGAGTTGAGAACCAGAAAAGTAAGCTTTGATACTTTAGAAGAAAAAGGAATAAACCTGAATACTAAGTTTAGTACTTCAAAAAAGCTCTTTATTGATTATTCTGATTATTCAAAAACTGCTTTAGTATCCTTTGCTATTGGCGCTATACTAATTGTTTTACATTTCGTTTTCAAGAATAACAAAATGCCACAACTTGCTGATGCTTCAAGAGATCTTGGAATCATAAGCTTTGTCATATTCGCTATTTACTTTGTAGTGTCTCATTATTATTATTCCGAATTCTATAAAAGCATCGATAGAAAAGACAAGAGGATGAATCCTTTACTATTATTTCTTAGCCTTCCCTTCTATCCTATCGAATTATTATTCAACAAGTTTAAAGCCAAGCAAGACTTTAATAAAAGTTTTATAGAAAATATAGAATAAGCCATATCTTTGCACTTCTGCAATACTAAGTTATGACTGCAATTTTGGAAGATACCATTACTTTAAATACCATAGAAGAAGCCATTGAAGACATTCGTCAAGGCAAAGTCATTATCGTTGTTGATGATGAAAATAGAGAGAATGAAGGTGATTTTTTAGCTGCTGCCGAAAAGGTTACTCCAGAGACGATCAATTTTATGGCGACTCATGGACGAGGTCTTATTTGTGCGCCTTTAACTGAGAAGCGCTGCAAGGACCTTGAGCTCAACATGATGGTCAACAACAATACTGACCCTATGGAAACGGCTTTTACGGTATCTGTAGACTTAAGAGGTAATGGTGTGACGACAGGAATTTCAGCAAGTGATCGTGCAAAAACTGTTCATGCATTAATAGACCATGATACTAAGCCATTTGAATTGGCTCGTCCTGGACATATATTTCCTTTGGTTGCAAAAGAAGGTGGTGTCTTAAGACGTACTGGGCATACTGAAGCCGCTATTGATTTTGCGCGTTTGGCTGGGCTAAAACCTGCTGGTGTTATTGTAGAAATCATGAACGAAGATGGTTCAATGGCACGTCTTCCTCAACTTATGGATGTTGCCAAGAAGTTTGACCTCAAAATCGTTTCTATTGAAGATTTAGTGGCTTACAGAATGGAGCATGATTCTTTAATTGAAAAGAAAGAAGATTTCGATATTGAAACCCGTTTTGGAAAATTCAGGTTAAGAGCATATCAGCAGACTACGAATAATCAGATTCATATTGCGCTAACTAAAGGTTCATGGAATACAGATGATCCTGTGTTGACACGTGTAAACTCTACGCTTGTTAATAATGATATCTTGGGTACCTTGACTAATAATGCTGACAAGAAACTCGATAACATGTTCAAGGTTATCAATGATGCTGGATCTGGCGCTATTATTTTTATCAACCAACAGCCTAAGTCTACAAATCTGTTGAATCGTTTAGGTATTTTGAAAGCGTCTCAAGTTTCAAACAAGATTGTGAAAGCACCGAGAATGCCTATGGATGTTAAGGATTTTGGTATCGGTGCACAAATACTGCACGATATAAATGTTTCTAAACTACGATTAATGACCAATAGTGAACAAAAACCAAGAGTTGGTATGATTGGTTATGGTCTAGAAATAGTTGAGACGATCAGTTATTAATTGATAATAATCTTATTACTTACTGTTGCATTACCTGCATGAATTTTCAGTATATACAATCCTGATTCAATATTAGTGATATTAAGGCGGTTTGTGTTACTATTTGTTTTCAGCATACGTTGACCTAGCATGTTGTATATTTCAACGGAATCAATATCCAAGTCGCTAGAAATATTGATATAATCTGAAGCAGGGTTTGGTGTAATTCTAAAATCATTAATTGTGATTTCTTCAGTACTCAATTGATTTTGATAAACTCTTACATAGTCAATGACCATAGGGCTTTGCGTAAAGCTTGGATCTATATTTCCAGCGATGCCTCCCATAGCAATATTAAGGATGAGGTATTGTTCTAAATCAAATGGCCAAGTGCTAGCATCTTTAACTGGTGGGTTATAGGTATAAAAACCAACACCATCTACTAAAAATGTAATTTGATTTGGCGACCAATTCACAGAATACACATGGAAATTATTAGCAACATCGCTAATTAATTGAGATGCCGTATTTACTGTATTTCCAGAGCTTGATGGTGTATGTATCGCACTCGAAGTATCATTCACAGCTCCTAATCCATGCTCCATAATATCTATTTCGCCACATGCTGGCCATGTCGTTGTCCCAAATCCTTGTGTTTGCCAATAAGCCCCTACTTCGTTTACATTTTTACCCAAAGTCCATATCGCTGGCCACGTACCATCACCGGCTGGTAATTTGGCTCTTACGTCTACCCTTCCGTAGGTGAACGCAAACTTAGAATTTAATCGAGCTGAGGTATAATTTAGTGTCACACCATCTTGTGTAAAGGTTTCACTCTTGGCTACAATATTCAAATACCCATTTTCCACATAAGAATTATCCAATCTATCAGTATAGTGCTGCTGCTCTCCATTGAACCATTGTCCTCCATTGGGTCCAAAAGTTTGATGATGCCATTTGGATGCATTTACAGCAATTGGTCCTGTACTATCAAATTCATCAGACCATACTAAATCAGTATAGATTACATCCAATTCATTAGGATTAACTGCTACCGATCCATCATTAATATTATCTATACGAAAAGCACCAGGAACTGTGCTGCCATCATCTATTCTAATTACTAACCGACTATATTGACCTGTCCCACCAACGGTAGAAAAATCGAAGCTTAATTCTGTCCAAGTATTTTGTGATGTAACCGGAACACCAATTTCTACATCTGTATTAGTACCATTTTCCAATCGTACAACTACATTATGCGGATTAGGGTCAAAGGCATAAAATTCTAACGTGATAACGTCTTCAACATCTAAATCAATAGGCACAACTAAATCTAAATACTGTCCTTGAGGATCGGATGAGCTTGAACGGAAGAACTCTCCAGTAGGATTACTTGCATCTGTAGGCGAAGGAACTATAGCAAATGTACTACCTCCCCAAACACTAAAATTATGCAAAGCATTATCAGAAAAATCAATTGGAGTCTGTTGGCAATAGGATATACTTACCATAAAACAAAATACCAGCTTTAAAAAGACCTTCATAACTTAATTTTCATCTAAGCTAGAGGTATTCTCTAGTCACCGCAAATTTTCAGCCTATACATAAACTATACAAGCATAATCTTTGTTGAAAAATAGTAGTGTAAAACTTAATTTATAGCAGATGTTATTGCCTCGACCATCCTTTGAGCACGATCTTTCACCTCTTCTTCTGTCCAGGATAATTTTATCAACGCAGAGATATTTCTCCCAATAAAATGGTCGGATTGGCTAAAGTCCTTTTCCGATAAATAGGCTAAACCTTCTTTTACCTCATTAGACACTGGATAAAGTGATGTAGCACTCTTTAAATGATCCCATTTACGAACGTAATGCCAATTGTTATCATAGTAATGAAAACAGCCATCCACGCCTGCTTCTTTAAGTGCTTTTGAAGCACGTCTAGAGGTTTCTAAATCTGGTAAGAAGAAATTCAAAAATGCATAACTCTCCTCGCCGCCTTCAGGAACTGTTCTAAAAGTGACTTCAGGGATTTGAGATAAAGCATTTCTAAGGACTGTATAATTCTTCTTCTGAATCTCCAAAAACTCTGAAAGTCTCTGTATTTGCGCTAATCCAACGGCAGCGTTGAGCTCAGATATTCTGAAGTTATAGCCTAAAAACGGATGTGTTTCAGCGCCACGATCATTTCCAACATGGTCGTGTCCATGATCACTATAATGATCTGAGTTGGTATAGAAGTCTTTGTTATTGGTAATTACTGCGCCGCCTTCTCCGCAGGTAATGGTCTTTACAAAATCGAAGGAGAAACAACCTAGATCACCTATGCTACCTAGTGCTCTATTGTTGTAAGTGCCTCCAATAGCTTGGCAAGCATCTTCAATTAGTGTGAGTTTATGGGTGTCACAGATACTTTTTAAAGCATTTAGGTTTGCCATACTACCACACATATGAACTACCATAACCGCTTTGGTCTTTGGTGTAATCGCATTTTTTACTGCTTCAGGATCTAAGGTTAAGGTATCGTCTATATCTACTAAAATTGGCGTCGCTCCGACCATCATTATGGCTTCAAAACTAGCAACAAAGGTAAATGTAGGCATAATCACTTCGTCTCCTGCTCCAATTCCAGCGGAAGCTAAAGCTACAGAAACAGCAGCTGTACCGCTAGATACTAATTGTGCATGTTCAACACCAAAAGTCTTTTCAATCTCTGACTCTAATTCTTTGGCCTTCCAATACCCATTACGCATACCATCAAAACCATAGCGCATAAGAACGCCATTGTCTAGAACATCATTTACATGTTTGCGCTCCAGATCACCAAACAGTTCAAATCCTGGCATTTAATTAATGAGCTTTAAGGGATTCTGAAAATTTAGTTATTTCAGCTTCAGAAAGATTCAATAAAGATTCTCCCGTACGTGAAGCATGCTTATCAAGAACATACACTGAAGGATATGTGTTGGTCTTGTTGTAATGCGTTACCAAACGCTGATTAAGCATGTTTTGCTCTTGTGTTAAGCCATTATTCTCAGCTCTATCAACATGATGCATTACAAATGTTGCGCTAAGTCCACTTAATTTATCTGCTATGTATTTGTAATCCTTAGCAGATTCCGTGAATACTAAGAGTATCGATTTATTGCTTTTAGTCGCTTCAATAGAAGTCTCTTTTATAGACTTAAAGGCATTACTGTCTTGGGAAAAGCCAAAATAGCTTACAGTAATAAACAGAATAACAAGTAACTTTTTCATAGTAATCAATGTTTGAAACAAATATAACGATTAAACCGAGAAATCTATCACAGTATCCGCAATTGACTTTCTCACCTTCTTAAAGGATGCGAACATATCGTCTTCTGCCCTGTAGCCTACTGGAAGCAATAATACTGACTTTAAACCTAGCTTCTTAAGGTTAAGCACTTTGTCAAACTCGGTTGGTAAAAAGCCTTCCATTGGGCAACTGTCTATACGCTCTATAGCGCAGACCGTCATTAGATTACCAAGTGCTATATAGGCTTGTTTTATAGACCATTCTTGCTGCTCTTCTAAGGACATATTGGCGACCATGTCTTTTAGGTTTTCTCTAAATGGCTTAAGGATATGCTCTGGAGTAGAACGCACAGATTTTACATTATCGAAATGCGAATCAACATCTTCTGTTTCTATATCATCCTGAATACAAATTACTAATAAATGTGATGCATCAACTACCTGATGTTGTCCATAAGAATGCTCAACCAATTGCTCTCGGATGGCTTTATCTTCAACAACCAAAAGCTTTATGGTCTGTAAGCCATACGACGTGGCTGTAAGGTTAAATGCTTCTTTTATTAGTTCTAATTTATTCTTAGAGAGTGTTTTATTGTTATCAAACTTTTTGGTGGCATAGCGCCACTGTAAGCTTTCTATGAGATTCATACGTTTATTTTTTGCAAAAATACGCTAATAAAGACAACCGTTATTCAATTAGGAATTAATGTTAACAATATAATTATGTATAAATATTATTTAGTTTTACGGCTTGACAAAAAATTACAAGTATGAAACATATCAAACTCATTATTTTAACTGTAACAATCCCATTTTTATTAAATTCTTGCGGAGCAATTGTAAAAGGTAGTGCATCTAAAAAAATGACTGTCGAAAATGGGGCTATTCCTGCCGATTTTGGAAAAGATGATACTGTTCTCATCTGTGTTCTTAAAGGGAGAAATAGTCGAGATAATTACATGAGAAAGCATATAAAAAAGAATTACAAAGGAAAGTATGAATTTGTATTACAATCTGATGTTTATTCCCATAAGTATGATGATAGAGATAAATACAGATACTTATTTGACTACAATGCAGGTAGCATGAGAAGTACTAGTTATAGTAACTTAACAGGCGAAATTGAGACAAGACACCTCCCGACTTCTAGCTATTACATAATGGATAGGAAATCTAATGAATACTATTTTAGCAACATTAGTTCTGGCTTTTTTTCTAAGCTCATTCAAGCGTATTCTATTAATATGGAAAAAGTTAGATTATCTAATCAGTAGTGTATAACAGGTACAAATAGCATAAATAAAAAAGAGCTTCTAAAATAGAAGCTCTTTTCGCGGAGGAAGAGGGATTCGAACCCCCGGAGGTGTGACCCTCAACAGTTTTCAAGACTGCCGCATTCGACCACTCTGCCATTCCTCCTAAGCGGATGCAAATATAAAATGCTTTTTTAATGTCGCCAAAGGAAATATCACTTTTTTTAAGGCCTTCAAAAAAACTTAATTGTATTACAAAAAATTAGCTTTAAAATCTTTTACATTGTATTTTCGGCACAATATATGCTTGTTAATGCGTTATATGCCATAAGGCGTACCCAATCATTTAAACAAACACTAATGAAACCTATCCTTATAGTCTTACTAGCACTTACAACATCGTTGTATGCCCAGCAAAATAAAACGATAGCCGCAGGAGAAAACTTAGTTTTTACAGCTTCATACAACATGTCTGGTCTATTAACAGATATAGCGGAAGTCACGATGCAAACCAGTGAGGTAAAAACCGCTAAGTCCACGCTATTACGGCTAAAATGCAAAGCGACTACCTATAAGAGTTTTGATGGGTTTTTCAAGATTAGAGATTTGTACGAAAGCTACGTAAGCCCTACCACGTTAACCCCTTACCTATACAAAAGAGATATTAATGAAGGCGGCTACTATAAGTTTATGCAATACAAATTCAACCATAAAACCAAAACCGTTCAAAGTCTAAAAAAGAAAAGGAGAAAGGATGGCAAATTTTGGGAAGAGAAAAAGAATCTCAGTATTGGAGCTTCAACAAAAGACTTGGTCTCAACGTTATATCATATAAGAAATTTGGATATCCACAAAGCCAATCCTGGTGACAGCCAATCGTTTAAGGTTATTTTTGACAATAAGGAACACAATGTGGTGATAAAGTATATTAATAAGGAAACCATCAATACCAATCTTGGTAGAAAGGAATGCTACAAACTAGCCTTATCTATAAGTAATAATGACGTTCTTAAAGGTAGCAACGCCAATTTATTATGGCTTACAGCAGACGAAAATAAAGTCCCAGTATATGCAAAATTCAAGATTCCTGTAGGAAGTGGAGAATTAAAAATTAAATCAGCAACAGGACTAAAATACTAAGAGATGAGAAAGTTTTTAATCGTTCTAGGGTTTATTGTTTCAATATTAGCAGTGGTACTATCTGTAACGCCTTTATACAAGGTTTCTGCAGGACCAGCAGTATTGGCACTACTTATTGGTTTTGTTTTGATCTATCTTTCTAAAAAGCAAAATGCCTCTAAGAAAGTTATTCAGTATATATTTCTATTGACTATTATTTCACTTACAGTAACAACATACAAAGCCATATTCGAAAAGACTGAACTTGGAGACACTCAAGAAATTGAAGAATTAGAGAAAAAATCTGAAGAAGAAGCCATTGAAGAGCTCAATGATCTCGAAATTGACTAGCAATATGATTTTCAGGACAATAAAGTAAGGTAATTCTTCCGAGTTACCTTTTTTTTTACGTTCTTTGAACGCTAGAAATTGTCTATTAATCCATGAAATTTTATTTCCTTTCTGCCTTATTTTTAGTTGGTTCGTGTACAGAACTAAGATATAGTGAAAAAGTAAAGAACTTAAAACAAAGTATTGTTTTTGAGCAGCAAGATACTATAGAAAAATATGCGAATACTATTACTGTAGACGAGCTAGAATTCCATATACAAAAATTTGCTTCTGAAGAATTTACAGGTAGAAAAACAGGTGAAGAAGGCCATAACAAAGCATGTAATTACCTACGCAACTTCTACCAACAGCACAATATTGGGTCGCCAATTTCAGACAACGAATACTACCAGACAGTACCCTCCGAGTATTTCCCTGAAGGCTATAACGATTCTCAAAATGTGATCGCCTATATAGAGGGTGAAGTTTATCCTGAAGAAGTTGTGATCATTTCTGGACATTCAGACCATGAGGGAATTGTTAATGGTGAAATTTACTTGGGTGCAGATGATAATGGCTCAGGAACATCAGCGATTTTAGAAATGGCACAAGCCTTTAAACTCGCAGAGCAAAATGGATTTAGACCCAAACGAAGTATAGCCTTCATGCATATGACCGCAGAAGAAATCGGTTTATATGGCTCTAGATATTACACAGAAAACCCAGTATTCCCCTTAGTAAATACAGTAGCGGCCTTAAACTTAGATATGATTGGAAGAACCGATAGAAGGCACGAAAACGATGATGAATACATATACATCATTGGAGCCGATCGTATTAGTACTGAGCTTCATTATGTCTCTGAAAAAGCAAATGAGTTATTCACAAATTTGGAGTTAGATTATACCTACAGCGCAGACGACGATCTCAACCGCTATTACTACAGGTCTGATCATTACAATTTTGCACTACAAGGCGTCCCTGTTATATTTTATTTCAACGGAGAACACGAAGATTACTCCAAACCTACTGACACACCAGATAAGATTAACTATGATTTACTGGCAAAACGTACTAAGCTAATCTTTACAACGGCATGGTATTTAGCAAATTCAGAATTGCGCCTTTCACCAGAAAAACTCTAATTTTTTTAAAATAGTGTTAAACCATAAGCCATTAACCTCATACAAAGGTTAAATTTGTGCTTATCCATAAAAAAGACTAATTAAAAATGAAATCAATTTTTGCACTTCTAGCTGCTGGTTTACTAATTACAGGTTGTGGTCCATCAGCACATAACAAAGTCTCTAAAGAAAAAAATAATGCTCCTGCGGATCCTGTGGTCTATGCCGAAACCATTACTGCAGATGAAATAAAAGACATGCTTTATGTCTATGCTTCTGATGAGTTTGAAGGTCGAGAGACTGGTGAGCCAGGTCAAAAGAAAGCCGTAGAATATCTAAAAGCACAGTATCAATCCATGGAAATTCCTAGTCCTTTGAAGGGTGACGATTATTTCCAAGAAGTGCCTTTGCAGAAACGACAAGTCGCAAAAACAACAATAACCATTAATGATAGAAACTTCGCTCCTTTCGATCACCAATTTTGCCTTTTGGGCGGCACTACACAAACTATAACAGCTAGCGATGTTGTCTATGCTGGATACGGTGTTGAGTCTGAAGGCTATTCAGATTATAAAGACCTCGATGTAAAAGATAAAGTCGTTCTAATCAAAGCTGGAGAAGCAAAGAACGAAGACGGAACTTACGTTACTACTGGTACAGCCGAGCCAACAAAATGGTCTGGTGGTAGACAATCTATGTTCTCTAAACGTAACTTGGCGAGAGATAAAGGTGCTAGAGCTATACTACTTATGGATGAAGCTATCTTTCCAAGGTATGCTACTTATTATTCAACAATATATAATTCTTCGACCTCCTATGCTTCACAAGGCGGGAGAATGTCATTAAAAGACAATGGAAAAAATGCACCTTTCTTTTTAGTAGATAGTGTATTTGCTAAAGTAATTTATGATAAAATCGTTAATGACCATACTCCAAAATCAATTACAGCAAACTTAACTATTGATATTGAAAATTCATCTAAAGATTTCACTTCAGAAAATGTAGTAGCATTCATTGAGGGCTCAGAAAAGCCTGATGAAATTGTCGTGATATCTGCACATTTAGATCACGTCGGTGTAGATGAAAATAAAGAAGTTTTCAATGGTGCAGATGACGATGGCTCTGGTACAGTTGCGGTTGTAGAAATTGCTGAAGCCTTTAAAGAAGCTCAAAAAAATGGTCACGGTCCAAAACGTTCAATCTTGTTTTTACATGTCACTGGTGAAGAAAAAGGCTTGTTAGGCTCAAAATATTACACAGATATGGATCCGATTTTCCCATTAGAAAACACGGTTGCCAATCTAAATATAGATATGATCGGTCGTGTTGATCCCAAACGCAAAACTGGAGATAGGAACTATGTTTACCTCATTGGTAGTGACAAGCTAAGTACAGAGTTACATAACATCTCAGAAGACGTAAACTTAAAATATTGCAATGTAGAGTTGGACTACAAGTACAATGACGAAAATGATCCAAATCGTTTCTATTACAGATCAGATCATTACAACTTTGCAAAGAATAATATCCCAGTAATCTTCTATTTCAATGGTACCCATGATGATTATCACAAAATAACCGATACTCCAGATAAAATCGAATATGATTTGCTTGAGAATAGAGCGCGATTAGTATTTCATACTGCTTGGGAATTAGCCAACCGTGATGAACGTATCGTAGTGGATAAAGCTGAAGCTAGCGAATAAAACAGCTTTTTTTCTATAAAAAACTATAAAGCCTTTCAGATTACTGGGAGGCTTTTTTTTGTTATTTAATCCTCTAAAAACCCTCTAATGAATACTTCTACATATTTACTATATTAGAGCATACGCTTAAATGGTATTCAAATACTTAAACTCATATTAATAAACATGAAAATAGATAGAATCTTCTCAAATATTTTTTTATCATTATTTATATTATGCTTGTGTGTTGGTTGTAATAAAGAACAATCAAAAGAGTCAATTGACAAAGAAGAGCAAGCCATAATACAAGTTCATAAAGACTATGTCGATGGATGGTTGCAAATGGATGAAGATAAAATACTAAATCTTCTAGAAGAAGACGCACGTATACAACCAAGTGGTTTAAGTCCTGTTGAAGGAAAATCTGAAATACAAAAGTTTTGGTTTCCAAAGGATAGTTCGGTAACCACAGTTCACGATTTTCAAACCGAAATCATTAGTTTGAAAGTATTAGATACCTTGGCTATTTCTACTCATAACTCAATACTCGACTGGACTTATCAAAAAGATACTATCCGTTTCGGAATGCTTCAAAAAGGCATTAATACTACAATCTACAAGAAACAATCAGATGATTCCTGGAAAATCTGGAGGTCTATGTGGACAGACTTTTATTTTGAAAATAAGTAACTACTCAATTTGCAGCTAAGATCTTATGAATCCAATAGAATTAATAAAAAAGTCTTTACGCTTAAATGAAGAACACCTAAAATTATTGGTCGAAGATGTTCCAGATAGTCAAATGTCAATCATTCCATCTAAAGGCATAGAAAATCATCCAGCATGGACTATTGGACATCTTTATGATGCTTCAGAAATGTCATGCGAAATATTAGGTGATAAGAATACAACTCCAGAAGCGTGGATTAAGGTTTTTAGAAGAACAGGTCCTGGAGATCCTAGAACTCCACAAGCAGACGAAACCCTATACCCTACCAAAGAAGCGCTATTAAAAAAGTATCTGGAAAGCCACAAAAGACAAATCGATTTGCTCAACGATCGTAGTGAAGAGTTTCTTCAGGAAAAGATGAACTGGTCTTTTGATACCGTTTTTCCTACCAAACTTGAAGTCATCCACTTTATGGCTGCCTGGCACGAAACCAATCACATTTCGCAGCTAACCGTTTGGAGACGAGCTATGGATTTACCAGGGTGTTTAAAACCTCTAAAACTAAAATTTAAAGCGGGTTTATTATGAGGCAAGAAGATTTTTCAAAAAGTGAATTCAGCCACAAAATATTGCTACATACAACAATTAAAGATGTTTATCAATGTGTAGCGACTGCTCAAGGATTGGAATCTTGGTTTCTTGGAAACGTAAAGTTTTCAAGCCAAAATGAGCAACTAAGCGCTACCGAAGTACCTTCAAGCGGAACAGCATATCTATGGAAATGGCAAAAGGATTTTCAAATTGAAGGTGAAATTATTGCTTCTGAGAATGACTCCTATTTCGAATTTACGTTTGGTAAAGATTTTACAGTTCTATTCAGTTTAGAAAGACATGAATCCGGCAGTACTATTTTGCATCTACATCAGAAAAACTTAAATCCAACAGCAGAAAATGAATTTTCATTTATAAATTGCTGCGTATGTTGGGTGTTCTTTCTCACCAACCTAAAATCTGTAATCGAACAGAACGTTGACTTAAGAGAAACAACTGTGCTAAACGAAACTTTTGTGAATCAATAGAACTCAAACTGAATACAGCTAATGATTTTTAAAACACATGACATAAAAGGAACTATAAGCAACTACATTGAATCCATTTTTCATTTTAAAGACTTTGTTCCAGATCATTCTATTGAACGTGTAGTGCCAACAGGGCATATCTTCATCATCTTTGAATTAGATGGTTTTGTTCGAAATACCTTTGATAATGAAACCCTGAAACCGAACAATACATTTACAAAAGTTTGGGTGTCTGGAATGCACAAAAATTACATTTCAATTTCTGCGCACCAAAAATCCGAAATGTTCGTCATTCAGTTTAAACCCTATGGAGCCTATCCGTTTTTCCATGTTCCTATTCAAGAACTAAATGACAAAGTAGTCCCAGCAGAACAGGTATTTGGAACCGAAATCTTGACACTAAGAGAAGATATCTTAGTTAAGGCAACCTCAGAAGAAAAATTTGAAGTAGCTGAGAATTGGCTTGCTAATAGATTTCAAGAAGATCGAATTCCTCCTACTGAATTATTGGGTGTCTTAGAAAAATTGCAAACCGAGTCTGTCGCAAACTATCATAAGATCATTCAAGACTATTCAAAAACGCAAAAGCATCTCATAGATCAATTCAAAAAATATGTAGGCTTAACGCCAAAATATTACCAGAGAATTCTACGATTTAATGAAATTCTACAACAAATTCATCAAACAGAAAAGATTGAATGGTCACAAGTTGCTTATCTATGCGAATATGCAGATCAATCACACTTTATAAAAGAGTTCAAACACTTCTCGGGAATAAACCCTCAAAAGTTCATACAACAGAACTTTCATAACGATGAAGAGAAGAATTTCTTCCCCTTAGACAGGCAAGGTTAATTTTTTACTATCCAGTAAAATTAGATTAAAGTAGACTTGTACTTTAATTTAAAACATTATGATTTATGGATTTAGCAACAGCAGTAGAAAACATTAACTGGCTTTCGGTTATAGTAGCTGCGGTGTCATCATTTTTAATTGGAGGCATCTGGTATGGACCACTATTTGGGAAAGGCTGGATGACCGAATTTGGTGTTACCGAAGAAGATTTAAAAAAGAGAAGTGTCCCAAAAACTTTTGGACTCTCCTTACTCCTCGCATGTATTGCAGCATTGATTTTAGAAATGTTCATTGGATCTGAGGCAGATGTAACATTTGGAACTCTAGCTGGTTTCTTTACAGGTTTTGGTTGGGTAGCCACAATGCTCGGAATACTATACCTATTTGAAATGAAATCACTAAAAGCATATATAATAAATGCAGGATACTGCATCGTAGCATTAACACTAATGGGCGCTATACTTGGTGCCTGGTAAAAACATAAAACAATGGAAAAAGGAATACTTGAAAAAACTGGAAAACCAATAGATCACTGGATAAACGTTGTAAAAGCGTCAAAGATTGAAAAGCACAAAGCTATTGTAGACTTTTTAAAATCTGAACATGGTTTCACTCACGGATACGCAAATTTTGTATCTCTAAAAGCCAGAAAATCGGATGCTGGTTCTATAGATGATGAAAGCCTATTAACCAACCAATACAAAGGAAAAGAACACTTAAAGCCGATTTACGAAAAGCTTCTAGAACAAATTAATGAGTTTGGAAATGATATCACAGTCACTCCAAAAAAAGATAGTGTGAGCTGTATTAGAAAACGACAATTTGCATTAATAAAACCTGCAACCAAAACACGCATCGATTTAGGTTTAAAGCTAAAAGGAAAAGCCCTTACTGAGCGTCTTGAGAATTCGGGTCCATTTGGTTCTATGTGTACGCATAGAGTGCGATTAAATACTGTAGAAGATGTAGACACTGAACTTATAGAATGGCTAAAAGAAGCGTATGAAAAATCAGAATAGCATTAAGCTTTACTATAAAAACAACTAAGCCTTTCAGTTACCTGAAAGGCTTTTATATTTTGAAACTTAAACATACAGTATTATAGTTATAAATTTATATATATTGCGAATGCATATACCTTGGGAGCAAACCTAGGAAAATAATAACTTATGAAATACTTCAAGAGAAAATGGACCGAAAAAAGGGGTGATCAATTTAATGATTGGGGCTTTTCTACATTTTTTTTTGAAACAGATGAGACAGGTTTCCCATTACGACAGATCGAAAAATATGATAATGGAGTTATTTTAAAATATAGTAAAAACAATACTGAAGACAAGTATGGAGGTTTAGGTGATCAAGAATTGGATTTAGAAGAATTTAATGAGTTTGAAATCTCAAAAACTGATTTTGAGAACGAATGGGAATCTAACTCAAGAAATTTTATAACAAGTGAAGTAATTGGAACTCTGTTCCAAAATGATCAATTCGATGATTGGTGGGAAAGTGAACCTATAGAAATCCCATTCTTTGACCATAAAAAACTGAAAATCACATTTATGGACTTGATTCTCGAAAACGACTCGAGATTTATAGATGAGGCTGATAAAGCTTTAAAGTTATTCTTGGAAAAGAAAACTAATGACAGGCTAAAGCTCAGTGAACTTGCATATCAGAATTGTATGGAATTCCTAAATGCTATTGGATATGATGAAGCTGACCAACCACTTTGGGATATCAAAGAGAAAAATAAAATATGGAATTTTATTTACGCCCAAGATATATATGTAACTAGAAGACACCGAAGAGATGAAGACATTTATGTTAATGTAACTTGTGAATGTGAATGGGAACAAGAACATGGACTCCAATTGGTCTTCAGACAAGGAAAAGAATTGACCAGAATTAGTGATCAAGATGGACACTTAACTGAGGCTGACGCATATGACAAACTAGATGAGGAAGATAAATTATTGAGCCAATTTGAGAATAAAGAAAAAAGCCAGCTGCAAATAATTCCTGAAAACAATGATAAGGCAAGTGGTAAATTAGAAAACAGTAGTAATAACAAAAGTAAATCTTGGTGGAAAAAACTGTGGTCTTAAATCACTGTTCTTATTTGAGACCATTCTACGTAATTAAAAAATGAAAAACAGAAAACATTTAGTATACATATCGGCTCTTGTCACAATTTTCTTTTTCCAATGTAAATCAAAAATGGAAAATAAGCAGAACGAGAGCGAAGAAACACAAAATAATAAGGTTTATATTAATCCAAATTATAGCGGAGAAACTATCAAACCTGAAACATATAATGCGACAGGGAAAGTATATAACATTTTTATTTTCAATGAAACTGCAAATTCAATTAGTGCAAATGAAAAAGTGATAATTAAGCCAAACGAAAGTTATGTATTTAAAATACCAGACACAATGGGTGTTGCGCTCGACAACGGAATTCAATTCTTCTTTGGAGAAACAGAAGGGTTAGAAGTAATTGATAATAAAATACAAGTTGCTGGATTAGGTGGAGAGTGGCTCGATAAATTAAATGTTCCAAAATCTACCGATTGGGCGTTTTCAATTTTAAAACCTGGAGAAGGAGATCCTATTCCAGAATAACATTAAGTTTTTATAACTACATAAAGAAACTAAGTGAAAATTCTTGACGAACAAAATATTAATGCACTAAGTAAAATCATATATCAGACGGACATTATGCTATCTGGCGACAGTCATTCTTTTAAAAAGTTGAGTAGAAAACTAATTCTTGACCTACAAAATGGTTACGACTTGGAGAAAATTAAAAGAGTAATATCGAGTGAATTAATTACAACTTATGGACTTACTATTAGTGAAAATAATGTCGAAGAAATAACCGAGTTAGTTTACTCCTGGTATGACAAATAAAAACTGATGCACAAACAATGGTTATAATTCATTGTGGTTTAATACTGTAAGCAAAAAATAATTACCTATTACTGAGGACCATTAGCTGTAATTATGACACCTTTGATTAAAAAAATATCTTTAATATTAACATTGACTTGTATTATTAATTGTACCTATAAGAAAAGTCAAAATGGATTGAACACAGACTCGAATATTGTAATTGATACCATTGTAGTTAAGGATTTTCTTAAAGACCCACGAAATAATTTGATAATAAACAATCTTCAATACGAAATTGAATGTAAAACCAGTGAAAATCAAAACCCCTATAATTTAAAAATCTCTGTGAGAGTATACTACGACTGTAAATACATGCACAAAGGAGAAAAAATAGCAGAGATGAAATCCTCGGTCTTCAAAACGGATTCAACTTGGACTTTTGGAACAAATGGCTTTGAAATATATCATTTTGAGACTAGCCTAGAGTCTTTTCCGTTTAAAAACGAATTAAAAATTGGTTCTACTATTCAAGATTTTCAAAAAGTATTTGGAATTCCACAAAAACAGACCAATAAGTATTCATATAATTTCGAATTTGAATTATTTTCAAGTAAGTTGATTTTAGAATATTACAAAAATATTGTAACAAAAATCACAGTAACTAATAACATGCATAACTAATCCAGATGAATCTCTAACACAGTTTATCAAGTCTTTTTGCTAAATTGGTTGTTACTACGGAATGATACTAAAACCATTGTTAACAATCTTACAAAACTCAATGAAACATATTTTTCTAACCATATTGCTTCTCACATTTTTAGCCTGTAATTCCAAAAAAGATAATACGGTTTCTAAAATCAAAAATCAAAATCCAGAGAAAGCAATTCAAAAGAAACTAAGCGGAAAAGAAGTAGTAACAGAATTAGAAAAGTTAGGGTATTTCAGTTTGACTAAAGAATCTGAATTGGATACGGTTAAGTTTGATATTGAGAAAGCATACACGGACTTGAATTTCTTTCAAGGCCCTACGCGTGGAGAAACATTGTATTTTATGGATAACCGCTTCCATTGGATAGACTGTGAAGAACTTTTTGAAACAGGTGGACTAACAGAATATTTAAACCTAGTAAAACCGACGTTTGAAAAACTTGACCTGAAATTAGAATTTGCATATGAAAATAGCCTGCAAGGTCAGAACAACTGGAAACATACGATCGAACTGAACGGGATTGAATATATAGCCTTCGATGGACCATTTTCAGATCTTGATTGGGGAATTGCCTATGTAAATTTCATAGAAATGTTGAACGCAGAACTGAAGAGACAAAATTCGGACGAACAGTTTTATCCAATTAGTTGTGGCAATGATGGGATGTTTGTACTGCTAACATTAAAACAACTAGACTTTATAAATCAGAATTATCCTACTGATAATAACCATCCAACGACAATGAGTAATTGGAAAAGCAAAAATGGTCTATAAAGCCTCATACAATAATAAGCTTAACTCCTAGTGTCACTTGCTCAATCTAAAACACTATATGCAAAAGAAGCCTTTCAGAATACTGAAAGGCTTCTATATTTCGAACCTAGAGTATGCGGGATTATACTTATAAATTTGCATATATTGTATATACAATTACATTGGGCGAAATATGAACGAAAATCGAAAACTGTACTAAAGTATTAATGAATTTAGTAGGACATTGTGATTTATGCGAAAACTAAATGACTAACTTTATTTCGGTGATTTCTATAATTGAAAACTATACACAAACCGTTGGACTTACTTCAAAATCAGTGAAAATTAAACTAACATTAATATTAGCATTGTTTCTTTTGGGGCTCTCATGTCAAGAAGATATTGTAGTTAACCATACAATTGTTTCAAACGGCAATATCATAGATGTAAAAACAGGAGAAATTCTAGAACATCGTGACATTTGGATTAATAAGGATAAAATTCTGAAAATCACCCACCACGATAAGGACTTAAGGACTACTGACACCCTAATTGATGCAAGTAATAAATACATCATCCCTGGTTTGTGGGACATGCACGCTCATCTATGGGGTAAGGATTGGGTACTGGATAGATACACTGCTTTAGGAATTACAGGATTAAGATGTATGCATGGTTCAGATAAGGGAATCGAAGACATCAAAAAAAATAGGAAGGATGGATTTTATAGAGGTTTTGAATTTCTTTATTCTAGCCCAATAACCGATGGGCCAGGTGAAACTTGGCCAGGAGCCAGAGTGGCCTCAAATCCCGAAGAAGGCCGCAAACTGGTAAGGGAATATTATGAGAAAGGATATGACTTTGTAAAGGTTTATAATTTCCTCAGTTATGAGACCTATCAGGCCATTGCAGATGAGTGCAAGAAGTTAGACTTTAAATTTGCAGGACACCTTCCATTGCAAGTCACAGCGGAAGAAGGAATCTTAGCTGGCCAAAAGAGCATAGAACATTCGATAGGATTAGAGCATGGTATTGCTGATTATAAATCTTTTATAAACACCCATAAAGATTTAGATATTAATACGTATACAGAAGCTTTTCTTGAAGCCTTTGACAGCAACTTAAAAGATAATATTCTTACTATCACAAAATCAGAGAACACTTGGTTTTGTCCGACCTTATCACTTTTGAAATCTTATATTGTCAATGAAGAAATTGATTCTATTTTTAAGCATGATCCAAGGTTAAAATACATTCCAAAGGAAGAACAAGAGTACTGGTTTGGAGACATAACAGAAGATGGAGCACCATCCTATTTAGTAGCTAGTAAAGAATCAAGTGAAGTTGAGAAAGTTTTTTTTGAACTAACAATGTCTTATTTAAAGCCCATGTTGGATAATGGCTCTAAATTTTTAGCAGGGACAGATACTAGTAATCCAAATATATATCCAGGGTTTACATTACATGATGAACTAGCCCTTTTTGTTAAAGCTGGTTTTACCGAGTTGGAAGCTTTGCAAACGGCTACTTTGAATCCTGCTATATATGTTGAACGCGAGGATGAACTTGGAACTATTGAAGAAGGTAAAACTGCAAACATTTTAATCCTTGACAAGAACCCAATGAAAAACATTGAAAACACATTAACGATAAGTGGACTAGTTCAACGAGGACAATATTTAAGTAAGACAGAATTAAATAAATTGTTAAACACAAAAGACTAAGTCAATCAATTTGCATAAGCCATTAAAACGATTCATAGTTGGAGACGTTACCACTAAATCTAAAAACACTATATACAAAAGAAGCCTTTCAGATAACTGAAAGGCTTTTATTTTGGGTGGAAGATCGGTCTCGAACCGACGACCTCCTGAACCACAATCAGGCGCTCTAACCAACTGAGCTACAACCACCATTTAAATTAGGACTGCAAATGTAATTGTTTTGTCTTGTTTTTACAAAACCTTTTCGACTAAAATTATTTCAAATCGAACAAACTATCCACTGCAGGATATCGCTCTACAGTAAACCCTTCTGCATACTCTGTGCCAATTAATCTACCAAGATCTCTGGCTCTGTACTTAATACTATCTGTAAAATTCTTGCTAGAAATTGGTGTTTCAGGTTCTTTACTATCTGGATCAAAGAATTGGGTTTTATAAGCCAAAACAGCTGCCATCTTTTTATCTATAAAGCCAGTAACGTCTACTGCAATTTCTGGTTCCAAATTTTTCCATTGAATATAATGATACACAAACTTTGGTCGCCAAGGGTCTTGCCAACCATCTACATCATCATGCTTAGTATCTATCTTTACAAGTCCACTTAGGAAACATGCATCACTGACCAACTTACTACCTCTACCATGATCGATATGTCGATCTTCTATGGCATTACACAGTACAATCTCTGGTCTATACTTGCGTATTTCTTTGATGAGCTCTATTTGGTGTTGCTTATCATTCACAAAAAAGCCATCTGCAAATCCCATGTTTATTCTTACAGAAACACCAAGAATATTTGCAGCATCTGTCGCTTCCTCATCTCTAGTCTCTGCAGTACCTCTGGTTCCAAGTTCTCCTCTGGTGAGATCTATGATTCCAACCTTCTTTCCATTTGCAATTTCTTTAGCAATTGTAGCACCACAACCCAATTCTACATCATCTGGGTGTGCACCTATAGCTAGTATATCTAATTTCATATTGTGTTTACTAATTTACCTTCTGCAATTATAGATAATGCAGTTTCAATATCGTTTATTAAATCATTCTTATCCTCTATACCTACAGAGAATCTTATGAGGTTATCACCTATGCCCTGCTCCAAGCGCTCTTCTTTAGACAATAATGCATGCGATGCTTCAGCAGGCAATATCATGGTACTTTCAATACCAGCCAAGCTCATTGATGGTTTTATTAACTGTAAGGCCTTAAGAAATACTTTGGCATTAAGCTCTTCAATGATATCAAAAGACAACATAGCACCATAACCTCGCATTTGTTGTTTCGCCAAGTCATAATCAGGATGCGATTTCAAACCTGGATAATAGACTTTAGAAATAGCTTCATGCTTATTCAAAAACTTTGCAAGCTTTTTAGCATTACGCTGCTGTGCTTTTACACGAATCCCCAGAGTTTTCAAGCTACGTTCTAGCATCCAAACCGTAAAATCGCTTAAGCTGCCTCCAAAATCTTTAGCCAGTTCCCATATTTTGTTAATATGCTCTTGAGATGCTGCCACAGCGCCTGCGCAAAGGTCCGAATGACCTCCAAAGTACTTTGTTGCAGAATGCACAACGATATCAATTCCGAAGTCAACTGGATTTTGAACGACAGGCGTCGCAAAGGTATTATCAATAATACTGATAATACTTTCTCTTTTACATAGTGACGCAATTGCAGCCAGATCAACCAGCTTCAATAAAGGATTGGATGGCGTTTCAATATAAACCAGTTTTGTATTAGCTTGAATAGCATCCTGAAAATCTTCAACTGAAAGTCCGTTGGTGAATGTATACGAGATATTGTACTTATCGAATTGTTTAGCAATTAGATTTCTAGTACCTCCATAAATATCATTCTGAACTACGACATGATCTCCAGCCTTCAAAAACGCAAACAACGTAGAACTAATCGCTGCCATTCCTGAACCAAATAGCAATGCAGCTTCTGCATGTTCTAAGGCTGCAATCTTTTTAGCCAAGTACTCTTGATTTGGCGTGTTGAAATATCTCGGATAGCGCTTCACATCTACGTCCATAAATTCATAGGAAGACGATAAATAAATAGGAGATGTTGCACCTTTGAATTGCCTATCTTCAATAGCACCTACATGCGTACAAATTGTATTTATACCTAATTTATTCTTTTTCATGATAAATTTATCTGTCCTTAAAATTACGAAACTATATATATTTACATGCTATTATTTTCTTTCATGAACCTCATAAGAAATATTTACTTTCGAGCACTGATTAGTTTATTACTGGGCTGGCTATTCTGGTTTTCAGCATTAGGATGTTCAGTAATCTTCATTATTCTAACACTAATAGCTAGTATTAATGACGATAACTTAGACGCAAACGATTCGCAAGACTAACTAAACTTGAACAGTTTTCCACTTTCCTTTTCTAAACCACCAAATACCGATAACAGCTATAAGTACTTCTGCTAAGGTAATCGCCCAAAAGACGCCTTGTGGACCTAAATCCAGACTTACAGCGGCAACATAAGCAAAAGGCAATTGGAACAACCAAAAGCATATAAAATTTATCCATGTAGGCGTTTTGGTATCTCCTGCCCCATTAAAAGATTGAATAACGACCATTCCATAACCATAAGCAACGTAACCAGCTGCTATAATACGTAAGCATAATGCGCCGTATTCTACCACATCTGGTTCCTTGTTGAATAACATAATGATTTGTTTGGCAAACACTAAATAAACAATAGAGACAAGCGCCATAAAAACGGCATTGTACTTTCCTGTTTTCCATACTGAAGTTTCCGCTCTATCGGGTTGTTTCGCGCCAAGGTTTTGACCAACCAAGGTAGCAGCAGCGTTACTCATTCCCCAAGCTGGCATCAACGTAAAAATCATTACTCTTATGGCAATAGTATATCCAGCCAAAACTTCACTACCGAACTCACTCATTATACGCATTAAGAATACCCAAGACGACGTACCGATCAAAAACTGACCAATACCTCCAAGAGAGACTCTTACGAGGTTTAGCATCACTTGAGCACGAATAACCAAGTCTCTGACAGTTACTTTGATTTTACTCCAACCATAGAATAAAATGGCTAGTTGAAATACTACTGCTGTACCTCTACCGATTGTCGTAGCAATCGCTGCCCCTTCAACTCCAAATGCTGGCACAGGTCCCCAACCAAAAATGAAAATTGGGTCTAATATAATATTGAGTCCGTTTGATAAAATCAAAGTCCACATTGCTATTGAAGCGTTACCAGCACCTCTAAAGATAGCGTTGATTAAGAACAGTAGCATTATAGTAACGTTACCTCCCAATAGTACTTGAGTATAGCCGTATCCTTCTTCTATTAAATCTTGCTCTGCTCCCATTAAGCCTAAAATTTCCTTTGGAAATAGGATACCAATAACACTAATTATTGCAGCTACTGCAACGCCTAAGAAAATGACTTGTACCGAAGCTTGCGAAGCACCTTCTAAGTCTTCTTCGCCAACTCGCCTTGCCACTACTGCTGTGGCTGCCATACTCAATCCTATCGCTACAGCATAGATGAGTGTTACCACAGATTCTGTTAAACCAATTGTGGCTACTGCATTGACACTAACTTTGGAAACATAAAAAATGTCTACAACAGCGAAGATGGATTCCATGAGCATTTCCAAGATCATAGGAATGGAAAGCATAAAGATTGCTCTACGTATACTGCCAGAAGTAAAGTTTTGTTCCTTGCCAGTTACAGCAATTTTAAAATATTTTAATAGTTGTTTTATTGATGGTATTTGTGATGTCATGATTGAATTATAAATATATAGAGAATATCAAACATTGCCTGTTTGATGTCTAAGGGTCGATAAAATCGACAGAACCGGAAGTAAGCTTAATCAATCATAGATGCAAATCTGAGGGATTTTTTTCAAATTACAAAAAAATGTTTCATTATTTCTGAAATAACTTAAATTGCCTACATGACAAAGCACTCACATTTTATGCTTCATAAACCCTTTGGTTACCTTAGTCAATTTGTTAATAATCAGAAGAAGCGACGAAACAAATGGCTACTTGGAGAGTTGCATGATTTTCCTAAAGGCATCATGGCTATTGGTCGCCTAGATCAGAAAAGTGAAGGACTTTTATTATTGACAACTGATGGCAAAGTGAGTGATTACATTAATAGCAGTGCCATTGATAAGGAATATTATGTTTTAGTCGATGGCATTATTTCTGACCATGCTATACACAAACTTGAAAATGGTATATCTATTACAGTTAATGGTGAATCTTATATTACTAAACAATCCAAAGTCACCAGAATAGATACGTTAAAGCCTTATCCAATTGCCAATCGGAAAGTAAGAGATGAAAAGCATGGCCCTACATCCTGGATTAGTGTTACTATAAACGAGGGTAAGTTTAGGCAAGTTCGCAAAATGACAGCTGCAGTTGGGTTTCCAACGTTAAGGCTTGTTCGAGTTAGAGTTGGAGATTACAAACTAGATATCCTTTCTGGTGAAGCAAAACCTATTGAGCTTTAATCCAAGTTAAGATATGCCCTAGGGTTTTCTCTAGCGATTTGATCGAATTCTACTTCAGAAAGCCCTGCTCTCATATCTGCTAATAATTCTTTATCACTTTTATGGTTTCTAACGACATAGAAATCACTACCATATAGCACATGTTCTTGAAGCTTATCATTAGCAAGTGTCTGTTTAAGAAGTGGTAGTATGATCTCATCGTGCAAAATGTAACTAATGTCTGCATATACATTTTTATGCTGAAGTATGATGCTGCAAATAATAGAATACCAATCTACATAACGCCATACATATGCCAATTTCCCTGGACTTGGCTTACCTGAAGCATTCATAAAGAAATCGATTCCCTTATCTGGTTTCAGGACTAACTGCGAGGTGTAGTTATCTCTATCACTTTCCAAGAAACGTTTCCATTGGTCATCACCTCCAAAATGGGCAAAACAAATTTTTAAATCTGATAACCCTTCTCCGCGATATTCGCCATCATTATCATAAAAGATATTTATAATTCGTGGATCTTTAGTTTGACTAACTACTTTCTTCAACAGTTCATCATTCAGTAAGCATAAGTAATTTAGCGGATGTGTAAAATTATTACAGAAGTCTACATTCTTAATCTCATTAAGGTACAGAGGCTTTCCGTCTTCAAGAATGTAATCGGCATCAATATCGAAATCCAACTTTTTATCATGCTCAGTGGTCTTTCGCATAGCTTCGTCAATCTTACCTTCAGTAAAAATTGGATGCTCATCCCATTCAGATTTTTTCTTACCTCTAAAAAATATTGTCCCTTTAATACAATGTGACATTATTGGTAAATCTCTTTGCACACAATATTTCCAAAGTGGTAGTAATTCTTCATCAAATGGATAATACCCAAGAGCAGGATACATTTTAATTCCAGCGAAGTCATGCTCTTCAAGATATTCCTGCACCAGACATCCTTTTACCAAAGACACTTCTCCAGTGCTTTTATCAACTTCATAATCAAAATACGCCTTATCCTTCATTCTGCTTGGTTCAGCAAAAACAAATGGATGACAAGTCTCCTTATTTGTTTTCTTGATTTTCAGTATACCTTCCATCTGAGAATTTATGGTAAACTCTGGCTTTAATTTCCCAGCTTGCATATACTCCATATCCATGGGAAGTACTATGAATTCTGTATCTTGAGGATATTGCTTTTCGAGTTGTTGATAGATTCTACTTTGGGTTTTATATTTTGAAAACATTCCTATCTGAACATATCTCGAGAATAGCTTTTTAAAATTTTTCCCTGGCAATATTTTGAAAATGTTGAGTACTGAAATTGCTAGGTTTCGTATCGACTTAAACACTATTAGCACAAGTACTAAGTAGAGAATTTTTAGCCATAACTTAGGAACAACAATAATCCAGCCGCTATCTTTTATAAAAATTAGCGCTTTCACAACCCACTTACCAATAAGTGTATCTTGAGGTTCAGTAATGTCATATTGCCATAAACCAACATAGAAGAGAATAGAGACAATAAGATAAATCTCAGCTAGTCTTTTAATTGTGCCTAGTAGATAATTACGCCTAAAGAATATTTCTGATTCATAGAACCATCTCTTAATCTTTTTGACTTTGTTAGTAAAGAAAAATGGTTTAATCTTATTGTGATACCATCTCAAGCAATTTATCACCGCTCTAAGCGATAATAAGTAATAAAACGGCCAGATTAAAAATGTCTTAGCTAGATATGGCGGTACATAATCTCCAGTAAAAACGTGTGCATGACAATTGATTATTGGATTCTTTTTGCTCATTCTATTTATGTCTTAAGCTTGATTCAATATTACTAATTAATCACATTCAAAAGCATACCGTAATACAGGTATATTTTGAAAATACTTCTTTAGGTCACTTAAGCGACCATATCGTTCAACAGTAATTAATTAACTACAGAAATGTAGAGCTACCTAAGGGAATATTTAAAGGTAAACAATATTAGCCAGAAATAAACAAAAATCTATTTCTTATAGTGCAATTTGTATTTGTAATACGCCACTGAAGCCAGTATAGCAATAATTACCAGAGCACCAGCTATAAATTGGAAACTAAGTATTTGATCTCCGCTAGCATAAGAGTGTAAACCAGACAGATAAAAGTTAACGCCAAAATAAGTCATTAAAATACTACCAAAAGCAAGAATAGACATTAGGTTATAGAACCAGCGACCTCTAAGTCCAGGAACTAATCGCATGTGTATAACAAATGCATAAATCATAATGCTAATAAGCGCCCAAGTTTCTTTTGGATCCCAGCCCCAATAACGTCCCCAACTTTCGTTGGCCCACATACCTCCAAGGAAGTTACCAATGGTAAGCATCACTAGTCCAACTGTCAATGCCATTTCGTTAATGATGGTTAGTTCCTTAACATTCAACAGCATTTTTTCTCTATTGGATTTAGTGGTGAATATCATTAGTATCAGCGCTACAACACCCAATATCATTCCGAGTGTAAAAGGCCCATAACTTGCCACAATAACTGCCACGTGGATCATTAGCCAATAACTGTCTAGTACAGGCTGAAGATTAGCAATGGAAGGATCCATCCAGTTCCAATGTGCGATCATTAAAATCATTGAGGCTACAAATGCAGTTGCCGCAATAGTTAAAGCACTCTTACGACCAAAGGCTAATCCAAAAAACATAGTTGCCCATGCTACATAAATCATAGACTCGTATGCGTCACTCCAAGGTGCATGACCAGAGATCGTCCAACGCCAAATAAGACCTGCAGTATGCATCAAGAAGAGTAGAATAATAACTCCTTGAAATGAATAGGATAAAATTCTAAGCAGTTTACTTCTATCATTGAATATCTTCACGATAAGGATGATGAATAGCAAGGTACCTGCATACATGTACCAACTAAACAGCTTTTTGAAGATATCGTACTTGTTGTAACGAATTTCAGAATTTATCTTCTCATCAGAAAGCATCACCTCTGCTCCAATCTTTTGTTGTGTCTTTTTAATGCCTTCCAATAAACTTTCGGCCTTAGAAAAATCTCCAGTTTGTTTGGCTTGGTTTAGCGTTAAGAGATAGGCACTAAATCCATTATTAATGAAGTTTCCATAGAGACTATCCTTAATGGTTTCGCGATAACCTTCTCTTCTGAAATCGTGAGATGATATCCAAGTGTTATTGTCATCTTCGGGAACAGGAAAAATCTTTAAGGTCTGCCCTTCTATAGTATTGAACAATAAACTAACACGCTGATCTGTTTCTTTGAATTCTTTTTGAAATCCATTCGGAATTTGTGCAGAATATGCTTCTTCTAAGTATGGATCCAATTTATAGTTGAGACGCTCATCAAAGAAATCGATAAGTCTTACATATTTCTCATCTTTTGAAACACCGATAATCTTTCGTATGGAATCGCCCTTTCTTTTCTTCAGATAAATGATAGGAACATTATACCATAACTGTGGACTCTCTTGCATAGAGAGTAATATCTGGTTGGCATTAAGTCCTGCATAAGTTTCATTTTTGCTCAACTTTCTAAGCAATTCTGAAGCATAGGTATCCATAGGCTTCATGCGACCGTTAAAGTCTTGAATCACCAAGGCACCAAACTTAGCTGCATGATCTTCTGGAGTAACATTGGCGACCAAAATGGAATCAATCTGAGTTGTAGTAACTTCTGAATGCTCGTGTCCATCATCTTGCGAGTGTGTTTGTGCAGAAAGCATAACACTCAATAGCAAAGCTACCATTGTAGCTATTTTGGACTTCTTAGTTTTTACTTTTTCTAATTGTTTTCTTAGATCGTCAAAGCGTGTATGCTTCGCAAAAAGAATAGCCATTAAGCCAAAGTATAACATAAAATAACCTATGTAAGTGACCCAGGTTCCTGCCGCATCATGATTCACGGAAAGAACTGTTCCTTTTTCATCTGGATCAAAATCTGCCTGGAAGAAACGATATCCTCTATGATCCAGAATATTATTCATGTAAATATGATAATCAAAATCGCCCTTGTCTTTATCGAGTACAGTGACCTTACTTTCAAATGATTCGTAGACGTTATCAGTTCCTGGTCGTTTTGGCGCGATAAAGTCATTCAGCTTCACATCAAAAGGCAATTGTAGCACCTTAGCACCATATTGTAATGCGATATCTAGTCCTCCAACTTTTACTTCTTCATATGGATTAGATTGAAAAGGACCTCCAAGAACATTAACATGCTTGGTTTCTCCATTTGCCGAAACCTTTAGCACCATTCCTTGTGCATCGCCTTTAAGAATTCTCGCTTTCTTTACAATATCAAAAGTTCCGGTTACAACAGGCTTTGGAAATACGATTTGCATATTTCCAATGATGTAACGAGACCTCAACATTAATGGCTGAATACTATCTTTAACCAAAGCACCTGTATTCCCTGTTGCCATCTGCATATATTCACCTTCAAAAGGAGAATTGATATTAAGCCCCAAAGAATCATTAGTGATATTAATGGCACCATCCATAGGCTTATTCAATGAAATCAATACGCCATGAATGCTTTGTACCTGTCCATCTTTAAGGAAATGGTTATGTGGTTGTCCTCCAGTTGACTCAACAATCTTTAAATAAGATTCACCATTGTCATCTGGTTTAATGTCTTTCTCAGCACCTTGGATGAATTTTTCTAATTCAATGGTAACTTGTTCATCTCCATAATCGAAAGTTTTTTTGAATTCATTATCTAAACGTTCGGAGAAATCGACTTCTTCTTCGATGCGTCGTTGTTGAAGCACGCCATTGATTTTATAATCTCCAATGACACGACCTAAGATGTAAGTTTTTTGTGAAAGAAATGTACTTTCTGAAGCGCCTTCACGAATTGGCATCATCCCTTCATAACCAAAATAGCGAGTGATAAAAGCACCTCCTAGAATGAAAATAAAGGCTAGGTGAAGAATAAATGTTGCCCATTTTTCTTTTCTGTAAAGCTTAAATCTGAAAACATTTCCAACGAAATTAATAATGAAAAAGCCCATTATGGCTTCAAACCACCACGCATTATAGATTAATGTTCTGGTGTATGGTGTCGGCGACGTATCCATATTTCTATCGAGTATGGTACCCGTAGCCATCGCAACAGCAAAAACAATAAATAATACAGCAGTAAGTTTGGTTGAGAAAAGAATTTTGGACAGGTTCTTTAGCATAGCAAATTCTTCGAATTTTTGGTCGTGCAAATTTACGGCTTTTTACCTAGATAAATTATGGTTTTTCAATGTTTTTAACAGGACTTTGAGTATTTAACAAATTCGTGAAGCCTTAAGACATCAATGTCTGTTTTCAAAGATTTTCATATATAAGAAAGTACTCATCTTACGTGCTCTAAATTTAGCCTTATCTGCATAGTCACCTTGATGTAGCTCATCGATCGTTTCTATCCATAAATTGAGCCATTGCCCAAAATGATCTTGTGTTATGCTATTATTGAAGCGCTGATCAACTCTCGTATGAACTTCTAAAGGATTACCGAAATATTTGGTGCGAAAGAATAAATTCGATTCCCAAAACAGTGTAATTCGCTCTAAGTGATCATCCCAATCCTTCACAACTGTATTGAAAATTGGACCGAGAGTATCATGTAGCCTTACCTTGGCATAAAACTTAGATACCAGTGTATGGATATCATCTTTGGTGCTAATGTCGCTTTTATTCATACTTAAGCTAATCTAACTAGGTTTATTGCAATTAGCAAAATATTTCCCAGAATAGAAGCCACTAGCAAATTAAATACCATCTTATAATTCAACTGTGCTAAAACTGCAGCATTGTAACTCATGCTCAATACAACACAAATAGTTAATTCAAAAAACAAAAATGTACCGTTAGCACTATTCATTAGTATATACATCGCAGCGACAGAACCTATGCAACTTTGTAGAATAATCGTTAATGGGATGTAAATAGTATATCTCGATTTGAAATCCTGTAAAAACTTACTGTAATAATTCATCTGATTATGATTTTATATTATGTGAGCAAAGTTCATTGCTTTATCTTTGGTTTTTTATGATTCAAATCATAAGCCCATGATTCCTGTTGAAATACTCGAAAACTATAATGCTACACTAAAGCAACACCACAAAGGAGATGTGCTTTTCATTGAAGGAGAAACGGCTCAATTTTATTTTCAAATAAGTTCTGGAAATATCAAGATGTTTAATCTTACCGAAGATGGAAAAGAGTTTGTACAAGGTTATTTTGAAGACGGACAAGCATTTGCTGAACCTCCCCTTTTTGGAGATTTTGAATATCCTGCTTCTAGCATTTGTACCAAAGACACTTCCATCTATGTGCTTCCAAAAGAGGTTTTCTTTGAGGTTTTAAAAGCTTATCCTGAAATTCACTTGAATTTTACCAAGTTACTTTCGAAACGCATGTTCTACAAGGCTAAAATCATGAAAGAAGTTTCTGTGTATCCACCAGAGCATCGTATCATGACCTTGCTAAATCACTTAAAGCAGAGTTCTGGCAGTTCAACGCTTTATGAAGTAGAACTTACCAGACAACAAATTTCTGAGCTTACTGGACTGCGTGTAGAGACTGTAATACGGGCCATTAAAAAGCTAGAATCGTCGAAAAAATTATACATCAAAGAACGCAAGGTATATATTTAAATATGGTTATTTTAGCAGCATGATTTCAGTCGTGATACTTGGTGCTGGGAATGTTGGCACTCATCTTTACAAAGCTTTTCGTAAATCTGATTCTGTAACTATTACGCAATGGTATAACAGAGATTTGTCCAATTTGCAGATTTATAAAAATGATGTCGAAATTGTGGATGATCTCTCCAAACTTAAAGAAGCAGATATATATGTCCTGGCTATTAGTGATGATGCTGTTTCAGAATTGTCCAAAGTGCTTCCTTTTGAAAATCGTTTGGTAGTGCATACCTCTGGAAGTGTTAATGTACACGATCTAGATAAAAAGAACCAACGTGGTGTCTTTTACCCTTTGCAAACATTCTCTAAACATTCTGAAATTGATTTTTCTAATGTCCCAATATGTATCGAAGTCTTAGAGAAACAGAACTTGCAGCTATTAAAAGACCTTGCGGTAGCGATTGGAAGTCCTAATTATAAAATTTCTACTGAGCAAAGGCAAACACTACACCTATCTGCAGTCTATGTTAACAATTTTGCAAATCAGTTGTATCGTATTGCTCATGAGATTAGTGATGCTAAATCGATTAATTTTGATATTCTGAAACCTCTAATTTTAGAGACTGCAAAAAAGGTTCAGGATATGTCACCATATATGGCACAGACTGGCCCAGCCAAACGCAATGATAAGAAAACCATAAAGCGTCATTTGAAGCTACTTGAGAATGAACAGCACAAAGCCATATACGAATTACTAACCAAATCCATAAAACAAACCCATGGACGATAAGAGTTATAAGGAATACTTGCATAATATTACGACATTCATTTTTGATGTCGATGGTGTTCTCACAGACGGAACCATTACATTAACAACCTCTGGAGAAATGCTGAGAACCATGCATACCAAAGATGGTTTTGCCATGAAAACTGCTATAGATGCAGGGTTTAATGTTTGTATCATTTCTGGTGGATCGAACGAAGGGGTTCGTAAACGTTTACAAGGATTGGGCATTACTGATATCTACCTAGGAGCACACAATAAAATTGAACAGCTAGATGAGTATTTGGACATTTACAATATAAAACCTGAGCAAGTTCTCTACATGGGAGATGATATTCCAGATTTTCCCGTTATGAAACTAGTAGGATTACCTTGTTGCCCTCAAGATGCTGTGTCAGAAATTAAAGCTATTTCAAAATATGTATCACACAAGAATGGTGGTAAAGGCTGTGTTAGAGATGTTATTGAACAAGTCTTGAAAGTACAAGGAAAATGGAATAGCAATTTTGATGCTAAGTATGATTAATTTATCCATAAACAATTACAATTGAACTATCTTAATCTTATTCGCTGGAAGAACCTATTACTGATTGCGCTTACGCAGTATCTTATAAAATATGCGCTCTTTGAACCGTTTAACGTTACTACAACGCTCAATGATTATGGGTTTGCCCTTTTAGTATTAACTTGTTTATGCATTGCTGCTGCCGGGTATGTCATTAATGATTTATTTGATATCGAAGCAGATACCATCAATAAGCCTAATAAGGTTTTGATAGGGAAATCGATTAGTGAAAAGGCGGCTTTTAATTTATTTATAGCCCTGAATATTGTTGGTGTTGGGCTTGGTTTTTACATTTCTCAAGTAGTTGGTAAAAGTGTACTCTTCCCAATCTTTGTAGCGATTTCAGCCATACTGTATGTTTACTCATCATACCTAAAGCATTTACCCTTAGTAGGAAATATTATAATATCTATTGTCGTTGCTTCTACCCTATTAATTGTTGGGATTTTTGAGCTTTTACCAGTAATGACTGTAGATAACAGAGCTACACAGATTACATTCTTCGATATCATTTTCGATTATGCAATTTTCGCTTTCATGATCAACCTCATCAGAGAATTAATAAAGGATATAGAAGATGTCGATGGTGACCATAAAATGGGTTCTAATACATTACCAATAGCTATTGGAAGAGATAGAGCCAAGAAAGTAGCATTTGTGCTTTCGTTAGTACCGATAGGAGTTATTACCTATTATGTTATCACCTATCTATACCACAAAATAGAAGCTGTTATATATTTCTTGGTGTTGGTTGTAGCGCCTTTAATCTATGTTGTCATCAAAATATACACTGCAGACTCAAAAGCAAATTATAAACATATCAGTACAATGCTTAAATTGGTAATGCTCACTGGACTTTTATCATTATTGCTATATCAATTTATTCTGAAATAGAATTTGAAATGCTTCAAGAAAAACTTAAGGATTATAATGTCATACTAGCTTCTGGGTCTCCAAGAAGGCAAAACTTCTTTAGAGATTTGGGTTTAGATTTCGAAATTCGACTCAAACCCGTTAAAGAGGAATATCCTCCTACACTTAGGCATTTTGAAATCACTAACTATCTAGCGCAGCTAAAATCACTTCCTTTTGAAAATGAGCTAAAAGATAATGATATCCTAATCACAAGCGACACTATTGTTTGGCACAATGATGAAGCACTCGGAAAGCCAAGAAATGCTGAAGAAGCATTTGCAATGATCAAATCTTTAAGTGGCAATACACACGAAGTTATAACTTCGGTTTGTATAAAAACCAAAACATTTCAGAAGACAGTTTACGCCACAACCCAAGTCACCATCAAGGAACTTAGTAATAAAGAGATTCAGTATTATATTAACACTTTCAACCCATACGATAAAGCAGGTGCTTACGGAATACAAGAATGGTTTGGGTATATTGGTGTAACGCATATTGAAGGCTCCTATTTTAATGTGATGGGATTACCAACTCACCTTGTTTATAAAACGTTAAACAGTATCGTAAATGGCTAATTGGTTCGTATTTTTATAGTATAAAATGTAGTACTATGAAAAGGAAACCATCACACAGCCTGAACATTTTAAGTTTTGGTCTAGCACTTTGTTTTTTAGTATCGTGCAAACCAAAAACTTCCGAAACGAAAACCATAGCCGAACACACACCAAAAGAAACTAATAGTAGTTCAGTTCAAAAGCCTGCCAAACCACTTAGCGAAGATTTCAAATCGTATTGGTATGCTGGTGAAGCGGAAATAACGTCTTTTAAACTAGAACAAGCACGCTATGGTGAACTGCGACAAGGTAATGCTGTATTAGTTTACGTAACCGAAGAGTTTGATAAAAACCTTCAGGTTAAAGCCGATTACAGTAATCCTGATAATATTCCTGTGCTAAAACTCAATGCTACTAAAAACTTTTATACAGGAGTATACCCTTATTCCATAATGCAGAGTACGTTTTTCCCTGTATCCAACAATCAACATGCTATAAAAGTTACTTGCTCTGTACAAGAGTGGTGCGGTCATGTATATTCTCAATTAAACAATAAGGAGCAATTCGAGATAAAGTCACACTCCTACTTTCAGAGTGAAGCCGACCAAGATTTTACGCTTAGTAAAGCTATTCTAGAAAACGAGTTATGGACACAATTGAGAATTAATCCAAAATCATTGCCAGTGGGTTCTATAGAGATTGTCCCATCTTTTGAATTTTCAAGATTAAGACACGCTTCTTTAAAAGCCTACAAAGCCAATGCTGAACTCAAAAACAATTCTTATTCCATCAGTTATCCTGAACTGGATAGAACGTTGACAATAAACTTTAATCCAGAGTTTCCTCATGAGATTGTTGGCTGGGAAGAATCCTTCAAAAGTGGATTTGGTCCGAATGCCAAAATGATGACTACAAAAGCAACAAAACTCAAGACTATCAAATCCGCATATTGGGGTAAAAACAGTAATGCAGATGAAAGCATGAGAAAAACATTGTTACTTGAGTAAGTTTTCATTATTCCTAACTATCTTTGAATATCTTAATGAAGATACATGGAGCACTTTTTTACCAACTATCGGAGTGAGATTATAAACACCATCATCGTTTTTGGTGTTTTATTCATAATTCAGCTATTTGTAAGACTTCTTATAAGGCGTTCTGCCAGTCAAAAAGGTAAAAACATAGGCCGTATTCGCTTAATTGGACGCTATGTCACCGTTACCTTCCTTCTGATTGCTTTGCTTATTGAAGCTTTTGTGCTTGGTCTTAAGATGGAAGACTTAATCGTCGTATTTTCGTCTGTTTTTGCTGTTTTAGGAATTACACTTTTTGCAGGTTGGTCCATACTAAGTAATGTTACATCTGGTATTGTGATGTTCTTTTCGTTTCCATATAAAGTCGGTGACAAAATTCAAATTCATGATAAGGATTATGAGGTTACAGGAATCATAGAAGATATCCGTTCGTTTCAGCTACATGTTCGTAAGGATAATGGTGAACTAGTAACTTATCCGAATAACCTATTGCTGCAAAAAGCTGTTTCGCTTCTCGAGAAAGACGCCTATGATAAGTAGTCTTGGTTTTAGGTTTTTGGTAAAAGGCATTAAAACGACATAGTGATTCCGCACCTAACACCCAATACCCAATACCCAAACAAGTTAAAGAAACATTAAATCCTAGCTGACAGTTATCATCTTTATATATATTTGGTTTTGCTAACTATAATTCGTCATGCGAAAATCAACTATACTCCTGTTATTAGCTTGTATAACGCTTAACCTAGCCAAAGCACAACAACCCGAAAAACCTAGTAGTTCAGAAATTTTTGAAGCGGTTCAAAAGCTAAACTTTTTAGGCTCTGTTCTTTATGTTGCTGCTCATCCAGATGATGAGAATACAAGGTTAATTGCTTATATGGCAAACAATGTTAAAGCCAGAACGGCTTACCTGTCCTTAACCAGAGGTGACGGCGGGCAAAATTTAATTGGTCCAGAGATTAGAGAGTTACTTGGAGTCATCAGAACTCAAGAGTTATTAGCCGCAAGACGTGTAGATGGTGGTGAACAAAGATTCTCCAGAGCTAATGATTTTGGATATTCTAAGCATCCAGACGAAACTATGGACATTTGGGATAAAGATCAAGTACTTAGTGACGTCGTGTTAGCAATAAGACAATTCAAACCAGATGTCATCATTAATCGTTTTGATCATAGACGAGCAGGTAGAACTCATGGGCATCATACAGCTTCTGCTCTATTGAGCATGGAAGCTTTTGACCTAGTAAACAATCCATCATCTTATCCTGACCAACTCAATAAAACAGAACTTTGGCAGCCAAAACGTTTATTCTTTAATACTGGCTGGTGGTTCTATGGCAGCAGAGAGAATTTTGAAAAGGCAGACAAGAGCAATATGCTAAGTATCGATATCGGAGTATACTATCCGTTGAAAGGGCTTTCTAATAATGAATTAGCATCAATAGCAAGTAGTCAGCACTTATGTCAAGGATTTGGTCGTCCAACAACCAGGGGTGAACAAAGTGAATATATTGAATTCCTGAAAGGAGAACCTCTAAATGGAAGCTCGAGTGTATTTGAAGGCATCGATACAACCTGGAACAGAATTAAAGGCGGAAAGGCAATTGGAGACATTCTATATGAGGTTGAAAACAATTTCGATTTTAGAAATCCAGCTTCACACTTACCAAAATTAATGGAAGCTTATCAACTTCTATCAAAAGTTGAAGACAAGCACTGGAAGTCTATAAAAACCAAACAATTAAAGTCAATAATAGAGGCTTGTTCAGGATTGTATTTAGAAGCTTCAGCAAGTAACAATTGGGCTACTCAAGGAGAAACTGTAAGCGTAAATATTGAAGCGTTAAACCGAAGTGATGCAAACATGGTTTTAGAAAGTTTCAATATGCCAAATGCTGTGAATGTAAAAAAAGATATGAGTTTAGCTAATAACCAAAAACTGAACTTTCAGGATGTGTTTACAGTAAAAACTGATGCAGATGAAACGACTCCATATTGGCTAAAGGAAAAAGGAAGTTTGGGTATGTATAAAGCTGAAGAAAGGTTTATAGGTAAACCTGAAACACCTAGAGTTTATAATGTTGATTTCAATCTTCTTATCAATAACACACCAATAACCTTTACTAAACCAGTTGTATATCGCTACTCTAAACCTGATAAAGGTGAACTCTACAAACCTTTTGAAATTATTCCTCAGGTAACTTCTAGTATTACGGAACAGGTTTTCATTTTTGAAAATAGTCAACAAAAAGATATTACTGTAATAGTGAAGGCAGGTAAAGATAATATCGAAGGTGAAGTAACCATTAAACATCCTAACGATTGGAATGTTTACCCAAACATTCAAAAAGTAAGCTTGAAAAATAAAGGCGAAGAACAAACACTAGTGTTCACTGTTATTCCACCGCCTAACCAAAGTGAAGGTTACCTAAATCCAGTTGTCACAGTTGGCGACAAAACGTATGATAAAAAGCTTGTAGAGATTGAATACAACCACATTCCATTTCAAACGGTATTACTTCCCAACGAAAGTAAAGTAGTTCGGCTAGACATTCAGAAAAAAGGAGAAAATATAGGGTATATACAAGGTGCTGGAGATGTTGTACCAGAAAGTCTTCAGCAGATTGGGTATAATGTCGTCACTATAGATCCAAAGGATATAAATCCAGAATTGTTAAGTAAGCTAGATGCCGTAGTGATAGGTATTAGAGCTTATAACACGATAGATGATTTAAAGTTTAAACAAGAACAACTATTTGATTTCGTTAAAGAAGGTGGTAACCTTATTGTGCAATACAATACAAGCTTTAGGCTGAAAGTAGATCAGTTAGCACCTTATGATCTAAAATTATCAAGATCTCGAGTTACTGACGAAAATGCAGAAGTTAGACTCTTGGACACCAACCATCCTGTTCTTAATTACCCAAATAAAATCACTTCCAAAGACTTTGAAGGCTGGACACAAGAACGAGGATTATATTTCCCTGATGAATGGGGAGACGAGTTTACGCCAATCCTCTCCATGAATGATAAAGGAGAATCTCCTAAAGAAGGTAGTTTATTAGTAGCAAAACATGGCAAAGGACATTACATCTATACAGGGTTGAGTTTCTTTAGAGAGTTTCCTGCTGGAGTTCCTGGAGCCTATCGCCTGTTTGCCAATATGTTATCGATAGGAAAAGATAATATTTCAACCGAAAAGAAATTAGAAGACTAATGAACGACCAGCCTACCAAATATAAATGGAACAATCTATACACACTTGTATTGGTTGCAAATGCTATATATATCATTCTATTTTATCTAATCACCCAATCCTTCTCATAGTATGTCTGTATTCGAAAAATTACATTGGGAAGATTGGACTGTCCTTATTCTCACCTTAGCGACTATTGTTATATATGGAACCTGGAAAACCAGGAAGAATAAAAATGTACAAGATTATATAAAGGGAGGTAATGAGGCCAAATGGTGGACTATAGGTCTATCCGTAATGGCGACACAAGCCAGTGCCATTACATTCTTATCCACACCAGGACAAGCCTTTCACAGCGGAATGGGCTTTGTGCAATTCTATTTCGGAGTGCCAATAGCAATGGTTATTATCTGCATGGTGTTTATTCCGTTATACCATCGCCTTAAGGTCTATACGGCTTATGAATATTTAGAATCCCGTTTCGATCTAAAAACCCGAACTCTTGCTGCAATCCTATTCTTAATTCAAAGAGGTTTGGCAGCAGGAATTACCATTTTTGCACCAGCGATTATTCTCTCCGCTGTATTAGGTTGGAACTTGACTATCCTCAATATTATCATAGGAATTCTGGTCATTATCTATACAGTTTCTGGAGGTACGAAAGCTGTTAGTATTACTCAAAAACATCAAATGGGTGTAATATTCACAGGAATGTTTATCGCCTTTTTCATCATTATTAGTCAATTGCCAGAAGGTATTACATTTAGTAAAGCACTTGATATTGCTGGAGCCAGTGGTAAAATGGAAGTTCTCGACTTTTCATTCAGCTTAGAAAACAGATACACCTTTTGGAGTGGTATTATTGGGGGAACCTTTCTAGCACTCTCCTACTTTGGTACAGATCAGAGTCAGGTACAACGTTACCTTTCTGGTAAATCCGTTAAGGAGATGCGAATGGGTATGATATTTAATGGACTATTAAAGGTACCAATGCAATTCTTCATCCTTATGGTAGGTATCATGGTATTTGTATTTTACCAATTCAATACATCACCAATAAATTTTAATCCGCAAGCAGAAACTGAAATTGCAAATACATCATATTACCAATCATATTCTGACCTACAAAGGCAACAAGAAACCATTCAGAAAGAAAAGCAGGCTTTAATTACTGACTATCTTGAAACTGGAAGTGACACAACTGTTGAAGCTATTAAGGCAGCAAATGAAGACGAATCAAAATTAAGAGCTGAAGCAAAACTGATTATTGATAAAGTAGCTGAAGAGAAAGACCTAAAGATTGAATCTAATGACAAGGATTATGTCTTTATACATTTTATTCTGAATAATCTACCTAGAGGCTTAATAGGACTGCTACTAGCTGTAATCTTATGTGCTGCAATGTCGTCTACTGCAAGCGAATTGAATGCCTTAGCGTCCACTACTGCTATGGACTTGTATCGTAGAAACGTGAACAGGGAACTAAACGGAACCCAAATGGTACAAGTCACTAAGTTGTTTACTTTGGCTTGGGGAATCTTAGCCATTATTGTTGCTTGTGTGGCTTACTTAGCAGAAAACCTTATTGAACTCGTTAATATTATCGGTTCTATATTCTATGGTAATGTTTTAGGGATTTTCTTGTTAGCCTTCTTCTTTAAGTTTGTCAGAGGAAATGCTGTGTTTGTTGGTGCTATTATTACTCAAGTTATCATTTTTGGCTTGTTCTTACTTAACGAATTTGGACATATAACACTTCCGTACTTATGGTTGAATTTTGTCGGTTGCATTATTGTTATTGTGATTGCGGTTCTTCTACAAACATTATCCAGAAACAAAACAGATTTAGCATAAAAAAAGCGCAACTTTAAAAGTTGCGCTTTATATATTTTCTTCTGTGTTCTAGATTAAAGAGCTCCCCATTCTTTTAGAGAATCTTTATTCATTTTTACATATCCAGCATTACCAGACTTTTCAGCATCAGCTAAAGAAGCTTTAGCAGCTTTGATAGCACCAGCTTTATCTCCAGCAGCAGCATAAATTAATGATTTCTGTCTTAAGTGCCAAAAACGTGGTGTTTCTACCATGCTAAGCGCTTTATCGATCCATTTTTTAGCTTGTGCAGGATCTTTACCTTCACTTACATAATATACAGCAGCATTATAGTAATCACCAACTCCAGGACCATTCATAGTTTTATCAATGCTTGCCTGTACTTTAGATTCTGTTGGTACAGTAAATGGAACCGCAGCATAGCTCTTTTCCCAAATCATATCTAACGTTGCACTACCATTAGTAATATTGTTGATATCTAGAGTAAATGTTTCAACAACAAAAGGAACTTCCATAACGTCTACCTTGGCTGTAGCAACTACTTTAGAGTCGTCCCAATTTTGTGGTGTTCCCCAATTGTTAGTATCTGCGTAGAACATTACATCCCACTGCTTAGCAGAATTTAATTTAGTATAGATTGCATAAGAACCAGCTTTTACCGTTTGTCCAGCAATTGTAACATCATCACTAAATGTAATTGTAGTGTTTTTGTTAGCACCTGTTCTCCAAACATTGCCTCCATAAGGTTCTAAAGCTCCAAATATCTTTCTACCCTTTACACTTGGGCGAGAATATTCAATAGTAATATCAGTTAAACCTACCTTCTGCTCTATCTTGCTAAAAGGACTCGGTTGTGGCGTTTCTACCTGAGCATTAACTGAAAACGCTAAGGCAACAACTAAAAAAGAAAGGAATAGTTTTTTCATTTTGACTAGTATTAATGTTTAATTTTTAAGTGGCATAAAGTTAAGCATTAGCAAAACCGTGAATTGTTAACAAATACTTAAATTAAGAGTAATTACTTTTGTAGGCATGAAGAAGCAACTTATATCAGAAATCATAGGCACCTTTGGGATGGTATTTTGTGGCTGTGGTGCTATGACGATTAACGAAATTACAAATGGTAGTATATCTCACGTTGGTGTTGCCATAACCTGGGGATTGATTGTGATGGCAATGATTTACGCTTTTGGTGAAATCTCAGGTGCGCATTTCAATCCAGCTGTTACTATCGGTTTTGCTTATGCTAAAAAATTTCCATGGAAGAACGTTCCCGTTTATATTATTGCTCAAACAATAGGTGCTTTCATTGCCATAGGATTGCTTTGGTTTCTTTTTCCTGAAAGTAATAGTTATGGACATACCTATCCCGCAGAAGGGTTCGAGCCCTATAAAGCTTTTGTACTTGAACTCATACTTACCTTCTTCTTGATGGTTGTCATTATCAACGTTTCTACAGGAAGCAAGGAAATTGGTACAATGGCAGCAATTGCCGTTGGAGGCGTTATCCTCTTAGAAGCCATGTTCGCCGGACCAATGACGAAAGCTTCAATGAATCCAGCTAGATCTTTAGCACCTGCTGTCATATCAGGTAATCTTCAGCACTTATGGCTATACCTCACTGCTCCCTTTATCGGAGCCTTGTTAGCAGTATTTAGTTGTAAACTAGTTAAAGACGATAACTGCTGTGATGACGATTGTTAATTTTTGTTTAACTTTTATTTAAATAAGTTAAACATTTTGTATCTTTGACCATAATATCACATTATGGCTAAAAAGAAATCTATTACTTCTGAAAAGCTTATAAGCATGTATATGGAATATGCTTTAGAGCACAATAATCATCCAGAGTCCATTTACAAGTTTGCCAAGTTAAACAACTTTGAAGAAGCAGCATTTTATGGCTATTTTGCTAATTTTGATGAGCTCGAAAAAACCATTTTCAAGGTCTTTTTTCACAAAACTCTTGAACTCCTAGAACAGAACAAAGACTACAGTAATTTTGACTCAAGGAATAAGCTGCTAAGTTTCCACTTTACTTTTTTTGAGTTACTAACAGCCAATCGCAGTTACGTAATTTATGCTTTAAACAAGAACCTTTCACCTCTCAAATCCTTACAAACACTTTCCATGCTGAAGAAAGTATACACGGATTATGTAGACAAGCTAAACTTCAATCTGCCAGAAATAAAGCAAGAACGACTGAGTAAAGTTCAATCGAAATCATTAAAGGAATCTGCCTGGATACAATTATTACTCACTATGAAATTTTGGATGGATGATTCTTCACCAAATTTTGAGAAGACCGATATTTTTATCGAAAAATCAATCAATGCCAGCCTAGATCTCATTGATATTAGACCTTTGAGTAGCATTATTGATTTCGGTAAATTTTTATTTAAAGAAAAAGTACAAATGAATTAATGAAAACATTAGACTCCATACCTACCACAAAAATTCAAAGAGCAAGCAAATTAGTTCAGACAGGAGCTAAAGTTGGTGTCAACTATCTCAAATACTATGGAGATAAGCTCGTTAATTCTGAAGCAGTAGCCAAAGAACGGCTCAATGAAAACAATGCTGAAGATATTTATGATGGTCTCAAAAAGCTGAAAGGAAGCGCACTGAAAGTTGCACAAATGCTAAGCATGGAAAAAAGTATCTTACCAAAGGCTTATGTAGAAAAATTTTCCCTAGCACAATTTTCTGTACCACCACTATCGCCACCATTAGTTATAAAAACATTCAAAAAATATTTTGGGAAACACCCAAATGAACTATTTGATGCTTTCAACGCAACGTCTGTAAATGCAGCGAGTATTGGTCAAGTCCATATCGCTGAAAAGGATGGGAAAAAATTTGCTGTGAAAATCCAATACCCAGGCGTTGCAGAAAGCATTGCTTCAGATTTAGCATTGGTAAAACCTGTAGCCATCAAAATGTTTAATATAAAAGGTGCAGACTCAGACAAATATTTCAAAGAAGTTGAGCATAAACTCATTGAAGAAACCAATTATATACTAGAGGTCGAGCAAAGCAAGGCGGTTGCAGATGCCTGTAAACATATTCCAAACCTAAAGTTTCCAGACTATTACGAGCATTTGTCTTCCGAGCGGATCATAACCATGGATTATATGAATGGAGAACATCTGTCGGAATTTGTATTACATAATACAGATACCGATTTGTCACAAAAACTTGGTCAGGCCTTATGGGATTTTTATATGTACCAAATCCATGTGTTGAATAAAGTACATGCCGATCCACATCCAGGTAACTTCTTAATTTCTCCAAAAGGTGAATTGATTGTTTTGGACTTTGGGTGTATGAAAACTATACCTGAAGAGTTTTACGTTCCGTACTTTGAATTAGCAAAGAAGGAAAGCTTAGATAACATTGAGCATTTTAAATCAAAACTATATGATTTAGAAATTCTAAGAATGGATGATACAGCTAAAGAAGTAGAGTTCTTTACAGACATGTTCCATGAGATGTTAACTATTTTTACCCTACCATTCCATTCTGACACCTTTGATTTCTCTGACGAACAATTCTTCCAGAGAATTGCTGAATTAGGAGAAAAATATAGCAAGAATACCGAACTCCGTAAAATGAATGGCAACAGAGGGTCCAAGCATTTTATTTATATCAACAGAACGTTTTTTGGACTTTATAACCTCATGTTTGATCTTAAAGCTAAAGCGATAACAATAAACAATTTCCAAACGCTGACAAGTGAACCTTTACAAAAGATTTCATAATAACAATTTAACTAGCATCGGCTTGTCTAATTTCGAAAATTGTCTTCATGTTCGCTATCCAAAGCCAGGCTAAAATGACTAATCTGTATTATGAAAATATTAATCACAGGAACAACCGGATATATTGCCAAGCGACTAGCTCTAAAACTCCTAGAGCAAGGACATCAATTAGTCTGTTGTGTTCGTGATTTGAGTCGAATTCCAGATGAGATCGAAAACCATCCTTCTGTATCTTTTATCAAAATAGACTTTTTGTCCCCAGGAAGTTCTGTACTGCCTCAAGATATTGACGCTTCCTATTACCTCATACATTCTATGTCTAACCCCTCAGAAGATTTTGAGTCACTGGAACGGCAGTGCGCCGAAAACTTCAAGACCTTGGTCGAAAGTACTAAGTGTAAGCATGTGATCTACCTTAGTGGAATCGTCAATGACAAAACCCTATCAAAACATTTACGGTCTAGACTCATGGTAGAAGAAACCTTGAAAAGCAATAACTACCATCTTACAACCTTACGAGCAGGCATTATCGTAGGTAGTGGCAGTGCATCTTTTGAAATCATAAGGGATATTGTAGAAAAACTGCCATTTATGATTACACCCAAATGGCTTCACACCAAATCTCAGCCTATTGGCATTAGAGATGTACTTAACTATTTGGTTGGCGTTCTAGAACAACAGGAAACATATGGAAAATCCTTCGATATTTTTGGTCCGGAAATCTTGTCCTATAAAGATATGCTGTTTCAATTTGCAGAAGTACGAGGACTTAAACGATACATTATTACCCTTCCAGTGTTAACCCCAAGACTGTCTTCATATTGGTTATACTTTGTGACTTCAACCTCATTCAAGCTGGCTACAGCTCTTGTAGATAGCATGAAAGTGGAAGTCATAGGTAAGCCCAGTAACATAAACGTTATAACCAATGTTAAACCCATTCCATATAGGGACGCGGTCAATCTTGCCTTTCAAAAGATTCAGCAGAATGCTGTCATATCTAGTTGGAAGGATGCGGTTAGCAGTGGCAACTTTAACGACCAGTTATCCAAACATATTGAAGTTCCAAGTTTCGGATGCTTCAAAGACATCCGATCTAGAGTTATTACTGATGAAACATATACCATAAACAAAATATGGAGTATTGGCGGAACCAATGGATGGTATAGTTTTAATTGGCTCTGGAAAATCCGTGGTTATATAGATAAACTATTTGGAGGTGTTGGTTTAAGAAGAGGAAGAACCCACAAAACTTATCTGGAACCTGGTGATCCTCTTGATTTCTGGCGTGTCTTACTAGCAGATAAAAAACAAAAACGACTACTACTTTTTGCAGAAATGAAACTTCCTGGGGAAGCTTGGCTGGAGTTCAAAATCGTAAAGAACAAGTTGTTTCAACGTGCGGTTTTTAGACCAAAAGGTGTACTTGGCAGACTCTATTGGTTTATGGTATTGCCTTTTCACGGCTTTGTGTTTAATGGGATGATCAATGCACTAGCAGAAAAAAGATGATTCCTAGCTATCAATCTAGCATTAAATGTTAATTTTTGTTTAACTTATTTTAAAAATAGTTAAACATTAATTATATTTGGGTAATGATTTTGGATACAACATATAGAAATGATGAGCATAAGCAACTTATTAATGATTTAGTTGGCAAGCCATTTTCTCTGTTTCAATCTTTAAGATTAGGAGGAATAGGCTCAAAACGAATGATTATTGATGAAGTAAGCCCAAATTTGTCGTCCTATCTCAATGCTATATCTGATATTAATTATGGTAGTATCGAATTACGACCTCATGGCATCCTTATGCATTTCACTAAAGGGTTAACACGTTACACATGGGCTATTCCTTATTACCATTTAGTTATTTATAAAATCAATGGAATTAGCTTTCATTCTCAAGGAAAATTCATTCACTTTAGGGACAGTAAAACTTTTAAAGAAAACAAAAACTTTCTTAAAAAGCTCACAAAACTAAAGCTTGAAAGTAATATGGATCATTCTTTAGAGTTTAGATAGTCGATTCCACAATAGAAAGTTATACTAAGCGATAACGACAGAAAGGAAGAACAACACAGTGCTTTGCTTATGAAGACAGCACATTAAAAAGACCATATGAAAACATTAGAATTCACTAAAAACAAAAAGAACGGACACAAACTCAATGGATTTACTATTGAAGATATAGGTGATGACCATCTATACACAGGTTTGGAAACGCCAATGCATGCAGATGCATTCAAACTTTCAAATGAAGAAAAGAAAGCACAGATTGCGTTTCACTTTTCAGAAATCATGGATATTCTAGGCTTAGATTTAACCGACGATTCTCTCAAAGGCACTCCAAAACGTGTTGCCAAAATGTATGTTGAAGAAATCTTCTCTGGCTTAGACCCTAAGAACAAACCAAAAGTCGCTTTATTTGATAATAAATACAAGTACAATCAGATGTTGGTAGAAAAAAACATTACGTTCTACTCTAATTGTGAGCATCATTTTGTACCAATCATAGGGACAGCACACGTGGCTTATATTTCCTCTGGAAAAGTTATCGGATTATCTAAGCTCAACCGCATTGTTCAATACTACGCAAAGCGTCCTCAAGTGCAAGAGCGATTAACGAACCAGATCGCTCAAGAGCTTATGGAAATATTGGACACACAAGATGTTGCTGTCATTATTGATGCCAAACATCTTTGTGTATCATCTAGAGGTGTTAAAGACGATACATCGTCTACCATAACATCATTTTATGGTGGACAATTCAATACACCTGAAAAAATTACAGAATTACAGAATTATATCAACAATTAATATATACATATGGATTTAGTCGCAAGAGCTCTAGAGTTTGAGCAAGAAAAAAGAAGGTCTTTATCCACCAGTGATAGAGTTAAGATTTCAAGAGAAGCTAAGGCTTTAATTCTTGGTCTTAATGAAATCTACAAGAAAAATAAAGATCAAAATATAATGGATATCATGAAGCGTTTAACAGTGATTAAACAAAAGATAGAAAAACGCCTCAAAGGTAGGCCATTAACCGAAGCTATATAACAAGAAATGCCATCATCTTGATGGCATTTTTTATAAACTATTATCATGAAAACCATACTCGTCATCGGTGGCAGTAAAGGTATTGGTAGTGCTATTATTACTGCGCTTATAGATACACATAAGGTCATTAATATAAGCAGAACGTCACCACAAATACAGCATCCAAACTTAAGTCATTATAGTTTGGATGTAACAACCGATGCCCTTCCAGAGATTGATGCTTTGGATGGTCTGGTATATTGTCCAGGGAGTATCAACCTCAAGCCCATCGGTAGATTGAGCTTAGATGATTTTAAAGCAGATTTTGAAATCAATGTCCTTGGTGCTGTAAAGAGTATTCAACATTATTTGAAGGCATTAAAGCAAGGCACTAATCCGTCGATAGTTTTGTTTAGTACTGTGGCCTCTAAACTCGGCATGCCTTTCCATGCCAGTATAGCTACGTCTAAATCGGGTGTTGAGGGTCTTGTAAAATCCCTTGGTGCAGAACTAGCACCAACCATAAGAATTAATGCCATAGCACCAACGGTAACTGACACTGAGTTGGCAGAAAAGATCTTAAGAAACGATGCTATGAGAGAAAAAATGGTGGCTAGGCATCCTCTAAAAAAGTATCTCAACCCAACTGATGTTGCCGACATGGCTAGCTTCCTACTCTCAGATAAAAGCAACTCAATCTCAGGTCAAGTCTTTGAACTCGACTGTGGTATTGTATCCTTTAAAATATAAAAACACTAAACACATGTTTGGACTATTCAAAAAACAATCAGACGCCGAAAAGCTACAAAAGCGCTATGAAAAACTAATGTCCGAGTGGCATAAGCTGTCTACTATAAACAGAGCCGAAAGTGACAAGAAATATGCTGAAGCTGAAGATGTATTGAAACAAATAGAAGCACTGCAATCGTGAAGCAATTAATACTCATAATCCTATTCTTATTCATCAACTTTGGTGGTCTGGCTATATGCAATTGGCTTATGGCGAATGGCCCTCAAACAGAATGGTACTTGAATCTCAACAAAGCCCCTTGGACACCTCCTGGCTGGGTATTTGGCTTTGCTTGGACGACAATCATGATTTGTTTTTCCATTTACCTTAGTTACTTGTTGGGGAACATTAAGATGTCCTATTTTGTAGTCATATTCAGTATTGCTTTTCTGCTTAATGTAAGCTGGAATTATGTGTTCTTCAATCAACATTTAATTAATCTAGGACTAATAGTACTCGTTGCATTACTCATTGTGATTCTATATTATTTTTTTCAGTTTCAGTTTGATAAAATGAAAAGCATTAGACTACTGCTATTACCTTATATACTCTGGCTTTGCATTGCCATATCTTTAAACCTTTATATCGCTTTATACAATTAATATTGAAAATTTACAGATTACATAAAACACAAAAACTTCCAATTAGCATCGAACAAGCCTGGGACTTCTTATCAGATCCTACAAATCTAAAAACCATTACTCCAGATTATATGGGTTTTAATATTCTATCTGGAGCAGATCGACCGATGTATCCAGGTCAGATTATACAATATATTGTTACACCAGTTTTAGGTATAAAAACCAAGTGGGTTACCGAAATCACTCATGTGGTCGATAAAGAATACTTTGTAGACGAACAGCGCTTCGGACCTTATGCACTTTGGCATCATAAGCACTTCATTAAACCTATTGAAGGCGGTGTAGAGATGGAAGATATCATTGACTACAAATTACCGTTTGGTTGGCTTGGTCAACTCATGCATCCAATCATTGTGAAACCTAAGCTTGAAGAAATCTTTGCTTATAGACAGGAAAAGCTTATTGAAGTTTTTGGGAATTTAAAATAGTTAAAAAAAAGCCACTTCTTAATAGAAGTGAGTAATATAATCGTACAGGATTATTTTATGATCCAAAGCGTTCCGCTTTGAAAACCAAAAACCCACAAAAACAAAAAAGCAAGCTTTATGTTTTTGCTTGCTTTTTGATTTATTCGTGATCGCGACAGGATTCGAACCTGTGACCGTCTGCTTAGAAGGCAGATGCTCTATCCAGCTGAGCTACGCGACCCTTCAAGGATTACTTCACTATGTTCAGTGATCCTGAAAATATGTGGTTGCAAATTGAAGCTTAGCTTCAATGCAATGAATCTCTTAGCTCTTTTAAGAAAGTAAACTTTCTACAAGACCTTTTGAGCTTCATTTGTCGGGGTGGCAGGATTCGAACCTGCGACCTCCGCGTCCCAAACGCGGCGCGATAACCGGGCTACGCTACACCCCGAAAACTGGCGGAGAGACCGGGATTCGAACCCGGGCAACACTTACGCGTTGACAGATTAGCAATCTGCTCCATTACCACTCTGGCACCTCTCCTATTCAAATTATATGAACGTTTCGCATTTAGCGGATGCAAATGTAATTCATCATCTACTAGAACGCAAACAATTTTAAACTTTTTTGCAGTACTTATTCTGGATATTCTATTCTAAGGTGAAACATGTTGGCCAACTTCTTTTTTAAGACCTTCTTAATCAGTTGAATCTCCTTAAAAGTAATATTAGCATTCAAGAACTGACCTTCCTCCATTTGTTTATTAATTATCGTCTCTACAAAGCCATCAATTTTATTGGATGTTGGTTCTTTCAAACTTTTTGAAGCGGCTTCTACACTATCACACATCATCAATATTGCCGTTTCTTTACTAAATGGATTTGGACCTTCATATCTAAAGTCTGAATCATCCACGTTCTCATTAACAGCTTTTTCCTTCATATAGAAATAATAGACCAAACTAGTCCCATGATGCGTTCTAATGAAATCTATAACTCTATCTGGCAGGTTATTCTTCTTAGCAATCTCTATACCATGTAATACGTGATCAATGATAATCCTTGCGCTTTCAGCTGCAGACAATTCATCATGTGGATTGATACCTGTCGATTGGTTTTCTGTGAAGAATGAAGGGTTCTTCATCTTTCCTATATCATGATATAAAGCACCTACTCTAACCAACATAGAATTTGCACCAATTTCATTTGCTGATGCTTCAGCTAAGTTTGCAACATTTAATGAATGATGAAACGTCCCAGGAGCTTTATTTGATAATTCTTTCAATAATTTAGAATTCGTGTCAGACAGTTCTAAGAGGGATACATCGGACACCAAGCCAAATATCTTTTCGTACATATAGATTAGTGGCTGAACAAAAAGTGTTGCCAATCCACAAAGAATAAATAGTCCAAAGGTTTCTAGCTTCAGGTTAACAACATTGCCTTCATGAATTACGAAAAATGCAAAATAGGCAATGATATAAATTAGCGTAATCTGCCCAACAGATATAAACAGGTTTGCACGTTTGTATAATTCTGAAACAGTCAATATTGTAACGATACCTGCAATGATTTGCAGGAACATATACTCATAACTATTGGGCACAATAAATCCTAATAACAGTACAGTAAGTACATGTGCAAACAATCCTAGTCGAGCATCAAAAAAGGCTTTTAAGACCAAAGGAAGAATACACAAAGGCACTATGTACAGGTAACGCACATTGTAGTTAATGACAAGCACCGTAAGCACAATCATTAAAAGAATATTGAAGAATATGAACGTTACTTTGATGTTGTTTTCAAAAACATCTATCCGATATTTCCTCAGGAAAAGTAATAGCATAAGTAATGCTAAAGCTACTAATAATGTGTAGGCAAAGACCACCCAATAGTAGTTGGATTCGCTCCATACTTGAGATTCATATTCCGCTTCTAATGATTTTAAAATATTGTAAGTATCCCCTTCAACCACTTCACCTTTAGACACAATAAGGGTTTCCCGTTCAATAATATCTCTAGTTAATGAAATAGATTTCAGTTCTTCTTCTAAGGCATTATTAGTAAGAGATTCATTGAAGGATAAATTTGGCTTCATTACATCAAAAAAGAGCGATAAAACTTCAGTTTCATGTTGTAGAAGATTACGTTGACTTAGCCTTCTATTGATAAGACTTCGATAGGCATCAAACTTTGTAAGATCAGAATAGTTAACGGTTGCCTTTCTTACTTGATTATCCAGCAAAACCACCTTCTTATCATCTGTATAATCATAGTCCTGATCCAAAACCCCAACACGATACAAATCCTCTAAAGCCTCTTTACCTGTGGTATATAATGCTCTTTTATTCTGAAGTAATGAATCTGTAAAAACGCTTTCAAACTTGTTGTCATAATCGGCTATTACTGAAGGGCTAATAGCACTATTTATATTGAAGTAAATAACACTATTCGACTCTATATCTTGTTGTTCCTTATTGACTTCGGCATCACTTTTTATAACCGCAAAATCGAAAGGTGCGTAAAGATTTTCGGATTGCCAGGGCTTACCTCTTTCGAAATTGTATTTAAATTTCCCACTTTTCGGAAACAGATATACAATCATAAATGTAGTACCCAAAAACAAGAGTACTTTATAGATAAGTGAGTGATTCTTATACCAATAGTTAATGAATGTATTCATCTGGCGAACGTATAAATTCAAATGTAATAAATTATATAGGTTTAGGGCATTTCTGTAGGCAATTAGTTGTAAAAAAATGATTAATTTCGCAGCATCAAAACTTAAATAAATAATAATGAATAAAGACGTAGTTATTGTATCCGCTGTACGTACACCAATAGGAAGTTTTTTGGGTTCTCTATCTAGTGTTCCAGCTCCAAAACTTGGTGCTGTTGCTATAAAAGGTGCTCTAGATAAAATAAATTTAGATCCAAATTTAGTTGAAGAGGTTCTCATGGGAAATGTTGTACAAGCCGGAACAGGACAAGCTCCAGCACGTCAGGCAGCAATTTTTGCTGGTATTCCAGATACAGTGCCTTGTACTACAATTAATAAAGTTTGTGCTTCTGGTATGAAAGCCGTTATGCAAGGTGCACAAGCTATTCAACTTGGAGATGCTGATATTGTTGTTGCTGGTGGTATGGAAAACATGAGTCTTATTCCGCATTATTATCACGCAAGAAGCGCTAGCAAATTTGGCCCTGTGAAAATGGAAGATGGTATGCAGAAAGATGGTTTGGTAGATGTATACGACCAAAATGCTATGGGAGTTTGTGCGGATGCTTGTGCTACCGAATATGAGTTTTCTAGAGAAGACCAGGATGCTTTTGCGATTCAATCTTATAAGAGATCTGCTGATGCTTGGGACAATGGTAAATTTGATAATGAAGTCGTTCCTGTTGAAGTTCCTCAAAGAAGAGGTGAGCCAGTTGTGGTTTCTAAAGATGAGGAGTACACAAATGTAAAACTAGAAAAGATTCCTAATCTTAGACCTGCGTTTACAAAAGATGGTACTGTAACTGCTGCTAATGCATCAACCATAAATGATGGTGCTGGTGCTATGGTGTTGATGAGCAGAGCAAAAGCAGAAGAATTAGGTCTTACACCTTTAGCAACTATAAAGAGTTATGCTGATGCTGCACATGAACCAAAATGGTTTACAACTGCTCCAGCTAAGGCGTTACCTAAAGCTTTGGCTAAAGCAAATGTAGATATTAATGATGTTGATTATTTTGAATTCAACGAGGCGTTTTCTGTAGTAGGATTGGCAAACATGAAGATATTAGGTCTAGATGATTCTAATGTCAATGTAAATGGTGGTGCTGTATCTCTAGGTCATCCATTAGGATGTTCTGGTGTTCGTATTCTTATTACATTATTAAACGTGTTAGATCAAAATAATGCTAAGCTTGGTGCTGCTGCTATCTGCAATGGTGGTGGTGGAGCTTCTGCTGTGGTACTAGAGCGTAACTAACTTTTCCTTAATGCTGTACGGTATTTGTAATCTTGGCATTGTGCCTATGAGATTGGAGCCTTCTGATACTTCGGAAATGGTCTCGCAAGTACTTTATGGTGAACATTTTAAAGTTATTGAAAAACGTAAGTCCTGGAGTAAAATAAGGATTGCTTACGATCGTTATGAAGGCTGGATTGACAACAAGCAATATCTAGAAGTTTCAGAGGAGAACTATTCAAACTTAGATAGTGCAACGCCACAGTTATCAAATCACTTAGTTGAATATATTCAGGATGAACAAGATCAATTATATCCTATTCCTATAGGTTCTACATTAAATGGTCTTGAGTTATTAAACCATCGTTTTGATAGCAATCTTGAAGAGCCTAAGTCTGACAAATCAAATCTAATAGAAACCGCATTTCTTTATTTGAACGCACCTTATCTATGGGGAGGAAAAACTCCTTTTGGAATTGATTGTTCTGGATTAACCCAAATGGTCTATCGATTGAATGGCTATAAGCTACTAAGAGATGCATCTCAGCAAGCCACTCAAGGAGAAGCGCTTAGTTTTATTGAAGAAAGCGAACCTGGTGATTTAGCATTCTTTGATAACAACGAAGGGAATATTGTACATGTTGGAATTATTATGGAAGATAATTACATCATCCATGCTCACGGAAAAGTGAGAATAGATCGTTTGGATCATTCAGGCATATACAACGTTGATGAGCGAACACACACTCACAAGCTCAGAGTCATAAAAAAGATAGTATAAAAAAAGCTGTTCGAAATGAACAGCTTTTTTTTATGTACTAATAAACAGAACAGGTTAGTTACCTGATTCTGCAGATTCGATTAGTGCTTTAAACTCTTTATACTTATCTGTATCTCCAATACTACTATAGATATTCTTTAAGGTTTTCATGATATCTATATTCTTAGGATTTAAGGATAAAGATTTTTCTAGGTAAGGAATAGCAGATCTAAATAAGTCTTTACGCTTTCCTTGTAACTCATCATACTTTTTATCATCAGCTGCAGAGGTTCCAAGAGAATTCATTTCCTCAACAATTTCAGCTTCTTGATCTAATATTAAAACTGCAAGGTTTGTATAAGCATCTCCATAGTCTGGGTTTAACTCTACTGCTTTTTCATAATACGTTTTTGCAGCTTCTTTATCACCAGAATCAGCAGCAATAACACCAAGGTTGTACTGTAATTCCGCATTGTCAGGATCCATCTGAGTCGCTTGCTCCATCAAGTTTTTAAACTTGTCCTTCTCTCCCATTTTAAGATACACATTAGCTTCAGTCAACAATAGACCTAAATCATCTGGATTTTCTTTTCTAGCATCTCCCATAGCAGCAATAGCCTTTTCATTATCACCTTTAGATACGTAGATTAAAGCAATATTCTTAATTATCTCAGCCGATTTAGATTCAGTTTTAGTTTCTTTTGGAGCAATATGAGTCCCTGACTTTACGGAAGCATCTCTCATAACTTGATTATCGAACTTCTCAACAACGTTAGTTTCTTTATTGGTTGCTGTATATTCATATCCTACACCTTCATACCCTATATCTCTTAATTGCTCATAGTACTTTAATGATGTGTCATAATCTTGAGCAGTTACGGCAGTAGATGCTGCATAGTATAAATACAAAGTATCCTTTGGTGAAAGCTTATATGCTCTATCGAAAGAGTTAGAAGACTTCATGTATTGCTTAGAACTCAAAGCTGAATTAGCATTGGTTAGAAACGTATTTAACATAGCTCCTTTTAATTCAGCAACTTCAGCCTTATACTTGGAGTTATTCATTGATGTAGCAGTTTCTATACTTTCTATTGCAGTATTAATGTCTGAATCGTTAGCAGTTCCATTAGCAAAGAAAGCTTTAGACTTAAGCAAATAGAATTTTGCTTTAGTCTTTTCATCCATATTAGATAATAATCCTTCAGCTGAATTTATTGCAGATCTAGCTTCAGCGAAATTATTATTCTTTACTGCCTTTTCTGCTGCTTTTATTTCATTCTTCTGAGCAAAAGAAAATAATCCTAAGCTTAAAGAAAGGGCGAATATTAATTGTTTTTTCATTTTAAGTTATTTTGTTTAGTATTAATTATTGTCTTCGGTCTGAGAATTATCAATTGTTGTGCCATTATCACTATCCTCTTGATTTTCAACAGCTTCATCCTCTTCTTGATTCTCGTCTTTCATCACCTTAGCAACTGCTGCAATAGAATCACTGTTTTTAAGATTAATAAGTTTCACACCTTGAGTGGCACGACCCATTACTCTCAAATCATTAACTTCCATCCTAATGGCAATTCCAGATTTATTGATAATCATTAGATCATCTTCATCTGTTACATTCTTAATAGCCACTAAGTTACCAGTTTTTTCTGTAATAGAAATGGTTTTTACACCCTTTCCACCTCTATTGGTAATTCTATAATCTTCTAAACTACTTCGCTTACCGAATCCTTTTTCGGATACAACAAGGATATTGCTTTCCATATCGTTTACAGCAATCATGCCTATAACTTCATCGGCATCATTAGCAAGAGTGATTCCTCTTACTCCAGAAGCATTACGTCCCATCGGTCTTGTTTTCTCTTCCTCGAAACGAATTGCCTTACCAGATTTCACGGCCAACATAACTTGACTGTCTCCTGTAGTAAGTTTTGCTTCTAATAGCTCATCATTTTCTCTAATAGTGATGGCATTGATACCATTAGTTCTTGGACGAGAATACTGCTCTAAAGATGTTTTCTTTACTTGACCTTTCTTAGTAGCCATGATTACATAATGACTATTAATATAATCTTCATCCTTAAGATCCTGAGTACAGATAAATGCTTTTACCTTATCATCTTGCTCTATATTAATAAGGTTTTGAATAGCTCTTCCTTTTGAAGTTTTACTTCCTTCTGGAATCTCATAAACGCGCATCCAGAAGCATTTCCCTTTTTGTGTGAAGAACAACATGTATTGGTGGTTTGTTCCCACAAAAAGATGCTCTAGGAAATCTTCATTTCTAGTTGTTGAAGCTTTTTGCCCTACACCTCCTCTATTTTGAGTTTTGTACTCATTTAAAGAGGTACGCTTAATATAACCTGCATGAGAAATCGTAATGACAACTTTCTCATTTGGAATCATATCTTCAATACTTAAGTCGCCTCCGGCATACTCAATAACTGAACGTCTGTCATCTCCGTATTTCTGCTTAACCTCAAGAAGTTCTTCTTTGATGATATCCATTCGTCTATCTTTCTTGTCTAAGATATCTTTAAGATCTTCTATGGTTTTCATCAAGCTATCATATTCAGCACGTAGCTTATCCTGTTCTAAACCTGTAAGCTGACGCAAACGCATCTCTACAATTGCTTTGGCTTGTATCTCTGTAAGCTCAAAACGCTTTATCAACTTCTCTCTTGCTTCATCAGCATTAGCCGAAGATCTGATTAGTGCGATAACTTCATCAATATTGTCTGAAGCAATAATCAACCCTTCTAAGATGTGTGCACGCTCTTCAGCTTTGCGAAGTTCATACTTGGTACGTCTTACAACAACTTCATGACGATGGTCTACAAAGTGAAGGATAAGATCTTTTAAGTTGAGTAATTGCGGTCTTCCCTTTACTAAAGCAATATTGTTTACACTGAATGACGATTGCAATGCAGTGTACTTGTATAATTTATTTAGAACAATGTTAGGAATGGCATCACGCTTTAATACGTAAACGATTCGCATACCATTTCTATCAGATTCATCACGAATCAAAGAAATACCATCGAGTTTCTTATCGTTAACCAAATCAGCAGTTTTCTTAATCATGTCTGCCTTGTTGACTTGATAAGGTATTTCGGTAACTATAATACACTCTCTACCATTTACTTCTTCAATTTCAGCTTTTCCTCTAAGAACAATTCTTCCTCTTCCTGTTTGAAAAGCTTCCTTTACACCATCATATCCATAAATAGTACCTCCTGTTGGGAAATCTGGTGCCTTGATGTATGTCATCAATTCATCAACTTCAATATCGTTATTATCGATATATGCAACAGTACCATCAACAACTTCACTAAGGTTATGTGGTGGCATATTGGTAGCCATACCCACTGCAATACCTGATGCTCCATTAACAAGTAGCCCAGGGATTCTTGTAGGAAGTACAGTAGGCTCCTGAAGCGTATCATCAAAATTCAACTTATGATCTACAGTCTCCTTATCAATATCTGCCAACATGTCTTCAGATATCTTACGCATACGTGCTTCTGTATAACGCATTGCTGCAGGACTGTCACCATCTATAGAACCAAAGTTTCCTTGTCCGTCTATCAACATATAACGCAAGCTCCATTCTTGAGCCATACGCACCATAGTATCATAAACTGAAGTATCACCATGAGGATGGTATTTACCTAAAACTTCACCAACTATTCTTGCAGATTTTTTGTGTGCTGTGTTAGATCTAACACCTAGCTCGTGCATCCCGTAAAGAACACGTCTATGAACGGGTTTTAGACCATCTCTAACATCTGGTAAAGCACGTGACACAATGACTGACATAGAATAATCTATGTAAGCCGATTTCATTTCATCTTCAATATTAATTGGAATTAGTTTTTCGCCTTCTGCCATAGTATTTCAATAATTATTTTTCTGATTTTTTATAAACGTGCTAATATAACTAATTCGTTAGGTTTTATAGGCAAATACGACACATTTTTAGAGAGAATTTATTAACAAATTTGAGGGTGTTTTTAGTTAATAAGTAAGGTGTTAAACCCATTGGGTTTTTAATGTTTTTTTACTCTCTTAGCTATGTTCATTTATTTAAGGTACAGTTTTTGTCCTATTGTTAATGAATTTAATTATTTTTAATGCAGAAAGGAGTTTATTATGGATGATAATTTTTCCCCAAGAGTCAAGGACGTTATTGCTTACAGCAAAGAGGAAGCATTACGTCTTGGCCATGATTTTATTGGAACTGAACACTTAATGTTAGGATTATTGAGAGATGGCAATGGTAAAGCTATCGATATTCTTAGCGCTTTAGATATTGACCTAAATCATTTGAGAAGAAAGGTTGAAATCCTAAGTCCAGCAAATCCAAGTATTACTACAACGTCTAACGAGAAGAAGAACCTACATCTTACACGTCAGGCAGAACGCGCTCTTAAAACAACATTTCTAGAAGCGAAACTATTCCAAAGCACATCCATAAATACAGCTCACCTTCTATTATGTATATTAAGAAATGAAAATGATCCTACCACAAAGTTATTAAACAAACTCAGTGTGGATTATGATAATGTAAAAGAAGAATTTAAATCTATGATTACAAGCGAAGACGATTATTTAGATACTCCAAAAGCAGAATCTTTTTCAGATGATGATATGAATGAAGATGATGATGCGAAACAAAATCCTTTTGGTCAATCAAAGACCAAGACCAACAAAAAATCTAAGACACCTGTTCTTGACAACTTTGGTAGAGACCTTACGCAATTAGCCGAAGAAGGAAAACTCGACCCTGTTGTTGGTAGAGAGAAGGAAATACAACGTGTGTCTCAAATTTTGAGTAGACGTAAGAAAAACAACCCGCTACTTATTGGTGAGCCAGGTGTTGGTAAGTCTGCAATTGCTGAAGGCTTAGCACTAAGGATTGTAAAACGAAAAGTTTCAAGGATACTATTCAACAAAAGAGTGGTAACTCTAGATCTTGCAAGTTTGGTAGCAGGAACAAAATACAGAGGTCAGTTCGAAGAGCGAATGAAAGCTGTTATGAATGAATTAGAGAAGAACGATGATATAATTCTTTTTATTGATGAGATTCATACCATTGTTGGCGCTGGTGGCGCTACAGGAAGCTTAGATGCCTCTAACATGTTTAAGCCTGCACTAGCGAGAGGTGAGATTCAATGTATTGGTGCTACGACTCTAGATGAATATAGACAATACATTGAGAAAGATGGTGCCTTAGAGCGTCGTTTCCAGAAAGTACTTATTGAACCAACTACTGTTCAAGAAACGATTCAGATTCTAAACAATATAAAAGGTAAGTATGAAGAACACCACAATGTTGATTATACAGATGCCGCTATTGAAGCTTGCGTAAAACTTACCAATAGATATATGACTGAACGTTTCTTACCAGACAAAGCTATAGACGCTCTAGATGAAGCAGGATCGAGAGTTCACATCACTAATATTGATGTACCTAAGCAAATTCTTGAACTTGAAAAGAAACTCGAAGAAGTAAAAGAGACTAAGAACTCTGTTGTAAAGAAGCAGAAGTACGAAGAAGCTGCCAAGTTAAGAGACGATGAAAAACGTATTGAAAAAGAGTTAGCTTCTGCACAAGAGCGTTGGGAAGAAGAGTCCAAACAACACAGGGAAGTAGTTACAGAAGATAATGTAGCTGATGTCGTTTCTATGATGACAGGAATTCCTGTGAATAAAGTAGCTCAGACCGAAAGTAACAAATTGGCTCAATTACCTGAATTAATTAAAGGTAAAGTTATTGGACAAGATGAAGCTGTAGCTAAAGTTGTGAAAGCGATACAACGTAATAGAGCCGGATTAAAAGATCCTAATAAACCGATTGGTTCTTTCATTTTCTTAGGTCAAACTGGTGTTGGAAAAACGCAATTAGCTAAAGTTTTGGCAAGAGAGTTATTTGATAGCGAAGATGCTCTCGTAAGAATTGACATGAGTGAATACATGGAGAAGTTTGCCATTTCAAGATTAATTGGAGCGCCTCCAGGATATGTTGGGTATGAAGAAGGAGGTCAATTAACCGAAAAGGTAAGACGTAAGCCTTATGCAGTAGTTTTACTAGATGAAATAGAAAAAGCTCATCCAGATGTCTTTAACATGCTCTTGCAAGTATTGGATGATGGATATCTTACTGATAGTTTAGGTAGAAAAATAGATTTCAGAAATACTATCATCATTATGACTTCTAACATAGGCGCTAGAAAACTAAAAGACTTTGGTCAAGGTGTAGGTTTTGGAACTTCGGCGAAAGAAGCACAAGCAAATGATAATGCCAGAAGTATTATTGAAAATGCTTTGAAGAAAGCCTTTGCTCCTGAGTTCTTGAACAGAATTGATGACGTGGTTGTCTTTAATGTTCTTGAAAAATCTCACATCAATAAGATCATAGATATTGAACTTGTTAAATTAATAAACAGAATTAAAGATCTTGGATATACGCTTAAGCTTACTAAAAAGGCTAAGGACTATATTGCAGACAAAGGATTTGATCAACAATATGGTGCAAGACCTTTAAAAAGAGCAATTCAAAAGTATATTGAAGATGCTTTAGCTGAAGAGATCATTAATTCTCAAATTGTTGAAGGCGATAAAATAGTAATGGACCATAGTTCAAAGTCTGAAGATTTAATCATCACAATAGAAAAGTCAGAAAAGCCTGCCGAATCGTAGATTTTTTCTTACCATATATCGAAACACCTATGTTAACGTAGGTGTTTTTTTTGCTTAAAATCCTGACAATTAGTAACTTTAGATATGACCGATGTGCTAAAATTCGACTTCTGTATAATGCATATCTATGATCATTACATGGTTGTGGAAATCAATGAGGGCGTGCATTTAACGCCTGAACACAATCAAATTTTAATCAATATTTCTGACACGTATTATAGAAATAGACCCTTTGTATATCTTACTCATAGAATAAATTCCTATTCCGTAGATCCTGCTATATATAAAGAAACTTCAAAAATCTCTAATCTTGCTGGGTTTGCTGTAATATCAAAAGATTATAAAGCAAAAAGTAATGCAGAAATTGAAAAACTTTTCCTTAATAAGCCCTTTGAGATTTTTGACACACTGCCCGAAGCAATTGAATGGGCAAACCATGTAATAAGCGCATAAAAAAAGGGTCTCTGCGGAACAAAGACCCTCATACAACCTAACTTAAATCAATCAAATTAATGAAAATAATCCAATTAATCTTCACATAAGATAATAAAACCTAATGGTAATTCACCTTTTTTGTTTAACAAATATACGAATATATTGAACAAAGTAAAAATCGTAAATGCATTTTAACACGCATTTCACTAGTGTCTAATGTATCTTACGGAATTCAAGTTTTAATGACTGTAAAGTTAAACAATAATGTTAAAATCTTAACATTTGTTAATTCAATGTAGATTTTTACTGTTATTCATTTGTAATTCAACATTCTAGCACTACTCCATTTTAATTTATCATCATTTTTTCGTATCTTATAGTGATAACCTAATTCTTATTTACTATGAGCACACAAGATTTTATAAAAGTATATTCCGGTAACTTCATTATTGCTCAGCGTATAATTATTGAGCTAAATGCAAGAGGGATAAATCCCATTGTGAAAGATGAAGACGAATCCGCGAGATTAGCTGGTTATGGAATGCTATCTCAAGGCATTCAAGATGTATTAGTAAGTCAAGATGAATATGATAGAGCTGTCGAAGTCGTTAGCTCTATAGAAAGTGAAATGCAAATCTAGCATTCAGCAAGATTACTTGCTGAATGCCTTCAATTTACTTATACATTAACAGCATACATTTTTTCGCGCTGTTCTTTTATTTTCTTATCATTCATGTACTCGTCAAATGTCATATATCTATCTATGACACCATTTGGAGTCAATTCAATAATTCTATTCCCAACAGTCTGAGCAAACTCGTGGTCATGCGTCGTTAGAAGTACTGTTCCTTTAAAATTCTTAAGCGAGTTATTGAACGCTGTAATACTTTCTAGATCAAGGTGGTTTGTAGGTTCATCCAACATAACTACATTAGCCCTTATCATCATCATTCTACTCAACATACAACGCACCTTTTCACCTCCAGATAATACATCAGAAGTTTTTAAGGCCTCTTCTCCACTAAAGATCATTTTACCAAGGAATCCTCTAATGTAAACTTCTTCGCGTTCTTCTTCTGTAGTTGCCCACTGACGAAGCCAATCAACCAAAGTCAATTTATTATCAAAATACTCACTGTTGTCCAATGGAAGATAAGACTGAGAGGTAGTAACTCCCCAAGCATAATTCCCTGAATCTGCTTTTTCTTTACCATTTATTATCTGATAAAATGCCGTCGTAGCTCTAGAGTCTTTAGAATACACAACTACTTTATCTCCTTTTGCAAGGTTAATATCTACTTTATCAAAAAGAACTTCTCCGTCTATAGAAGCAGAAAGTCCATCGATGTTAAGAATTTGATCACCAGCTTCGCGCTCACGCTCAAAAATAATTGCGGGATAACGTCTACTCGAAGGCTTGATGTCTGCTACATTAAGCTTATCGATCATTTTCTTTCTACTTGTCGCTTGCTTAGATTTTGCAACGTTAGCAGAGAATCTTCTAATAAACTCTTCTAACTCTTTCTTCTTATCTTCTGCTTTCTTGTTTTGCTGTGCTCTTTGCTTAGCAGCTAATTGAGAAGATTCATACCAAAACGTATAGTTCCCCGAAAAATGATTGATTTTTCCAAAATCTATATCAGATATATGTGTACAAACAGCATCTAAAAAGTGACGGTCGTGAGATACAACGATGACACAGTTGTCATAATTAGCCAAGAAATTCTCTAACCAAGAAATAGTTTCGTAATCCAAGTCATTGGTAGGCTCATCCATGATAAGGACATCTGGATTTCCAAAAAGTGCTTGCGCCAATAACACACGTACCTTTTGCTTACCATCTAGATCACCCATCATAGTATAGTGTAAATCTTCTTTGATACCTAAATTTGAAAGCATCGCTGCAGCATCGCTATCTGCGTTCCAACCATTCATCTCTTCAAATTGTACTTGCAACTCCCCTATTTTCTCTGCATTTTCATCTGTATAATCTGCATAGAGCGCATCAATTTGCGATTTTAAGTCAAACAATGGTTTGTTACCCATAATGACAGTCTCCAAAACCGTATGCTCATCATATAAGTTGTGGTTTTGTTCTAGGACTGACATTCGCTTACCAGGCTCTAGGTGTACATGACCAGAGGTAGCGTCTTGCTTCCCAGATAAAATCTTTAAAAATGTTGACTTTCCTGCACCATTGGCTCCAATAATACCATAGCAATTCCCCTGATTAAAAGTTGTATTAACTTCATCAAAAAGGACGCGTTTTCCAAACTGCACCGAAAGATTTGAAACTGATAACATATCCTGTTTTTTAAATTCGCTGCAAAAGTAGAAAAATGTAAGCATAACAGGAAGCTCAATCCATTAAAATACACCCTAATATTTAACAGCGCATTAACAACAGTAATCAAAGACAACTCCTATTTTTGTTAGTTAAGGAATTAATCCGTGAACACCTTATGAGGTATCTTACGATTTTTATAGTTGCCCTATTAACTGTATTTGGATGTAAATCTGATGTTACAGAGAAAGGCGATTTTGCATATTTTGGTGGAGAAATCATTAACCCAAATAATGATTTTGTAACGCTTCATAGTCCTCAGATGAAAGCTGAAGACACTATTTATCTTGATAAGAACAACCGATTCATTCACAAAATCAAAGATGTAAATCCAGGTATTTACATATTTACTCATGGTGGCGAGTATCAGATGATTGTAATGGAGCCTATGGATAGCCTTATGATAAGGTTAAATACTTTCGACTTTGATGAGTCTTTAGTTTTTTCGGGATTAGGTTCTAAAAAGAATAATTTCTTCATCAAAGACTTTTTGAATAATGAAGTTGAAAACAAAAAGCTTGTAGATTACTGTAAGCTAGAGCCAGAAGCTTTTGATGAGTTGATGGAAGAAAAACGAAAAGATCGTTTGAAAACACTTGAAACTTTTTTAGAAAAGAAGCCTTGCTCTGATCTTTTTGTGAAAATAGCCAAAGCCAGAATTAACTATAACCACTACGCTAATCGTGAAATCTATCCTTTTGGATATTTTGGTTATAATCGTTTAGTACATGTTAAGGATCTACCTGAGTCTTTTTATGACTTCAGAAAAAAAATAGATTATGATGCCGATTATCTAGGTGATACCTACACCTATAATAGATTTTTATCCTGGCATTTTAATAACCTAGCGTTATATAGTTATTATAAAGACGATCATTCTCATGTGGAGTTTAATCGTTATTCAAAACCATACAATGTTGCAAAGCTAGAGCTTATAGATAGTCTCATTACTAATGAATACATCAAGAACAACCTGTTGAAATATTCAGTTAGGGAGTTTATCTACAGAAGTGATGATTATTTAGTCTCAGAAGATTTATTAAAATTATACTTGTCCAAGAGCTCTAATAAAGAAGACAAGTCTGAAATTAAAGAACTAGCATATTCATTAAAAAAGCTTATGCCTGGTAACAAAATACCTAATACTACACTGATAGACTATAATGGTAACCCAATTGAACTGGAAACCTTAATAGATGCTCCTACAGTGATTTACTTCTGGAATTCTAACTTTAAGATGCACTACCGCAACAGTCACTATACTGCATTAAAACTTAAGGAATTGTTTCCTGAAGTCAATTTCATAGCTATTAACGTTAATGAAGATAATTCTAAGTACTGGAAATCTACGTTAGATCAGTTTGAATTCCCTACGGATAATGAGTATCGATTTAAGTTTCCTAAAGACGGGAAAAAGATCTTTGGTGTTGGCTCTATTGACAAAGTTATTATTCTAAAAGATGATCAGACTATCGTTAAGTCTAACGCTAACTTATTTGGTGAGAAGTTTAGTCATAAACTAGCTCAATTGGTTCAATAAAAAAAGCTCCAAAAAGGAGCTTCTTCATTAAGTACTATTATTTATTTTCTAATTTCCTTTTTTGTAATCGGCAAGGAACTTTTCTAATCCAATATCTGTTAATGGGTGCTTAAGAAGTCCAATGATAGAACTCAAAGGTCCTGTCATAACATCTGCTCCAATTTTTGCACAGTCAATAACATGCATCGTATGACGCACAGAAGCTGCTAAAATTTGTGTATCGTAAGCATAGTTGTCATAGATATGTCTGATTTCTGAAATAAGATTTAATCCATCTGTAGAAATATCGTCCAAACGTCCAATAAATGGAGACACATACGTTGCTCCTGCTTTTGCAGCTAAAATCGCTTGCCCTGGAGAAAAGACTAAAGTAACGTTGGTTTTTATGCCTTTATCAGAAAAATACTTGCACGCTTTTACACCATCTTTGATCATTGGTAATTTGATGACAATTTGTTCATGTAACTCTGCTAAAGCTTCACCTTCTCTCACCATGCCTTCAAAGTCTGTTGAGATCACTTCAGCAGAAACATCGCCATCCACAATGTTGCAAATGTCAACATAATGTTTCATGATGTTATCATGACCTGTAATGCCTTCCTTAGCCATTAACGATGGATTCGTAGTTACACCATCAAGAATTCCTAAATCTTGTGCTTCTTTTATCTGATCTAGGTTTGCAGTATCAATAAAAAATTTCATAGATATCTTCGTTGTAGTTGTGTTTTAATGCTGCGAATTTACAACTAATAAAAGCTTTTTAAGCTATAAACTTTTCAACATCTATTAACAAACATATTTGCTATTCTATAAAACGCGGAGTCTATATTCTTCTGTCGTATTATCTGAACATATATGGTCACAATTTCCTGGTTCATCTTCACAATCATAAACATCTCTATGTTCTACTTGTAAGTATATGTTTATGATGAAATCTCCTGCTGCTTCTGGAACACCTTCAATAATGACTGTTCTATAATCAACATACACATCTATCCCTGGAGGTAGATTATCGTCAATCGTAAAATAATAGTGGTAATTATTATCACTTGGCTGATTATTAATCTCCGCATGAATAGTATCATAGTAGTAATTGTAGATGAAACCCGTTTTCAATTCCTTATCAGGAAGTTGAGGATGTATATTAACGATACATTCAAAAATTTCTTCACAACCAAAAAATGTGAAAAAGCTAAAAATAAGAGAGAGTCGAAGTAGTTTTGAAGTCATGTGCTAATTTTTGCGTTATAGCACAAATACTATTCCAACTTTTACAACTTGTAATGATTCAATAATAATTTTTCGTAAACCTTATCGGGTAGAATTCGCTTAAGTACAATGGAGAACTTTTGCATAAAAGCACCAACCTTATAATGAACCTTAGGATGCTTAGTGTTCATGATCTTATAAACCAGTTTCGCCACATCCATTGGATCGCTACCATCGTCAACATGCTCATCGATAGCCTTTAATACCGGACCATAGGTATTCTTGTATGGCGAATCTTCAGTAACAGGAGCATGATAACGTCCTGCTGCAATATTGGTAGCAAAATCTCCTGGAGCTACATTAGTCATAGCGATATTAAAATCCTTGAGTTCCATTCTAAAAGCTTCTGTAAGAATCTCTAGTGCTCCTTTATTGGCACTATATACACCTCTAAAAGGGAGTCCCATATAACCAGCAATTGATGTAATATTGATAATAAGTCCTTGTCGCTGAGATCGCATCGAAGGCAAAATGGCTTTGATTACATTAATAGGTCCGAAAAAATTGGTTTCGAAATTTGCCTTAATTTCCTCTTCAGGGATTTCTTCTATTGGCCCAGTAATTCCTGCACCTGCATTATTGATAAGTACATCCAATCGTCCTTCTTGCTCAATAATACGCTTCACACAATTATCTATAGTAGATTTATCAGCAACATCTAAAGTCAGTAATGGAAACTTCGAATCTTTATATCTGTCTGGATTACGACTTGTACCATATATCTTTTCGCCTTTTTCAAGAAGGTATTCTCCAATAGACTTTCCAATTCCTGACGAACCGCCTGTAATTAATACAATTTTGGACATAGAGTTCATAAATATTGAAGCTAAAAATACAACTTTATACGTAACAAAAGCGCACAAAAAAAGGCAAGCTACCTACATCACACCGCTACGACCGCGTACCTTTGCTGCGTTCCCGCCCTGGAGGATTAAGCAGGAGCTGGTTGTGTAGGACTTGCCGGCTGCAAAGATACAACCTTTTCATACTTTGACAATTATTTTTTAACCTATTTATTATAATTTTTTAATAAATTTTCACTTTATATAGCGTATTAGAAAATCGAATTAAATACCTTGCTAAAAATTTCAAAAAAAATGCCTTTTCTTAAATACTTCTTTACCATATCGTTGACCTTGTTACTGTTCTCTTGTGGCGGAAATTCTTCAGGAAATAAAACTAATTTCAGAATAAATACAAATGCTAAAGGAAACAAGGTTGTCTTGGGTGAAGCCTTAAATCTTTCGATTTCAAATCCAAAAAATCTAGACATTACTAAAACTGAGTTTAAACTTGGTGATGCTTATATTGATGCCAACGCTACATTAGAAGACGTTAAGCTTGGTAAACAAACGATTACAGCTATTGTACATTATGATGATAATTCTGAAGTTGTAAAAACTACGCTTACTGTACTCAATAATCAACAACCTAAGGTGCTTAATTTTGAAATTATCAACGAATACCCTCACGATATTACGTCTTATACACAAGGTCTTGAGTTCCACGATGGACAACTCTACGAAAGTACTGGGCAGTATGGTGAATCTAAGTTGCGTATGGTAGATTACAAAACTGGCGATGTATTAAAGAATATAGATTTGTCCGATTCCTTTTTTGGTGAAGGACTTACAATTCTAAACAATAATATCTATCAATTAACTTGGAAAGAAGGCACTGGCTTTATTTATGACTTGGCATCTTTTGAAAAAACCAGCAGCTTCAAGTACGGAAAAAGCAAGGAAGGTTGGGGAATTTGTAATGATGGTACGAGTCTATACAAATCTGATGGCACAGAAAACATCTGGACACTCAATGTACAGAATCTCACTGAAGGTGAATTTATCCAAGTATATACGAATAAAGGAAAGATTCCTAGCCTTAACGAGCTAGAATGGATAGATGGAAAAATCTACGCTAATATTTATCAACGTAATGGTGTTGCTATTATCAATCCAAGTAATGGTGCTGTTGAAGCCGTTATTGATTTTACACCTCTGAAAAACAAGGTTAAGCAACATGCAGGGTTAGATGTACTCAATGGTATAGCATACAATACTGAAACTGGGACTATTTTTGTTACTGGTAAGCGTTGGGATAAGTTGTTTGAGGTGAAAATTGTTGAGTAAATGCAAGTCTTTGAACAAGAACTCACAGTATCACAGGAAGATTTAGACGACCTTAATCATGTAAATAATGTTGTTTACCTGCAATGGGTACAGGACATCGCTAAAACGCATTGGCTGAAGAATGCTAACGAAGCATTGCTTAGAAATTATTTCTGGGTAGTTATTAGCCACAATATAGAATACAAGTCTTCTGCTTTATTGCATGATAAATTACTTCTAAAAACTTACGTTTCAGAATCTAAAGGCGTTACCTCAACCAGAATTGTAAACATCTACAACAAGCAGAACAACAATCTTTTGGTGACCTGTGAAACCAAGTGGTGTTTGATGAGTATTGCTACCAAGAAGCCTGCAAGAATAACGGAAGAAATAGCTACTCTATTCAACTAAGTTAATCTTTTCACAATACCGAATAACCTTAACCATTTTTACGCTTTATTTGATTGTGCGTAAATTAATACAGATGTCAAAAAGAGTACTCCTACTATTCATAGTACTACTTTCTATTACTGCTAATGCCCAAGTTTTAAAAGGGAAAATTTATGATAGTCAAACTACTATAAAAGGCGCAAAAATTCTGAACAAAACACAAAACATTGTTACAGGAAGTGATGACCAAGGTAACTTCAGCATTAAAGCCTCAGTAAATGATACTATAAGTATTGAATCCTTGTTTCACCATAATCAGAACTTTGTAGTAAAACAGAAACACTTTGACCAATCTTTAGTTATAGAACTCAAAAAAGATATTCAGCAACTAGATGAAGTTGTGCTAACCAATGAGCCTAAACAACCTGCGTTCAAAGGAGAAACATACAACTCTGAATTACAGCAAATAATTAAAGATGACATCAAACGTAATCCACATCTTTACAGCTCTGGAAATGGCTTAAAAGGTCCTGACTTATTTGCCATTATTGGTATGGTATCAAAACTGTTTAAAAAGAAAAGAAAAACGCCAGTTATAAAACCCATAAGCTATAATCAAATTGACTCGCTCGTAGCTAAAAACTCTTTAATTAATAAATCTTTTTTGTTGAATGATCTCAGTATTCCAGAAAATTATCTGCCTTTATTTTATGAATTTTGTGAAGCAAAACAGATGTCTGGTAATTTGCTTAAAAAGAGTAGAGAGATGTATTTACTAGAAGCTATGATTCAGAACAGTGAGGAGTTTTTAAAGATTATTGATGATTTTAAAAAGGAACAAATCGTAAAAGATTAAAAAACTACTCCCAATTCTTTTCGTTTTTACAATATACCTTTAAATCAAAAGTTATATTTTTAGACCATAATTGAGACTACATTGATGAAACGAATCCTATATTTTTGCCTTACACTTATAATTTTATTGTTCTGGAGTTCTTGTCGAAAAGATTTCGATTTTTCACCTAGTACAGGAAACCTTGAGTTTTCAAGGGATACGGTTTATCTAGACACCATCTTTACCAATATAGGATCTAGCACTTACAACCTCAAAGTGTACAACAGAAGTGATGACGACATTGTCATTCCAACTATTCAATTAACAAGAGGCGCGAGTTCGTTTTACAGAATGAATGTCGATGGTATGACTGGTGAAGAAGGACCAAATGAAGGTAAGGTCTTTGATAATGTTGAATTATTAGCCAATGATAGCTTATTCATCTTTATTGAAACTACCTATAATACAGATACAGCACCAATATCGGACTTAGAGTTTTTATACACTGATGCTATAGAATTCGATTCAGGAAGCAATCAACAAAAAGTAGAGCTGGTTACCTTAATCAGAGATGCAGTTTTTATATTTCCAGAAAGAGATGCGCAAGGCATTATAGAGACTTTAACCTTCGATGTGGATGGTGATGGTACAGATGATGAGACTACATTACAAGGTAGGTTCTTAGAGGATGACGAGCTAACGTTCACAAATGAGAAACCTTATGTAATTTATGGTTATGCCGCGGTAGACGATGGTGACGAGCTCAATATAGATCCTGGTGCTAGAGTGCACTTCCATGCCAACTCAGGTTTAATTGTAACTTCTGGTGGAAGCTTGAAAGTAAACGGAGCATTTAGTGATGACCAAGAATTACTAGAAAATGAAGTTATTTTTGAAGGTGATCGTTTAGAACCTTTATTCGAAGATGTCCCCGGGCAATGGGGTACAATATGGTTATTCCCTGGAAGTGTTGATAACGAAATCAACTTTGCTACTATTAAAAATGCCTCAGCTGGAATCTTATGTGAAGGCAATCAAAGCGAGCCAAACTATAAATTGAACATTAATAATTCTAAAATATACAACTCCAGTAATTTTGGTATTCTTGGTAGAGCTACATCGATACGAGGGGAAAATGTGGTAATTAATAGTTCAGGGCAATCTTCTTTTGCGGGAACTGTTGGTGGTCGCTATAATTTTACGCATTCAACCTTAGCTAACTATTGGAATAATAGTTTTAGACAATTTCCATCTGTATTATTGAATAACTTTTTGGTTCAGGAAGATAATAGTGTCGTTACAAATGATTTGCAAGAAGCTAATTTCAATAACTGTATCATTTTCGGTAATGATAATCCTGAATTCATCTTAGATGAAGACTCAGATAGTGCATTCAATTTTAAATTCACGAATTGCTTATTGCGCTTCGACAATAACAGTTTCACCGGAAATAACTATGATTTTGATAATGCTGCGTTATACGAGAACTGCATCTTTAATGATGATCCAGAATTTAGAGACCCTTTCAATAATGACTTAATCATTGGAGAGGATTCAGCTGCCAATATGCAAGGAAACTTATTTTTTGCAGGACAAGTTCCTACGGACATTCTTAATGTTAATAGAACAGCTTCACCAGATATTGGTGCTTACCAAAGCATAACTTTCGAAGATTAATCAGTCAGAAAAAATTATTACATTTAGGTAGTTAATTAATTCTATTACTACCATGTATTTTATCAATTTAGCTTTTGAAATTGCCTGCATTTGTGCTGGAATACTGCTAGCCATTAGTCATTTAGACCGCTTGGATGGTGAAAGTAACTTCTTCAATAATCTAGCTGCTAAGCTAAAACCCTTCAATGCGGTAATAGGTTTTGCCACACTTATTATTGGTGTATTATACCTTTTCAAATGGAAATGTATCATCTTTGCTTTGGTAGGTATTGCATGTGGTTTGCTATTGTTACCTCAGCGTCTTGCTGGAGTTCCAGCTATTGGAAATACATTGGTGAAACTATCAAACAAAATTCAACCTTACAAAGTCATTGTAGGTGATATTGCCTTAGTATTGGGAGTCTTAGATATTCTGTATATGAATCCGTTTTGCTAGTAGGCAAATAGAGGCTTACCACTCATCATAGCATTTACCTTTTCAGCTATAGCCTCTAATTTGCTATCGTCTTGATGATTCATAATAACCTCATCAATAAGTGAGACAATACCTTCCATATCATCTTCTTTGAGACCTCTGGTTGTTATCGCAGGTGTTCCGATACGTATTCCAGACGTTACAAACGGGCTTTTATCATCAAACGGAACCATATTCTTATTTACTGTAATATCGGCCTTCACTAAAGCTTGTTCTGCGTCTTTACCTGTAATATCTTTATTTCTGAGGTCGATAAGCATCATATGATTATCCGTACCACCAGAGATAATATGATAACCTCTATCTACAAATGCTTTTGCCATAGCTTTTGCATTCTTCTGAACTTGTAGAATATAATGCATGAAATCATCTTCTAATGCTTCTCCAAATGCAATTGCCTTTGCTGCAATGATATGTTCTAATGGTCCACCTTGATTTCCTGGAAAAACTCCAGAATCTAATAAAGAAGACATTTTTCTTAGGTTGCCACTCTTCAGTGTTATACCAAATGGGTTTTCAAAATCTTGTCCCATCATTATCATACCACCTCTAGGCCCACGCAAAGTTTTGTGTGTAGTAGTCGTTACAACATGACAATGTGGTAAAGGATCATTCAAAATACCTTTAGCAATCAATCCAGCAGGGTGAGATATATCCGCAAGTAACAGAGCATCAACACTATCTGCAATCTCTCTAAATCGCTTAAAGTCCATATCACGAGAATACGCAGAAGCACCAGCAATAATTAATTTTGGACGCTCTTTCTCTGCAACTTCAGCAACATGATTATAATCTATACGACCCGTTTCCCTTTCAACACCATAAAATACAGGATTGTATAACTTACCAGAAAAGTTTACTGGCGAACCATGTGTAAGATGACCTCCGTGAGACAAATCAAAACCAAGAATAGTATCTCCAGGCTTAAGGCAAGCTGCAAACACTGCTGTATTCGCCTGACTTCCTGAGTGCGGTTGTACATTTGCCCAAGCAGCGCCAAATAAAGTTTTTGCTCTATCTATAGCGATTTGTTCTACTTCATCAACAACTTCGCATCCTCCATAATAACGCTTCCCTGGGTAGCCTTCAGCATATTTATTAGTCAATACTGAACCTGCTGCTTCCATAACCTGGTCGCTTACAAAGTTCTCTGATGCTATAAGTTCAATACCTTCAGTTTGGCGTTCTTTTTCTGCCTGAATTAGCTCAAATATCTGTTGATCTCGCTGCATTTTTTATGTTTGGTTAAAAGTTTTTCAAAAATAAGAAATACCTTAGTTTTATATTCCAAAAAACATATATTTGATATAAAATTATAAACAATTAATCAACATCTACTAATATGCCGCTTTCAGCAAATAATCCGGATCGAAAATCGTGGTTACACGTCGATAAAAATTCTGACTTCCCCATTCAGAATATTCCTTTTGGTGTATTCCTCACCAGAGAAGATATCGTAACTATTGGGACTAGAATTGGTGATACAGCCATAGATTTAGGTGCTTTGCATCAATTAGGATACTTTGACGGTATTCCACTGACTGATGATATCTTCCTACAGGATACATTAAATGATTTTATTGCTGATGGTCGTAAAACATGGCGCTTGGTAAGAAATCGTATTGCTGAAATTTTTGATGCTGAAAATTCTACATTAAAAAACAACAAGAAGCATAAAGAGATTGTACTCTTCAGATTAGATGAAATCGAAATGCAATTGCCTGTGCAAATTGGTGATTATACCGATTTCTATGCTAGTATAGAACATGCTACAAATGTAGGTACTATGTTCCGCGGAAAAGAGAATGCATTGATGCCAAACTGGTTACATTTACCTGTTGGATATCACGGAAGAAGCTCTTCAATAATTACTACAGATATTCCTATCCATAGACCTAAAGGTCAGACACTTCCTAATGATTCAGATGCACCAGTATTTGGTCCAAGCAAGCTTGTAGATTTTGAATTGGAAATGGCTTTTATAACAACTGATGCCAATGATCTAGGAGAACCAATTCCTATTGAAGAAGCTGAGGATTATATCTTTGGATTGGTATTGTTTAATGATTGGAGCGCAAGAGATATTCAGAAATGGGAATATGTTCCATTAGGACCATTCTTAGGGAAGAATTTTGCATCTTCTATATCACCTTGGATTGTAACTTTAGATGCTCTTGAGCCATTTAGAGTAGAGAGCCCAAAACCAAAAAAACCACAGCTACCTTACTTGCAATACAAAGGCAAGAAGAGTTTTGATATTAACCTCGAAGTAGCCATTCAACCAAAAGGCGCAAAAGAAACTACAGTCTGTAAGTCTAACTTTAAGTACATGTACTGGAATATGGCTCAACAGCTAGCACACCATACTGTTAATGGTTGTCCAGTTAATTCTGGTGATATGATGGGTAGTGGTACTATATCTGGACCAACTGAGGATTCCTACGGCTCGATGTTAGAATTATCCTGGCGTGGAGAAAAATCACTAAAGATGAGTGATGGCTCAGAACGCAAGTTTATAAACGACTACGATACTGTAATAATGCGTGGATATTGTGAAAACAATGGCACCAGAATAGGTTTTGGCGAGGTATCTACTCAATTATTACCAGTCTGGGAAAAGTAAGCGTAAAGACGCTTTAATCTTTCAGTTTTATTGTAGAAAACGAAGGTGAATAATTATAATTTTTGAATGTTAATTGCCTTTGGTTATCTCCATTTGCATCCATGATGTATACATGATGATTATCACTCTTATTCCCTCTCTCAAAAACTATCCATTGTCCGTCTGGAGACCAATTGGCACGCATATCCATCAATGGATGATTGGTTAATCGTTTAGAGGTCATCTCTGGAATATCTAGCCGGTAAATCTCCACATTACCATGCTCATCACCATAATAAAGAATTTTTGAAGCATCTCTTGAAACTCTAGGCATCAGTTTATTAGAATTGCCACTAGTCAACACTTCTCTTTTTGTGCCATCTGGCAAACATTTCACTATTTGATAATAACTATCGATTTTAGATGAATAATAAATATAATTATCCTGTCCCCAATAAGGCATTACATTAGACGCTCCAGATCCGCTTATGCGCTTTATGTTGCCCCCTACACTACTCATCACGAAAATCTCTTGCTTTCCTGTTCTGGTGCTAACAAATACAATTGATTTCCCATCTGGAGACCAACTTGGATTATATTCTGCATTACTAGAGTTTGTTAGCTGGGTGAAAGTCTTTTCTGCAATATTCATCTTCCATATCTTCCACCAGCCAACACGCTCTGAAGTAAACACTAAATATTTACCGTCTGGAGACATCATTGGACTACTATCCTTACGATTATGACTGGTAAGGTGATGAGACTTACCGTCTAAATTCATAAGTACAATGTTGTCATTATTGTTAATCTGTTCCGTGTATAAAACTTGATAGTTTTGAGCCTGTATATCAAATAACGAAACTAGTACAATTGTTAGGTAAATAAATAATCTCATAGCTAGTTTCTCAACCGATTTGCTTTATCTAAAAAGCCTTTTCCAATCAATGGTTCCATTACATGTTGACCATTTTTAATAATCTCTAACTTGCTGTCTACTCCATGCCCTTTTAATATTGAATGGCTTTGCTCTGCAGCACGCATCCAATAGGTATCTCGATCTCCAACTACAAATTGCACCTTCAAACCTTTCAATCGTTTTAATGACTCCTTATTGCTATTGCTTGGATTACCAGCCATTCCTGTAATGCCTTTAAAGTACTCAGGAATTTGCATGACTAACTCAAAAATACTTGAGCTGTTTGCACTAAAACATACTGCATGAAACTTATCCCCTTCAACATTATACAGCTCTTTTAAATGCCCTAAAAAAGCTTTTACCTCTCCTATTCTACCTGTTGCGCTATAAATTGGATAACTCACAAGAATCCATCCTTGAGTATTGGAATTTCCTCTCCAATAAAAACTCTCGTCTTCTAGCGATTTGACTTCTGAAGGCCCTATTAACACAGGATACGTTTTTGAGGCATCAAAATCTTCAGGCAATTGAATAATATAATTATGATTCTTGCCTTTATAGCTGAAAGTTTCAATCTTTTTCTGCCCAAAAACAGAAGTTACGGTTATGCAAATAAGAAGTGTTGCGATTAAGTTAAAATATCTCATGATATTAGGTTATTTAATTCCAGCTATAACGCCGTCTAAGTATGCATGTTGATTTTGTGGTGCTTTTGTTCTAGCTTCTTTATAGTATTTTAAAGCCTTTTTCTTATCACCATCTTTCAGGTAAGCTTCAGCTAAACTATCAGTGAAGCCCCAAATGAATTGGTGATTCTGATTGCGCTCTACGTTTAACTTAAATACTTCTATTGCTTTCTTAGTTTTGCCCTGTCCAAGCAGTTGATATCCATAATTGTTTAATTGATAACCATTTCCTGTAGGTATGGCTTCTTCCATTACTTTTTCAGATTCGGCCACTTGTCCTTTCTTTGCTAATAACCCAGCTTTAACTACCAAATTGCTAAACCCTTTACTACTAGCTATAGATTGGTCTATCCACGTCATTGCTTCATCCAAGTTTATATTGTTTTGTAAACAGTAATTTGCAGCTTGCATATGTCCTCTCCAGCCGAATCCAGCCGGCCCCTTCAATTCAGCTCTCATATTGTCAACAACAACATTTTTAATGTCGAATTCAATCTTAAATGGTATTCTAGTTGTTTCCCATTGTAGTGCAGCAGTTAAACTGTTCGCACCTCTGTCTACAAAATCAAAACTTAACCACTCCTGGAAAGGAATTTCAACAGGCGTTACAGTTACATTCAAAACTAAATCTTGTTCTGCTGGTGCTATAGACCCCCAAGATTTACTGTATTTAGAAAGTAATACCTTCACACTTCCTTCGCTAGGTAACATATAAAGACCGTAAACTCCAGCCGGAACAGCTTGACCTTCTACTTTAGCATCGTGTGTAAACGTAATCGTAGTATTCTCATTTGCTCCCGCTCTCCAAACAGAACCATAAGGAACAATACCTCCAAATACTTTTCTTCCCTGCACACTAGGGCTATGATAAGAAATTGTAACATCAGACAATCCTAATCTTTGGGAAACTGTAGCGCTTTGACTCACTCTAGGTAGCGTTACATTTTGAGAATGTATTGGTAATAAAAGTACCGATAGGGCAATAAATAATAATCTTGTTTTAAAGTTTTTCATCGTTTTAAGTATTAATGTTTAAAGCAAAAATATTTTGCAACACTAAGTACTCATAGCGTATTGTGGTAGATGGTTAAAATTGTGATTATCGGTTAAACAGAAATAAAAAACGCACTGTAGATGTGTTTAGTCACAATACGAACTTTTCATCACATTTTGCTTTAAGCTACAGTAAGACCTATATACTTTTGAATAATGCTAAGGAAAGATGATAACAATAAAGTGAGTTATTGATTAGGCTTTTGAAACCCAGCTGAAATTATTTTCTTACCGATGAGATATTCCTCATTGTCGTAACACAACATGGAGTTTCCGATAGAAATTTTTTCTGAAGGTTGAATTTTATAAGCTCTAACAATTTCGTTATTTGGATTGGATGGAAAATTGAAAGTAGCCTCTAAGGCTAATTCGATGGTTTTATCAGAAGTATTTACCAAATAAAGTGATTTGCCACATTGACTTGGCTCTTCAACTAAGTTTAAAAATGAAGCTGCCTCTTGTCCATACAAATCACCATGAGCATCAAAACCACCGTTATTGTTGTTATATAATAACCTATAAATATCCATGTACGTGAGTTCGCTAATATGTTTTAAAGATGAGTCTTTTGTCTCTGGTGTCTTTTTTTCTGTCTTACAGCTAGAAAGGCTCATAGCAAGGCAACTCAGTAGTAAAAATAGTTTTAGTCTCATGATACAGGTTTTGTAGATACAAGAAACAAACGAATACAATAAATATAGCTACATTTAGATTAAATTTAACACCATAACTACTTTCAAATTGAGTTTTAGGAAACATAAATTGTCTTACAGGAACTTACCTATTGCGCTTCCAAAAATCATAGTAGTTGCTCTGCTCGTGAGCGTCTTTTTAATTCTAAAAGCTTACACATCTCATATCATTAATGATTTGAATTATGACTTTAGTTGGAAACTGAACTCATTAAAAATCCTTATTAAGAATCTTCTTTGGGTTCTATTAACACCTGTGATCTATGTTCTGGTTAAAACAATTCAGGAGACTAAGATTAATCTTACCAGAATAATTGTAATCTGTATAGCCTGTATCCTAATCGCTGCTTTTCACAATACAGCAAGTTCTAGAATTGATGATTTTGTAAACTATTTGAATAGTGGGTATCTAAAGGATTTTTTTGGACAAAACAACCAAACAGTTTTAATCATAGGTAGCTTTACGAGTCTAATAGAACTCTTATTTATTTCTGCTTTTTTCTTTGCTATCGATTACCAAAAAAAATATATTATTAATCAAAAAGCCCTTATCGCTGCTCAGCTAAATGCTTTGAGAATGCAGCTTCAACCACACTTTTTATTTAACACCCTACATTCTATCGCTTCTATGATAGATATTAATACCAAAAATGCGCAGGCTATGCTCAGCAAATTGGGAGATTTATTACGTCGAGTATTGGAGTATGACACACACCAAATGGTAACCGTTGCAGAGGAAATGAAGTTTATACAAGATTACCTCGATTTAGAACAAATGCGTTACCAGGATCGGTTGACAATAAGTTATTCAATCTCAAAAGATACTTTGGACATGAAGGTTCCTACAATGATTTTTCAGCCATTAGTTGAAAATGCCATCAAGCATGGTGTCATCAATGTTTCTGAACAAAGTGAGATTGTTATTAGAATTCAGCAAGAATTCAATTCAGATGTCAATGAGAATCTGCTTTTCATGGAAATCTCCAACAACTATAATGATGACAAAGTTTCAAAAAAGAGCAGCACAGGAATTGGGTTAGAAAACATAAAAAAGCGACTGCAATCTTTCTATAAAGATCGTTTTGTCTTTAATGCTCAAAAGAAGACAGATCAAGTATACATAGCAAAAATAGGAATGCCAATTATTAGCTAATATGAGGTTGAGATATATTATAGTAGACGATGAATACCTTGCACGCCAACGTTTATTAAAACTTCTGAAGCCCTATGATAATATGGTTATGGTTGGTGAATGTAGAAACGGAAAAGAAGCACTTGATGTGATTCCTATAAAAGAACCTGATCTCGTTTTTCTGGACATTCAAATGCCAGATTATAATGGGTTTGAAGTCTTATCTGAACTCCGAGTAAAACCCTATGTAATATTCACAACAGCCTATGATGCTTATGCGCTAAAAGCCTTTGAGATCAATGCAGTTGATTATCTCTTGAAGCCTTTCGATGAAGACCGCTTACAGACCTCTCTAAGCAGAATTTTTGAGTTAAAACAACAACAGAGTGCTTCAGATTTAGAACACAAGATTAAAGCCTTGATAAGAAATTATCAATCCAATGAGGAAGCATACAAAGTAGAGTTCAGCATAAAAGAGCGTGGTAGGTTAACAACTATTTATGTAGATGATATCACTTATCTTAAAAGTGATGGCAACTATGTAAAACTTTATACCGCAAGTAAAACCTTCTTATATAGATCCACCTTAAATACACTGCATGAAACTTTGGATCCAAGTCAATTCTTAAGAATTCATAGATCTATCATTCTCAATAAGTTCTACATAAAACAGTGCCATTACTTAAGTAATAATGAGTATAAATTTCTTCTAAAAGACGGGACGGTTTTAGAATCGTCTAGAACTTATAAAAGCATTATTGGCGCGTACTTAAATGAGCAGTAATACTGCATGATTGAGCGCTATTTTCATTTTTGGCACACTAATTGGTTTTCATTAGATATAATTAAACTAAAACCCAATACGATGAAAAAATTAGTACTCATTCTTGCAGTCTTTTCGGTACTTGTTTCTTGTGTTGGAAAGAAGCACATCGAAAAGCAATTACACGCAGGTAATTACGATCAGGCAATTACCAATGCTTTAAAGAAGCTAGAACGCAATAAGCACAAAAAACGTAAGCAAGCCTATGTTGCCATGTTAGAAGATGCTTATTACAAAGCCGTAGACAGAGATCTACAAGCGATTTCTCATTTAGAGAAAGATGGAAATCCTGAGCATTACAAGCGTATTTTCGATATCTATTTAGACTTAGAAGCACGTCAAAATGCTATTAAGCCTGTACTACCACTAAAAATTGGAAATAAAACCTTGAATCTAAACTTCAAGGATTTTACAGAAAATATTGTTGATTACAGGTATAAAGTATCGGATTACCTAATTGATAAAGGAATTACTTTATTGGATTCTGATGATAAATACAATGCTCGTGAAGCTTATGATATTTTTGCCTATATAGAGCAAATTAATCCAAATTTTGAAGAAACCAGAGATTTACTGGTTGAAGCACATGCAAAAGGAACTGATCACGTTTTGGTTGCTATAGAAAATCAAACACATCAGATTATTCCAAAGCGATTAGAAGACGAGCTGTTGGATTTTAATACGTATGGTTTGAACCAATTTTGGACAAACTACCATACAACCTCGACTGAAGATTTCACCTATGATTATGCTATGAGTCTTCAATTGAAACGAATCAATATTTCGCCAGAGCATGTTTTTGAAAGACAACTACTGAGAGAAAAGCAAATTGTCGATGGATGGGAATACCTTTTGGATGAAGATGGCAACGTGGCTAAAGACAGTCTTGGTAATGATATAAAGGTTGATAAGATTATTACTGCCAGAGCTAGATTCTTTGAGCACAATCAATCCAAGTCTACTCAGGTCATAGCAAATGTGGTCTTTACAGACTTGAAAGCAAACAGGTTGCTTGAAAGTTTCCCAATTGATACAGAGTTTGTTTTTGAAAACCAATTTGGAACTATGAGAGGAGATCGTAGGGCTTTATTGCCAAGAGACAGAGAATTGTTACGATTAAGGTTTGTACAATTCCCAAGTAATGAGCAAATGGTTTATGATGCAGGAGAAGATTTAAAATATCAATTAAAGTCTATTCTCCGCTCCTACGACTTAAGAGGATAAATAAAAAACTCCCAAGAATTTCTTGGGAGTTTTTGTTTTAATTATAGAAATCGCTCCAAATCTATATTATTAATGGCGCCATGCGATGCATGGGCTACGGTTATTCCATTTTTTATGACCAGTAATTGTGGTGACTGATGTATCACCTGAAACTTATAACCTACTTCATCTGAAACCTGTCTGAAATTTAACAGATCTAAATAGTAAAGATCTGCTTGGTCTTCGGTCAGTTCATAATTCACAATAAGTCCATTGATAACCATTCGGCTTATACCACAACGAGTGGAGTGCTTAAAAATAAACTGTGGTTTGGTCTTAGACTTCTCCACAATCTCATCGAGTTGCGATAAAGAATTGAGAGGAATCCAAGGCAATGCTTTTTCTTCCTTAGTTTCTGATGCTCCAAATATTTTATTAAATAATCCCATAAGCTTCTTGTTTATTCTATTACTGTTGCACCTTCAGGTTTAGCGTAAAATGAATCTGCCATAGACTCAGCACTTGCACTGGTTCCTGTAAATTTCAATTCGTTACGCATGTCTTTTACGGTACTACCTTCATAATTATACCATTGAATAGCTTTAGGCAATTTCATTCCTGCTAAATCTTCCCATTGATCATACTTTATAAAACGGAAATTAGTATCCTTTTCCTTACTAAAGAACGTTACTGTATATCCTAACCATTCCATTTGATAGGTTTCAGGATTGTAGTACAAAATATATTCATCTTCTGGTGATTCTCCTACTCCAGCTTCATATCCTATTTTAATACCAGGATATGATTTCCCTTCAAACTCTAAAGGTTCTACATCTTCATAGACAATACCATCATCTGCTAACACATAAGGCATAGCATAGAAATAGAACATTAGGTTATAATAGAACTTAGGATTTCCTTTATATGCCTTTTCTTCATCAACCATCCATACTTCATTACCATCAAAACCAATTTTGAATTTTTCTGTTTCTATCAAAGAACGTCTATTTTTCAAATCAGTAGTAGTCGTTTCTACACCTTCAGGATTTTCCATAGCAAACACTAAAGTATTGGATTTTTTCCAAGCATCGAGACCTCCATGCGCTTCAAAAACTTTAGTAATGTTTTCTGGGTAAACACTTGTAGTTACATCGAGTTGTTCTTCCTCATAGTTAACAGGAGATTCTACAGTTTTGTTGTCTTTACAAGACATAACAAGTAAAAGCAAGCAGATAAAAATTGTATTGGTTTTCATAGTTAGTATTATAATATTTAGGCTTTGGACGTAAGCATTACTGTAAAATTACAATCTAATACCATACTTTTGTGGCGTATATGCATAAAATAATTACTAGCACACAAAATAGCTTCATCAAACAACTCGTTCAGCTTAAGGAAAAATCCAGAGAACGAAAGAAATCTGGCACCTTTCTTATTGAAGGGAAGCGAGAATTATCCTTAGCTATTAAAGGTGGCTACACCATTGAAACATTACTTTTTGTTCCAGACTTATTTTCTGAAACAGAAGCAAATGCTTTATCGAGATACAATATTGATTGTATTGAAATCGCGAAAGAGGTTTATGAGAAGTTGGCACATAGAGATACTACCGAAGGTGTTGTTGCTGTAGCCCAATCAAAAAATCATCATTTAGATCAACTGAATCTAGGTGATAGTCCTTTGATTCTTGTTGCTGAAGCGCCTGAAAAACCAGGAAATATTGGCGCATTACTCAGAACAGCAGATGCTGCAAATGTTGATGCTGTTATTATTGCTAACCCAAAAAGTGATTTGTACAATCCTAATATCATAAGGTCTAGTGTAGGTTGCGTTTTTACCAATACTATAGCTGTTGGAACTACTTCCGAAGTCATTGATTACTTGAAAGCTAATAACATCAATATCTATTGTGCTGCTTTGCAAGCTTCTAATAATTATACTGCTGAAAACTATACCAAATCTACAGCGATAGTTGTTGGTACAGAAGCCACTGGATTATCGGAAGATTGGCTCAATGCTTCTACTCAGAATATTATCATACCTATGCAAGGCGTTATCGATTCCATGAATGTCTCAGTTGCCGCAGGAATCCTTATTTTTGAAGCTATACGCCAGCGCTCTAAAATTAATTAATCTTATATGACCGCAACGACACTCTTTTACATTATCATAGGCATTATAATCGTAAACTTTATTGTTGATAAGGTTTTAAGCGCTCTCAATGCAAAGCATTACAATGACCCAATCCCAGATAAGCTAAATGATGTTTATGACGAAGATGAGTATGTAAAATCTCAGAAGTATAAACGTACCAATTACAACTTCGGGATTTGGAGTTCACTATTTTCACTTGCGCTTACTTTAGGATTTTTATTTTTTGATGGTTTTGAATTTGTCGATAATATAGCAAGAAGCTATACTGAGCATCCAGTACTTATTGCGCTTATCTTCTTCGGCATTATTATGTTAGGAAGTGATATTATCTCGACTCCATTTTCTTACTACCGAACCTTTGTTATCGAAGAGCGATTTGGTTTCAACAAAACAACCAAAACAACTTTTATCACAGATAAGATTAAAGGCTTATTAATGTCAGCTATCATCGGCGGAGGAATTCTGGCTTTGATTATTTGGTTTTACCAACTTACTGGAAACCAATTTTGGTTATATGCTTGGGGAATTGTAACTGCGTTTACATTATTCATGAATATGTTCTACGCGAGGCTCATTGTTCCATTATTCAATAAACAAACACCTCTAGAAGCTGGAGAACTTAGAGAAAAGATAGCAGATTATGCCAAAACCGTTGGCTTTAATTTGAAGAATATTTTTGTTATCGATGGCTCAAAGCGTAGTACTAAAGCCAATGCGTATTTCTCTGGTTTTGGTAGAGAAAAACGCGTGACACTATACGACACCTTGGTTAATGACCTTGAAGATGATGAAATTGTAGCTGTACTAGCTCATGAAGTTGGTCATTACAAACGAAAACACATCATATTCAATCTTGTTGCTTCTGTACTATTGACTGGATTGACTTTATTCATCCTTTCTATTTTTATATCCAATCCGTTATTGTCAAATGCACTTGGTGTAGAAATTCCAAGTTTTCATGTTGGGCTAATTGCATTTGGGCTTTTGTACTCTCCTATTTCAGCAATAACTGGCTTGCTTATGAATTACATTTCTCGAAAGTTTGAATATCAGGCAGACAATTATGCTAAAGACACATACAAAGCAGAACCTTTGGTTTCTGGTCTCAAAAAGTTGAATAAAAATAGCTTGAGTAACCTTACACCTCACCCTGCTTATGTTTTTGTACATTATTCACACCCAACTTTATTAGAACGTATGAAGAATCTACTTAAATAGATTCCTTAACTTTGCGCTTCGATTTCAAAAGCGAAAGTGTTGATTAACATACACAGCAAAACATTACAAGATTTAGAATTCAACGCTGTTTTAGAACAGGTTTCCGAATTCTGCGTTACTGGCTTAGGCAAGTCGGCTACTCTTGCTATTGTACCTTTTGAAAGCAAAGAAGACATTACGCTTCATCTTAATTTAACCAATGAGTACATCGCTTCTTTTTCTAATGAAAATAGAATTCCTAATCATGGTTTTGATACAATAACGAAAGAACTTCAACTTTTAGGAATTGAAAATTCTTTTTTAGAACCCTTTGGTTTCAAGAAACTAGCCGCTATCTCTAGAATAAGCAATGAACTTATTCTTTTTTACAAAAAGTTTGAAGAGTATTACCCAACTCTAAATCAAAACGCATCAACTGTAAAATTCACAAAAGATATTATCAACAATATTGAGGCTATAATTGATCGTTTTGGGGATGTAAAAAACAAAGCTTCTGAAGAACTCCACAGGCTAAGAAAAGAGATTGAATCTGTAAGAGGGAAAATCAATCAAAGTTTCAATGCAGCTTTGAGCAGCTACACTACTTTAGATTATCTCGATGATATTAGAGAGACTGTTATTGAAAATAAAAGAGTACTTGCAGTTAAGGCCATGTATCGTCGCAAAGTAAAAGGCGCTATACTTGGTGGCAGTAAAACTGGTAGCATCGTTTATATAGAACCAGAAACTACATTTCAGCATACAAGAGCACTCAATAATTTGGAATATGAAGAGAAGCAAGAGGTAGAAAAGATTCTAAGGCAACTTACAGAGACTATAAGACCCTACAGAAGTCTTCTGAACGATTATCAGGATTTTCTCATTGCGACAGATGTTATTAGTGCCAAAGCTAAATATGCTGAAACCATTAATGGGCTATTACCTAAACTGAGTGATTCAAAAGTTTATGATATAAAGGATGCATATCATCCACTACTTTATGTTTCTAATGCCTCTCAAGGGTTAAAAACATTTCCACAAAGTATTGTTCTGAATCCTGAAAACAGAATCATCGTAATTTCTGGCCCTAATGCTGGTGGAAAAAGTATCACCTTAAAAACTGTTGGACTGCTCCAACTGATGCTACAGAGTGGATTACTTATTCCTGTACACGAAAGAAGTACTGTTTGTCTATTTGACCGTATTATAACAGATATTGGAGATAATCAATCCATAGAAAATCATTTGAGCACCTACAGCTATAGGCTCAAACAAATGAATTATTTCCTTCGAAAATGTAATTCCAATACACTTTTTCTAATAGATGAATTTGGAACTGGAAGTGATCCTGAACTTGGTGGTGCTTTGGCTGAAACATTCCTAGAAGAATTCTATAACCGAGAAGCTTATGGCATTATAACCACCCACTACTCCAACTTGAAGGTATTGGCCAACGAATTGCCATATATGCAAAATGCCAATATGATGTTTGATGAGCGTAGTCTAGAACCTATGTTCAAGCTTATATTAGGAGAGGCAGGAAGTTCTTTTACTTTTGAAGTGGCTCAGAAGAATGGGATACCATATAGCTTAATCAATAAAGCAAAGAAAAAAATTGAACGCGGTAAAGTTCGTTTCGACAGAACCATAGCAAAACTTCAGAAAGAACGTTCAAAACTTGAAAAAACTGAACGTTCACTAAAAGCTAACGAGCAAAAGAAGTTGGCCGAAGTTGATAAAATGGAACACATCAATGCAAAGATTCAGAAGAAACTAGAAAACTACCAAGAGCTTTACGATAGTAATCAGCGTCTTATTTATCTAGGGCAAAAAGTTAATGATCTTGCCGAAACATATTTTGAAAATAAACGTAAGCGTGAGCTTATGGCTGAACTTTTCAAACTTGTTCAAATAGAAAACTCTAAACGCAAACGTCAATCTATAAAAGAAAAGAAAGCCTTAAAAGCCAAAGAGCAACAGGTAAAGCAAGATGTTAAAAAGAAGGTTGATGTTATACGCAAACGAAAGAAAGCTGCAAAAAAACAGGTTGAGGAAACTCCTAAACCAAAGCCTGTACTTAAAGTTGGTGATCGTGTACGACTAGAAGATGGCAAAGCCGTTGGCACCATCGACAAGTTGGAGAAAAACAAGGCCTTGGTAAACTATGGCGTGTTTACAACCAATGTTAGTGTTGAACAACTGGAATTGGTTGAATCTGTCAAATAAATTTTAGCTTGCCTTCGTTTGTAAATTATCTTTATCTTTAAATTAAATACTAAAATCTATTAATGACCAATTACGCAATTCTCGATATAGAAACTACTGGAGGGAAGTATAATGAAGAAGGAATCACCGAAATTGCAATTTATAAATACGATGGTCACAAGGTTGTAGACCAATTCATAAGTCTTATTAATCCTGAAAGAGATATTCAGGAATTCGTTGTAAATCTTACTGGCATCAATAATGCTATGTTAAGAAATGCGCCGAAATTCTATGAGGTTGCCAAACGTATTGTTGAGATAACAGAAGGTTGTATTGTTGTTGCGCACAATGCTAACTTCGATTACAGGGTTTTAAGAACTGAGTTTAGTAGATTAGGTTTTGAGTTTGAACGCAAAACGCTTTGCACTATAGAATTAGCAAAAGACCTTATCCCTAATCAAGCTTCATATAGTTTGGGGAAACTTTCTAGAGCTCTTGGAATCCCAGTCAGTGAAAGACATAGAGCTTCTGGTGATGCTCAAGCTACTGTAAAACTTTTTCAAATGTTATTGGCTAAGGATACTGAGAAGAAGATTATTCAGGAATCTGTTAGAAAAGAGCCCAAACGTCAACTAGAACCACGCCACATAGATATCATTTCGCAATTACCCTCTGTGACAGGAGTCTATTATATTCATAAAGAAGATGGAGAGATTATATACATCGGTAAGAGCAAGAATATAAAGAAGCGAATCAATCAACACTTTACTAGTGAAGCGCCAAAGTCCAAGAAGATACAAATGCAAGTTGTAGCGGTTACTTATGAAGCCACTGGTAGTGAATTGGTAGCATTACTTAAGGAGAGTGAGGAAATTAAAAAGAATAAACCCATCTTTAATCGAGCTTTGCGCCGTACTATTTTCACCCATGGGTTATTCAGCTTTGTTGATCCACAAGGGTATATCAATTTAAAGATTGATAAGGCCAATGGTAAGAAACGACCAATTACAACATTTAGTAATCGACAGAGTGCTAAGAGCTTTATGAATAAAATTGTAGAAGACTTCAATCTCTGTCAAAAGTTAACTGGAGTTTACAAAACTAGTTCAGCGTGCTTCAATTACTCTATTAAAACTTGTGATGGCGCTTGTATACAAGAGGAAGATAGCGAAAGCTATAACAAAAGGGTAACTCAAATTATTGATAAGAACAGTTACGAAAGTAAAAATTTGGTAATCATTGATAAAGGTAGAGATGTTGATGAGCGTTCAGCAATTTTAATAGAGAATGGTGTATTTAGAGGACTAGGTTTCTTCAATCTTAATTATCAGATAAATAACATTGATGTTCTGGAGTCTATCATTACGCCAATGCAAAACAACAGAGATACTCAGCATATTATTCAGGCCTATCTTCGAAAAAATAAAAACCTAAAAATCATCAACCTAAATCTTAATGAAACGCCTTAGAACGACTAGTCTATTTATTCTATTTCTTACATCTCTCTTAAATGCTCAAAATGACCAGTATCATACTGAATATCATGTTATTGAAAAAGATTTAAAAGAGAATACTATTGCTTTAGATTCTACAGCTAAAGCACTAGTAATCTATGAATATGGCAATAGCTATATCGACAGAAATACTTATAATTTAACAACAGAAATTAAGCGTAAAATCAAGATCATTGACAAGGATGCTTTTGATGAAGGCAATATTACAGTAGTACTTTATAAGAACAAGAGCAACAAAGAAAAAGTTTCAAAAATAAAGGCAACATCATATGAGTATAATGGCTCGAAAATCATAGCAACCAAGCTCGAAAAATCAGACATCTATACTGAGGAATATGATAAGAACCATGATGTGGTAAAATTTGCCATTCCAAATATTAAGGAAGGCTCAGTAATAACATACAGTTATACTTTTGAGTCTCCATTTAGATTCAACTATTATCCTTGGAGTTTCCAGAGTAAAATTCCAAAACTATACAGTGAGTATAACACTAGTATTCCTGGAAATTGGGAATACAATATCAAACTAAAAGGCGATTTAAAACTAAAATCACACGACAAGTCTATAAAAAAGAAATGCTTATCTAGTGGAAGTGCTTATGCTAGCTGTGCAATTGCTAAGTACATCATGGTCGATATTCCAGCTTTTATAGAAGAGGATTATATGACTGCAAAAGAAAATTTCTTATCAAAAATTGAATTTGAGTTATCGACTTTCACGGGTTTCGATGGAAGCGTTAATAAATACACTAAGAATTGGAAAGATGCTGATAAGGAGATAAAATCAGAACCCAACCTTGGTAGTCATTTTTACAAAAAATCTAGTGTCTCGTCCATTACAAATGCTATTCCGCACGATAGTGAAATCAAAATGGCTAAAAATATTTTTGAGCATATCAAAAAAAATTTCGCATGGAATAAAAAGTACAAACTCTTTTCAAAAAAATCTATCAAGCAACTTGTAAAGAATAAATCTGGTACAGCTACAGAAATTAATATTCTATTATTGAATGCCCTTCATGCAAAAGGTATAGATGCCAAGCCTGTTTTAATTTCCACCAGAAAAAATGGTCTTCCTACAAAGTTATACCCAGTCATTTCAGAATTCAACTATCTAATTGTACAGGCAAAGATTGATGGCGAAACTTACTTTTTGGATGCTACAGACAAGTACTTGCCTTTTGGGCTTTTGCCGCATCGCTGCCTTAACAGTTATGGTCGTGTGTTTGATTTTAAAAATGGTAGTTATTGGACTGATATTGCCTACAAAAAGATGTCTTACATACAACATTCTTTGAAATTGCAGCTCAATGATGAAGACCTTATTGAAGGTTCTGTAAGTTCTAGATATTTTGATTATAAAGCATTACCTGTTAAAGCTTCATATTATAAAGGTTCTGAGAATTACAATAAATATATGGGTTCCTATTTTTCACCTGCTGTTATTGAGAATCACGAGCTCATCTATGGAAAAGAATCTGGAGAACTCTTCGAAGACAAATTTGATATTTCTATAGATACTGAAGCTATTGGTGATAAGCTGTACATTAATCCGTTTTTGTTTAGTTTCTTTGAACAGAACCCATTTAAGCTACAAGAACGTACCTATCCTATAGACTTTGGGTATAAAGACAACTATACCTATAAAGCAGAACTAAAATTGAATGATGCTTATGAAGTCTTAGAATTGCCTGAGGAGTTTAGTATTGTATTGCCAAATAACAGCGGGCAATTGCTATTTAATGTAACAAAAAAAGAAAGTGATATACTTATCTTCATGAAACTAAGTTTCAATCAGTATGCATATCCTCCTGAATATTATCCACATATAAAGGAGTTTTTCAATAAAGTTATTGATACCCAAAAAAATGCTCTCATTGTTTTGAAAAAGAAATAATGTAGTTTTTTAGTTACTTTTGAATTAATGAAAGATACATCAAATAAGAACTGGCGTGTTAAATTACACGACATCATTTATGAAGCAGACACACCTGCTGGTAAACTATTTGATGTCGTTCTACTTGTTGTAATTATTGCCAGTATTATCTTTGTAATGCTGGAGAGTGTTACTGAATTTGATGAAAAGTATCATGATTTTCTTTTTTATGCTGAATGGATTGTTACAATATTATTCACCTTAGAATATATTGCTAGAATAATTACTGTAAAGCGCCCAAGCAAATATATTTTTAGCTTTTATGGCATCGTAGATTTCCTCTCTACCATACCAATGTATTTATCTTTTTTCATCGTAGGCTCACAATCTTTAGTAGCATTTAGAGCGCTTCGCTTGCTGAGAGTATTCAGGATATTAAAATTGGCAAGATATATAGGTGAATCCACAAATTTTGTTCGTGCTCTAAAAATGAGTAGAGCGAAAATTGCGGTGTTTTTATCTTTTGTACTCATCTTGTGTATCATATTAGGTACTGTGATGTACTTAGTAGAAAGTGAGGAAGGTAGTGGGTTTACCAGCATTCCAAGAAGTGTATATTGGGCCATTGTTACTTTAACTACTGTCGGCTATGGCGATATTGCTCCTGCTACACCTCTGGGACAATTTATAGCGTCATTGATTATGATAATGGGTTATGGTATCATCGCCATTCCTACTGGAATAGTTTCTTCTGAAATGACCAAAGTCAATAAACGAAATGTCAATACCAATACGCAAACTTGCTCAAATTGCATGAAGGATAAGCATAAAGATGATGCTGAGTTTTGTTATAATTGTGGTCACTCCCTTAACGAATAGTTTTTGAATTCCGATTCAACAAAATATCTTATCTCTATAGTTGGCCCAACTGCAATTGGGAAAACCGCTCTCAGCATTAAACTTGCGCAACATTTTAATACAGAAATTATTTCAGCAGATTCCAGACAGTTTTTTAAGGAAATGTCTATTGGAACAGCTGTTCCGAATGAAGAGGAACTTGCTGGAGCCAAGCATCATTTTATTCAACACAAATCTATCGAAGATCCTTATAGTGTTGGTACATTTGAAAAAGACGCCATTCAATGTTTAGAATCTCTATTCAAAACTCATGATGTTGTAATACTAGTCGGTGGCTCTGGATTGTATACTGATGCTATAATAAATGGTTTGGATGACTTCCCAGATGTAGACCCGAAAATACGTTCGCAATTAAATGACAAACTCAATGCTGAAGGGCTTGAAACATTGCAAGAACAATTAAAAGCTCTGGATCCTGCAAGCTATGAAACTATAGCGATTGATAATCCTCACAGAGTCATTAGAGCTCTTGAAATTTCTATAGGTACAGGAAAGCCCTACTCTACTTTTCTAAACAGAAAAAGAACCTCTAGAAATTTTGAAGTGATTACCATTGGGCTTAATGCGGAACGGGAAACTATCTATGACAGAATAAATCGACGCGTAGATATAATGATTTCTGAAGGTTTGCTAGATGAAGCAAAAAAGCTTTTTCCTAGGCGACATTTAAATGCATTAAATACTGTAGGCTACAAGGAGCTGTTCAATTATTTTGATAATGAATGGTCTTTGGAGTTTGCTATTTCCGAAATTAAAAAAAACACCAGGCGTTTTGCTAAAAGACAGTTAACGTGGTACAGAAAGAATGATAATATCATTTGGTTTGACTATCTTACAGATACAAAAACTATAATTGATAGAATCAATGAAATCACTTAGACTATTATCCTTACTTTTCTTTTTTAGCTTTTCGGTATTTTCCCAAAACACTGAAGAACTTAAGTTGATAAATCAGCAAATCTGGGAACCCTTCAGTAAAGCATTTGAAACGTTAGATTCAGACTTATTCGCTTCCATACACAACCCTGCATTACTCAGAGTTTCTGGTGATCAAAAGACCATACGTTTTTTTGATGCTTATATGGCTGGTTATAAGGATCGATGGAAAGATAATACTTCTATAAAACACACCATTTCGTTTAGATTCTTTGAGCGTATTGCTGATAAAAACATTGCTTCTGAAAGAGGTATTTATAAACTTACTATGAATCCAGGTTCCCAAAAAGAAAGAAGCTTTTACGGTCAATTTCATGTGCTACATAAAAAAGTAGATGGAAGATGGAAAATAATTCTAGATTACGACTCTAGTGAAAATGACACGATCAATGAAGCATCATACAATTCTGCTCATGGTATCGATGAATACGACAAATACTAAATAAAAAATCCAGCTTAAAGCTGGATTTTATCTGGTTTGAGGCTGAATATTAATTAACACTAGGCGTTTTGGTTAATTACCAATCTAAAACCTTCTCCGTGGATGTTCAATATTTCAACATTTTCATCTGGTTTTAGATACTTACGCAACTTCGCAATATAGACATCCATACTACGAGATGTGAAGTAATTATCATCGCGCCATATCTTAGTTAACGCCAATTCTCTTGGCATTAAATCATTTTCATGTAAAGCTAAAAGACGAAGTAAATCATTTTCTTTTGGCGATAATTTGATTGGTTCTCCTCCATTAAATCTTAAGAAACGAAGTTTTGAGTTAAGATCGAAACGACCAATCTTGAATTCAAATTGCTTACTGTCAGCAATAGAATCAGTAGCCTTACGCTGCATGATTGCTTTAATTTTCATTAACAGCACCTCACTATCAAAAGGCTTATTCAAATAATCATCTGCACCAACCTTGTATCCTTTTAGCACATCTTCTTTCATGGCTTTAGCAGTTAAGAAAATAATTGGTACATCTGTATTCTTCTCTCTTATTTCTTTAGCCAAAGTGAAACCATCTTTGTAAGGCATCATAACGTCCAAAATGCAGAGATCGTAATCATCTTTCTTGAACTTTTCAAAACCTTCCATTCCATTTTTGGCATGAACAACATCATAATCATTCATCATTAAGTAGTCCTTAAGAACCGTTCCAAAATTTGGATCGTCCTCTACCAATAAGATCTTTTTATTTACTTCTTCCATAATTTTATGATATTAATGGCAGTTTTATTGTAAACTCACTGCCTTTTCCTTTTTCACTTTCAACTGATATATGACCTTGGTGATCTTCAACTATTCGCTTTACATAAGCTAGTCCAAGACCATGGCCTTTTACATTGTGTACATTTCCTGTGTGTTCTCTATAAAATTTCTCGAACACTCGTTTCTGTACTTGTTTAGACATGCCATTACCTTTATCAGCAATTCTTAGTAATATATTGTTCCCAACATTTTCGGTATATACATCGACTTCTGGTGGATTGTCCGAATATTTAATGGCATTATCTAGAATATTGACAATAACGTTAGTAAAATGTGTTTGATTTGCTAAAACAGCCGATTTCAAAGCTCCAAAATGTGTTTTTACGTATCCATTTTGGTCATCAACAATAAGCTGTACATGCGTAATCGCATCTTCTACTATGTCGTGTAGCTTTAGTCGTTCCTTACTTATGTTCAGCTCATTCTTCTCTAATTTAGAAATCCTTAAAACATTTTCTACCTGAGCATGCATTCGCTTATTTTCATCCTTAATCATATTCAGATAACGTTTCACCTTATCTTCGTCATTTAGGATTTTTGGGTTCTTTATGGAATCTAAAGCCAAATTGATTGTTGCGATTGGTGTTTTAAATTCGTGCGTCATGTTATTAATAAAGTCTGTCTTAATCTGAGATATTTGTCTTTGCTTTATTAACTGATAAATTGCACTAGAATACGCCAAAATGATAATTGAAGTAAATAGTACAGATAGTATCAGCATTCCCAAGATTGTTGAGAATAAGAACTTTCGACGCTCAGGGAAATTAATCAGTAAGTTATAGTTACTGTTGTTATTATTATCCCTAAAGATTGGAACCCCATAGTTATAGGCTTCATTCAATTCAAAATTATCTGACTGTACTTTTGTTGCTAGATCTTTGTCATAAATGGCAAACTCAAAATTGAGTTTTATACCATCCTGCTTTAGTCTCTTGCTCAGCAGATGATCTACTATTTTAGCAGAAATTCGCTTATAAATTGGATAGTTTTTGAATCGATCTCTAAACGTTGTTTCGAATAGCTTCTTCTCTACTTCTGGTAGATTGGAAAACTCGGTATACGTTTTTTCCGGATTCACAACCAACTGACCATCTAATGGGTCTCGCTTTAATACTCTTGTAGTACGTTCATTAGTTAAACTACTAATCTCTACACTGTCAATACCTATTTCAAAGAACGTTGATGGCACTTTGTAACTTTCCTCAGAAATGATGTTACGATACTGAATGGTTTCGTCATTTTGTTCATCTTGTATCTCCATAAACAAGCTCTTTATCTGCGTTGTATCTGCTGTTAAGCCTCGCCTCTTATATTCGCTAAGCTTACGAGAATAGTACTTAAACTCTCTATCCTCTAATGCATTGGATACAAAACTTAAAGAACGTGTTACGTTCAGTTCAAATTGTTTGTCTTCGTTTTGGTAGCTGTTATTAATAAAATAGGCTTGTACAGCAATTATCCCAATAAGTGACAAACTCATTAACACCACCAATAAGATGAATAGCCTTTTGTTCATCGTTCAAATTTAATATTTTAACATTTAGCATATATTCTGTTTAACCTTACCTTAACAAAAATGTTAAAATTGCAATTATTTAGGTTAAAGAGGACAACTTTTTATGAAGTTTATATACTTGCTCTTTGGTCTCTGTAAGTGAGTCATTTACAATGACAAAATCAGAGCGTTTTATCTTTTCCCCATCATCAAGTTGATTTTCCATAATTGAAACTGCCTTAGCTCTAGACATGCCTTTTCTGCTTAAAACTCTTTTAATTCTGTCTTCTTTATCTGCCACAACAGTAATTACATAATCGTATTCTTTTTCTTTATTATGTTCAAAGATAATAGCGGCTTCTTTGATAATATATTGTGCGTCTTGTTTTTTTAGCCACCGTTTAAAGTGTGAAGCTACTTTAGGATGTACGATTGCATTCATATTATCTAACAAAGATTTATCCTTGAATATCATTGATGCTATGAAGGAACGATTAAGGCCTTCTTCAGTGTAAGCCTTGTCTCCAAATAATGCGATTAGTTTTCTCCTTATCACCTTAGATCTATTCATCAACAGTTTGGCTTCTATATCTGCAATATAAACTGGCGCTCCCAGTTCGCTAAACATATTAGCTACTGTGGTTTTACCACTACCTATTCCACCTGTTAAACCTATAATCTTCATTCTACAATTATAAAATCAATTTTCGATTGTTTTATACGAACGTTCTTTACTTGTTTTGGTACTTTGACCAATCTTGGAACTAAATTGTTTGTCCCCATTTTTTCTAAGTCCGAAAAATCACAAACGATGCTAAAGTCAGAAGCCTTAATAGCTTTAAAATCTTTTAGTCCTACCCTATAAGTGACACTAACTTCCTTTGGAAAAAAGTTTACACTAATATTTGAAGGTATATTATTAATCTGAACTGGTACTTCAATTTTGCCTTCTGTAAATTTTTCAATCGAATTGATAATGCTAACTTCTTCCTCTGACATCTTCAATACATCTGAAAGCATAGATCTGTCTAACTTTACCTTTTGCGTTATATCAGATTTGACTTCAGTTAGTTCCAATAACTCAGTCTTTACAAAATGTATACCATTGAGTGCAGATTCAGCTCCAACAAATGTAATTGAATCTGGAGAAAATTTTATTGAGTCTAAACTATCATAACCCAGAGCATAAGTAATGTCTCCATTTAAAATAACCGGAACTCTCTTGGTAGACATTCTTTCATAATTAAAGATCAAAGTATCCGGAGTAATTGATACGACTTCATAACTACTTCCGAATAATTCTTCAATCTTATATTGTCCTCTATCTGAAGTCCATATATAGCAGCCTTTGCTTTCACTAACATCTTCGTCCACATTGAGGCGTAATGTTTTTTTAGTAAACTCTAAAGGCAGCATATTAAACCCAATAGCTCTCACAACAGCACGCAGCTTAAGACTATCATTCACTATTGTTTGCTCTTGCGGAACATTAGTAAAATCGATATTTACGTACATCTCCTTAGAATAGGATTGAGAAAGCTTAGTAAGCATCAAAAAAATAAATGCCGCAACGACAAAGCCCATAAACTGCTTTACCTGTTTTCTGCTAACAAAATCTAATATTTTTCTACGTATCCGAATCATCTATTGTAATTTAAAAAAATAGTTTCGGAAAGTACACCTCGGGTTTCTTTTTTAATATATGCAGAACAAAATTCGATTTTAAAAATCCATAACCATACCCAAAAAACTGAACAATACTAGCTATAACTGATTGTAATGCAATAATTAAACTATAAGTCTTCAACAACGAAAACACAAAAATCAAAATGAAATAAACTGCATATAGTTTTATAGGTAATGTAATCTTAAGCAACAATAGTATCACAGAACAGATTAACCCTAAGCTAAACATTGTAGGGAACCAATACATAACACTGCTTGTCTTTGGATGCCACGAATTAAGGATGGGTCTCACCAGGCCAAATTTATAAACTTGCTGGGCAAATTTTTTCCAAGAGATACGTCGCTTATGATATACATATGCTTCTGGAATTAATGTCGTACTATACCCCAAATTCCATAACCTAATCGACAAATCTGGGTCTTCACCAGGATGAATGCTTCCGAAGCCTTTAGAGGCCTCGAATGCAGCTTTTGAAATCCCCATATTAAAACTTCTTGGCTGAAATTTTTGCAATTGCTTTTTCCCACCCCTTATACCTCCTGTAGTAATAAAAGAAGTCATTGTAAAGTCTATTGCCTTTTGAAGCGATGTAAAAGAACTATGTGCAGCATCTGGTCCTCCAAAGCAATCAACATAGTTTTCGGTTAAACGCTTCTTAACTGCATTTAAATAGCTCGGTGGCAATAGTACGTCGGAGTCTAATATTATGAAGTAATTACCTTTAGCTTTTTGCATACCATAATTTCTGGAAAACCCAGGGCCAGAATTCTCTTTAAAGTAATATGAAATGTTCAATTGCTCATTATAGTTTTCTACCACATGCTTAGAATGATTTGTAGAACCATCTTCTATAATAACAATTTCAAAATCTAGGCTTCCTTCAAGCTTCAGAAAACTTTGTAATAATTCCTCTATTTCATCAGGGCGATTATGAACGGGAATAATAAAAGAAAACGCAATGTTGCTCATGGCAACAAAAATAAGTAAAGAAAACACAAAAGCCACCAATTGGTGGCTTTTGAAATTTTATATGTATAAAAATTTATTGCTTTAAAATTCTTATAGTTTGAGTAGTATCATTAATCGATACTTTTACAAAATAAGATCCATTTGCTAATTCAGACATATCAACTACTGAATCTACACTGTTAGGAGAAGTTCTTAATACTTCCTGCCCTAAGATGTTATAGATAGAAACATTCTGAATGTTATTTTGTGCGTTTAAGTTAAGCGTGTTCTTAACTGGGTTTGGATAGTAAGTAAACGCGTTTTGGTTTTCGAATGACTCAACAGAAAGAGGTGCTTCAGTAATAGTTACTTCTTGAGTACCCTCTTCTGATCCGTTGTTCCAAACTTGTAGATAATAAGTTACACCATCTGTAAGACCTGTAACATTAACCGTTCCTTCATCAGCAGAACTACAAGCTAACTCTGTTAATGCTCCACAAGTACCACTATATACAGCAACGTGAGTCGCAGTAGCAGTAAGCGTACCATTAGAAATACTATTAGCAGTAGTAACATCTACTTCACCACTAGCAGGACCAGTAAATGTATACCATACATCAGCGATAGAGTTAAATAAATCACAAGTAGGTTGGTCAGCATTAACTGTAGCACAAGTATTATCTGCTGTAAATGCTGTACCAATAGAAGGTGCTGCAATTGCACTAGCACAATCTTGATTAGCTTGAGCTGGAGAACAAGCAGAAGCACAAGTAATAGTAAGATCAAAATCACCTACACTACCAGAGTTCCATCCTTCTACAGCAATCCAGTATGTTGAAGTACCATCTGAAGTAAACGTTAAGTAAGATCTCGTTGTACCACCTTGACCACCACATTCAGCAGCGTTATCATCGTTACCAGCTACTAATGTTAAGTTTCCAGAAGTACCAGTATAGATTAATACAGAAGTATCGTAAGCTGAAGGACAAAGATCGATAGTTACGTCTTCAGCAGAACCAGATCCTGTGTAAGAGAACCATACATTTGGTGCATCCATATCAGCTCCAAAACCATCTGGTGCATCGTCTTCATCAAGAGTTGCAAGAGATGTAGATCCTAGTATATTATCATTACAGTTTAATGCTTGAGCATTTGCAAAATCATCATTAGCAGGAGGCATTGGACCTTCACTTAAACAAAGTGTAAAATCTCCTTCGCCGCCTTGGTCATACCATATAGCTAAAACATAAGTTGTAGATGGTGTTAATCCGCTAACAACAGAAGTTCCACCTCCACAATCAATTTCTGTACCTGCACAAGCATCAAATACTGCGTACTCAAAAGTACCAGTCTGAGTACCATTAGTAACGCTTATTTCAACATCCCCAGATGCTGGTGCATCAAAGGTATACCAAGTATCGATATTTGTACCAAATGTATCACAGCTATAAGTCGCACCACTATCTGTAGCACTAGTGTGATCAGTTGTTACAGTCGAAGTACAATCACCTTCTGGGTTTACAGTAACATTGATTGGGCTGGCACACTCATCGTTAGATGGTGGTGGTGCAGGTGTAGAGAATTCAAATAAAACGTAGTTAGAAGTTCCGCTTCCTCCACAGTCAGTTTGAATATAAAGATCATAAGGCATACCTGCAGTCAAAACAGCTCCTGAAGAATCTGTTAAACCAGCTACTCCAACTCCTGTAGCTAAAGCTCCTGGCGTCCCTTGAGCAACATTATCTGGTTGGATTTCCCAATTGTATCCTGTTGGTGTACCAAAAGTAGGTGCTGTCCAACTAAAGTCTATTTGCGTTCCTGTAACAGTATCTGCAGTAACAGCTTCTGGGTCTCCACAAGCTGGAGCAGGTGTAAATGTTAATGTCCAATCGAAAGGTCCGTCTTCCCATTCGTCAGACCACTCAATATAATAAGTAACACCGTTACTTACTAAAACGCCTGTTACTTCAGAAGCCCATAAGTCACCTGTTCCTAAGTCACACTCATCATCATTTTGAGCAATTGGAGTCAATGTCCCACAAGTTCCTGTTCCAACACTTAAGTCAGTATCTGCTCCACCATTACAGGCAGATACATCTATAGTACCGTCTCCAGGTGCTGTAAAAGTATACCACGCAGAATCTGTACCAGATGGTGCCATTTCAGAACTTCCAGTACCATCAGTAATTGTAGTGGTATTTGTCACTCCTGAAGTCACAGCTACAGCAGTACCACATGTGTCTTGTGCATACGCATTAAATGCAAAGCACACGGTTAATAAAGTAAAAAGTTGAGTAATTTTCTTCATAAAAAAAGGTTTATGTGATTAATTAGCGATTTAAGCAGTCAATATATATACTTTTTGACAATTAAGGATAAAAACCCTAAGCCTTTTTTTAACAGCAAGTTAGAGATTAGACAAAGTGCTAATAAAAACGATGAAATGCACACTTGCCTGTGTTTTAAAATATTATTCTTATACAGTTCTCTAGTAGATTTCTTAAGGGAATTTATAGTCGATCAAAAATTATATAAGAAAAAGTTATTGCTTTAAAACCCTGATGGTTTCTGAGGCACTATCAGTAGATACTTTGACAAAATAAGATCCTGTCGTTAATTGAGACATATTAAGCTCTAAATCTGTAGCATTGTGAGTAGACCTATATACTTCTTGCCCAATAATATTATGAATGGTTATAAGTTGAATATTACTCCGAGCTTTTATATTCAGCACATCTTTTACAGGATTAGGGTAAATATTAATTTGAACATACTCCTCTTCCTCAATGTTCAATTGATTATCACCTTCTTTAATCTCTAACACTTGATTAGGGCTTACATCATATAATACATCTACTATCCCGCTAAGCCATGTTACTTTGATATAGTCTATATTGGTTGCGTCTGCGACACCAAAAAATTCATAATCGGAGTTTTGGCCTAAATATCCTTCTCCACACAACGTATATCTGTATTGAGTTTGATAATTTGCTCCTAATTCTATTCTAGACCCTACACCTTGCCTATTGCTTGTAGTTCCTTCTAATTTTATCTTGAGCCAATTATTATTGGTAGTGGTTTGGTTTTCCCAGAGAAAAATATCCTCATAATTAGAATTACTTACTACAATCTCTGGTAACCCATCATTATTTACATCTCCAAGAGCGTTGGAATAGCTTTCTCCATTATCACCAATAAAACCAGCATTTTCAGGAATCGTAAAAGTTCCAGAAGTAACTCCTTGGTTTTCAAAATATGCTGCAGAGAGGTAGTTTGGATTACTACCGTCTAATGAACCACTGACGTAAAGGTCTAAGTCGGCATCTAAATCGGCATCAAAAAATATAGCTCCCCAACTCAAACTATAAAAAATTGTGTTAGTAGATTCTGCAATATCTGTAAAAGTTCCATCACCGTTATTCTTTAGCAGTACATTTCCATTAGCATCATTAGTGACATATATATCTAACCATCCGTCGTAATTGAAATCCTCAACTGTAACGGTCATCGCATCTATAGTAATGTCAGTTCCAGAAACTTCACTTACATCTGTAAATGTTCCATCACCATTATTTTTATATAGTGTATTTGCATTATCTGGCTTATCATTGGATACATATATATCTTGCCATCCATCGTTATCATAATCCAAAAAGGCAGCACAAAATGATAGATCACTACTGTAATTAATACCAGCTTGGTCACTTACATTAGTAAACGTACCATTACCATTATTTTTGTATAATCTGTTAGGACTGAACATAAACTCCCCTCTATTAGATAGAAACAAATCTAAATATCCATCATTATCATAATCTCCCCAAGATGCACCATAGGTACTTAAGCTAGTCAAAGGTAATCCAGCTATGATAGTAACATCGATCAATGTACCATTATCATTTCTATATAACCTATTAATACCGGTATCACTAGTAATCAAAAGGTCTTTATCTGAATCATTATCATAATCTACCCAAACAACCTGTTTATGCTGTTGTGAGTTTTCAGGAATAAGTTCTGTAGCTAAAGTAAAACTGCCATCTTGTTGATTTTCGTAGATCTTAATATTATCTCCTTGTTGAGTAGCTATGGTAATATCATCCCAACCATCATTATTAAAGTCGTTGAAAGATATTCCTCCGCCCAAATATATAATTCCGCAATAATCATCTACGCTAAAGTCGGCAGCATTTTCTGCAAAATAGGTTTGTGCTTTGATTATTAATGTATTCGAAAGTAGGATGAGGCAAGTAAAAAAAGTCGTGTAATGTTTACGCATAGTCTACATTTTAAGGGAACTTTCTAGTACCTGTGATTATATCAAAAATAAAAAAAACCGCTTAATAAAAAATATTAAGCGGCATAACTCGATAAAACTATCAATTTTACTGTTTAATCAACTTTATTGTTCTTTTAGCGTTATCAATAGACAATACTGCGATGTAAGCTCCAGCTCTTAAATTAGATAAATCTAATTGTGTGCCTGAATTAATATTTTTAATCTTTTTTACTGCTTGTCCTAAGACATCGTAAATGACCAACGTATCTATGTTACTTAAAGAATTGACATTTAAAACATTCTTCATCGGATTAGGAAATAGTGTAACATTCTCCAACTCTGATTCTCCAATACTTAATGTATCTCCATAAGCAGAAATTGCAAATGGCTCTGCTTCATCACCTCCATCTTCCCAAACTCTAATATATATCATCTCGCCTGGAGTTAGAGTCGTAAGCTCTACTAAGGAATAATTTCCTTCAGTATTATCTGATTCATCATTACATCCTATACTAACCAAATTATTCATCGGCCCAGAAAAAACTTCAATTACAGAATCAAATCCTGAAGTATCATTTGAATCCATACCAGTTTCTAACATTAAAGATCCGTTACTTGGTACAACTGCTCTGTACCATACACCTGGACCATCTACTCCACATCCTGCAGATTGACTATCCATAGTAGCTCCAAGTACAGTGCCATCAATTTTATGATCATCATACACTGCTCCAACTTCCAAAGTAATTGCATTAGCTATATCATCATTAACTGGTGGTGCTTGACTCGTAGATTGAGAAATAACAATGTCATCTATATATAGAAAGTAATCTCCTGATGCGTATGTAGCATTTATTCTAAACTTAAAATCTGAGCCAGCAGGAATATTACCTCCAGATACTGTATATGATAAGTTTGCACATTGATTCGAAGTAACATGATTACTATCGTCTATAGTTTCGATAGTAACCCAGTTAGATCCATCATCTGTTGAATACTGAATATCAAAATGTCCCCAACCAGGTTGAGTAGCAATCGTTCCCAATCCCCAATCAACAATTTTATAATCCAAGCTAACGCTAAGATCATTTCCGTTTGATTGACCTACTACATTTGGTGATTGCATATCACCAGATGTCGCAGTAGAAAAGATACTCTTTCTTGCTGATGTCCCAGAACAAGGGTTTATACTAATAAAGAAAAATGTATTGGTGTCCCATCCTTGGGCTCCATTATCAAAATCTTGGGTTAAGTCAATTTGCGAATGTAATACGAATGAGGCTAAGCAAAGTATTACAAATAAAGTAGTTTTTTTCATGGGGCAAATACTTAATTTGTTAGCTAGATGACGCTATTGCGCATCAAATTATGTGGTCAAAGTAAAGTATAATTTTGTTAAAATGCAAATAAATCCGACAAAATACTTATTATGTTGTATTTTCTTACTTTTTTATAATCTTATAGCTTTTGACTGTGTTGTCTAAGGTTTCCAAGGTCAAAGTGTATAAACCAGAAGGTATATTTAAATTAACTTTGTAAGAATTTACAATCATAATATTCTCCTCACTATATATTAATTGACCAAGTGTATTGGTAATCTTCAAACTAGTTAGAGGATTATATGTAGTTATACGTATTTCATCATCAAATGGATTAGGGAAAACATTAATTTTTGGTAAAAAATTATCTTGTATAGAAAGTGTAGATCCTTCAACTACTTTAATAACCTGATTTGCTTGGACATTATACATTATATCTTCTGTACCACTAAGCCATTTTACTTTTACATAGTCTACTTCAGTATTGTGTCCAAGTCCAAAAATCTCTTTCAGGCTATTTTGTGACATGTATCCTTCTCCACACATGATATAACGATATTGTTTATCGTCTTCAATACCTATTTCAATTACAGAACCCACACCGTCTTTATTACTCGTTACGCCTTCCAACTCAACACCTAAATAATTATTACCTGTTGGTGTTGTATTCTTGTATATTGAAGGTGGAGTATTATTATTGTATACAATAATATCTGGTTTACCATCATTGTCTATATCTCCTGTGGCGTTAGCAAAACTGCTATAATCGTCTGAAGAAAACCCAGCATTACTTGGTGTAGTGAATGTCTCACTTCCAATGTTTTCATAGAATAGTGTTGATACCAAACCTGGTGAAGATCCATCAAACATACCGCTAACATGCAAATCTAAATCTGTATCATTATCTGCATCTAAAAACACCGAGCCCCATGCGAAACTATTGAATATAGTCCCAGAACTACTTGCTATATCTGTAAATGTACCATCTCCATTATTCCTAAAAAACACATTTCCTCCTGGATCACTTATAGGGAAATAGGTATTGGTAACATATATATCGAAAAAGCCATCGGAATTGAAATCGTCTACTGTAACTGACATAGCGTCCATTACTACACCTGTCCCTGTGGAAAAACTTACATCTGTGTAAGTACTATCTCCATTATTTCGATATAAGATGTTGGGAGAATTTTTATCATTAGCAATATATATGTCCTGCCAGCCATCATTATTGTAATCTAAAAACCCTGAACAAAAGGTAAGCTGATATTCAATAGCAATTCCTGATGCAACTGTAACATCAGTGAAGGTTCCATCTCCGTTGTTCCTGTATAGATAGTTAGCTATGTTATTGCCTGTGACAATTCTATTGGAAATGAAAAGATCCAAATACCCATCGTTGTCTATTTCTCCCCAAGACACTCCATAGGTATACAAATTGTCTATTGGAAGTCCTGAGGTTGCTGTAATATTTTGAAGAATAAGATTTCCTGTATTTTCATACAGCCTGTTACCATGTGTATCACTGGTAACAAAAAGGTCTTTATCCCCATCATTATCAAAATCTAACCAATTGACTGTTTTGGTTTGATAATCGATTACTGGAATGATCGGGAAAATCTCTAAAAAGTATCCTGAAAAATTCTTGTAAAATCGTAGCGGAACACCATCAGCAGATGGTAAAGTAATATCATCCCATCCGTCACCGTCAAAATCGACGAAACTTATACCACCTCCCAATATAATAAATCCAGGATCGTTAGTAACCCCTAGTGCGGAAGATTGTTCTTCAAATGAAATTTGAGCGTGTAAAGATGTACAAAGCAGAAAAATTACAATGTTCTTTACGCCTCTCATGTATGTGGTTGGTTAGTTACTGATTGTCCACAAACGCATCCATTACAGCATCGCTAACTCCCATATTACTGAAACCACCATCATTATATAGATTCTGTAACGTGACTCGCTTGGTTAAATCACTAAATAAAGTTACGGTATAATTTGCACAATCCAAAGCCGTAGCATTTCCAAGTGGAGACATTTTATCAGCATAAGCTATAAATCCATCAAATCCTTTAACACCTTGCCCAGCAGTTGTAGGCGTTGGAGACTGAGAAATTGTGTTTACTCTAACGTTTTTATCTCTTCCGAAGAAATATCCAAAACTACGTGCTATACTTTCTAAATATGCTTTATTATCTGCCATATCATTATAATCTGGGAACACGCGTTGTGCAGCCATATAAGTTAAGGCCACGATACTTCCCCATTCGTTCATAGCATCAGCTTTGTAGAGGGTTTGCATTACCTTATGAAAAGACATCGCAGAAACATCTGTACCTTTTTGCGTCCAATCGTATTTCTGGTCTGTATAAGCTTTTCCTTTTCTAACATTTACAGACATTCCTATGGAATGTAATACAAAGTCTAACTTACCGCCTAGTATCTCCATTGATTTTTGCACTAAGTTTTCAAGGTCTTCTATAGAAGTTGCGTCAGCTGGTATAATTTCAGAACCCGTTTTTTCTGCCAACTCATTGATTTGTCCCATTCTCATAGCAATTGGTGCATTGGTAAGCACAAATGTCCCACCTTCTTCATGAACACGTTCAGCAGTTTTCCAGGCAATTGAGTTTGCATCCAAAGCTCCGAATATGATTCCTCTTTTTCCTTTTAATAAGTTATATGACATTGTAATCTATTTAAGTTTTTGTTGTTAGTTTTCTGGTGTCAAAGATACTATTAATTCAATAACTCTTTTGCATGCAAAATAGCTGAGTCAGAAACTTCAGTGCCACTGAGCATCTGAGCAATTTCAACAATGCGATCCTCATGACTGAGTCGCGTAAGTTGAGTTTGAGTTATATCATTAATATCTTCTTTATATACTTTAAAATGTGAATCTCCTTTTGCTGCAATCTGAGGCAAATGCGTAATGGCAAATACTTGCATATTATTACTCATTGCTTTCATAATTGCACCCATTTTGTTTGAAATCTCTCCTGATACACCAGTATCTATCTCATCAAACATGATAGTAGGCAGATGTTCATAATTTGATAAGATTGCCTTGATAGACAGCATGATTCGTGATAACTCGCCTCCAGATGCTGATTTCTTTAGTGTACTAAAATTACCGCCTTTATTTGCCGAGAACAAGAACGCAATACTGTCTCGTCCGCTTGATGTAAAATCTTCAGTAGGATTTAGCTCTATTTTGAATTGAGCATTAGGCATTCCAAGATCATTAAGCGATTCTTGCAACTGATTGATTAAATCTGGAATGACCTTGAGTCTATTGCCTCTAATGGTTTCAGATATATTATTCAGTGCTTTTGTTTTGTCTGCAATATCTAATTCTACAGCTTCTATTTCTGAATCTAAGCCTTCAGTATCTGATACTTTTTTTGCTAAACCGTCCTTAATCTCCAATAGTTCATCGACTGAACTTACATTGTGTTTCTGGAGTAAGGCGTTAATAACATTGATTTTATCCGTAAGCCATTGTAATCGCTGTGGATCAGCTTCTGTACCGTCCAACAAACGATCTATATCTACTGCAGCATCATCTAATTCTAAAAGCACACTTTGTATTCTATCATAAAGCTTACTATACTCTTGAGAAACTGAATTTAAACTTTGCATTGAATTACTCAAGGTTCTTAACTGAGTCAAAATCCCTACTTGATCGTCACTCAATAATTGACTGGATTCTGATAGATGTAACTTAATAGATTCAACATTATCGAGCATTTCATACTCTTCTTCATGCGTAGCCAATTCTCCGCTAACCAACTGAGCCTCTTCTAACTCATTCAACAAAAACGCATTATAGTCTTTTTCTTTTACTGCTTCAGATTGAATAGTTTTCAGCCTTAACAATTCTTGCTTTAACCCTTTTAATTCAGATAACTGTGATTTGTATGACTTTAAATAATCAGAATTATTAGCTAAAGCATCAATAACCTGCAATTGGTAGTACTCTTGCGTGAGTATTAATGTTTGATGTTGAGAGTGAATATCTATGAGGTGTTCACTAAGTCTTTGCAAGATGTCTAGTGTAACAGGAGAATCGTTTACAAAAGCTCTAGACTTACCTGATGGCAATATTTCTCTCCTAATAATGGTTTGAACTTCGTAGTCTAAGTCTTCGTCTTTAAAAAGAGTTTTTAAATTATAATTTGCGATATCAAAAACAGCTTCTATAATACATTTTTTAGAGGTGTCTTTGACCATATTTAAGTCTGCTCGTTTTCCAAGAATAAGCATAAGTCCACCTAAAAGAATAGATTTTCCTGCGCCTGTTTCACCAGTAATTATGGTTAAGCCATTATTGAAATCTACACTTAGATTATCTATTAGCGCATAGTTTTTTATGGAAAGTGATGTAAGCAAATAACAATACTTAGGTTAGTAATGCTAAAGTAATTGCATTTTTTCAGAAATAAAACGACTGTTAATAACTAATCTCCTTCCACTTAGAAGCATGCAAAGGTGCAATTCTGTTTAAGGTTGTAAGAAGGTCAGTGATTTTAACGCTAGGCCCACCAGAGAAAACATCTAAGATTTCTTCAGACTTGGCGTCAAAGAATATGCGCATCAAAAACGAATTAGGACGTCTTTGATTGAGTGGATTAAGACTGTTTAATGAACTCGCAATGCTGGTTTTTGCTTTGCTAGTAGACTCTGCCATTTGGTCCAACCCTTTGTAATGGTAGTTATACATTACGTCTCTAAATTCCTTGTATGTAGGTGATAATATATCTGTGATCAAAGCAAATCTAGATTGTCTACCATCTTCTAGTTTCCAGCCTTTCAAATTACTTTGCTGAGAATAATTCATGATTATTTGAGCTTGTCTAAAATAATCGCTTCCTCCATTTTGTGCAAAAGAATCTGCATCCAATCCTAAAATTATATACACGTGAAATGCTAAGACTGATACTAAGTTAGATTCGAATTGGTTCGGATTGTAGACAAAGTTCTGAAACTGCAAATAGGTGAAATTGAAATCCTGATCATTGAAATTGTAGATCGGTGTTGAATACGATGAATTAAACACAGGTCTAGAAGATTGTATCTGAAGTGTTGCTTCAAAAGCATCAGAACTATTTTCTTGTATGGTGATAACCATACTACAATTAATCTTTTCTTGAGGTTTGAATGTTTTATTGGTCCATTTTGTAGAATTGACAAATTCCTTTACCTGACGTTCTAAGGTTTTGAAGACTTGTAGGTTTTCATTTCCTGTAAGTTGTGCATTAACAATAACGTCACAGTTAAGCTCCTGAGCGTTTATTACAAAACTTGAAATGAGTGCTATAATGATGCTAATTCTACGCATGAATCTTTGTTGTAATTAAGGCTATTAAATCTTCGGCAACTTCGGTTTTGGACTTTAAACCATTTTCCAACACCTCTCCTGCCTTGGTTATAAAAGTAACTTTATTTGTTGAAACTCCAAAACCAGCTCCTTTATCATTCAAGGAGTTTAAAACTATCAAATCTAAGTTCTTGGATTGCAATTTTCCTTTAGCATTTTCAAGTTCGTCATTAGTTTCTAAAGCAAATCCAACTAAAAACTGACTGGACTTTATTTCGCCTAACGATCTTAGAATATCTTTAGTTTTTTCTAACTCTATAGTTAACGAGCTATCCTTCTTTTTTATTTTCTGATTTGCAACAAACTTTGGTTTATAGTCAGCAACGGCAGCAGATAATATCGCTATATCAGTGCTATTGAAATGCTTATGAGCTTCATTATACATTTCATCACCACTAACTACTCTAGTAACATTAATTAAGCTATGACTGACCATTTCCTTCGATGGACCAGTTATTAGCTCTACCTCAGCACCTGCGTTGGCTGCTGCTTTGGCAATTTCAAATCCCATTTTACCACTAGAGTGATTGCCTATAAATCTTACTGGATCTATAGCTTCGTAAGTAGGCCCTGCTGTGATCAGTACGTGTTTTCCTTTTAGTGGAAGTTTGTTGAGGATATCTTTTTCAATAAACTCAACGATATCTTCTGGCTCTGCCATTCTGCCCTCTCCTACCAAACCACTGGCTAATTCTCCACTTGTAGCAGGAATCATGATATTACCGTATTCTGAAAGTTTAGCAAAGGAGTTTTTAGTGGATTTGTGCTTGTACATATCCAAATCCATTGCTGGAGCAAAATATACTGGGCATTTTGCTGACAGATAAGTGGCCATCAATAGATTATCGCAAACTCCACTAGACATTTTAGCTAATGTATTCGCTGTCGCTGGAGCGATAACAAATAAATCTGCCCAGAGACCAAGCTCAACATGGTTATTCCAAACCGCATTTTCATCTTCTTCATTAGTAAAAGAAGAATGCACCTGATTCTTTGATAAGGTCGATAAGGTTAAGGGTGTAATAAAGTCCTTAGCTGCAGGTGTCATAATGACTTTTACTTCTGCACCTGATTTTATAAATAAACGGACTAAGTTGGCTGTTTTATAAGCGGCAATACCAGCCGTTACGCCTAGCAGTATTTTTTTGCCGCTTAATATAGACATCTTATATTATTCCTGAGTATCCTCAGTATTTCTGTAGTAAATCTTGTCTTCTAACCACTCTTGTACAGCTAATGCATGTGGCTTAGGTAACTTTTCATAAAACTTAGAAACTTCGATTTGCTCTTTGTTTTCAAAGATTTCTTCTAAGCTATCGTTGTAAGTAGCAAACTCTTCTAACTTATCAATAAGCTCTCTTCTAATGTCTGTATTGATTTGTTCAGCTCTTTTTGAAATCACAGAAATAGCCTCATAGATGTTTTGAGTAGGCTCATCTATGTTATTTCTATCATACGTAAGCGTAGTTGTTGGTGCGTTTGTGTTTTTTAAATCTTTCATTTCAAAAACGTTTAACTTTTTGTATTGTATTGTTTTTGAAGCTCTAACAATTCAGTATTCATCTGATTTGCTTGCTCCTTTAATTCTTCGTCTTTAGCAGATTTCATGTAGTTGTTATAATACGTTAGTGCCGTATTAACACGCTCTTCTTTCTTGCTTTCTATACTATTGACTGCTAGTTTGTAAGCTGAATCCAACTTCCAGAAAAGTGCTTCTTCTCTAAATGTTGTACCAGGATACTTCAACAACAAATTATCCATAGACTTTATGCATGCTAAATAATCTATTGATACTCTTGCTGTATAGTTGTATTGCTTCCCGATCTCAAAATCTTTCTTCTCTAACTTGTAATCCAATTCTTTAACCATTTCATTGGCTTCAGATAAATATTGAGATTCTGGATATCTGTTTATAAATAATTGAAGTTTCTCAATAGCTTCAATCGTTTCTGCTTGTTCTTTACTATAAATAGGTGACAGCTGATAGTAGCTCTTAGCGGCTAAAAATGCTGCTTGCTCTACCTTTTCGCTATTTGCATATGCTGTAACAAAACGGTCGAACTGATATCCCGAGATATGGTAATCTTTCAATTCGTAAAATGAATTGGAGTACATAAACATCAACTTCTCAGCTTGTGGCTTCCCTCTATAATTAGGCACGATTTGCGCAAACAATCTGTTTGCTTTGTTCCACTTACCTTCTTCATAAAGTTTAGTCCCAAGCTCAAACTTGGTTTTAGTATCTTCAGATTTTAATGCCTTTTGAAATTCGCTACATGAGCTAAACATCAACAGAAGACCAAATATTGCAAAGTATTTTCTCATAGGTAAAAACAGGGTGCAAAATTACACAATTTTAACGTATTATAAAAACAATTATTTCAATCGAAAGTAATAGTTCTTTGATGAGTTAATAAGCTTTTAGGCAAAATTTAACTTTTACTAGGCTATTACACTTTCTTTATCGCTTCTCTGATACGTGCTTTTAACTCGCTTGTTGCAGTAACCAAAGGCAGTCTAACGGTATCCTTGCATAATCCTAGAGCTTCCATTACTGCTTTGATTCCTGCTGGATTATTTTCAGAAAAGATAAGACCAGTAAGCTCCATAAGTTTGAAATGTAATGTATACGATTCTTTTGCATTTCCATCTAGCCCCAATCTAATCATGTTTGAAAACTCTTTAGGAAAAGCCTGTCCAATAACAGAAATTACTCCTGCTCCACCTGCCAAAACTACGCCAAGTGCTAAATCGTCATCACCTGAAATAATTAAAAAATCCTCTGGCTTATCCTTTATAAGTTCAAGATATTGCTGAACATTATTTCCTGCCTCTTTTACAGCAATAATATTATCAAAATCTCTGGCCAACCTCAATGTGGTTTCTGGTTCCATATTTTTTGAAGTCCTTCCTGGAACATTGTAAACTATAATCGGAATTGGAGAGTTCTCTGAAATGGCTTTAAAATGCTGGTATAAGCCTTCTTGCGTAGGCTTACTGTAATAAGGTGCTACTGAAAGTAATGCATCAATGTTACTTAGGTCTGTAGATTTAATTTCATCAATGACATTTGCTGTATTATTTCCACCTATACCTAGCACTAAAGGTAATCTACCTGCATTTGTCTTGACAATAGTATCAACAATAGCCTTTTTCTCATCTTTCGTTATCGTAACGCTTTCACCTGTGGTACCACTGATTACCAAATAATCGATACCATTTTCAATATTAAAGTTTACTACATTGGCTAGTGCTTCATGATCCACACTCGAATCCTCTTTAAAAGGTGTAATTAAGGCTACTCCAGTACCTTTGAACTTCGTCATTTACAATTTGTTTAATACAGTTAAATATTTTTTTAATTCTAGTTTGAATACCTCTTGCTGTCTTACCTCAACATCAATAATAAGATCATATAATCGTTCATCGACACCAGATAGCCCAACTTTGAATTTTGCCTTAGATAATGCAGTGATAAGATTAAGCTCAAGAATATCTGACTTAAAATAACTTATCAAAACATCAAACTCGGTATCTAGGAAAGTCTGTAAGTCGATACTATTGACCTTTCCTTTCCATCCAAAATTTTTAGGAATAAAATAGGTATCCCAAAGGTTGTTGATTTTCTTTTCGTCATTCACAAAAGCAGCAACTTTCGACTTAGGAGATGTAAGCCCTAACTCTTTGAAATACAAACGAAAAGATTCAAAATCATCATACTCTTCAAGGTTCAATAACACACCTATAGTTTTCACCTTATCATTTGTAAACACAGCCTTTCTTGAGTTTAACAAACTGTTGATGTATTTTTGATTGGATTTTTCCCTGAAAGCCTTTAAAATCATTTATATTTATCCTTTCGACAAATTTAGCAAAAGCAATTGCAAATTTTTGTTAACCTAATTACAGTTTTTAAATGAATTTTAAACAACTTATACTTCTTTCTAGTATTGTTTTGATTGTCTCTTGTAAACAAGACTATCAGCTAAATAGAATAGAGGGAAAACGCATCGAAATTACTGATGCATTAAAATCAGATGACTCTATTGAAGCATTTATAAAACCTTTCCGGGAGCATGTAAACAATGATTTAGATAGTGTACTAGCCTATTCTGTCGATACTTACTCAAAAACTGATGGCGAGTTTAATACCGCCATTGGTAACTTAATGGCCGATATTGTATATGAGCAAGCCAGCCCTATTTTTAAGTCAAGGACTGGAGATAATATTGACTTTGTATTACTAAACCATGGAGGTATACGATCAATTATTTCTAAGGGTAATGTCACAACAAGAACAGCTTACGAAGTCATGCCTTTCGAAAATTCTATTGTTGTAGTTGACCTTAAAGGTGAACAGGTTAAAGAACTTTTGAAATATTTGGCAAATGCTAAAAGAGCACATCCTGTGTCTAATCTAGAACTAGTCTTGGACAGAGAGTTTTTTGTTGCCTCTGCAAAAATTCAAGGAGAACCTGTGGACTATAACAAAAATTATATGGTTGCTACGAATGACTACTTATACAATGGTGGTGATCGCATGACGTTTTTTCAAACTAATGATAGCTTATATGTCTTAGATTATAAAATTAGAAATGCCTTGATTGATTATTTCAAAAAGGTGGATACGATAAGCCCAGTGGCAGATGAAAGGTTCATTCAATTAAAATAGACTTATGAAACGAAGAGATTTTTTACAACATACAGCAGCTGCAACTGCCTTAGTAGGAATGGGTGGGCTTGGTATGCAATCTTTCGCTCCAAAACAAAAGAGAATAACAATACTGCATACAAACGACGTGCATAGCCACATAGATCCTTTTGGCCCTGAAGATGGAAGAAATGCCAATAAAGGTGGTGTGGCCAGAAGAGCTAGTTTAATTGACTCTATAAGAAAAGAAAGCCCAAATACATTATTATTGGATGCTGGTGATATTTTCCAAGGGACTCCTTACTTTAATTATTATGGTGGTGAATTGGAATTTAAATTGATGAGTAAACTGAAATACGATCTAGCCACCATAGGTAATCATGATTTTGATAATGGTATTGATGGTCTTTATGCTCAGCTTCCTCATGCTGATTTTGATTTTGTTTCAGCGAATTACGACTTTAAAAATACCATCCTGGATACACATGTAAAGCCTTATAAGATTATCGTCAAAGATGGTATCAAAATAGGAATATTTGGCTTGGGTGTTCAGCTTGAAGGTTTAGTAGATAAGAACTTATATAAGGAAACCGTTTACAATGATCCTTTAGAAACTTCGCAAGAGATGACACGCATTTTAAAAGAAGATGAACAGTGTGATCTTATAGTCTGTTTATCACATCTTGGGTATCATTACAGCAACAATCCAGAGCGTATTTCTGACCTTAAAATTGCTGAGCAAACCAAAGACATAGATCTCATTATTGGTGGTCATACACATACGTTCTTACCAAAGCCAACTATTGTTAAAAATACCGTTGGACAAAACACTTTGGTGAATCAGGTAGGCTGTTTTGGTTTGTATTTAGGTCGAATAGATTTCTTCTTTGATAGCTCTGGAGAAAAGTCATCGGAAGGTGCAACTATTATTGTTTAATTTTTATCGATTTGTAAACTGAGTGTATTTTTTTCGTCAAAGGAATCATTAAACAAAACAAATCATGAAAAAATATATTCCTTTTGCATTACGTCTTATAGTTGCTGTTATTCTAATACAAACCTTACGTTTTAAGTTTACTGCCCATCCAGATAGTGTCTATATTTTCGAAACTGTTGGACTAGAACCTAATGGTCGTATCATTATTGGTGTGCTAGAACTTATCGCTGGTATCTTATTATTGGTACCTAGAACTGTTTGGCTTGGTGCAACGCTTACTTTAGGAATTATTGGAGGTGCAATTATGATGCATTTAACCCAACTGGGCATTGAAGTAAAAAATGATGGTGGTGTATTATTCTACACAGCTGTAGTCACATTTATCCTTTCTGCAATCGTTCTATTTTTATATCGAAAAGATATTCCGGTATTGGGCAAGCGATTTAATTAAGCCTTTAAATGCTCTTCGAAAAAATCTATTTGTTCTTCGTGCTGTAATCTAGCTTGAAGGTAAAAGAATACAAAGGCTAGTACTAAAAATACTGAACAGATAACATTTAGTTCTTTATACTCTGCAATATAGAAATATGCCAACTGTATAATTTCAGAGAATACGATAAATATAGATGCAACTAACATGTTCATGGCTTTCTTATCGTCTCTGTACATAAAGTTGATCAATGCTACAGATAGTAATACCATGATTACAGTATTATAGATAAACTCAATTGTATATTCTGTATAATTGAGAACTCCTTGTGTAGTTCCAGTTACAATAGATACACAGAATATATCTAGTACGATGAGTATAAAAATATGAATAAAGAAACGCGACATTACCTCTCTTACATTCATTGAAGAAATAACTTGTAATATCAGTGATACATAAGACAGAATGTACAGCCCATTACTTAGATAATAGAAGTAATCTACTGTGGTTTCATAATCAATAACAATATACCAAGATAGTAGCCCTATAACTTGAGCTAATGTGAATGCAACTAAAAAGAATAAGAAAAACCTACAGTTGCAATCCTTTTCCTTTAGGAATAAGATTGTAAGCAGTACAAATAATGCAGTACGAGATATATCTGCATAATATTCGAATTCAGTAATCTGAAAGAATATAAATAGTACACTTAGGGCAACTAAGAAAGTCTTTATAACTTTATTAATTATCATTTATAAGTAGGTTTACAAAGACAAATATAGAAATAAATATCAATTAAACGAATAAAAATGCATTTAATCGATAAAAATTAACATATTTAACGTTTTTTCTTACGAAATTGAGCATTTTAGCTATGCTTTAAATGCTCTTAGATTTGGGTTAAAATCCCTACAAATATATAAATCAGGTAGTTAGCTACAAGTAAGTGATAAAATAATCGACGAAATGCATTTGTAAGATTATTCCAAAAATGCTAAAAATTCTTGCTCAGTTATAATAGGAATACCTAATTGCTCTGCTTTTGTACGCTTACTTGGACCCATTTTATCTCCTGCAACCACATAACTTGTTTTCGAAGAAATTGAAGACCCAACTTTGCCTCCATTATCTTCAATAAGCTTTTTGAGTTCATTTCTTGACACCGTTTCAAATACTCCAGAAACCACAAAAGATTTACCTTTTAGCGTATCGGTTTGATTTGCTAAAGCTTCTTCGGATAGCTGTAATTGTACTCCAAAAGACTTTAATCTTTCAATAATGTTTGTACTAGCTTCAGATTGAAAGAAGTCTACAACGCTTTCTGCTATTTTTTCGCCAATTTCATCTACAGCGACTAAATCTTCTAAAGATGCAGCCATTATGGCGTCTATAGTTTTATAGTGCTTAGCCAGCTTTTTTGCTACAGTTTCACCAACGTAACGAATTCCTAAAGCAAATAGTACTCGTTCAAATGGTATCTGTTTTGAAGCTTCTATCCCATTAATTAAGTTTTCAGCGCTTTTTTCGGCCATTCGCTCCAGAGGAATTACCTTTTCAACTGTTAGTTCATATAAATCTGAACAATTACTAATAAGGGCTTCATTAACCAAAAGAGCAACTGTTTCGCCTCCCAGTCCTTCTATATCCATAGCTTTACGAGAAATGTAATGCTGAATTCGTCCTATAATCTGAGGACTGCAACCTAAATCATTTGGGCAATAGTGTTGTGCTTCACCTTCTTTTCTGATAAGCTCTGTACCACACTCGGGGCAATGCGTAATATAGCTAGTTGGTAATGAATCATTTGGACGCTTACTTAGGTCTACGCCAACTATTTTTGGTATAATCTCCCCTCCTTTTTCAACATATACCTCATCACCTTCCCTGATATCTAACTTTTCTATTTGATCTGCATTGTGCAAAGAAGCACGCTTTACAATGGTTCCGGCTAACAATACAGGTTCTAGGTTAGCTACTGGAGTAATAGCTCCAGTCCGCCCAACTTGATAAGAAATATGGTTGAGTGTTGTTGAAACTTGTTCGGCTTTAAACTTGTAAGCCATTGCCCAACGTGGTGCTTTAGCAGTAAATCCAAGTTCCTCTTGCTGATATAGATTATTGACCTTAATCACTACGCCATCAATTTCATAGGGTAAGTTATGTCGCTCTGTATCCCAGTGATTGACATAATCTAAAATTTCATCTATGGAATTAACCAATTTGGCTTCATTGGGTACTTTAAAGCCCCAAGCTCTGGCTTTCTCTAAACCTTCAAACTGCGTTGAGAATGATAAATTACTGCCTTTTATACTATATAGGAAACATTCTAATGGGCGTTTGGCGACTTCAGCACTATCTTGCAACTTCAAACTTCCAGAAGCTGTATTACGTGGGTTCCTGTATGGTTCTTCGCCTTCAGCAACACGTGCTTCATTCATCTTATTGAAACCTTCTAGGGGTAAAATGATTTCCCCTCGGATGTCGAATTTTCCTGGATAATCGCCCTTCAACTGTAATGGTACTGATCGAATAGTCTTTACATTAGTTGTCACCTCATCACCTTGTACACCATCTCCTCTTGTCACTGCTCTCAACAGTTTTCCATTTTCATAGGTAAGGTTCATAGAAGCACCATCGTACTTAAGTTCACAGGTATATTGAATGTCGCCATCAACCAGTTTTTTGATACGTTTCTCCCAGTCTTCCAAATCTTCCTTTGAGTATGAATTATCTAGAGAATACATGCGATGTTCGTGCACTACTGTATTGAAATTCTTTGTTACTTCTCCTCCTACTCTTAAAGTCGGTGAATTAGCATCGTAAAATTCTGGATGATCAGCTTCCAGCTTTTGAAGTGCTTTTAGCTTCATATCGAACTCATAATCACTAATCGTTGGATTATCGAGTACATAATAATTATAATTGTGTTGACGAAGTTCGTCTCTTAGGTTTTCTATTTGTTCTTTTATTGTCATCTTTTTACACCCTATCTAAATTCAACCACTTTGGAATTGGCAATGGTTTAAAATTATGCATTTTTTCGAGTAATCCTTCAATAGAATCGTCTACCAAAATAGCGTCTAGGTTTTCCTGTTTTAGAAAACCGCGTTCTACCATCACTTTACTTTGTTTCAAAAGGAAATCGTAGTAACCACTAATATTCAAAACACCTATCGGTTTTCCATGCAGCCCGAGTTGTCCCCAAGTAGCAATTTCAAAGAATTCATCCATAGTGCCAAATCCTCCAGGGATAACCATAAAGCCATCACTTTTTTCGTAAATAATGACTTTGCGATCGTGCATCGTTTGCGTCTGAATCAACTCAGTAAGATCTTCATGGATAATCTCTTTGCTCGATAAAAAGTGAGGAATTATACCAATTGTTTTTCCTTGATTATCAATGACGCCTTGCGCCACTGTACCCATGATGCCAATTTTAGCACCTCCATAAACGAGAGTTATATTCTTATTGGCCATATGACTGCCTAACTGATACGCTTGATCAATAATCGTTTGATCACTTCCTAAACTACTTCCACAAAAAACTGAGATACTGTTCATGCTTTAATTGCTTTTACCATTCGGTCTTTATTAAATATATCTTTTCGAACTTCTATGTTCTTAAATCCATCTGCTTCTAATAATGCTCTTGTGTCATTTCCTAAGACCTCATTGATTTCAAAATACAAACAACCTTTATTACTTAAATACCTATCAGCAAACCTAGAAATGACTTTATAGAACAACAATGGGTCATCATTCTCAACAAAGAGCGCCAAATGTGGTTCATTCTCTAAGACGTTGGGCTTCATCAACTCTTTTTCAGATTGAAGCACATAAGGTGGATTCGATACAATGATATCAAACTCCATGTCTTCAAATATTAAGTCCCAATTCCCTTCTTCAAGAATATTGACTTCCATAAAATCTGCAGCAACATTATTGTTTGAAGCATTCTCTGTTGCTATACGAAGTGCTTCTTTAGAAACATCTAACGCAAAGGTTTTTGAGTTTGAAAGATGCTTTGCTAGTGACACTATAATACAACCACTACCTGTACCAATATCTAAAATCCTCAAGGTTTCTCCATCTGAAAATAAGCTAGTATCATTTAGTATCCAATCTACCAACTCTTCGGTTTCAGGGCGCGGAATAAGAACGTGACTATTTACCTTGAAAGGTAGTCCGTAAAATTCCGTTTCACCAAGAATGTATTGAATAGGCTTTTGTTGCTTCAAATTATGAAGTGCCTCAAGGATAGGTTCTTGCTCTGCTTTGGCTATGGAAATTTCTGGATTGAGCGCTAGTCGCAAACGATCGATATCATAGAACGATTCTACACCCATAAAAAAGAAATTATCTATTTCTTCTTCAGCATAGATTCCTTTTAATTCCTTTCTAAATATCTCTTTAACATCCTTTAATCGCATCCTATTAAAGGTCTTTAATCATCCATACACCACAAGAGTAATGACCTGTGTTTCCCATAGGCCCATCCAAATGGTCGAAACCAAATTGTTCGTATATATGAATTGCTGCTTTGAGTTGTGAAGCAGATTCTAAATAACATTGCTTGTAACCTAAGTCTTTAGCAGCATCTAAGCACTTTTGAAACATTATCTTACCTAGCCCTTTCCCCCTTACTTTGGGTGAATAGTACATCTTTTGTAGTTCGCACACATCACCTTCAAAATCTTTGAGTGGTTTTATCCCTGCACCACCAACGACTTCTCCAGCATCCTCTATAACAAAATAAATTTCGTTTGGTTTCTGATAGCTTTCATACATGCGTGGGGTTTCGTTATCTTCATAAGCCGTTCCAACAAGTGGCAAACCAAATTCGTGGAAACAACCACGAATAATGGCTTCCATCTGGGCATTATCTTCTGGTTTAATCTCTCTTATGTTAATACTAGATTCACTCATTAAAATACTTTAGATTTGTGGTCAGTGAAGATACATTAATTACTTAAAAATGAAGATGAAGAATTTCATATTATTATTAACAATTGTACTAAGTTTTCAAAGCTGTAGTGTAAAGGAAAAACCAGAGTTTATTGGTGTTTCAAATATTAAAATAAAGGATGCAGATAATATTACTGTTGAGATAACTGCAGATGCTATGTTTAAGAACCCGAATGACATTGGAGGGAAGCTTAGCACTGAAAGTATTAAAGTCTATGTGAATAATGTGGAGATGGCTACGCTAGTCTCTGACGAGTTTAAAGTCCCTGCTAAAGATGAATTTACAATCCCTTTAGAAGTCAGCATTCCAACAGATAGTATTATCAGCAATAAAAGTATAGGAGGCTTATTAGGAAGTCTATTATCTCAAAAACTTAAAGTACAATACAAAGGCGATATAAAATATAAGGTTCTTGGGTTTTCACACACTTATGAAGTTGATAAAACAGAGGATGTAAAAATTAAACTTTAATTGAAAAGTTACGACTATTACATAAAACGCTGCATAGCGATTGCAAAAAAAGGATTAGGGACGACAAGACCCAATCCTATGGTGGGTTGTGTAATAGTACATGATGACAAGATTATTGGAGAAGGCTATACGAGTCCTTATGGTGGTCCTCATGCTGAAGTCAATGCCATCAACTCCGTAGAAGATAAATCACTTCTCAAAGCTTCGACACTTTATGTTACTTTGGAACCTTGCTCCCATCATGGCAAAACACCTCCTTGCAGTGACCTTATCATCAAGAATCAAATCCCTAGAGTAGTTATTGGCAGTGTTGATGACAATGAAGAAGTTGCTGGCCGTGGTATTGAACGACTAAAAAATGCTGGATGTGAGGTTGTTGTTGGTGTTTTAGAAAACGAATGCAGAATGCATCACAAACGTTTCTTTACGTTTCACAACAAGAGACGTCCGTATATTATTTTGAAATGGGCTCAAACCATGGATGGTTTTATTGCGCCTAGAACTAAAGCTTCCAAGCAACCCGTCTGGATTACCAATAAACCTTCTAGACAACTGGTACACAAATGGCGCAGCGAGGAACATGCTATTTTGGTTGGTGCCAATACAGTGTTAGAAGACAATCCAAGCTTAACCGTAAGGGATTGGACTGGGCTAAATCCTGTAAGAGTCGTTCTAGATAAAGACAATAGCCTTTCAAAATCTTATAACATATTTAATTCTGAGGCTGAGACTTTAGTAATATCAAACAATACAATTGACTTTATCAAACCTTTAGCTGAACAAGTTTGTAAGTATCTCTACCAAGAAAACATTCAATCAGTAATTATTGAAGGCGGTGCTAAAACATTACAAACATTTATAAACGAAAACCTTTGGGACGAAGCTCGAGTATTTTATGGGCCTGTTAATTTCGAAGAAGGCATCCATGCTCCTATGTTATCTAGCGAACCAACTGGAGAACATTTGATCAAAGGAGACGTATTAAAGATTTACAAGAATGATTAAAACCTTAATTTTTGACTTTGGAGATGTCTTTATCAATCTAGACAAGCAAGGCACTATAGAAAGAACTAAAACATTATTTGGCTTCGATATCATTACTGAAAAGCCTGAGGCGGCTAATAAATCAATCTTTAAAGTTAACGATGACTATGAACGAGGGTTTATTTCAACTGAAGAATTTTTATCATTTTACAGTGACCTAAGTAATGATGTTACCAAGGAACAAGTGAAAAAGGTTTGGAATAGCCTCATCAAAGATTTTCCAGAATATCGTTTGGAATTTATTCAGAAACTTAAAGCTGAAGGCAAGTACAAACTCTTATTGTTGAGTAATACGAATGATCTTCATATCGATTACATCAAAGCGCATGTACCGTTTTATGAAGCGTTCAAATCTTGCTTTGATAAATTTTATTTGTCCCAAGAGATAGGTTATCGAAAACCCAATGCTGATATCTATGAGTTTGTTTTGAGAGACAACGATCTTATTGCTAATGAATGTTTCTTTGTAGACGACACGAAGCAAAATACTGATGCTGCTGCAGCATTAGGCATACTCACTTGGAACATTGACGAAACCAGTGAAGACGTTATCGATATGTTTACCATTAATGCGGATTTATTCTGAATGAAAGATACTTACAAGACTATAGAATCAAATTCCGAAGAAGTACTCTTTAAAGATAAAAACAGTAAGTTTTTTGGTTACGCATTTCCAATAACTTCTGAAGATGAGATCAAATTAAATATCGAGAATTTAAAAAAACAACATCACTCTGCAAGGCATTGGTGCTATGCATGGCAAATCGGTACCGAATTCATTACCTACAGAGCTAATGATGATGGTGAACCTAACAACAGTGCTGGAATGCCTATATATGGACAAATTCAATCTTTCGATGTCACCAATGTTTTAGTAGTTGTGGTTAGATATTTCGGTGGTGTGAAATTAGGAGTTAGTGGTTTGATTAATGCGTATCGCACTGGAGCTAAAATGGCTTTGGAAGAATCTAAAATAATTGAACGCACCATAGACCACTATTATCTTCTAAAATTCAATTACAATAAACTCAATATTGTGATGCGAATGATCAAAGAAAATCAACTACCAATTGTTAGTCAGGAGATGGAACTAACTTGTAGCATAAAAATTTCCGTCAGAAAGAAAGATTCTGAAAGAATTTTTGAACTTTTCAACTCCATTTTCGAAGTCGATATTACTTCACTTAACGATTAAATTTGCAGTTGGTCTAAAATATAATCCGGACATCTTGTAGGGCGATTCCTAGCAATATCAATAAAAGCCAGAGCTGTTTCTCCAGTAGCTATTATTTCATTCTTCTCATTTAAAATCTCATACTCAAATTCTATACTAGCTTTTGGTCGTTTCTTCAAACGCGTTACAACCGTTATGAGATCATCGTAATATGCAGGTTTCTTGTAGCTTACAGCTAGTGATATAACGGGAAGCATTATACCATTCTCTTCCATCTCTTTATAGGTGAAACCAAATTGGCGTAACCAATCTGTTCTTCCAATCTCAAAATATTGAACGTAATTACCGTGATACACAACACCCATCTGGTCGGTCTCTCCATATCGGATTCTTATTTGGGTCTCACTGGAATGATAATTTTCTACCACTAATAATGAAAAAAAAATTGTATTTTGTGTCGGTTTAAACATGGGAAAAAAAATTTTAAAATTCAATAGATTTTGATTTTTTTTTTAAGAATTTTGTTCACATATTTGTCATGCTTAAAAACCTACAAGAGAAACTCAAATTTCTCTTTTTTTTGCTAATCTATAATCTAACTAACAACAAAAAAAGTAACTCAGGGAATGAATGTAACTGCGCAATCGGTATGGAATAACTGTCTCTCTTTTATTAAGGATAATATTCAACCACAAGCCTATAAAACATGGTTTGAACCGATAGTAGCAGTTAAGCTTACTGACAATGCATTGAGCATACAAGTCCCGAGTAAATTTTTCTACGAATGGTTAGAGGAACACTATGTAAAAATCCTTAAGGTAGCACTCACCAAAGAGCTAGGCGAAAATGCAAAGTTGGTATATGTCATTAAGATGGAAAATACCTATGGCAATAAGCAACCATTTACCGAAAAAATTCCAAGCTCAAATCGTACTGCAGTAAAATCTCAAGACGTTGATATTCCTCTTAACAATAAGAGTCCAGAATTGAAGAATCCGTTCATTATTCCAGGAATCAGAAATGTAAAGATCGAATCTCAATTAAACCCGAATTACAACTTCGAGAATTTCTTAGAAGGTGATTCTAATCGTCTTGCCAGAAATGCAGGAATCGCTGTTGCAAACAAACCTGGAGGCACCTCTTTTAATCCACTATTAATTTTTGGTGGTGTTGGTCTTGGTAAAACCCATTTAGCTCACGCAATTGGTGTAGATATTAAAGACAAGTATCCAGAAAAGACTGTATTATATATTTCTGCTGAAAAGTTTACTCAACAATACATAGATTCTGTAAAAAAGAACAACAGAAACGATTTTATACATTTCTATCAAATTATTGATGTGTTAATCATTGATGACGTTCAGTTTTTCTCTGGAAAGTCTGGTACCCAAGATGTATTCTTCCACATATTTAACCACTTGCACCAAAACGGCAAGCAAGTTATATTGACAAGTGATAAAGCACCTGTGGATATGCAAGATATTGAGCAACGCTTATTATCGCGTTTCAAGTGGGGATTATCTGCTGAGTTACAAACGCCAGATTTTGAAACAAGAGTTTCTATTCTGAAAAATAAGCTCTACAGAGATGGTGTAGAAATGCCAGAGGAGATTATAGAGTATGTTGCCAAGAATATCAAAACAAACGTTAGAGAACTTGAAGGTGCAATTATTTCATTGATAGCCCAGTCTTCGTTCAATAAAAAAGAAATCACTTTAGGACTTGCAAAAGACATCGTAGATAAGTTTGTAAAGAACACTAAACGTGAAGTTTCTATAGATTACATCCAAAAAGTAGTTTCAGATTATTTCCAAATGGATGTAAGCACCCTACAATCCAAGACAAGAAAAAGGCATATAGTACAAGCTCGCCAATTAGCAATGTTCTTTGCTAAGAAGTATACTAAAGCATCTCTAGCTAGCATTGGTTCGCAAATTGGCAAACGAGACCATGCTACTGTGCTACATGCTTGCAAAACCGTAGACAATCTATCTTCTACAGATAAGCAATTCAGAAAATACGTTGAGGATCTTTCCAAAAAGCTATCGCTTTAACAACAATATCTTATGACTAAAGTTTTAATGGTGTGTCTGGGTAATATTTGCCGTTCGCCATTAGCCCATGGTATTCTGGAATCTAAACTAGATTCAGATTTTTTTTATGTAGACTCAGCTGGGACTGCTGCATATCATATTGGAGAATCACCAGACCCAAGATCGATTGAAGTTGCCAAACAAAACGGTATTGATATCAGCGGACAGTCTGCTAGGCAATTCAAAGTAGAAGATTTTGATACTTTTGATAGAATCTATGCCATGGATCAATCCAACTACAACAACATTATTAGGCTTGCCAGAAACAATGCTGATATAGGGAAAGTGAAGTTGATTTTGGAAGAAACAAATTCAGTTTCGAACAAAAATGTTCCTGATCCTTATTACGGAGATTTCTCAAATTTCGAACATGTTTTTAGACTTTTAGATGACGCTTGTGAGGTGGTATCCAAAACATTATAAGTAAGGTTTCATCTTTTTTTTGTAAATTCAGAACCCAATAACACCCTAAAAAAACTTAAGCTATGAAATTTCCCCGGTTATTGCTTTGCTGTCTTTTGCTACAATTCACTTATGCTCAAGACATAGAACTCGAACTTTTTGCTACAGGTTTAGATCGCCCTGTAAATATTAAACATGCTGGCGATGATCGCTTGTTTGTTGTTGAACAAGAAGGCTTTATCAGTATTGTTGAAGCCGATGGTACTGTTAACACTACTCCTTTCTTAGATATTGATTCAAAAGTATACAACATAGGTGGAATTGGTGACGAAAGAGGCTTACTTGGCTTAGCATTTCATCCTCAATATGCTACTAATGGTTATTTCTATGTTTACTATATCAATAACTCTGGTAATACAGTTGTATCTAGATTTACCAGAACCACTGATGATTCTGCCGACCCAGATTCTGAATTGATAATTTTAGCATTCAACCAATTGTTTTCTAATCACAATGGTGGAGATCTAGCATTTGGCCCAGATGGTTACTTGTATATAGCAAGTGGTGACGGAGGTTCATCGGGTGATCCACAAAACCAAGGTCAGCAACTCAATACGCTTTTAGGTAAATTATTAAGAATCGACGTAGATAATACCGCTGGAGGTAACAATTACGCGATTCCTGCCGATAATCCATTTGTTTCAAATAGTGCTGCCCTAGATGAAATTTGGGCTTATGGTCTAAGAAACCCATGGAAGTTTTCTTTCGACAGATTAAATAATGATTTATGGATTGCAGATGTAGGTCAATTTGATATCGAAGAAATCAATAGAGTGCTTCCAACTGAGGCTGGGTTAAATTATGGCTGGAGATGCTATGAAGGCAATGATACATTCAATACTGCAGGATGTCCAGATCCTTCTACCCTAACATTCCCAGTTGCTCAGTATTCTCATTTTGCTGATGGCGCTTTCAAATGTTCAGTTACTGGAGGCTACAGATATAGAGGAAGCTTGTATCCTACACTAAACGGATTATATTTTTTCGCTGATTATTGTAGTGATGAAATTGGTGTTTTAGAAGAAAATGGTGCGACGTGGGACAGAACTTTTTTATCTCAATCTGGTAGCAATGGTTGGACATGTTTTGGAGAAGATGTAGGTGGAGAAGTTTTTGTAGCTGGTATCGATTCTGGAAGCATTTACAGAATTATTGATAGTTCTCTTAGTGTCGATGATAAAAATTTATCTGATATCGAAATGTATCCAAACCCAGTAAAAGGTATCTTGAATTTTAATTTTAACGGTGTGTCTCTAAGTAACGTCTCTATCTATGACATTTTAGGAAAAGAAATTTTAACCTTAGACACCAATGGCACTCAAGAGTTGAAGATAGATACTAGCAATATTTTATCTGGAGTTTACATCGTTGAGTTATTCGGACCTAATGGAGAAAAATCCACTAAAAAGCTGATTATAGATTAATAATGTCCAATACCCCTGGAAAACTTTATCTCATACCAACACGACTAGGTGATAATCCTCCTTTAGAAGTACTCCCTATTTCTATTAAAAAGATTATTGAACAGGTCGACGATTATATCGCTGAAAATGAAAAAACAGCTAGGCGATTTATAAAACGGGTTAGCCCAAATAAATCACAAGGCAAACTAAGTTTTAAACCATTAAACAAGTTTACAGACCCATCCGAAATAAGCTCGTATCTAGATGAGTGTAAGGAAGGAAAATCTATAGGGTTACTTTCTGAAGCTGGTTGCCCTGCAATTGCCGATCCTGGAGCAGATATTGTTAATCTAGCGCACCAAAATAATATAAAAGTAATTCCACTGGTTGGCCCCTCATCAATTGTATTAGCAATGATGAGCTCAGGTATGAATGGACAAGGCTTTGCCTTTAATGGATATCTCCCTATAGATGCCAGAGAACGAAGGTCTAAAATAAAGGAGTTGGAGAAGCGATCGGTTCAATTAAATCAATCACAAATCTTTATTGAGACACCTTACAGAAATGATAAAATGCTACAGGATTTAGCTAAATCTCTGCATCCTGAAACTAGAATTTGTGTAGCGTGTGACCTAACATTACCTACTGAATATATTAAAACCGCAACAGCTTCGGAATGGTCCAAAATAAAAGTAGACCTCCATAAGAGGCCTACTATTTTTATTATTCAGAAAGACTTTTAATGTTTAAATCTTTGCTTTAGCTTTTTTATCTGGCTTTATGAACGATGTATCATAGCCAGAGAATCTCTTCATATAACTTCTGATACTTGTTCCGAAAGCGTCAGAAAAGTTATTTTGACCATAACTTCTCAAAAATTTCTTCACACTTCCAGGACCAGCAAGGTGTGCAGCAGCAAGTATACCAGATTCAGTAACTTCTACACCACCAATTCGCTTACCTACAAATCGCTTAATGTCTTTACGTAATATCCATTTATTACGCTCAGCATTAGCTAAAAATGCTTTTTCCTGTAATTCAGGAGAATTCAAGAAAACTGAAGGGTTATAAATACCAATAAGTTTTAAGGTCTCAGCACCAAACTGATACTTCCCTAAGTAACCATAAGTATTTACAGTAAAATAGTTTCCTCTAGATTCTTTAAAGCCTAAAGCTTCTTTAAATCCTACGTACGTTTTTCCTAAATAAGGTGAAAAATCTTCGATCGTTTCTTTAGTTTCTTCAACAGCATTATAAGCCATGCCTTCAGAAACTGTGAAGTCTAGTTCTAACCCATCAGTAGAATACTTTGACATATCTACTTTTGAATTTGGGTACAATGCTAAAACAAGCACGGTACAAATTGCAAGAGGGACTGCGAAATAATTAAATTTTTGTTTAATCATAACTGCTAATTTTTAGTAAAGCAAAAACTCCCCAGAGCTTTACAATTTTTCAGCGTGCAAAACTACAACTATTTCAAATAATTTCAAAATTATTCGATTAAATGCGTCTTTTAGAAGTACAATAGATGAACTACAGTACCTCTTTTGCTACTAAATTCAAGGGTTGGTGAAGGGATTTTCAATACATTAATTATTGAAAAAATTGTCCTTAAAAAGCGTGAATTCGTTTGTATTCTTGATAAATCAACGTCTAAACTCAAGTAAAATTGTCGAGTTCCATCTTGATTTGGAAAAAAAGTTGAAGCGTCTGATCGCCCAGTCAGCATGCCTTCAGCCCCATATCCTACGGCTATATTGAGCCATTTCGGCAATTTACTATCTTTAAAAAACGAGTGAATATTGGCGCTCAACCAATAGGTCTGACCATTATAATCTTTTAAAAACTCTTCAAATAAGCCATCTCCTAACTTTTCTGGGTTTTGTGGTGCTAAACTGGTTTGATGAAACGAATACTTCACCGTTACTCTTTGCTCATCCCATAATAACTCTTGACCAACATAAATACCAGAACCCAAAGCATTGGCTGCAAAATCTCCCCATGAGAATCCCCATTCAGCGGAATATCCATCAAATATCTCTACGGTTGTGAGAAAACCCAGGCTTAAAGCAGAACCAAATATCAATTGACTGTTTTTACTTGCACCTGCCCATTCGAACGATTCTGCTCCTACTCTAGTTAGCTGATAAGCTGAGAATAGATGCCCTATTTTATCTACCTGTAGCCATTCGTCATTATCATTTACTGCATTAAAACTAGATCTAGGGAAATCTTTGTACCATAAACGGTCGAGACCAACCAACGTTAAGCCTGCTAATGAAGTTCCAGAAATTAAAACTGCATTTTTTCGCTTCGTATTTAATGTATCACTCGGTTTAAGAAATTCATTAAACCCAGATTGAGAAAAAGAAACAGAAGAGATTAATAAAGCTAATACTATATTGAATAACCTTGTATGCATCAATTATCTATTGATTCCTTGAGCACTCAGGTAACGTTGATACGCTCTAGCATTGATATTGTGCTGAGCCAATGTTTTCGCAAACTTATGATAACCTAAACGCTTAGCATCTGCAGCAAAATAAAGGTATTTGTGCTTTTCATAGTTCAAAACGGCATCTATTGCAGAAATATCTGGCATCGTAATAAGACCTGGAGGTAATCCAGCGTTCTTATAGGTATTATACGGCGACTCAATCTCCTTATGTACATTGAGCACGCGTTTAATGATAGTATTCTTATACTTAGGTAATTTATAAGCTGCAAACTTCAAGGTAGGATCGGCTTGTAAAGCCATTCCGATTCGCAATCTGTTCATGTATACTCCAGCAATCCTAGGTTGTTCGTCTCTCTTCTTTGATTCTTCATGTACAATAGACGCCAAAGTCATAACCTCATCTTTAGACAAGCCTATGCCCTCAGCCTTCTTCGTTCTACTATTATTCCAGAATCTTTCATACTCTTTATGCATCTTGTTTACGAACCCTTCAGCAGATGTATTCCAAAATACTTCATAACTGTTTGGTACATAGATTTGTAATGCTGTGGCTTCAGACAGTCCTTTTTCGCTGAGGAATTCAGGATTTACCATAGCATTATAAAGTGAAGCACTATCAACTTCAATCTGATTGGAAATTCTTCCTGCTAATTTTTCAAGTGAAGCTTGGTTATTGAAGGCTACTCGTACTGGTACATTATTGCTTCTGATTGAATTGATAATATCATTATTGTTCATATCCTTCTTAATGATATAGCGTCCAGGCTTTACATTAGCAGTATACTTTTTTCGCTCTGCTAAAGCATCAAACTTGTCAATATCTATAAGCAAAGGTTCTAACTGTTCTCTAACCTCATTGTAGTCTGCTCCTGTTGGAATAAGAATATAGGCCTGTTCATTATTGAAAGCTGTGTTTGGTGTAAACATTGCTGAGTACACAAAATATGCAAAATACGCTGCTACTCCCAGACCAATAAAAACAATGGCCAATAAAATCTTTCTTATATACATTACTTAGTATTTATAAGTTGTAATAAATATTCGTCTTCAAAGGAACCGCTATTAAAATTCCAATCCTTCTTTAATCCTATTCTTTGAAACCCTTGTGATTCAAACAAATTAAGGCTGGCTTTATTGTCTTCAGCTATGTTGCAATACAATTGATGCAACTTTAAATGCGTAAAACAGTAATTTACTAGAAGTTTCAATGCTTCTGTACCAATACCTTTGTTCCTGTCTTTTTCTTCTTTTATCAGAATTCCTATTCCTGCTTTAGAATTTTTGAAATCAAAATCAAAAATATCGATAAGCCCTAAGACATCATTTTTATAGTTTGAAACCACCAAGCGCAATTGTTTGGCTTCATATATATCCTTATGAGCTTGCTCGAGATATTGTTTTATAAGGTATTTTGAATATGGCGTTTGCGTGTTGCTCAGTTCCCAGATGGATTCATCATTTTCAATCTCATGAACAAACTCTAGGTCTTCTGGCTCTAAAGCTCTTAAATAGATATGTTCTCCTTTTAAGGTTTTCATTATAAATAGCCTTTAAAAACCTGTTTAGCCAGACCACACAACCACACATCTCTATAAGTGTCGCCTTCCTTTTGAAACATAACTTGTAGATCACCTCCTGGTGTTTTGAGCTCTACTATATTTTTTTCGGTCTCCCCAATATAGTTCATTGCGATGGCTACAGCAGTAACTCCAGTACCACAAGACAAGGTTTCATCTTCAACACCTCTTTCATAGGTTCTAACCTTAAATACATTGTCTTTGAGATGTTCAACAAAATTCACATTGATACCTTCTGCCTTGAATATTTCAGAATATCTTACTTCTGAACCTAATTGCTTTACATTTAAACCATCAACACCATTAGACAAGGTAACATAATGTGGTGAGCCGGTATCTAACTGTGTATAATCCGAAAACTTATTTACAGATGAAACATCTTTCATATGAAGCTTTACATAATCACCTTCTATAGAAGCATGATGCATACCATCAATTGCCAAGAACGTTGCCTTACTTTCAATAAGCCCTAAATACTTAGCAAAAGCCACAATACATCGTCCTCCATTACCACACATAGAGCTTTGATTGCCATCAGCGTTATAGTATACCATTTCAAAATCAACATCTGGATGGCTTTCAAGTAAAATAAGTCCATCTGCTCCAATGCCAAAGCGTCTGTCGCACAATTCTGCGACCCGTTTGGTATCATTTTTGTCGAAAATATTCTGACGATTATCAATAATAATGAAATCGTTTCCTGTGCCTTGGTATTTGTAAAATTCTAGTTTCATTTCTAAGAGCACAAATATAAACATTATACGCAGACAGATTGCTGTTAAAACGCCGTTAAAGTTAGAATAACGAATCAATAAATCTGTAATTTTAATCGTTGTATAGAGACTGAAAATTTAACCTAAAAACTAAAAACATGAAGAAGATTTTGACACTGGTATTGGTTTCTGCATTAGGTGGATTAATGACGCTTGGCGCTTACAAGCTTTTCATTGAAAAAGAACAACAAGAAACCGTCGTAGAACATGTTAATACTACACCGCTTTATTTCCCTGTAAACAACACTACAAAAACCGATTATCTTCCTGCTGAAGCACCAGATTTTGTATCTGCTGCTGAAAAAACTATTGATGCCGTAGTACACGTAAAGAATACGGCTATAGTGAGTGCTCCAAATTCGTTTGAAGATTTTTTCTATGGTAGAAAATCACAAAGAGCACAAGTAGGGACTGGTAGTGGTGTTATTATTTCACCAGATGGTTATATCATCACCAACAATCACGTCATTGATGGTGCTAGAGATATTAGTATCACAACCAATGATAATAAGAGTTTTACCGCTGAACTTATAGGAACAGACCCAAGAACAGATATCGCCTTATTGAAAATCGAAGCAGATGGAAATCTACCGCATGCCACATTTGGTGACTCAGATGAAGCCAAGATTGGTGAGTGGGTTTTGGCTGTAGGTAATCCGTTCAATCTTACCTCGACTGTGACTGCCGGAATTATTAGCGCAAAGGCTCGTGATCTCTCTGGACGTTCAGAGCAATCATTTATTCAAACTGATGCTGCCGTAAACCCTGGAAACTCAGGAGGTGCTCTGGTAAATGTTAATGGAGAACTTATTGGTATTAATACTGCCATTTCATCTCAGACTGGATCTTATGTTGGTTATTCGTTTGCAGTACCAAGTAATATTGCCAGAAAAGTCATTAGCGACATTATGGAGTTTGGTAGCGTTCAGAATGTAATTTTAGGTGTTCAAGGTGGCACACTGAATAGTAAAGCTGCTGATGAGTTAGGTATAGATCAAACGGAAGGCTTCTTTGTTAGTGAAGTAGAGAGTAATTCTGGAGCAGATAACGCTGGTATCAAAAGTGGAGACATCATTAAAAAATTAGATCAAATCGAGATTAATAAATTCTCTGACCTCAGCGGGTATCTTAAAACGAAGCAACCTGATGATGTTGTCAATGTCACACTTCTTAGAGATGGTAGAGAAAGAGTGCTTCCAGTTAGGCTGACTAAAAATTCTACAATCTTGGTTCCAATCATAGGGACACTAAAAGAACCATCTAAGTCAGATTTTAGAAATTATAAAATTGACTATGGTTTGAAGCTAAATAAGCTTACGTCTAATGAAAAGTTGTATAGTTATTGGAGAAAGAATGGTATCCAAGAAGGTTCAATCATTACGTCCATTAATGATACAAAATTGTATTCTTTAGAGGACGCTCGAAAGATTTTAGATTCTAGATCCGAATACGAACCAATCACATTGGAAATCATAAATACACAAGGTAAAAAAGAAAGCTATTATTTTAGGTAATAGACCTTAAACATAACATAGTAAGCGACCCTTTGCAAACTCTCTTGCAAAGGGTCGTTTTATTTTTCAAAAATTGTTTACGAAAACGTTTGAAATATATTACTTTTGCGCCAAAATTCAATCCGTTCAAAACGGTACAACACAAACTAAACAACAACACGTAATGAGCCTTAACGGAACATATGAAAAAGAATTGGCATTTCAGGCCGATCGTAGAAGAGCTACAGTAGAATTCATCAAAATTGTTAGCGACCTTTGGTACGACAAATCTATTGAGCTAGTACTTTTCAGAAACCAACTAATAGACAGAACTGTTAGTGATATTTTAAACTTACACGAATACGCTGGTGAGTTCGTTCAAAAACCAATCTCTATTTTCGATTCAGTAGAGATCGCGCAAGCTATTAATGCTTTAGACCTTCCTCCTGCGAAGTTAGATATTGGTAAACTAACTTATGAGTATCACTTAGAAGATAGCACTTACAACAATGCTACAGCATTTGTTGCAGACAAATTACGTGATGCAAACAAGAATGAAAGTATTCAACCAAAAGATGTTATTCTTTATGGTTTTGGTCGTATCGGTCGTTTGGTTGCTAGAGAGTTGATGACCAGAACAGGGAAAGGAAACCAGTTACGTCTTAGAGCTATCGTTACACGTGGTGCGATTAATGAAACTGTTTTAGAAAAGCGTGCATCTTTATTACGTAACGATTCGGTTCATGGTGAGTTTTCAGGTACAGTGGTTGCCGATGCAGAAAATTCTGCATTATTGATCAATGGTACAACTGTAAACATTATTTCGGCAAACGCTCCTGAAGATATTGACTATACTGCTTATGGTATTGAAAATGCCTTAGTAATCGATAATACTGGTGCTTTTAGAGATGAAGAAGCTTTATCACGTCACTTGAAAGCTAATGGTGTTGATAAAGTATTATTAACTGCGCCAGGAAAAGGTGTTCCAAATATTGTACATGGTGTAAATCACTTAGAGAACAATCCAAACAAAGTAGATATTTTCTCTGCTGCATCTTGTACAACCAACGCGATTACGCCTGTGCTAAAAGCCATGGAAGATTCTTATGGTGTTAAGAGTGGTCACTTAGAGACTATCCACGCCTATACGAATGACCAAAACTTAGTAGACAACTTCCACAAAAAATACAGACGAGGACGTGCTGCTGGTTTAAACATGGTAATTACTGAAACTGGAGCAGGAAAAGCCGTTAGTAAAGCCTTACCATCATTAGAAGGTAAATTAACGTCTAACGCCATTAGAGTACCTGTACCAAATGGATCTTTAGCGATTCTGAATCTGGAATTAGAAAAAGAAACAACCTTAGACAGCATCAACACCATCATGAAAAAGTATGCTCTTGAAGGTGACTTGGTAGAGCAAATCAAATACGAAATGAGCGACGAATTGGTATCTAGTGATATTGTTGGAAGCTCTGCTCCTGCTATCTATGACAGTAAAGCGACTATCGTTAGAGAAGATGGAAAAAATGTGATCCTATATATATGGTACGATAACGAGTATGGGTATAGTCATCAGGTAATTAGATTGGCAAAATATATTTCTAAAGTAAGACGTTATACGTATTATTAGTAGAGGAACATCCAAATAAAATATATCATCGTATATACAATAGCCTCTCTAAAAAGTGAGGCTATTTGTTTAAAAATTAAAGGAGATAAATCCTTATATTGTTCAAAATTTAATTAGCATAATCCAACCATAGATGAAATCGCTTAAACTATACATTCTTGCTATTCTTTGTATCAGTTTTCAGTTTAGCAACGCACAGGAAACAGAATCTATAAACCAAGGTTCTATCGATGACCAATTTGAGTTTGTTCTAAGAAAATCGGGGAATTTCAAAGGCACTAATGGCTCAGCTTACGAAGCCGTAAAGCGTAGTATGTTTGTTACACTACAAGCACACACCAACGATACCATTAATACACTAAAGAAAACCTTAAGCGACACTAGGCATACTGTAGCTACTCAAGAAAAAGAGATTAATGACCTTAAAGCAAATCTCAACACAACACAGTCTACCTTAACAGCAACGAATGAGGAAAAGAATAATATGGCGTTATTGGGAATGCAAACCAGCAAGACCAACTACAATATCATTATGTGGACAATTGTAGCTGCACTCCTAGCCTTATTATTATTCTTTATCTATAAGTTTAAAAACAGTAATGCAATCACTAAGGCAGCCAACCTCAAACTATCTGAAGTTGAAGAAGAGTTTGAAGAGCATAGAAAAACTGCTTTGGAACGCGAACAAAAAGTACGTCGCCAACTGCAAGACGAAATCAATAAGCAGAAAGGCACTAGCTAAAAAGTCAACGTCATCCTGAACTCTATTCAGGATCTCATCCAACATATCACAATATAGAATCCGTAACACTAGTTACGGATTTTTTATTTGTAACTCCCTAATATACGTAGGTTTACGTATTGACTTCTTATGCTTTATAGTCTAAATTAGCTTGGCATTAAATAATCAAAATAGAATTTACAACTATGAAAAAAAATCATAATACCATTTGGTTGATTCTTGTTTTAATACTTTTAGGTACGATAGGGTATTTTTTACTAGAAAAAAATGACACTCCTCAAGATTTAGTTATTTCAGAATCTGAGCCAGTAAAACTAAGAATAGGCTATATTCCAATTGCAGATTGCGCACAACTATATGTAGGAAAAGAACAAGGTTATTTTGCTGAAAATGGTCTTGAAGTAGAATTAACGAAAATGACAGGAGGGGCAAAAATTTTAGAAGCCCTAGCTGGAGGTAGTATTGATATCGCTTTCTCAAATGTTGTATCTGTAATGTTAGCAAATAATGGTGGGCTAGATTTTATTCCTATTACTGGTGGCCCAAGAACTAATAGAGATCATAAAGAAACCGGAATATTAGTTCTTAAAGACTCTGGTATAAAATCTCTAAAAGATCTAGAAGGAAAGAAAATTGCAGTAAATACAAGAAAAAACATCGTTGAATTATTTGTTTTAAATTATTTAGAAGACTCAGGAGTAAATACATCCACCATTGAATTTGTCGAATCCTCTTTTCCGCAAATGTATCAATTACTAGATTCCAAAAATGTTGATGCCGTAGCTTCAATTGAACCTTTTGTAACATTTTCAATGCAAACTGAAAAAGTTAATAATCTTGGTGATTACTTTGTTTCTGTGATGTCTTCAATGGAAATTTCCACCTATAATGCGGAAGCCAATTGGATTAATAAAAATAAAGAGACTGTTGAAAAATTTCGTAAGTCTATATCTCAAGCAACTGATTTCGCAAATAACAATAGATCTGAACTTGAATATATTATTACGAAATACACAAGCCTAAAACCTGATCAAGTTAAAAACATTGTATTGCCATTCTATGGGAGTGATATAGATGAAAAAAGTTTTGGTGAAATTCTAAATAAAACTAAATCTAGAGGATGGATAAATAATGAACTATCCATGAATGACATACTGAATTAATGGGAGAAAGACTATTAGAATGTATCGACATTCATCATTCATTTGGTGATCAATTAATTCTCAAAGGAATAAACTTGAAAGTGTATAATGGAGATTTTATTTCAATTATTGGGAAATCTGGTAGTGGAAAATCTACCCTTATGGATATTTTGAGTGGATTTCTCAAGCCCGAAAAAGGAAAAATAGATTGTGATTGCAAGTGCTCTTCTGTGTTTCAAAACTATTCCACTTCCCTTTACCCTCATATGAATGTACAACAAAATATCATTTTCCCATTTGAATCTAAAAATAAAGAAATACAGGATAAATGTGATTATTATATACAGATGGTTGGGCTATATGAGCACCGCAAAAAACTTCCTAAAGAATTATCAGGCGGAATGCAACAGCGTGTAGCCATAGCTCGTGCTTTAGCGCAAGAACCTGATTTATTGTTCCTTGATGAACCCTTTGGTTCTATTGATTTTTTTACTAAGAACAATCTTCAGCAAGAGATTTTAGAGATTCGAGAGAAATTAAATTTAACTATAGTCCTAGTCACTCACAATATAGACGAGGCTATTTTTCTGTCTAATAAAATTTTATACTTAAGTGAAACTAAGAAAACTTTCATTAAGCAATTAAATATTGACATTTTATATCCAAGAAATTTAGTAAAGACAACAACCTCTAATCTATTCAATCAATATAAACGAGAATTACTAAATCTATATAGTAAATGAATAAAATAAAACATAAGTTTAAAATTTTTATCATTCCAATTTTATTCATACTTCTATGGGAGATAATCGCAAGAAGTTCTAACTCACCGGTTTACTTCCCTCCAGTATCTTTGATAATTGGAAAGCTTATATCCCTTTTAGGGACATCTGATTTTATCATTCATTGTTCAATAACTATATATAGATGCTTTATAGGCTTTTTTATTGCTACTCTGATTGCAGTTCCTTTAGGAATAATTTTAGGAGCGAATAAAAAAATATATCAATTTTTTCATTTCATTATAGAATTCTTTAGGCCATTGCCCTCTGCATCTGTGATTCCAATCGCGATCTTATTTCTTGGAATAGATGATACGATGAAAATTTTTGTAATCCTTTTTGGATCATTATGGCCAATATTAATAAATACAATTGATGGAGTAATCGGTATTGAGCCACAATTCCTCAAAACAGCCAAAGTATTCAATATTAACCAAGGAAGAATATTAAAAAACGTTATTTTTCCATCTATACTTCCTCAGATATTTACAGGGCTAAAAATATCCGTAGCAATCTCACTAATACTAGCAATAACGGTGGAAATGATTGTTGGTGGAAATGGAATAGGCTTTTTTATTCTAGACTCTGAAAGGAGTTTTCAATTTGTAGATATGTACGCTGGTGTTCTAATGATAGGAATATTAGGATACTTAATTAATGTTCTTTTTTTAAAACTTGAAAAATGGGTGATATTCTGGAGATAGCAAAAAATATTTTTTTCATTATATGGCCAATGATTTTGACATCATTGATGTGTATTGCAATATATATTTTTATCAAAAATAAGTATATTGAAAAATTCAATAGATTCGAAAGAGAGTATATTTTTTCTCCTTGGAAATTAAAAAAATATACTGGTCAAATTAGTCTATTTTACGCAATACTTATATCGGGGATTTCTTTCAATAGTTTTTTTTATTTAAATAACCCGAAAAATCTAAAATTATTTGCCTGGATTGAAGAAAACTTCATAGTACATCTTGCAATTTTCTTTACATTACAACTAGGTATCTGGGGGCTAATAGTCTCTTATAATGTACTTAGGCAACAAAAAAGTCAGATAGTCAGTTTTGATGAATTTTTGCTAGAACTCACAGACACATTACAACGCTTGATTAAAAAAGCAGAATTAAATTCTGATAAAACGTTCTATATATACCTATATGATTACCACCCACTTATAGGAAATTTTTCTGCACATAAAAGATATAAGGAATATAAAGCTGTTGTAGATAAAACTTTTGACATAAAAAACATAAATGTAACATTGATAACTAATCATCAAGACACGCTGCCTAACTTTTTCAAAAAACTGTCTATTGATGAAGATTATAAAATAGTAAAGAATTCATTTGAAGCTATAAACTATATAAAGGAGTTTGAACAAGACAATAAAATTACAGTAGATAGAGAATCAAACAACTCAATTATCTGGAAAAGTTCAAATGTGTCAGAAAACCATTTTATTCTTATTCACGATATTGCTTATCAGTATGTTGTATTACCACAAGAATCAGGAGTTAATAATATCTTTGGAATTAAATCAGAAGACCCTTTTATCATAAACTACCTTGAAAAAAGTTTCTTTGAAAAACTAAAAGGAGTAATTTCCCCTACAGGAATACACTCAAAAGGAGAAATTTTAACTTTTTGTTTTGAACCTCAGTCTAGTATTGAAAAAATAGTGTTATTTGATAATGAAGGTAACCGACTTAAAGAAACTAATGATTTAATTCCTTATAATGATATAGATACAAAAGGTTTTTTAATTAATAAAAACTATTTGACCTCATTTCCTTTTTACTACGAAGTCAAGAAAAAGCACATTAACCAGAGTGTTAAATCACGTAGGATTTTTTACAGAGAAATTTTATCTGCAATTGAGGGCGTTAGAAAAGTTAAATACATTCTTCCAAATGGAATTCCAAATAATCGTCAGATTGAATATTGTTTCGATCAACTTTCTGAATTGATAGGAAACAAAAAAATTTTACTAATCAATATTTTCTTTGATAAGAATTATTTTAGACTCGATAGTCTAATTGAGAAATTCGGTAATATAACGAATAAAATCCCTACTAACTATATTCCTCAAGTTCCTGAGATGAGTATATCTATTGAGGTAATTTTTCTATCCCCAGAATATTCGCATAGTAATATTATTTATCATGATTTACACAATTATAGAGTGTCGGAAGTAGTAATTGATGAAATCCATGAATACTTCTTATCAAGTAAAGAAAACTTTATCGGAATAGATTTACAATCTAAAATAGAAACCACATTTCAGGATTTATGCAAAGTACTAGAAAAGCTTGGCTTAGATTACAAAGAGATTTTTCGACAGTGGAATTATATTGGAGATATTAATCATAGTTCATTTCAAGATGGAAGTGAGGTTGATAATTACAATGTTTTTTGTGGGGTAAGACAGGAAGTTTTTGAGAACTTAAATCTTCAAAAGGAAAACTACCCAGCTGCTACTGGTGTTGGTGTACAAATTCAGAACTATTTTAGCTTATCAGCATTTGCAATGAAAGGAATACCTGATGATAAAATAACAAATCTTAGAATTTCTACTCAGAATGATCCCTTCACCTATACTCAACAAGTCACTAAAGGTCCCAATAAACCATTATTCCACAGAGGAAAATCAATAGCGACTGATAAAGAGGGAGGTTATACTTTTATATCAGGGACTTCTTCAATAAAGGAAGAACAATCACACAAAGAAGACAATATTATATTCAGTCAAACTAACGTCACAATAGAAAGTATATATGATTTACTTAAGACTAATAATGAACGAATAATATCCTTGAGAAATATGTCTTATATAAGAATTTACTACACAGGAAAAGAGCAGCACGATTTAGAAATAATAAAAACGTTTTTATCTCCAATTATTAAAGATGTTCCCCATATTTATCTAAGAACAGACATTTGCCGTAAAAATTTACAGATAGAAATTGAAGCTGCAAGGTTTTAGTAAAAAATATCTAATATTTTCAAATCGGTAAGGTGTTAGTAAAAGCTAGCCAAAACTCAATTTATAAAATTAAGGAATATTGTAATTCACTAATACTCTTCTATAGCCAGCATTATTTTCACTTGCAACCCACACAATATCATCACTTACTAATCCAATACCATTAGAATAATATATGTGATTATTGGCAAGAGCTTCTATGCCGTTATCATATTCAATTCTTGTGGTCATTAATAGGCAATTTAAACTTTCATTTTCTAGTTCGTAAACTACTTCTTCGTTCGACAATCTTCCCAATAAGGTCGCGCCGCCATCTGGATCTGTAATATGCCCAAAATTATCATAATAGATTATCGGAAACTCCTCATTTGTCGAATTAGCAAACTTTATTAATCCTTGATCATTAATTAAAAAACCAAGAGAATCTCTGTAGTACTCTATATGTTCTCCATTCTCAGGAATGGAAGCATATATACCATTGGGATTTCCAGAAATTACCCGGCTGAATTTATAAAATACGTTACCCCCTATGTCTTCGACTCCTGTAATGGAAATATTTTCTTCGACACTAATTACGCTTTGATTCCCTTCATTACTGACTCCATACCATTTATATTCCCAGGAATTCCCTACTGCTAGTGCATAAAAATTAGACTCAGGATCGGGATCAGTATCAGAATTAGAGCAACTAAATAAAACCAAAACGGCTACAAGCAAAGGTAATTGAATTCGTAATGAATACATATGAAGATAATTTTGGTGATTATAAAAACTAACGTTCAATTCATTAAGTTATTATTTTTTTCATTTAATCAACTAGATATCTATCTCGCTTATGTTTGGAGTATAAATATATATTTGTATCGCAGACGAACGTATAAACCCAATTCCCACCTCCTATTCCATATTCAAAAGAATAATCGCATCTTTGTAGTATGCGTAAAGAGATCCTTACTACATTACCAAAGTTAACCACTAGAGCATCGCTGTTACTCTTATTATTAATCTTCAGTCAATTTTCAATTGGTCAGGTGGTTATAAATGAATTAGATTGCGATACACCAGGTGTAGACGACAAAGAATTTATAGAACTTAAATCTGACACACCGAATTTTGATTTAGATGGTTTTGTTCTCGTCTTTTTTAACGGATCAACAAGTGGTGGTGATAGTAGCTATTTTACAATTGATTTAGATGGGCTTACCACAGATGTTAATGGTCTTTTGCTTATTGGGAGTAATGGAGTTGCCCCTTTTCCGCAGCATATAATTTCTGCAAATGTTATTCAGAATGGTGCCGATGCTGTTGCAATCTATCAAGCAAACGATTTTGATTTTCCTGAAGGAACTCTTGCAACAACAACAAATTTGATAGATGCCCTAGTCTATGATACCAGCGATTCGGATGATGCTGCACTAATGGCACTTTTAGGTGTGAGTGAACAAATTAATGAAGGCCCAAGTAATAATACCAATTCAATTCAGCGTTTTGTAGATATGGATGATAATGTTACATATATGTCCACAACGCCAACACCAAGAGCTTTGAATGATGGAAGTGGTGTTTTGTTCAATACATTAACCATGTCAACGGTTATGACGCAATATGACGAAGGCAATAGTTTTGACATTACCATTACCTCTGATATTAATGTATCTTCCGATCTTATTTTTGACATATCATTAGATAATGGCACGTTTAATAGTTCGGATTATACTGGTTCTACTACGCTTACAATTCCGAATGGTCAAAATTCAGTATCAACAACAATAACACTAGTTGATGATTCAGATGATGAAGGTGATGAAGAATTGCAGATTCAGTTTTCTAGTTTACCAACACCATTCATTCCATATAATAATAATTTGATAGTGAGAGTTGTTGATAATGATTTCACAGTTGCAGCTTGGGGAACACCAACAAATCCAACATTTGGTATCGTAGAAAGCACCCAACCTAGTGGCTATTATAATAGTTTAGATGGCTTGTCAGATACCGAATTACGTCAAGCATTGCAGGATATTATTGCTGATCCAGATATTGTAAGAGCGCAAACCTATGCGGACGTTATTGATATTTTGAAGCAAGCAGATCAGAATCCTTTAAACAGTAATGAGGTTTGGTTAGTGTATACAGAACAAGGCCGAGCCAAATTAGATTTACAAACCGATTCGAACAACAATGGAAAGTGGAACAGAGAACATACCTATCCAAGATCTCGAGGTGGTTTTGACGACATTGAAGAAGATGAAATAGCTGACGGAATAGATGTTTTTTGGGCTACTAAAGCCGATTCATTACGCCATGGGAATTCAGATGCACATGCATTACGAGCTGCCGATGGGCCAGAAAATAGCATCAGAGGCAATCAACACTATGGTCAATACACTGGTCCAGCAGGGACACAAGGCAGTTTTTATGGAGATGTAGCCCGAAGTGTTTTGTATATGGAAATCCGTTATAACGGATTAGAAGTTGTCGATGGTTTTCCAGATACGGTTGGGCAATTAGGAGATTTAGCAACACTATTAGATTGGCACCGAAACGATCCTCCTGATGATTATGAAATGAACAGGAATAATATCGTATATAATTGGCAGTTTAATAGGAACCCATTTATTGATCAGCCAGATTTGGTAGAATATATTTGGGGTAACAATGTAGGTGACACATGGGATCAACCTTTAAGTATTACTGACAATACGTTATCCCAAATAAAAATATTTCCAAACCCAGCCACAAATAGTATTCAAATTTTTGAACTTAAAAACTTTGCTGAAATAGAGGTGTTTTCTTCTGAAGGAAGGAAATTGTCAACTACAAAAGTTAGCTCAGAGGGTAAATTAGATTTAACTGTGGCTAGTGGAATCTATTTTATCAAAATCACATCTGAAAATAAATCAATAGTTAAGAAGCTTTTAGTAAAATAGATTTACATCTTTGCATCATGCGTATAGACATCATAACCGTTTTACCAGAATTGCTCAAAAGCCCGTTTGAAGCATCCATCCTAAAACGTGCTATAGAAGCAGGTTTGGTAGAAGTCCATTTTCATAATCTTAGAGATTACACGACAGATAACTATAAGTCTGTTGATGACTATCAGTTTGGAGGTGGTGCAGGTATGGTGATGATGATAGAACCTATAGATAAGTGTATCTCTAAGCTACAAACCGAACGCAATTATGATGAGATCATCTATATGACACCAGATGGTGAAACCTTAAACCAAGGTATTGCCAATCAATTATCACTTAAAGAAAACATTATTATTCTTTGCGGTCATTACAAAGGGGTAGATCAACGCGTACGCGATACCTTTATTACCAAGGAAATCTCCATTGGTGATTTTGTATTGTCTGGTGGTGAGCTTGGCGCAGCAGTATTGTGTGATGCAGTGATTCGATTAATCCCTGGTGTATTGGGTAATGAGACTTCTGCCCTCACCGATTCGTTTCAAGATAACTTGTTGGCGCCACCTATTTATACTAGACCAAGAGAGTACAAAGGCATGAAAGTACCAGAAATACTCTTTAGCGGTAACTTCCCAGAAATCGAAAAGTGGCGCGAAGAGCAAGCCTACAAGCGCACGCAAGAACGTCGTCCAGATTTACTAGACGAGTAATAAAAAAAAGAGATATGGACAATATAAATAACGCTGCAATACACTTTTCAATTGCTGGGATAGCGATAACTCTATTTCAAATAGTAATTATTGTTGCTTGCATTTTTATCGTTACTAAGTATCGTAAATCAGTTGGTCCAAAATTGCTTTTAGTGGGTAGTCTCTTATGTCTTATGGCTACGCTAGCTAATTCCATATTACCTTTATTTAACAGCTTTCAAGATAGCGATATGGATTTTTTGAAGTTTCAGGTTATGGTGACCTACTTTAATATGTTTGCATTTCTTGTTTTTACCTTAGGGTTTTTCATCTTTGCGATTAATGATTTAAAAAAAAGTGAGTAACCTATATATCAAAAAAGCAATAGTCATAGGAGCAACTTCTGGAATAGGAAATGCCTTATCAAGAATACTTGTGGCACATGATTATGTTGTTGGTGTTACTGGAAGACGAAAACTTGAATTATACGCATTAAAAAACATTAATCCTGAACGCTTTGCAGTAAGTGCTTTCGATTGTACTACCGAAAACAACTCAGAAAAGCTAACCGATTTAGTCAATGACCTTGGCGGTTTGGACCTTTTGATATTGAGCTCTGGCACAGGTGATTTAAATGACCAACTAGATTTCGACATAGAACATAAAACCAATCTTTTAAATGTAAATGCCTTTACCGAGATTGTAGATTGGGCATTCAATTATTTTGAAAAGCAGGGCAAAGGACATTTAGTAGCCATAAGCTCTATAGCTGGCATACGCGGTAGCAGGATGGCACCAGCATATAATGCTTCGAAAGCCTATCAAATAAATTATTTGGAAGGATTACGACAGAAAGCTACAAAATCAAAGAAACCAATTTATGTTACTGACATTCGTCCTGGGTTTGTAGATACAGCTATGGCTAAAGGAGATGGACAGTTTTGGGTAGCATCTAAGGAGAAAGCTGCCAAACAAATTTTTGGAATCATAAAGCGGAAAAAAGGAATTGGATACGTTACCAAAAGATGGTGGCTCATTGGAAAGCTATTGAGAACACTACCCAATAGTTTTTACAAAAGGATGTAGCATACCAATGATTAGTTCTTAATAACTCGTGTTAAGGATAGTAGCCCTTCGACAAGCTCAGGATAAACTCAATCCTTTTTACGTCAGTTCGAGTGACATGCATTAGCATTTTGTATCAAGAACACGTAAAAAGATACAGCGAATAGCCTGACTTTTACAGTCCTTGAGCGGAGTGGAAAGGACGCAAAAGGAACACACTAAAAAAAGTAATTATTAATTGCCAGTTACTGATTATTAATTATCTTTGCAGCCAATTTCGGATTAACCTCTGACGAGAATCGTGAATGTTGCTTCGGACAAACCATAGAAAACAAATAAAACAATGGAATCGTTAGTAAAATTTGTTCAGGACGAATTTGTTACAAGAAAAGATTTTCCAGAATTTGGAGCTGGTGACACTATTACAGTGTATTACGAAATTAAAGAAGGAAACAAAACACGTACACAGTTTTTTAAAGGTGTAGTGTTACAACGTAAAGGATCTGGTACTACAGAAACTTTTACCATCAGAAAAATGTCTGGTACAATTGGTGTAGAACGTATCTTCCCAATCAACTTACCAGCACTTCAAAAGATTGAAGTGAACAAAAGAGGTAAAGTTAGACGTGCTAGAATCTTCTATTTTAGAGGTCTTACTGGTAAGAAAGCTAGAATTAAAGAAGTTAGAAAATAAGACGAAGTCTTTCGTTTTCAAAACATTAGAAAGCCTTGGAGTAATCCAGGGCTTTCTTTATTAACAAATGTTGATAAGTTCGGTGTAAAACTTGTGAATATCTAAAACCTTAAAAAATTTGGAAATTTGCAATGTCGTTCTATATTAGCTGAACAATTAACAACGAACCTAGTTCGGTTTTGAAAATTATTTCGAGTTTATGTTAAATTGTATAAAGAAACGTTCTTTATAAGTATTGTAGTTTGAGGTTTGAAAGCAGCATGTGTATGCATGTGTAGCGGACGAGTCAAGAAGCTTGGAAAGTGAAGCATGTGTAAGCAGGCAGAGCGGAAAAAGTGGAAAGCTTCCGAAAAGTAGTGGGAACGAAAGAGAACACGAAAACGACGAGGCAATGTCTTGGAGCAGGTTTGACGCGCAAGCGAAGAATGAGCGAAAAGAGATCAAGAAAGACAATACTAACGAAACTAAGTATTAACAGGTCAATGCATATTGAAAGTTAAGAAAAGTTTCATTGAAAAGGTGAAACTTGAACCGAAAAGGGAGAAACTCATCGGAGAATCAACTGAGGTTAACGGCAACGTTAAATAGGTCACGCGGAACCATTTCAAAAAAAGCCATGTCAGAGTAGTACTGCTACAGTGATATGGCTTTTGTCTTTTATATAATCTAAGCTACAAAACTTGTCCTTCCACGATCAACAAACATTTAAAAACCAAGACTTTACATCTACTCTACTTAACAAAGGTGAGTACGACGCGTGTACCTTTACCAATTGTAATTTTGAGAATTCAGACATTTCTAACATTACGTTTCTAGAATGCGAATTCATAGATTGCAATCTCAGCAATTGTAATGTAACCAATACTGTTTTTAAAGATGTACACTTCAAAGATTGTAAGCTCATTGGTGTAAAGTTTGAAACAGCTTCCGATTTTATTATCGAATTTACCTTTACAAACTGTCAACTCGATTTTGCTTCATTCTATAGCTTGGACATTAAAAGAACTCACTTTAATAATTGTAAACTCATTGAAACTGACTTCACAGAAGCGAATCTAGAACATGCTATTTTCTCCAAGTGCGATCTCAACCGAGCGGTATTCAATAATACCAATTTAAAAGCGGCAGACCTTCGCTCTTCATTCAATTTTGATATAGATCCAGAGCAAAACACACTCACAAAAGCCAAGTTCTCAAGAGATGAAGTCGCTGGCCTATTAAAAAAGTATCAAATTATTTTAGAATAATTAGCAAATATTCAATTTGGCGCTATCAAAATTATCATATTGGTAATTACAGCTTGTCTAATTGCAAATTGACTAAAAAACTCTTAATATTTTGTATATTCGCAAGGCAAAAAAATAGAGCTATTCCGCTATTTTTCTCCATAAATTTTTAACTCAATTCTATGTCAAAAATTATATACACTATTACTGATGAAGCTCCAGCATTAGCAACACGTTCATTCTTACCAATCATTAGAGCGTTTGTAGCCTCATCGGGAATTGAAGTCGAAACTAAAGACATCTCATTAGCTGGTCGTATTCTAGCAAATTTTTCAGATTATCTAACCGATGATCAAAAAGTAGAAGATGCTTTAGGACAACTTGGTGAATTAGTAAAAAAGCCAGAAGCAAACATCATAAAATTACCAAATATTAGTGCGTCAATTCCTCAGCTCAAAGGTGCAATCAAAGAGCTTCAAGCAAAAGGTTATGCGCTACCGGATTATCCAGACGAGCCAGAAAATGCCGATGAGAAATCTATAAAAGCGCGTTACGATAAAATCAAAGGAAGTGCAGTAAATCCAGTACTTAGAGAAGGAAACTCTGACCGCCGCGCTCCAAAAGCTGTAAAGAATTACGCTAAAAAAAACCCACATTCTATGGGAGCATGGTCTAGTGATTCTAAATCGCACGTGTCAACCATGACTCATGGTGATTTTGCTCACAATGAAAAATCTGTAACACTTAATGAAGCTACTTCTGTAAACATTCAACATACAGATGCTAATGGTAATGTAACTATCCTTAAAGAAGGTATTGCACTTCAGAAAGGAGAGATTATTGACGCTACAGTAATGCAGAAAAAAGAACTCCTTGCGTTCTTAGAAGCACAAGTAAACGACGCTAAAGATCAAGGCATTTTATTCTCATTACACATGAAAGCAACCATGATGAAGGTTAGTGACCCAATTATTTTTGGACATGCAGTAAGAACCTATTTCAAGGATGTTTTTGAAACTTATGGTGATGTATTTGAAGAGATTGGTGTAGATGTAAACAATGGTTTTGGAAACCTATTAAGTAACTTGAATGAATTACCACAAGCAAAACGCGAAGAGATACAAGTTGCCTTATTAAAAGCTTTAGAAAATGGTCCAGATTTGGCCATGGTAGATAGTGACAGAGGTATTACCAACCTTCATGTTCCAAGTGATGTGATTATTGATGCCTCAATGCCAGCAATGATTCGTACATCGGGAATGATGTGGAATAAAGAAGGGAAACTTCAAGAAACAAAAGCAGTAATTCCAGATAGTAGCTATGCAGGAATCTACACAGCAACTTTCGATTTCTGTAAAGAACATGGCGCTTTTGATCCAACTACAATGGGAACAGTGCCTAATGTAGGGCTTATGGCTCAAAAGGCTGAAGAATATGGATCGCATGATAAAACGTTCGAAATTACCAGCAATGGTAAAGTCGAAGTTGTTGATGCTAACGGAACTACGCTTACCTCTCACAATGTTGAAACTGGTGATATCTGGCGTATGTGTCAGGTAAAAGATGCACCAGTACAAGATTGGGTAAAGTTAGCCGTAACAAGAGCTAAAGCATCTGGTTGGCCAGCTGTATTCTGGTTGAATAAAGAAAGAGCTCATGATGCCGAATTGATCAAAAAAGTCGAAGCATACTTACCAAATCACGATACTTCAGGATTAGACATTAGAATTTTGTCTCCTATTGAAGCAACCAAGTTTACACTAGAACGTGTTAAAGCTGGTGAGAATACAATTTCGGTTACCGGAAATGTATTAAGAGATTACCTTACTGACCTCTTCCCTATTCTAGAACTTGGAACTTCTGCAAAGATGTTATCTATTGTACCACTTATGAATGGTGGTGGATTGTTTGAAACTGGCGCTGGTGGTTCTGCACCTAAGCATGTACAACAGTTTGAAAAAGAAAATCACTTGCGTTGGGATTCTTTAGGTGAATTCTTAGCATTAGCGGTTTCACTAGACCATTATGCAGATGCAAACAATAATGAAAAAGCTAGAGTTATTGGTGAAGCATTAGACGAAGCCACAGAAAAACTTTTAGAAAACAAAAAAGGTCCATCACGTAAAGTAAATGAATTGGACAACAGAGGAAGTCACTTCTATTTAGCTATGTATTGGGCTCAAGAATTGGCAAATCAAGATAAAGATGCTGAGTTGAAAACTAGATTTGCTCCTGTAGCAGAAGCTATGACAACAAATGAAGCTAAGATTGTTTCAGAATTAAATGATATTCAAGGACAAGCGATGGATATCGGTGGTTATTACGAGCCAAACGATGCATTGGGTAATGCTGCAATGCGACCAAATGTAACGCTTAATAAAATCTTATCTGAGATATAAAACTCACGTCGATTTGAGTGATTTTGACAAAAATCGTATCGAAAACAAAGGCTATCCATCGGGTAGCCTTTTTTTTTGAAAACACTTTAGTGAAGAGTTTTCAGAAATAACTATAAATCAAGTGTAATTGCGTTTCGCTTTAGCGAAAAAGAGCATGAAACGATTAGATTTATTAGTGATTTTGTAATCTTGATTACAAAAATTTCCTTAAGCTCTTCTTGATTTTTTGATTCGTTTTGTATCAAGACAAAATGAATTATCGGATTCTAGATTACATTTCGACTCCGATCAATGTCCATAAAGAATGATTAAACCTTACTCGTTTAATCTACTTTACCTTTAGTATATTTATTGCATGAAGAAAGACATCATAAAAAATTGCAGTGACCGTATTTCAAAATATATACATAAAACACCTGTCCTAACTTCATCAGCTATAAATAATATAGCTAAGGCTGAAGTATTTTTTAAGTGTGAAAATTTTCAACGTGCTGGCTCGTACAAAATTCGTGGTGCTACTAATGCTATATTACAGCTTGCTGACGAGCAAAAATTCAAAGGTGTCGTAACACATTCCTCCGGAAATTTTGCACAAGCATTGTCTTTGGCAGGCAAAAGTGTTGGTGCTAAAGCATACATCGTAATGCCAGATAATGCACCAAGCGTAAAACGTGAAGCTGTTTACGGTTATAATGGAGAAGTAATAGAATGTGAATCCACTATTGAGGCCAGAGAACAAACGGCTAAAAAAGTAGAAGATAACACTGGAGCAACGTTTATCCATCCTTCCAATAATACAAACGTCATTATTGGACAAGGTACTGCTACCTTCGAGTTGCTATCAGATTATCCAGAACTCGATATCATTATCACTCCAATTGGTGGTGGTGGCCTTATCGCTGGAGCCTGTTTAGCTGTTCAAGAGCTAAATCCAAATTGTAAAATTATCGGTGCAGAACCTTTTGAAGTAGATGATGCGTATCGTTCTTTACTAAGTGGTAAGATAGAAACGAACACCACAACACATACCATTGCAGATGGTCTTAGAACACATCTAGGTGACAAAAACTTTCCTATTATCAAAGAGCATGTTTCTGAAATTATCAGAGTTACCGAAGATGAAATTATCAATGCTATGCGATTAGTTTGGGAACGCATGAAAATTATTATTGAACCGTCTAGTGCTGTTGCCGTTGCCGCAGTTTTAAAAAGTTCAAACAAGTTTGAAGGAAAACAGATTGGCGTGATAATCTCTGGTGGAAATGTAGACCTTAGCGCCTTACCATTTTAACAAACTGTTAAACTTAAAATCTTCTGACGCCTAATCCTTATTTTTACAAAATGAATTGCAAAAGAAAAGGAATACTCCCTTTACTCCTCCTTGTTCTAAGCTTTGGGTTTTCCCAAGAAAAATATACACTTAGCGGTATCGTCTCAGATCAAAAAAGTAATGAGACACTTATTGGAGTTACCATATTGTTTCCCGAATTGCAAACTGGGACTACAACCAATGAATATGGCTTCTACTCCATTACTTTAGATGAAGGCACTTATATAGTACAACTAAGCTATTTAGGCTATGGCAGCATATCTCAAAGTATTGTTCTAGATTCTGATAAAACACTAAACTTTCAATTAGCAGAATCTACCGAAAGCCTCGAAGAAGTCATAATCACCAAAGATGTAGAGAAACTCAACATACGCAAGCCACAGATGAGTGTTAATACACTTACTATTAATACCATTAAGCAAATGCCTGTGGTGTTGGGAGAGGTAGACATTATCAAATCCATTACATTATTACCTGGAGTTACAAATGCTGGAGAAGGTTCTTCTGGCTTTAATGTTCGTGGTGGTGCCGCAGATCAAAACCTAATTTTGCTTGATGAAGCCACCATCTTTAATTCCTCTCACCTATTTGGTTTCTTTTCGGTATTTAATCCAGATGCTATAAAGGACATCAAACTCTATAAAGGAGGCATTCCTGCCAAATATGGTGGCCGAGTGTCTTCCGTATTAGACATTTATCAAAAAGAAGGAAATAGTAAAGAGTTTCACATGAATGGTGGTATTGGTCTTGTAGCCAGTCGTTTTTTAGCTGAAGGTCCCATAAAAAAAGAAAAAGGGTCGTTTCTATTTGGAGGTCGCAGTAGTTATGCGCATATCTTTTTACCTCTATTCGATATTGACAGCAAAGCCTATTTCTATGACTTAAATACTAAGCTAAGTTATCGCCTCAATAACAATAACAGCATCTATTTGTCTGGATACTTTGGTAGAGATGTCTTTGAAATAGCAGACAGTTTTGAAAACGAATATGGTAACACGGTTCTTAATTTTAGATGGAATCATTTATTTTCAGACAAGCTGTTTTCTAATCTTTCGCTCATTTATTCTGATTATGATTATGACTTAAAACTGAATTTTGTAGAGTTCGACTGGACGTCAGGAATACAGAATTTTAATGTCAAATATGACTTGAAACACTACATTAGTGACACCTTCAAAATGGAATATGGTTTGAACAGTATTTACTACAAATTCAATCCAGGTGAAATCAATCCTACCACACCAACTTCTGGTGTTAATCCTTTCAAACTTATTGATAAGTATGCCTTTGAAAATGCCTTGTACGTTGATGCTGAACATCAAGTAACAAAGAACCTTGCATTATCTTACGGTGTACGGTTTAGCTCGTTCTTGAGATTAGGTCAGGATGAATTGAATATTTATGAAAATGACAATCCTGTTGTATTCAATGAAGACATACAAATCTATGAAAAGGCAGATCCAATTGGTACAGACACCTTTAGCAGAAGTGATGTTATAGAATCATTTTTTAATGTTGAACCTAGACTGGCTTTAGCTTATCAGCTCAATGATGAAAGTTCGGTAAAAGCTAGTTACAACAGGATGGCTCAGTATTTACATTTGTTATCGAATACAAGCTCTCCTACACCTTTAGATGTTTGGACACCTAGTGGAAAGTATGTTGAGCCTCAGTTACTAGATCAGTTTGCTGTTGGTTACTTTAGAACCATCAATGATAATGCCTATTCACTAGAAGTAGAAAGTTTTTATAAGACTATAAAAAACAGAATCGATTACATCGATGGTGCTGATCTTATTGCTAATGATGCTATTGAGCAAGTGATCTTAAATGGACGTGCTCGCGCTTATGGTTTAGAGGTATTGTTCCGAAAAAATAAAGGTGATCTAAAAGGTTGGATAGCCTATACCCTTTCCAAAGCAGAACAACAAACTGAAGGAAGAACTCCAGCAGAAACTGGTATTAATAATGGTGATTGGTATAACACGCCTTACGACAAGACTCACGACCTGTCAGTAACCGCAAGTTATAAACTCAATGAAAAATGGTCGTTTGGTGGAAATTTACTATTCCAGACTGGACAGCCAACTACGTTTCCAAATGGTCAGTATGAGTATAATGGGATTAGTATTCCAAGTTTTGATTTAAGGAACTCAAGCCGTTTACCATCATACCATCGCTTAGATGTTTCAGCAATTTATACACCAAAACCAAATTCAACTAAACGTTGGAAAGGTGAATGGGTATTGGGCATTTACAATATTTACAATCGTAGAAATGCAGCTTCTATAACCTTTAGAGAGAATAGAATGACTGCTCGGAACGAAGCCATTAGGCTAGCTATTTTTGGCATTGTACCGTCAATTTCATATAACTTTAAGTTTTGATTATGAAGAAGTTATTATTAGTATTAAGTATTCTATTCGTCTTCACTTCGTGTGAGGATGAAATCTCTGTAGACCTCAATAATGCTGAACCTAGATTAGTGATTGAAGCATCAATTAATTGGTTCAAAGGTACTGCTGGGAATGAGCAACAAATTAAACTTACACTCTCTGCTCCTTACTTTGATGACGAAGTTCCGCCTGCTAATGGCGCTACTATCTTTATTACAGACGAGAACAATAACACATTCAATTTTATTGAGAACGGCGTTACAGGCATATATCAAAACTCTACATTTATTCCAGTGATTGATGGCGTTTATAATCTTACGGTAATCTATGAAGGTGACACCTACACTGCAACAGAAACCTTAAAATCTGTTGCCTCGATTGAGTTTGTCGAACAAAACGACGAAGGCGGTTTTACAGGAGAAGAAACAGAGCTTAAAGCATTTTATACTGATCCTGCTGATGAAGAAAACTATTATTTCTTTGAGTTCATAAGTGATATTCCTGCGATACCTACTCTAGAAGTTTACGATGATGAATTTACTAACGGAAATCAAATCTTTGGTTTCTATACTGAAGAAGAATTAGATACAGGCGATGTTGTAACCATAAGAAATTACGGTGTATCTCGTCGTTTCTATGAATTCATGTTCATCTTACTACAGCAAAACAGTGAAGAAGGTGGTGGTCCTTTTGAAACACAACCTGCTACGGTTAGAGGGAATTGTATCAACACAACTAGTCCAGATGATTTTCCGTTTGGATATTTCAGGCTTTCTGAAGTCGATGAATTTATCTACGTTGTAGAATAATCTATACTTCAATAATTGTATTCTTATCGACTTTCTTGAACACGTAGGTGTAAAACCACATTATGGTAAATGAAGGCACGAAGTCGGTCATTGGTAATATTTCTTCAATGAATGTGAAGACCCCTGCAATTTTACCTGATTCACCTTTGTAAAGTTTAGTCATTATATATCCTGAAATTGGAGCCCAAATCAAATCGATAAATGGGATAAAACCAATAAGGTCTAAAATAATACTCAGGATTAGGTTTCTATATTTATGTTTTAAGTTCATCGTATTTGGATTTTTAACATTGAGGAAACAAAAAAGGTGCCAATCTCTTGCACCTTATATGTATACTGAATTCTGAGAATGTTACACTCCCTTCTTTTCTCTATATCTATTGATAGTGGATTCAATCCAATTATAATCATCCAATGCTTCTAATTTGTTTATTAAATCTAATGGTATACCTGTTTTTCCTATTAACGTTCCTGCAATCTGTCCAGCAATTGAACAATTAGTATCTGTATCTCCTCCTATATCAATCAATTGGGTGAACATTTGTTCAATCCCTATTTCTTGTACTTTATTAGCAGCTGCAATTGCCAATGGTACTGAATTCACAACATATCCATCGTTGCCCTTTTCTCCTATCTCTTCGAGATTTTCAATATCCTTAATTTCGATTAGTCTATCTCGAACTCTTGTATCCGGAATTTGTTTTATTATGAGATCTATGAGGTTTGATTTTCCTGTCCAATTACCATTTAAGATTTCTCTGATTGCAATGACTATGCACATAGCACCTATATAGGCTTCATCATTATTATGGGTAATTAGGCAAATGTCTCGTATTTCTGAATTTTTGATTTCTTGTACAAAAGCAAGTGGAGCTATTCGCATTGCAGCTCCATTTCCTGCTGCATATTCCCCTCTTCTTCCTACTTGACTCCAATGACCTCCAAAACTTAGTTCCTTTAATGCTTTATAGGTACTTGAGCCAACACCTCTAAGTTTTCTCTTTTGATAATAATGTAAAAATTGATTTGCTATTAGTTCAGGGGTGATTTTTCCATTATCAATTATTACTTCAATTGTGGCTAAAGTCAATTGCGTGTCGTCAGTAATTCCCCAGGTTGGCAACTTTACCTTTGGGTTTCCAATCAAATAAAATGTATCGTCTTCTTGTTCAAATTGATTCTCGAAACCGCTACCCCAAGCATCTCCAATTGCTCCTCCTAATATGCATCCCTCAAACCTTTTTGCCTTAGTCATCTAACACTCTTTTATCCATCTGAAGTATAATAGAAACTAAGACAACTTCTCGCTAATGAGTTTCAAGAATTCGTTTCGCGTTTCTAGGTTTTGGAATGCTCCTCTAAAACCAGAAGTGGTTGTTACAGAGTTTTGTTTCTGCACACCACGCATCATCATACACATGTGCGAAGCTTCTATGACAACAGCTACACCTTGAGGTTTTAATGTGTTATTAATACACTCCAAAATTTGTTCTGTGAGTCGTTCTTGTACTTGCAGACGTCTAGCAAACACATCCACAATTCTGGGTATTTTACTTAATCCGACGATATAACCATTAGGAATATAGGCGATATGTGCTTTTCCGAAGAATGGTAAAATATGATGTTCGCAAAGCGAATATAACTCAATATCCTTCACGATGACCATTTCATTATACGACTCTTTGAACATTGCGCTTTTGAGAATATCGGCTGCATCCTGATGATAACCTTGGGTTAGAAATTGCATGGCTTTAGAAGCACGTTCTGGTGTTTTCAACAAACCATCTCTATTTACATCTTCTCCCAGATCTTCAATAATACTCTTATATCTGGCCTTTACGTCGTCAGTAACTTTAATGTTGTATTCTTCGAATTTTTGATAAGGCATAGTGGGGTTTTTGCTAAATGTACATAAAATATTTCAAGATTGAATTTACCTGAGCACATTGCAAGATTAACAATGTATACTAGTTTTTAACGTTAATTTAGGAAAATAGCATTGACAAACTTATAGTTTTGTGTGTGAAGTGTAACATGGAGCTATTTCTTAAATCTATAAGTAAACCAATCGCTAATCATCAATCAAAATAATGAAAATCCGCTTACTCATTGCATTGATTACGTTCTCTCATCTATTGAGTATCAATGCACAGGAAGAAAAAAAGACGTTAAACATACAGCGTACAGCTAATGCACCAAAAATTGATGGTGTACTAGATGATGACGTATGGAAAACTGCTGAAATCGCTACAGATTTTATTCAGTTTAGACCAGAAATGGGCGTCAGACTTCCAGAGCATAAGAAGACCATTGTAAAAATGGCTTATGATGATAATGCAATCTATGTTGCTGCTTACCTAAAGGACAATCCGGAAGATATACAGACCCAATTTACGAGTAGAGACAACTTCGGTAATTCAGATTTTTTTCTTGTCGTTTTGAATCCAAACAATGATGCGCAAAATGATACTGAGTTCTTTGTATTTAGTTCGGGTACACAAGCCGATGCCATTGCTAACCCAAGTATTGGTGAGGATTTTGGATGGAATGCTGTTTGGGATAGTGCTGTAAAGATAGTTGATGATGGATGGATTGTTGAAATGAAACTTCCATATAGAACACTTAGATTCTCAAATCAAGAAGTTCAAACTTGGGGGTTACAATTTCACCGTCGTTTTAGAATAGATAATACTCAGTATACATGGAATCCATTAGATAGAACTAAAGGTAATATTGGGCTTTATCATGGAGAACTCAAAGGCATAGAGAATATAGAGCCTCCTACTCGATTAGCCTTTTACCCTTTCTTATCTACGGTCTATAATACGCTCGAAAGTCCTAATTACAGTATCGGAGCTGATGTAAAGTATGGTATTACAGAAAATTTCACGCTAGATGCAACTTTAATTCCAGATTTCAGTCAGGCTGGATTTGATAACTTAAGACTCAACCTTGGACCTTTTGAACAAACTTTTGGGGAACAACGTCAATTTTTTAAGGAAGGTATCGATCTCTTCAATAAAGGAAACCTGTTCTTCTCTAGACGTATTGGAAATGCACCAACAGGGATTGATCTTGCCGATAATGAAGAATATGTGGATTTCCCTGATGAAGTAAAAGTATTGAATGCTGTAAAAGTATCTGGAAGAACAAAGAAAGGATTAGGTATTGGTTTCTTTAATGCTATTACAGAAAAGACAGAGACTGTGGTAAGAAGAACTGAAGAAGTCTTTAATGATGTGACTATGGAGTTTGAAACTGTAGTCACCGATAGATCTGAAGTTGTGGAACCCCTTGCCAATTACAACATCTTAGTCATAGACCAACAGTTTAACGGTAACTCCTCGGTAAGTTTGATTAACACAAACGTTACCAGAGATGGCCACTTTAGAGATGGAAATGTTACTGGACTGGTGGCAGATATCTCCAACAAACGTAATACGTATAACATTCGCGGGGACGTTAAAATGAGTAATGTCAACCAAGCCGATGGTACCAAAACTGGTTTGAGCTCTTTCATTTTGGTTAGAAAATCTCATGGTAATTTCAGGTATAGTTTCGATCACAGATTTTCTAACGAAGGTTACGATATTAATGACCTTGGTTTAAACTTCAGAAATAACTTCAACAATTTTGGTATAGATGCCTCTTATCAAATATTTGAGCCTACAGAGAAGCTTAATAATTTCAGAATTAATACTTGGGTAAACTATAGACGATTATACAAACCAAGTACGTTTACAGGAACCAATTTTGGATTCAATATGAATGCTCAAACTAAGAAGCTTATGTGGTTTGGTGGCAACATCAACTTTGAGCCTGGTAAGCAGTTCGATTTTTTTGAGCCAAGGGATTTTGAGAACAAGCGTTTCTTCGTATTCAAAAATATTGGGTTTATTGGTGGTTGGTTAGACACCAATTCTGCCAAACCATTTTCTATTGGGCTTAATGCTGGGACCTTCCATGCTTTTGATAGCGAAAGAGATCTATTTGGTTATAATTTTGGCGTAGACCCAACATATCGATTTAGTGATAAGTTCATTATTAATTATGGGCTCTCCTACAGAAACAATAAAGGGAGTCGTGGTTTTGTTGCCAATATAGATGATGATATCATTTTTGGAGAGCGTGACATTGTGTCTATTGAGAACAGTATTTCTAGTAGCTATAGCTTTAATCCATTCCATACGTTGTCATTATCATTTAGGAATTTCTGGTCTACGGTGGAATATGATTACGGATTGTATGCACTGCAAGAAAACGGTAGTTTGTCTACTGATGATGGTTATACTACAGATGATATTGATGACCCAGATGTTAACTTCAACACATGGAACTTAGACCTTAGTTATACATGGCAAGTTGCGCCTGGTAGCTTTTTAACGGCACTATACAGAAATCAGTTGTTCAACTTTAGTAACGCATCTGGAGATAGTTATTTTGACAGCTTAAATACACTTTTTGAACAAGACTTCGAGCATACACTTTCAGTAAGACTTCAATATTTTATTGATTACAACAATGTTAAAAATATTTTCAGGAAGAAACCTCAAAATACTAGTAACAGAACTGCTCAATATCGTTTACGAAATGCTAGACGCGGGAGAAGAGTCGTTCTAAATCATCCAAATTCGCATCTTCCCATTTAAAGTATAGCAATGCAGTATTAGGATTTAACTCATTGGCTTGTAACATGTCCAATACTGAGATACTGTGATTACTAGATATAGAAGAATTAGGACTCATAAGTTCTATACCAAAATCGCATTCATAAAAATCATTAGCCCATTGGTTTTTTTCCATTTTGTCTGCAATTTGTTCACTAATAAAAGTTTCTAACTTATCATTTTGAATAGCTAACTTTTTTGCTTTAAAGAAGCTAGGCTTTCGCTTAGTTTCTCTGTGATAGTATTCAATATCCTTGGATTGAATGGTTTTAGATGAAACATGTCCAAAAATATCAACCAAACCAAAATTCTCATTGTCTGCTGCGATTTCTAACTCTCCTTTCTTTGAATTGGATATGGCCAAAGTCCAGTTATTCATAGTCACACACTCAGTAACTACATAAACATCCCTAAAAGAATACAAGGTTTGAGTAAGTTTAATAATGAGCTCTTGTTTAATATCTGACCAATTAGTAATCTTACAAGCTTTTGGGTCTTTTCCTTTAAAAAAATAGCTCCCAGGACTATCAAAAGCCAAAATTTGCTTACTAAATTCAATTTCACCTTCAATAGGATTGTTTCCTGTTCCTCTTCCTGAATAGGGTTTTGTGACACCCTTGCTGAATGTCCAATTGACAGGGTTTAAAGCTATTTCATAATTAAATTTGGTATTTTCAACACTAATGACTGAATTTTTATAAATATTTCCTAGAAGAATCATCTCCCCATCTCTAATTTGAAAAAAGTCTCCAGGATAAATATTCTGGTTGATAGGTTCTGACGGAATATATCCTCCAGTTTTTAAGTACATTCCCTTGTAGAACTTCTCATAAACAGTATCCATATCTAATACGCTTTAAGATTTTTGTTTCAAATTTTAATATACAAAAAAGAAAACTTAAACCGTTTTGCCCATAGCATTTTATGTAGTAATTTCATCGTTCAAAATTAATTGATGATTAACGCTAAAAATATCCAAAAGCACTACAAAGATCTTCATGTGCTTAAGGGTGTAGACATAAACATTAACAAAGGTGAAATCGTTGCCATAGTTGGAGCATCTGGCGCTGGTAAAACAACGCTACTGCAAATACTTGGAACACTAGATAAAAGTGATAATACAACCAGTAGCGAACTCATTATTAACGGTACTAATGTCAACGCTATAGATGGAAAGTCTCTCGCCAAGTTTAGAAATGAGCATATCGGCTTCATCTTTCAGTTTCATCAACTTTTACCAGAGTTTACAGCATTAGAAAATGTTTGCATTCCAGCTTTTATAAACAATGCTTCAAAATCTGAAGCGGAGACTAAAGGCAAAGAATTGTTAGAGTATCTTGGCTTACAAGAACGATACAATCACAAGCCAAACGAGCTTTCTGGTGGAGAGCAACAGCGTGTTGCTGTGGCTAGAGCGTTAATGAATAAACCTGATCTAATCTTTGCTGATGAACCTTCAGGTAATTTGGATAGCGAATCTGCTGATCAATTACATCAATTGTTCTTCAAACTAAGGGATGAATTTGGACAAACTTTTGTTATCGTAACTCATAATGAAGAGTTAGCAAATATGGCAGATCGAAAGTTAGTAATGGTAGATGGTAAAATCGTGGATAAAAACTAGTTTTATGAAGATTGTCAAAGTATTATTGGTACTTTTTCTACTAACAAGCTGTTTTGAAACTGAACGCAACTGCAAGGATTATAAGACTGGTACTTTTGAATTTAGCTATACGATTGATGGCGTAAAAAAGACAGGAACTTTTCTCCGTACTGAAAAATTCAATATTGATTATTTTGATGGCAAGGTAGATTCGGCCTCCATTCGTTGGATCAACGATTGTGAATTCATTCAAAAGAAAATCAATCCAAAATCAATGGCTGAGCAAGAAGCTATTCATTTTAAAATTTTAACCACTACTGACTCTTCTTATACTTTTGAATACAAGCGTGCAGTAAAAAAAACCAATCAAAAAATCCGAGTCGAAAAAGGGACTGCGTACAAAGTGAACTAAGATGAATTAGGCATAAGCTGATGAAAGCGAATAACAATAAACTCTGCGGGTCTAATTAATGCAACACTTATAGTCACATTCATAAAACCCTCTAGTATGTCTTGTCCAGTCATTGTAGTTCCTAAGCCACATTGCACAGAAAAGGCTTCGGAAGGTGTTGCTCCCATAAGTCCTCCTTGTTTCCATATGGTAGTCAAAAAACTACTTATCATAGATTTTACCGCTTCCCAAGTATTCTTAACATTTGGTGCAAAAACATAAGCTCGTGCTGCAAGTTTACAAGACTGTTCTATCATAATTATTGTTCTTCTTACAGGAATATACTTCCAATCTAAACTATTGCCATCTAACGTTCGTGCTCCCCAAACAAGGATTCCAAGGCCTCCAGAGAAAAGCCGAATTGCATTAATAGATTTTCCTGAAACAGCATCTACATTGAGAGGTTGTTGTTGGGTGTCTGTTAAATTAATTGGCAGAAATGCTGCTCCAGTGATCGATATGTTTGCTGGTGCATTCCAGACGCCTCTTTCATTATCTATTTTAGTAAAAATCCCTGCCATGGCTCCACTTGTAGGTAATATATTTGCGACGCTCAAAACACTTTTAATAATAGCTGCATAATCGGTACTAGCATTGATTAAAGCATTATTATACTGAGCAACGGTTAGATCTCCTATACTGTTTTCAATATTTGATAAAATAGTAGCAACGGTTTCATTTGGCACATCTATAGGATTCAATAAGGATTTTAGACGTTGTATATCTCCTCCAAATAAATTGGTATAGTCCAAATCAGATGATTGCATTATTGTGGTTCCAATGAACGGATAGTACGCTGCTCCAAAACTCAATCCTTCTGAACCTGTATTATTTCTGAATGCTTCAATATCATTTTCATAAGTCACCGGATCTGGATCGTTTCCTCTGATAATATCAAAAATGCATATTGCGGTTTGCATTGTTGATGCTTGTTGTAGCATCGTTTTCATTAAGGTTCCATTGTTTTCGACTGTGAGCAGTGTCGCTTCAGGACAGATATACATGGTAGGTTCTGTTTCGTTCTCTAAAAGTTCTAAGCCACCTTGCAAATCATTTAAGCTAACATTTTGGTTAATTATTTGAGCTCCTACCTCCATTGGTTTTTTAGAAGGTTCACCATAACTTCCTACCGATACTATGTAAGCTTCTCCTCCACCATTATCATAAAATAGTTTTATGCTATTGTACAAATAGTAAATTGTATTTGGGTCTGGAACTATGGAATAGAATTTTCCATTTATGTTTACAAAATCTCCTTTTACTGGTTGGGTATCTTGCTCAACCAAATAATATTGTGGGTTATACTGCTTGGCTGGAGCAGCAGGAGGTTCAGGGTCTGGATAACAATAAATTGCTTCAAACTGAGCAAATGAATTAATTTTCATTGCCACATTTGTATAGGACTTACCTTCAAAAGTAGCTTGAGGCGTATATCCTATGAATGCGGGGATGGCTGTTCCTACTGCAACTACGGAATTTGGAAATGCATTGATCTCGTCTATATAAACTCCTGGTGATTTAATATTTGAAATGTTCATTAGCTAAAAAACGTATTATGCATAAACATACATTGGAGAGATTACTATATTTTCATTATTTACTTTGTCGACCATAAGGTTAGAAGCATTGGGGCTAGGTAATCCTGAAAAGATAATCTGCTTACTTAATATTCTATCACCTTTGGGCAAAACTAAATCAAACTTATACTTTGAGACTTCGCTTAAAGGGAGAAACGTATTACCTGAAGAAAACATTAAGGCTTTCTCTCCATTTGGGATAGTAGATTCTCCAATAGCTTCAAACTTTATTTCTGAATTTTGATCAACTACTTTTACATTTTCAAGATTTATATTACTTCTGTTGATTACATAATATCTCCATTGCGTCTTTCTAGCATTAAAAACCACCTTGTATTTTGGTCCTATATTATTTTCTCCAGTAGCAGCTACTATGTCATCAAAGTATATCTTCAAACTAGCAAACCCTTCAGTTGTTACATCGTCTCCCATAGTCCCTTTTAGTTCATTGTCATTCATTATAGAATTACTTTCGTATTGTATTTGCCCATTCCAATCTATGGGTAAGTCGGTAAATGAGTAAAATACAGTATCGATAGTAGTCACTGTAAAATGAAAATGGTCTACTTCAGTAGCTTGATTAATATAATTGAGGAAGTCTTTTAATGACTGTTGTGTATTGGCATAAAAATCAAATCCAGTTGCTGTAACAATTATTTTAAAGTTATAGCGACTCATGAGTTGGTTTGTGCCTCCAGAAGCCTTAAAGTTTAAGCCTCTAAAATGATCATCTTGGTAATAGGAATGGAAGAAATCCACTCTAAAAACTAGTTTAAAATTGGTTGAGCTCATATAGACGGTATAGACTGTTCTGTATTATCGCGATTACTTGTTAGTAACCTTACTTTATAAATTACTGAAGGTTGGTACTTAGCTCCCATAGCACTCCAGAGACTATGCATTTCAAAATAAGATATATGCTCTAGTTGAAAATCTAATCTATCAATTCCTTCAGGAATGTCTGAATTGGAAGAAACACTAATGACTGGATTTATCTGAAAAAAAAGAATAGAAGCATTCAGAAACTTTAATGATTCTCTATATCTATCAAAACTCGAAGTCACTAGTATGTCAACGTTATATCTTTCTATTGGAGCAATTGTAGGTTGATCTCCAACTGGGTTATCAGGTTTGTTGTAAAAATTCTTTTGGGTTTCTTTGCTCACATTAATTAAGGAGATGACGACTTTATTCCGATTCTTTGAAGATAAAGAACCGTCACTTTGAATAATGTTATTTATAATTACTTTGCCTTCAGGAGAGGAAAACTTATTTTTTAGGAATTGATTAAGAAGTTCGGCAGAGAACTCTATAGATTCTTGTATCATACTAAATATTTGATTATAAATAGGATACACTAAAGCTATTCAGAATTTACCATTAATGCAAACAACGTCAGGAATATAAATTAAAAAACCCTAAACAATCATCGCTTAGTCTATTTTGTGGTACGAGGCATACTCAATCTTTGCATTTCCCTGACTGAAATCTACCACTTGCCCAAACTGATCAAAGAAAATATTCGGAAACTTCTCATATAGCATATTACCATTCAAGTGCAGATGACCATTGATTAGTTCAATATTTTCTACAGACTCTAAAACTCCATAAGCGTAAGCGCGATACCTGCCTTCATAATTCTCCCATAGAGGATTACTTTTCGCATTAGCATTTGTGTGGTTAGCAATTTTAGAAAAAGTCATTCCATTATTTAGGTTAGTAAGCCTGTCATTTTTGAGTTTAAAATGTATAGTTTCTGTTCCATCTCTAAAAACCCAGTGATTTTTAGATACAAAATGAAACGCATTAAAATCACCATTACTAGGCGACAATACTCCAAATTTATTTCCTCTTAATTCAAACTCTAATAGCACATTTCCGTTAGAGTATCCACCAGATATCGATTGATAATATGAAATCTCTTCTTTTTTGATCTCTTTAGGATATTCATCGATATCAGTACAGTTTGATTTTAAGAAGTCTGGCTTTGCATAATGTTCTAGTATGGTCTGCTGAATTGAAGTTAAACCAGAATATACCGATTCTCTATTACTAAGAATTACCATGCCTAAAGATTCTGTGGGAAACCAAGCCATCGTAGCTGTGAACCCAAAACCGTTCCCTGTATGACTGTAATAAGGCACACAATAATTCACCTCATTAACTTGAATACCAAGAGCATACCCATTATTTCTTTTTGAAAACGGGATTCTTATGAATTCATCGTGGCTTTTTTGATTAAGAATTTCTTGAAATTGATTGATTGCTGATTTCAGGAAATTACTCATGTCTGCTACTGTTGTATACAGCCCTCCTGCACCAACGGAAGAAAATAAAACTGGAAGTTCTTCATTTACTCCAAAACAATGTCCTCTAGCTCGATTTGAATGTGACGGTATGGTATTCAGCTCAAACGTACTATTCTTCATTTTCAGAGGAATGAGAATATGTTCACGCAGATATTCAGAAAAAGATTGACCACTTACTTTCTCAATAATGTGGGCAGCAATATCAAATCCAATATTTGAATAATTGTAATTGACTCCTACTGAATCTTTTAACCAAACGTTATTTACACTCAAAACCCTTTCAGATAAAGGAAAAGAATCATAATTATTAAAGCTAGGAGAAAATATATTTCCTACAGGAGCATCTGCAGGTAAACCAGAAGTATGGCTTAATAAATGCCGTAGTGTGATTCTTGCTGACGCATTCTTTTCATGTACGCTGCCAACTTTGAACTCAGGCAAGTACTCAATAATTGGTGAGTCTAACTTCAATAACTGTTCTTGTTCTGCTACAATAACTGCCAATGCAGTAAATGTTTTACTTAAAGATTGTGCACTAAAAAGTGTTTCTGAATCTACTTTTGTTTCTGTTCCATTATGGAGAACACCATAGCTTTCCAAAAACTTAGTGTCATTGCCTTTGACCACAGCTACTGATAACCCATGGATATTATTATCATCCATAACAGATTTAACTACTTCATCAAGAGCTTGAGTATTTATAGAGCGTTTTCTTTCTACTTTACAGCTACAACTTATTATTAATAAGACTATTAAGTAGAAGGAAAATTTTAATTTCATTTCAATGTGTTATTCTATTATCAAGAAAGTGGATTTGTGTTTCCTTAAAGCAATCAAAATAATGAGAGTAAACTACATATCAAATAGTTTTAGAGGTTTATTAACTTTTCGTAAAACTATTATATTGAAAGGTTTAGTCATATAACTATACTACTAAGCCTTTCTAAAATCTATATTAACAATCCATCGATTAGGACCTGCATTAATATAGTTGGAACTTACTTTATAATCTGTAGTCCCTGTTCCTGCATCAATTCTAGGTTCTCCATTGACTAACCTACAATTAACATATAAAAAATCTACAGGGTTTCTTGAGCCTTCAATTTTATACTCAAAATATAATTTTGCTCCTTGATTTGCTGTTATAGTACCTTGACATTCACCAGCATTGAGTGGAGTAACCAATTGTGGTGGACTTACCACCCACTGAGCTCCATCTCTGCTATCTGAACTCCCTAGCTTTAGATTATTTGTTCTTATCAAATTAAACAGTTGAAAATTTATTGTTTCCATAGTAGTTTCATTTTAAAATACAAGTGTATTTATTATTTACAGTTTTTAAATCATGCAGCTCTAACGATAGACTACAAATGACATTAACCAAAACTACTGATAATCAACACTGTATGATATCGTATATATAACTAAAACTAAAATCAAGTATTACTACTTGCTAGGGTGAAGAGATTTATTTTCCGATACAGGAAGTAGTATTATATAACCTGTGAGGTCTTAAATGCCTACAATACAAATATGGTCATTATCAATTTTGCAAATAAGTCTTTAGGGAATCTCACTACTTAAGTAATTTCAATAATTATATGTTCATTTTATTGAACTATATTTTATCCAAAATTGAAAGCAGGATCTAGCTTGTGTGATTTCATACCTATACGGAATATTGAATAAGTTACATTCTCAAAAGGATCATCATAATTCCCTCTTACCAAATCGGCATTACTCACATTTGAAGGAACCAATTTCCCATAAGTTGGATAATAGTAAGCATCGGAATTTATAAATGTATTGAAGTCCTTACCTCTTGCCAAAACACAAAATCCAGGGGTTAATGAACCTATTTTTATTCTTTCACTTCCTCCTGTGTAATCCAATTTAGCTTTCTCAGACAACGCAAGCCTAAGTGGTCTACTTTTGAATAAAATGTCTGGCTCCGACCTGTCTAACTTATTTAACAATTCATCAAGCAAACTAATTGCATTATTTGTAATGGCAGGAAAACCTAAAGTAGATGTTAAGCTCTTACCAGTATCAGACTGCAAAAACTTGAAAATTCTTTGCCACCATTTTGGCTCACGATGTTTCACAACTTCAAACGTCATTTTAGACAACCCTCCTGGTATTTCGATTGGTCTATTACCAAATGCTTGTTTGAAATCAGCTTTTAAATCTTTTGGATCTGCTGGTTTTTGTTTTGCTTTATTATATAAATCTAATCCAGCTGCTATGCTCCAAAATGCTGTATCAAAATATTTATCTGTTGAATTTTCATCTTTTCCGATATTGATTCGCATGGTAGCTCTTGTATTCTTATCAACATCGACATCTTTACCAATATGAAATGATTGCATTTCTAAATTCATAAGAACATCTGGTTCTTCAGTCGAACCTTTTATTGAAGATGTTACTTCTGATGATTCAAGTATTGCAGGTCCATCTTTTTTATTGGATAATTGAAACGCTATGAACTGATTACTCAAATCATTTTCGTTTAAGCTCCTATCACCACTCATAGCAAAATTTACAGCGCCTCTGTCTTGTGAAAGAGCATAGGTGGCAAAATCTGGGCTATTTATGATGGATTCTATAGATTTCAAATCATCTAATAACAACTCTGGTGTTATGACTTCATTTTCTTTAAATTCAAAAAGTTTCATACTTACATATTTTAATTTTTTGTTACATCAAGCTTATATTGTTTGTATAACTTATGCTCCTTATATGAAGCATTAAATTTACTTTTCTCTTTATCCGTGAGGCGTTTTCTTTCATCTTTAATACGCTCACTTATTGGCACTTTTTCATCAAAATCATAAAACAAATCTTCTTCGTTCATAATTATTAATCTACCTCTCGTTTGATTAATCAAATCCTTTAAAATCCCTCTATTTGGCATTGTACTTTTCCAATTAGAACTGATTTTTTTAAAATCTAAAGTTGCCATAGCTACCAAGTCCGATGATTTCATCATTTTTAGTCCTTTTTCTTTAGCTGTTCCATTATGACTAAGATGATGCGCTACTTTATAAAAAACAGTACGGTTTAAAAGATCCTCGGTAAGATGCTTCTTTTTCGCACCTGTTTCCTCCCAATCTATTTGGTGCCAACTTTTCCAACTACCAAACTCTGCATCGCCTGGAAATAACATTACCTTCTTTGAATCTTCAAACTCGATTGCCATTGCCAAGCTTAAATTATTTATACCTGAATTTACTCTTAAGGCTAAGTTCCCTGCTCCACTTACCAACCAATCGAGATCGATTGTGCGCCAGGCTTCAGTTTCGTCATTGTAATATTTCTTTATACTAGTTCTATTACTATAATAACTTGGGTCAAAGGGTGAAATATTGTCACTAGAATTTGTATTTGTGATTGCTGCAGAAAATGAATCACTTCTTCTTAAAATTTCATTATGATCATAAAGATCTCCTTCTTCTGCTGTCCTGCCATGATCTTTTATGGCATCGATGGATAATGGTGGGCCTAGGATGTAAAAATTAACTCCTTCTAGTTTAGAAATTTTTTCAATATTACCTGGCTTACAATAGCGTATATTGTCCTTGGAAATTTGATTTTTAACTACTTCCATCCCTTTGAGTCCACCTTTATATTTTTTCTTCTTATCAACAGAAAAATGAAGGGCCTTAAAATCATTTAAGGAACTAGCAAAGTTTTTAAAACGATTCACCACTTTTTCGCCTTGGAATCCATTTTTAAGTTGACTAATAACATTTTGATTTTTAATTCCTTTATCTATTCTTTCAGAAGCTAAGGCCAAGGCTCTTTTCTTTTGCCCATATTTTTCTTTCCACTCTTTCACAGTTTCGTCTTGATCATCCTCAGACCAAGCCATCCAAACCTCATCTACGTCAAAATCGTTCGTAAATAACTCCTCACAAGCACTAAACAGATAGACATGGTCTTTGTGCTCATGTGTAATAACCAACAAATCGATTTTATTACCCACATAATTTTTAAGGTCTTTTACAATAACCTGTAATTCTTTCTTCGTACCTGACCAAGTACCACCATCAATCATCATGGTAAATATCTCAGAGGTATCAGAGAAAAATTTTAATACAAAGCAATCTCCTGTTCCTGCTCGGTACATTCTTATTTCGACATCTTTTATTTCTTCCATAGTCTATTAATGTTGATGAAGCATTGCAAAAGGCTCTAAAGCATTATAATCTACTGCAGCACTAAAATATCTTTGAAATTCACTCATGGTCATAACATTAGTTTCATAAATGTATTTAAACTGCTTTTCAATGTCTTCGGTATTTAACTCAGGTATTCTAGAAGGTCTTCTATTTTTAGGGAAAACAATTAACGGCTTCTTGATAGCATATTTTAGTTTACGGGAATCTAAATCTAGTATCAAAGTACATCCTCCTTTATAAATGTAATAGGTCTCCCCAGGATTTAATTTAGGGGGTTTATCACGATCTGGAATTTCTACACGCTTTACTTTGTCGTTTTCAATAATCACTCCTGATTTTTGTATGATAGAAAACACCACCTGATTCAATTTGTTGCCATTAGGTCCAACTCTTGAGACAACTCTTAAATTCTGAATTGAAAAAGAAGCCCAACGAGGATAAGTGCGCGAATTTCTAATGCCAAATTCAGCCCCATCTTCTCCAAATATTAAGCCTGTAAGTTCCTTGAATTCTCTTGATTGAGTGAACTTTACATTAATTCTTTGGTGTAAGCCCGTTATTCTTTTCGAAAACTCATAGCCTATTAACTGTTTCATATGAGTGTTTATGCTCCCAGATATAGCTCCATAGGTAATCTCATATATAGCCTCTCTTTTTGGATGATATGCAACTATATTTGCATACATTCTTAGAAAATCAGCAACTATTTTTATTAAACCATTGTTTTCTTCTTTTATTTTTATTGTTGGATATTTGAGGCTCTCAGAACTTAATGATCTTACACCAGATGGATAAATCCCTCTTTTTTTGAATGCTTCTATAAAAGCTAATCGATATGCATAAACATCTTCAGCTATTAGATCAGTATCAGCTGTTATTATAGCTCTTAAATAATCCCCAAAGGTAATATCTACTGGAGGACAGTAATCCAGAGCTCTAATACACATGTACAAAATATGTTGGGATGTTTTAGAAGCTTCAGTAGAAAGTCGGTTGACCAAATCTGGATGAAGTTCACCCAACGGTAAAATGCCTGTCCCATTGGATGCGATACGGTTAAGGTCAGCTACTCTACGTTCATATATTGATAGAAAAGCATCAAACACTGCTGCAACTAAAATACTCCCTCTATCATGAGGCTGTAACGTATTTTGATATTCACTTGGGTCTGGTTGTTTACGCTCCCAGACTCCTGTATTTTCATTTATAGAACCAATAGCATTGCGCAGACTCCCATGTCCTCCAATAGCCACACCAAATTGTTGAGCCAACTCACCTAACAAGTTTTGCTGTGTTAAATCTCCTCTGGTACTTGCTATTTGATGTTTTAACACATCTGGAAATGAGAAATGTTGGAATAGCGCTACTATATCTGCAAATGCCTCGTGAAAAGCTAGTACATCTGGGTTAGTGGGTTCATTATAATAACGATGTAATCCATCAAGTATAGCATGTGTAGTTTCATGCGCAATAATATCATGGCTAAGACAGGTAAAAACTAAAGTACCGGGCATTTGATCCTTTTGATCTACAGGATTGGAATGAAAATATCCAAAAAGCAGCGCCTTTTTTAATGGACTATAATAAGCATTTGCTTCCCTTAATGCATGAGGATAAATTCGTAATCTATCAACATAATCTTCATATTTTTTCTTTCCTTTTTCAGGATTATAATCTAATTTTCGAGTGGACCACATTATTTTTCGACCTAAAGCACGTTCAAAGTTTTTAATAGTAGTCATTACAACAGCATACACCATCTGTTGGTGAAACTTAGGGTTGCTTTCACTTGGATCTAAACCGTCATTTGCAAGAATTGCTTTTTCATCAAAGTTGATGGACTCATAGAATTTTGAGATAGACGGATCATAATCAATAATTTCGACATATTCACCCCGTATAGTACCATCGGAATAATCGATGGTCTCCCAAGGAACCTTATAATAAACTTGATTTATTCTATGGGTATCTAATCTTTGAGAGAGTGAAGGGTCAAAAGCATATCCCCTTAAAGTCCTGTGCGACGGCGTATCCATAATTGTGAAATGTTTAAAAATAAAATCTACACAATCGCAAAGTCTTGATTCTTGTAATTATTCTTAAAATAACTTGATCAATTACAACATCATAGAAACTGAGTGACAGTCGAAATTATCATTAATTAATAAATTAAGGATTTCCATTAGGTTTGAGTAAACCAATAACCAATAATGTTCTAAGGGAGTATTGAATTCTAAAGATAAAAAAAATATTTTAATATTCTATTCTACATTTCATATTTGGAAGTAGGCTTTAAATCTGATTCTAAATATTAAAAACAGTAATTTTTACATCCCAGACTTTGAAGAAAATAAAACAATCTAACAATTACTTCAGCCTATTTACCGATACAAAAAAATAACATTATATATTCATAAGGCTTAAGATGTCATAAGTACAAAATGGAACATTAAAAATCAAAAATGATCAAATTAACTATATATAAAACCTCCTTATACCCAAAGATAAGGAGGCCACATCGTTATAGTTATCTTCACCCTTTTAAATTCCCACGAACATGCTTTGTTATTAATAAAGGGGTCATAAGATCTAATTATTGTTTAGTTTCTGATTGTTCTTGTCGGTCATCTCTATATCAAAGGCCATCCGTGCCGAAGGTACTACTGCTGGTAACTGCTCCAAAATGTTATAGCCATAGAATTGTAAAATGATGTTAATGGGATGATTCAGTACATTATCCCTCAACACGTTCGCATCATTCTCCGCACCGATAATGTTTGCGCCTCCAGTGAGATTGATGTCCTCATAGGTATAACCCGAAACTGTAAAGCCGTAGAACTGAATGATCAAGTTGATCGGATCGTTGAGTACGGCGTCACGGATAGTGTTCGTATCATTTGGTGCGCCAATGATGTTTACTTTGCCATCGCCATTATCATCACCAGCCCACATCCCCTGAATACCCACTGGCATACCAAGAATAGTCTGAGCGTTGATACCATATGTAGCTGTGCTGCCATTAGCGAAATCTACTATGGTTACCGCATTGCTTAGACCAATCGCACTATTACTCATAATACCCAAATGATTACGGTGTTTGATCGCTATAAAATAATTGTCGATGCCCTGATTAAATGATAATGCCGAAACTCCGTCTATACCAACAACATCTCCATCGCGCTGTAATAAAGCCGATTGTGAATCGATAACTAAAGTGTTTTCGCCTTTATCTCTTAGCTCTACAAATACCCAATCTACAATGGCATCATTACCTGTAGCATCAAAAACCGAAACATCAACACTGGCATCATCACCGTAAGGGCTAACCGTTGGCAATAGTCCTGCTACACGCAAATCATCACGCATTAATGTCTCTTCACTTACATTTGGGTTTAAAGCAGCTCCTTGGAGATAGACTTTAGGGGCTACTACAATATCTATAGCACAATTAAGCCCTCCGTCGGTAATGGTCCAATTCAATCCAGTAGGATTGGTTAAGGTGTTTCTTGCCGTTTCACCTAGACAATATTGGCTGTCTCCTCCACCGAAATTAATATTTGAAGGTATAAGTGTTTCTCCAGCCATTGTGTCTAAGGTGGCCCAACCGATTAAGAGGTTATCATAATTGGCATTAGATAATCCAGAATCTGTAAACATAGAAGAAGCAGTGCTTAAGCTTTCTATATTCCAATTACTTAGATCTTGATCAAAATCTTCAGCGCCATTGAACATGCTCCCCATATGGGTTACAGATGATACATCCCAATTACTCAAATCCTGATTAAAAGCTAAGGCATCACTAAACATATTGCGCATTGATGATACGCCACTTACATTCCAGATACCAATAGGCTGATTAAAGTCTTCTGCTCCTCTAAACATGTTGAACATCCTATATACGTTACTGGTATTCCATCCACTGATATCCTGGTTAAAAGCTTGTGCACCTGAAAACATACTGAGCATGTCGGTGACGGTATTGGTGTTCCAACTTGTAATATCCCCGTTAAAATTTGTAGCGTTAGCGAACAACGCAGCCATTATTTCAACTGAAGAGACATCCCAATTATTTAAATCTTGATCGAAATCTTCAGCACCTGAAAACATTCCACCCATATGGGTTACGTTTCCCGTGTTCCAATTCCCAATAGGCTGATTAAATATAGAAGCAGAATCAAACATACCTGTCATAAATTGAACGTTGGAAACATTCCAATTGCTAATGTTTATATTGAATTGTGAAGCTGAAGCAAAGAGTAGTATCATATCTTCTACATTGGCAACGTTCCAATCATTAAAGGCTGTAGTTCCGATTAACGAGGTGCACTCTCTAAACATTCCTCGCATTGAGGTTACATTGGTAAGATCTGGTGAATCAATGGCAGTGACATCCATATTTGAACACCCCCTAAATGCAGATTCCATAGAACTCCATGAAATATCTCCCCATTCCATTACTGAGCGTATTTTTTCTTTATCACCTGAATTATTAAAGTAAATACGCGGAAAATCTCCTGTAATTAAAACCGTATAGACCGCCGGGTAACTATATTCATGGGTAGCATCTCCTGTAAGACCTGTTTCTACAGTTCCGTCACCCCAATTTATACTATAATTATAACCGTCTCCAGTTGTAGGAATAGTGATCGTTTCAAATGTGCCAGAGGTCTCAAAAGTCATCACAAAAGCAGTATCAATAGGATTTACATTGACTGCTGAAGTACAACTATGTTCGGTTCCATTTTCATCAGTTAGGGATATCGTAACATCTACCGAATAGGGATCTTCTGCCCAATCAAAAGTCGTTTGACTCAATGTAAGATCCATTATATCATAACAAGCAAGTTCAGTAAATTCATCTGCGTTAAATAATATATTGTAGATATCACCATCGGTTAAGGTATATTGTCCTTGTACATTGGTCACATCAATATCAATAGGGGCACATGCAATACTGACTTCGCGGGTATTAATGACGTGTACAACAAAATTATGCACATAGGTATTCCCACTTTGATCTTCAATGGTCCAGGAAGAAGGGACCGATGTTCCTAATTGATCACACGTAAAAGAAGTTGGGCCTGTAAATCCTGCACTCTGCACACTACAATTATCAGAAGAATTAGAGTTGAACACCGAGATCAATGAAGTAATCGTTCCACCATAACGGAGATCTATAGTCATTTCGTCATAAAGATCCGTATCAAACGTAGGGGCTATGTCATCAATGACCGTAACGGTAGCTTCACAAGAACTGGTTTGAAGACCATCTGAAGATGTCATGGTTAAGGTTACCAAGTTATCTCCTAAGTTGTCACATGTAAAGGTATCCTGTGAAATGGTAAATGTAGGAGGTGCGCAACCAATGGCTATACTTTCATTTTCTATTTCACTTGGATCTAGTGTATACGTTCCATTGTCATCGAGTGCCACGGTAATGTTTTGGCATTGTGCTGTAAATTCTCCATTTTCCGTAACAATAAGCGTGACTTCACACGAATCAGAATTCCCATTGGCACTGGTGACCGTGAAGGTCACCTGTTGCTCACCCACATCATCACAAGTTAACGTTTCAACATCTGCAGAAAATGTAAGATCACCACATTGATCATTACTATAACTACCATTATCTAATTCAGCTGGATCGAGGATAGCCGTACCATTTTGAAGGGCCAAAGTGTAGGTGTCTTTACAAATGGCCACGGGTATGCTACTATCAATAACAGTCATCATAGTGGTACACTCTGATGTATTTCCAACAAGGTCAGTCATGATGATTGTAATGGGTATGGTCTGCCCCAAATCGTCACAATTATAATGGATGTCTGTACCAGCTGCAAAAAGTATCGTGCCATCTTCACAAAAGAAGGAAGAATTATCATTAATATCATCTATTGAAAGCACCTTGTACGATTGTCCTTCTAAATCTAATTCAAAATCAGGCACACAATTGGCTGTAGGGCCTTCATAAGGCAAGACCGTAACATAGGTCGTACAATAGTCCCAAGCACCATTCTCTGCAGTTACAGTTAAAATAACAGGTGTCTCTCTCCCTACATCACCACAATGAAAAATAGTCCGTTGAGCATCCAAATCCAAGACATAATCGCAAGTTGGGTGATAAGACCCAGCGTCCATGACCTGTGCAAAGTCCGGATCGATATAGAGGCCATCAGGACCCAAAGTAACGGTAATATTTTCTTCGCACACGGCTACAGGAGGCACATTTGTAGCGCTCACGGTGAAATCGTATTCAAAGATATCTCCAGTACCTAAATTAGTAACGGTCAATGTGTAATCCCCAGCTCTCATGGAGCGGAAAATACCATCCCCTAAATAATTCCATCCATTAGATGGAGAAAGGTTCCAGTCTAATGCCATATCACAATATCCCGTATCAGAAAGTGTATAGTTGAATTGAATACGCCCCTGATCGTCATCGGAGCATAAAGGGTTGATATATTCAAAACCAGTTACGTTTATAGTACATTCGTGTTGTACTTCGACATATCCATGCTCAGTGTTATTATCATAGCTGCCTGCCGTAATGTTCACATTTGAAGTATATAATGGGTTGGCAAAGCTACCGCCGCCGCCGCCATTATCAAATTCACTTCCGCCGCCGCCACCAGAATAGCCACCACCGCCGCCAGCTCCCTCATCTGATGAGCCACCTCCACCAAAACCCCATCCGCCAGCATAGTCGTCTTCGGTACCTCCAGCACCTCCTGATGGAAATCCTAACTTGCCTCCCATCGGATGAGCAGATGGACTTGTACTATTATCACCTGTACCATTTGAAAAGGCACCGCCGCCTCCGCCTGAAATATCCACCCAATCGGCAACACCACTACCAGACCCAGCACCTCCAGTGCCATTAGAACCAGCAGTTCCTGCACCAGAACCACCACCATTTCCGCCAAAAGTTGTGGCGCGTCCTCCTTGTCCGTGTTGTCTATCAACACAACTAATGAAATGACCTTGATAGGCACCGCCACCGCCACCAGCTACTGCAATAATTTGCCAAGCAGCATTTATATTTGCCAACACTGCGGTACCTCCACCACCACTTCCAGTAGAACCTGCAAAGCAACCAGATCTAATTTCATCCGTTCCTTTTCCACCAACAATAAATCGAAGTTCAGTACCCGGTGGTATTTGACCAGCACTCGTATTAGATCCAATGGTTATCGTAGCTTCTGTAATAGCTCCATTTCCTCCTCCTGCTTTACAGTCACATACTTCTGCACGACCACCGTCACCTCCTTTTATTTTAAATGTAAGTTGTGAGCCTTCTTGGGCATTGGCATCTACAGTATAGCTCTGTAAACCTCCAGTATAATCGAAAACTTGCTGTCCCCATGCGGAATTTGATAGGAAACAAAGAAAAAGTGTTAGAATAAAAGTGTTGATAACTAACCTATATCCATATCTTTTAAAGAACTCTGTTAAGCTAATAGTTTTCATCATGGCATTTTTAAACAAAATTCCATTAATTCGTAGATGTAGGAAATACGAAGCGGCACTTATTATATAAGTGTTGGTACGTAAATAAAAAGGTTATTTTTATTTTGAACTTGTTGTAGTACTTGGTACGAATTACTTCCCGATACAAAAATTAGCGAAGATGTTTCCAAGGAGATCGTCAGTAGTGATTTCTCCTGTAATTTCTCCAAAGTGGAATAAGGCTTGACGGATGTCGATGGCCATAAGGTCTCCCGATAAGCCTGAGTCTAAACCATACTTTACTTTTTGAATTTCTTCAAAAGCTTTTAACAAGGCATCATAATGGCGTGTATTGGTGACGATGGTTTCATCATTTCGTAAGGCTCCCGTATTGACAAAATTTGATAATGTTTCTTTTAGACTGTCTACACCTTCTCCATGCTTAGCAGAGATTTTCAAAAAATGAGATTTCTCAACTGCGCTCGAAATGACATCTAGTTTGCTTAATTCAACCTCATTCAATTGATCAACTTTATTAGCGATAACCACTAAAGGTTTTTGGGGATACTTGTTTTTGATTTTTTCGATTTCCAATTGAAGCTTAGATAACTCTTTCTCACTTGCTTCAAATAAGTAAATGACAACTTGAGCTTGAGCTATTTTTTCAAAAGTTTTTTGAATTCCAATACTTTCGACCACATCCTCAGTATCTCTGATCCCAGCTGTATCGATAAACCTGAAGCCAACACCATCTATAACGATCTCATCTTCAATAGTATCTCTAGTTGTTCCAGCGATATCACTAACGATAGCACGTTCCTCATTGAGCAGTGCGTTCAACAGTGTGGACTTACCTACATTGGGTTCACCAACAATCGCGACTGGAATTCCATTCTTAATCACATTACCTACAGCAAAAGAATCAATCAAACGTTTCAATACAAAACTAATTCTATCGATAAGCTCTTTGAAAGCAGAACGGTCTGCAAATTCAACATCTTCTTCTGCAAAGTCGAGTTCCAACTCAATCAATGAGGCAAAGTTCATGAGTTCCTCGCGTAGCTTTGCAATTTCAGATGAAAACCCACCACGCATTTGTTGCATGGCTATCTTGTGAGAGGCTTCATTATCACTCGCAATAACATCGGCAACAGCTTCTGCCTGACTCAAATCTAATTTACCATTCAAAAACGCACGTAGTGTGAATTCTCCAGCATTTGCCATTCTACAGCCACTTCTCAAAAACAATTGAATGATTTCTTGTTGAATATATGTAGACCCATGACAGCTAATTTCTACGACATCTTCACCTGTATAGGAGTTTGGATTCTTAAACACCGAAACCAAAACTTCATCTAGCTCTTTATCACCATCAACTATATGTCCTAAATGGATCGTATGTGTTTTTTGGTTGGCCAAAGCTTTTCCAGATACAGATTTAAATTGCTTATCGGCAATGACTATGGCACTTGTACCAGACAATCGTATAACTGCAATAGCTCCAGAGCCAGAAGGTGTTGCTAGAGCAACAATAGTATCGTTTTGAGTCATTTAAATGGTCTTCAAATTTGATACAAAAGTACACTATAAAACTGTTAATATTACTATTAAAGCTATTCTCAAAGTGGGATAACTTTTTATATTTGTAGCAATACAAAAAAACGATCATGAAAAACTTAAGTATTCTATTAGTTTTAACCTTATTGTTTAGTTCATGTAAAGATGAACCAAAAAGAGATTCTTATATCATTACGGCGAATGCACCTGGAGTATACAATGGTATTAGAGCTTACCTAAAAGTTTCTGGTGACAAGGGCAGACAAATCCCTGTAGACACTGCTATTGTAATGAATGAAGCATTTACATTTGAAGGAAAAGCCGAGTCTCCAGGAATGTATTTTATCACTATTGATAACGTACGTGGAAGTGTACAATTGGTTTTAGAGAATGATGATATTGTGGTCGATATCGATAAAGACGTTATCGCGAAATCTAAAATCACAGGTTCTGAAGCCACGGATTTATTCACGACGTTTAATGATAACCTCATGGCTAAACGTAAAGATGTGCAACAACTCTTAGGAGAGCAAAGACAAGCTAATTATGCTAAAGATGAAGAGTTACTGAAAACTTTACAAGAAAAAATAAGTGCTAAAAATGAGGAGTTGAAAAATTTTGGGTACGATTTTGTTTCACAAAATCCAGAGAGTGTGGTTTCTTTGATTCTATTGGAACAACAGTCTAAATCTAAAGATGTCGATACAGAACGATTCATGAATAGTTTCGAAGAACTAGATGACGACCTTAAGAACTCTAAAAAAGGTACAGTTGTAAAAACCAAAATGCTTGCTCATATTGAAAAGCAAAAAAAGTCTGAAGCTTTACAAATAGGAAAAAAAGCACCTTTATTTACTGCGCCTGATAAAGACGGAAATAAAATCGCTCTAAATGATATTAAAGGAAAAGTAACTATCGTAGACTTCTGGGCATCTTGGTGTGGTCCATGTAGACGAGAAAACCCTAATGTGGTTAGAGTATACGAACAATATCACGATAAAGGTTTGGAAATTATTGGTGTATCGCTAGATAGAGCTAATCAAAAAGACCGTTGGTTAAAAGCCATAGAAGATGACAAACTTAATTGGCATCATGTGTCTAATTTGAGCTACTTCAATGATCCTGTAGCCAGACTATATAATATATCTTCCATCCCTGCAACCTATATCTTAGATGAAAATGGAACAATAGTAGCAAAGAATCTTCGAGGCCCTGCTTTAGGATTGAAGGTAGCAGAACTACTTAACAACTAATTAAAAAGAGAGGTTTTAAAACCTCTCTTTTTAATTTATAACTTTCCTGTTTTGTGCATTACAAAAAGTATAAGAATGGGGACTGCTAACAATCCTACCATTAATAAGTTAGCCTTAAATAAATAAGGAGCTAACATTAAAGTTACTATGTAACCTCCTACTGCACCTCCAAAGTGTGCATCATGCCCAATATTGCCAAGCTTATTTTTCATTCCATATATGGAAAACAATAAGTATCCTATTCCAAAAATATATGCTGGTATTGGTACAGGAATGAAAAACATATATAGGTTCATATCTGGTCTCAATAATATAGCTGAGTAAAGAATCCCCGTAACAGCACCACTAGCTCCTACAGCACTATAGTAATAATTGTCCTTATGAAAATAAAGCGAAAACAAGCTCCCTAGAATAAGGCTGGAGATATAAATGACGATAAATTCAAACTGTCCTAAATGCTTAACAACAACATCTGCAAAGAAGAACAACGTAATCATGTTGAACGCTAGATGCTTGTTATCTACATGCAAGAAGCCAGAACTAAACATTCTTATTTGCTCACCTCTTCTAACACTGCCGACATTGAACTTATAACGGTCAAAAAATCCGTAATCATTGAACCCTTTTTGTGTTATCAAAACATTGGCTACAATGATGACTATTGTTACTATACTTATTCCCATAATAATCTAAAACGTATCGATAAATATAACATTATATTTGTGCCACAAAACTAATACATTAATGCATCTCATTGTATACATTATAGCATATCCTTTTTTACTATTAGTATCAATTTTACCATTTAGGTTACTATATATGGTTTCAGATTTGGTGTATGTGCTTATATTTTATGTTATTGGTTATAGACGAAAAACTGTAAAAAGTAATCTCAATTTAGTTTTTCCTGAAAAGTCCGAACAGGAAATTAAAGCAATAACCAAAAAGTTTTATCGCCACATGTGCGATATGTTTTTGGAAATGATCAAATCAATGTCAGCTTCAAAAAAATCACTTTTGAAGCGATTTGCAATGATCAATCCTGAAGAATTCACCAGACTGGAAGGCTTGCAAAAAAATGTCATCGTAATGTATGGTCATTATGCCAGTTACGAATGGTCTATGGTAACGGAGAATTATTTCAATTTTAAAGGATTTGGAGTTTATAAAAAGATAAAGAACAAATATTTTGATGCCTTAGTAAGACGTATTAGATCAAAATACAACACCACACTTATCAGCACAAGAGATACCTATCCAAAGATGGTGGAGTTAACCAAGCAAGATGTTCCTTTCATGATTGGCTTTTTGAGTGATCAGTCTCCAAAACTAAATGATAAAAATCATTGGGCTGAGTTCATGAATATTAAGGTTCCTACGTTTGTTGGTGCTGAAGTGATTGCCAAAAAACTGGACATGGCAGTGAGTTACTTGAAAATAAAAAAGGTGAAACGCGGTTATTATGAAGCTGAATTAGTAACACTTGCTGAAAACCCCAAGAACTTTGAAAACTTTGAAGTCACCGACTTATTCCTACGTCAGTTAGAAGACCAAATCAAAGACGCTCCCGAATATTACTTATGGACGCACAAACGCTGGAAGCATTATGACAAAGCGCCTAAAGCGTAAACCAATCTTTTAAACGGTTTTCTTTAACCTTGTTACTAAATTCTTTGTGTACAAACTCGTTTGTATAACGATCGTAATCGTAGGCTTTAGACCATTCTTCGTGATGTTCTGCTAGAGCCTTTACAGACTTGCAGATAAAATCTACCTCTTCCGATGTGGTTGTAGGATGAATTGATAATCGTATCCAACCTGGTTTCCTGGCAAGATCTCCAATTGAAATTTCATTGGTTAACTCGTGCGACGTTTCATAATCTACATGCAATAGATAATGTCCATAGGTTCCTGCACAGCTACAACCTCCTCTAGTTTGAATTCCAAAACGGTCGTTCAATAATTTTACGCCCAAATTATAATGCAAATCGTCTATGTAAAAAGAAATTACTCCCAAACGATCTCTATGTTGTGGTGCTAGAATGTTCAGGTTTGGTATTGCTTCAAAAGCATCAAATAATTGTTCAACAATTTCATGCTCACGCTTTAGCATTTTATCAACACCCATCTGCTCTTTCAGCTTTATAGATAAAGCCGTTCTAATGGTTTGCAAAAACCCAGGTGTACCCCCATCTTCTCTATCTTCAATATCATCAAAATACTTATGTTCACCCCAAGGATTTGTCCAGCTTACTGTGCCTCCTCCAGGACAATCAGGAATCATATTGTTATACAGTTTCTTGTTGAAGACCAAAATTCCGCAAGTACCAGGACCTCCAAGAAATTTGTGTGGTGAAAAGAAAATAGCATCCAAATAAGCTTCCTTATCTTCAGGATGCATATCAATGTCTATATAAGGACCAGCACAGGCATAATCCACAAAACACACACCACCATTCTGATGCATTAATTTTGCAATAGTATGTACTGGTGCCTGAATTCCAGTAACGTTAGAACCTCCTGTAACAGAAGCTATTTTGAGCGGTTTATCTTTATACTTTTCGAGCAGAGCCTTAAAGCTATCCATGCAAACTAATCCTTTTGAGCATGCAGGAATTACCTCAACAATAGCCATTGTCTCTAACCAAGATGTTTGATTAGAGTGGTGCTCCATATGCGTAACAAAAACTACTGGACGTATATCATCGGGAATATCTGTGTATTCTCTTAAATTCTCTGGGACTTTAAGCCCAAGGATTCTCTGAAACTTATTGACGACACCAGTCATCCCATTTCCAGAAGCAATCAACACATCGTCTTCACTACTATTAACATGAGCTTTGATAATATCTTTTGCTTTATGATATGCCAGTGTCATTGCAGTTCCAGACTCTGTAGTTTCAGTATGTGTATTGGCCACATAAGGACCAAAATCATTCATGATTTTTTCTTCAATCGGACGATACAAACGCCCTGAAGCCGTCCAATCCGTGTAGACAATCTTTTGCTTTCCATAAGGAGAGACAAACTCTTGATCTATACCTATTATCTGTTTCCTAAATTGGTCAAAATAATGCTCTAGTTCTGTTTTTTGAACTGTATTTGAATCTGGAGTAATCATGAATATAGATTAGCGCATTAAAAATACTAAATATTAGCCACTTCTTTAATTTCAGCAATAATGGCATCCGCCAAAGTATCGGCTTCTTGCTGTGATTTGGCTTCAGTATAAATTCTTATAATTGGTTCTGTATTACTCTTTCTAAGATGTACCCATTTCTCGGCAAAATCTATTTTTACACCATCAATTGTCGTAAGATTTTCATGACTATATCTAGACTCCATCGTACTGAGTATTTCATCAACATTGATTTGAGGCGTCAACTGAATTTTCTTTTTGCTCATAAAGTAACTTGGATATGTCGCTCTAAGCTCGCTGGTCTTCATTTTTCTTTCAGCCAATAAACTCAAAAATAACGCTACACCAACTAATGCATCTCTACCATAATGTAATTCAGGATAAATAATACCACCATTGCCTTCACCTCCAATAATCGCGTTGTTCTTCTTCATTAACTCTACTACATTCACTTCACCGACAGCACTAGCTTCATAAGAGCCTCCATGAGATTTAGTCACATCGCTCAATGCTCTCGTAGAACTCATATTACTCACAGTATTCCCTGGAGTTTTACCAAGTACATAATCTGCACACGCCACTAAAGTATATTCCTCTCCAAACATCTCGCCTTGCTCATCCATAAACGCCAGACGATCAACATCTGGGTCTACAACAATACCCAAATCTGCATGCTCCTTAACAACAGCTTCAGCTAAATCCGTTAAGTGTTCTTTTAAAGGTTCAGGGTTATGAGGAAAATGCCCATTAGGCTCACAGTACAATTTAACTGGATGAACACCAAGGCGTTCTAGTAACAATGGAATTGCAATACCTCCTGTAGAATTCACACCATCAACAACAACCTTAAAATTGGCATCTTCTATAGCCTTTTTGTTCACTAAAGGCAAGTTCAAAACTTCATCGATATGCAAATCTATATAAGCTTGATTCTTGGTAATTTTACCAAGTGTATCTACATCCGAAAATTCTATAGCTTCACTTTCAGCAATCTCTAAGATTTTTGCACCAGCAGCTGCATCAAGAAACTCACCCTTTGCGTTCAGTAATTTTAATGCATTCCATTGCTTAGGATTATGACTAGCAGTGAGTATTATTCCACCATCAGCATGCTCCATAGGCACCGCCACTTCTACAGTTGGCGTTGTAGACAGACCCAAATCAATAACATGAATACCAAGACCAACAAGAGTATTCATCACTAAATTTTGTATCATCTCTCCCGAGATTCGCGCATCTCGTCCAACCACTACCCTGTAGTTGTCTTTATTACGCTGTTCTTTTAGCCATACTCCGTAGGCAGAAGCAAATTTTACAGCATCAATCGGTGTAAGATTATCTCCTACATTTCCTCCAATTGTACCTCTAATTCCAGAAATAGATTTGATTAATGTCATGTGGGTTTTAGATTTTCAGCAAATATACAATTACAATAGCTTTTATAAATTATGAATTTGTAAATTACACAAATGAATTTCCTAGCCCATATTTATCTTTCAGGAGACAACGAATTAATAACCATCGGTAATTTTATAGCAGATGGTATTCGTGGAAAAACCTACAAGGTCTATGAAAAAGACATCCAAATTGGTATTCTACTACACCGAGCAATCGACACATTTACGGACTCTCATCCTATAGTAAGACAAAGTACAAAGCGACTGCACAAAAACTATAGCCATTATAGCGGTGTTATTGTAGACATTTTGTATGATCATTTTTTGGCAAAAAACTGGGAAAATTATTCTTCTGTACCTTTGGATATTTTTGTTGAATCGTTTTACGATTCTCTAGAAAAGCATTTTGAAATATTGCCAGCAAGAATTCAGCGTTTAATGCCATACATGATTTCTGATAATTGGTTATTGAGTTATGCAAAGATTGAAGGCATTCAGCGAGTACTTGAAGGTATGAACAGAAGAACGAAGAATAGATCACACATGAATGAAGCAATTGTAGAGCTGAAAACCTACTACACTGAATTTGAAAATGAGTTCACAAGCTTTTTTGAAGAATTAAGAAACTATACTGATCAAAAACTAACAGAATTAAACGCTAACCATATAGATGATTAAAAAGATTTCATTCTTACTACTTCTTACATTAGTAATCTTTTCCTGTAAAAAAGACAAAAAACCTGAGCAGCAAATCGCCGTAAAGGAAACCCAAATAGTTGAAAATGCTATGGTAGTTTCAGCGCGAGCAGAAGCTTCGCAAATAGGCACTGATATTATGAGACAAGGTGGAAATGCCTTTGATGCCATGGTCGCAACACATTTTGCCTTAGCAGTGACATATCCATATGCAGGTAATCTTGGCGGTGGAGGGTTCTTGGTATATCGATTGGAAAATAGTATTACAGAAACCTTAGACTTCAGGGAAAAAGCACCTTTGGCTTCAACCAGAGATATGTATTTGGATGAAGATGGTAATGTTATAGAAAACCTTAGCACTGTTGGTGCTATGGCAGTTGGAGTCCCAGGTAGTGTTGAAGGTATTTTAACTGCCCATGAAGAATTTGGAAATTTACCGCTAGACAAGATACTTCAACCTGTAATAGAACTAGCGGAAAACGGTTTTGTAGTCACTAAAAAACAAGCAGAACGTTTCAAAAAGTACGACAGTATTTTTAAAGCAGTAAATAATAAAACGCTCCCTTTTAATGCTAGTGTAAAGGAAGGCGATGTAATCAAAAACCCTAATCTAGCAGAAACATTACGTAGAATAATGAATCGTGGTTTTGAAGAATTTTATTCTGGTAAAACTGCCGATATCTTGGTGAATTTTATAGAAGAAAAAGGAGGTATTGTAACCCATGAAGATCTCGAACGTTACGAATCCAAATGGCGAAAACCATTGACCTTCGATTATAAAGATTTAAGAGTCATTTCTATGGCGCCACCCTCTAGTGGTGGTATCTGCTTAGGGCAAATCCTTAAAATGCTAGAACCTTACGACCTTTCATCTTATGGTCATAATTCAATAAAGTCTGTACAAACATTCGCTGAAGCCGCAAAACGATCTTACGCCGATAGAAGCTACTTCCTTGGTGATCCTGACTTTGTTGATGTGCCAAGCCGCTACCTGCTTAGTGATGTCTATTTAGAACAACGCATGAGTGATTTCAACTTTAATAGACCTACAGATTCTATAAAGCCTGGGCAAATAGAAGGCTATAATATTTTTTCTGAAACACTTCCAAAGGAAAGTAATGAAACCACACATTACTCAATAATAGATCCATTTGGTAATGCCGTTTCCGTAACCACAACATTAAATGGCGCTTATGGATCAAAATTATATGTAGATGAACTCGGGTTTTTTCTGAATAACGAAATGGACGATTTCAGTAGTAAACCTGGCACACCAAACTATTACGGTTTAGTAGGTTCTGAAGCCAATAGCATCGCTCCAGAAAAACGCATGCTAAGTTCCATGACACCAACCATCATTGAAAAAGATGGGGAGCTTAGAATGATCCTTGGTTCACCAGGAGGTTCAACGATCATCACTACAATAGCTCAAATAATTCTGAATGTTGAAGAATTTAATATGAACATGCAAGAAGCTGTAGATCAACCTAGATTTCACCATCAGTGGCTACCAGATCATATTACATTTGAACCGAATAAGTTTGACCAAAAACTACTAGAGCAATTACAAAAACTAGGTTATAAAACAGTAGAAAAAAATAGTGTTATCACCAGTAAGGTAGATGCCATTTTGGTTAGGGACGATGGACGGTATGAAGCAGGAGCAGACAGTCGTGGTGATGATACAGCAATAGGATATTAATACGTATGGATTTTATTTCACAATTAAAGCATCGGCTACAAGCCCAGAGCAACGATGAGTTTGCTTTGCAAATGCACGAATATATGAAAAGAGGGTTTCACTTTTTAGGTGTGAAAGCTCCAGATAGAAAGCAGATACTCAAGGAGACGATAAACGAACACAAAGAGGAAGTCAGTAAAAATGCACGTTCGATTGCAGAATCACTTTACGCATTGACAGAACGCGAATACCATTACTGTGCTATGGAGATTATTGCAAAATTCCTGAAGAAAAAATACAAAGAAGAAGACTTCGATTTTATATGCGCGTTAATCTATACACATTCTCATTGGGATACTGTTGACTTTGTTGCAAAGCATGTTCTGGGAAGCTATTTGCAACAATTTTGGGAGCAAAGAAGAGCCTGTGTGGATAAACTATCCAAGTCCGATAATATGTGGTTAAATCGTTCCGCTATACTCTTTCAGCTAGGCTACAAAACCAGAACTGATGAAGCCATTCTATTTGAGCAATGTATCGCACATAGTGACTCTAAAGAGTTTTTTATTCAGAAAGCAATTGGGTGGGCTCTTCGTGAATATGGCAAAACCAATCCAGATGCTGTAATCGAATTTGTAAATAATACTGAGCTTAAAGCGCTTAGTACACGCGAAGCCCTAAAACGACTGCAATGATATACGACGTTGTAATACTCACAGATCGAAAACATGCTTATCCCAAGCGTATAGATGACTACACTAAAAATGTCATTACAGAAGATGCGATTATACAAAATGCTTTGGGTAGACTAGGCCTAAGAGCTGCTAGATTGTCTTGGGATGATGAAGACTTTGATTGGTCGAATACGAAATCTGTTTTATTCAGGACGACTTGGGATTATTTCGACCGTTTCGATGAGTTTTCTGTTTGGCTGGATAAGGTCTCTACAAAAACACGGTTAATCAATTCTGAAGCGATTATTCGCTGGAATATCGACAAGCATTACCTTAAGGATTTACAGCAAAATGGTGTACACATTGCTGAAACACATTTCATTGAACAAGGTTCCAGCAAAACGCTTAAGGAACTACATAAAGAATTGGGTTGGCAGGAAACAGTTTTGAAACCTTGTGTGTCTGGCGGTGGCTGGCATACTTATAAACTAAATTCAGAAAATATTGATGCGCACGAAACAATATTCAAGACCCTAATAGACAATCAATCCATGATGCTGCAACCTTTTCAGCACAATATCGTATCGCAGGGAGAGTTATCTCTGATGGTTTTCAATGGTCAGTTTACGCACGCCATTCTAAAGAAAGCTAAAGCTGGAGATTTTAGAGTACAAGATGATTTTGGAGGTACTGTACACAACCACAACGCTTCTAAAGAAGAAATAGAATTTGCCGAACAAACTGTAGAAGCATGTGCAGAACCACCGTTGTACGCTAGGGTCGATGCCTTTATAGATAATGATGGTAAACTTGCCTTAGCCGAATTGGAACTCGTAGAACCCGAATTATGGTTTAGAAACCATCCTGAAGCTGCAGACATTTTAGCTAAAGGCGTTAAAGATTACCTATTGTCATCCTGAATTAAATTCAGGATCTCGTGAAGCATCGATGAGATGCTGAATCAAGTTCAGCATGACAGAAAGTATATAATATCAATTCAAAATGAAGCCAAAAAAAATATTAAAAATCATTTTAGGAGTAATCATTTTCCTTACCCTGCCTTCACTCCTATTCTTTGGGTTTCTTTACTTAAAGTATAACGAACCCTTACCTGAAGGAATAATGGGTTCCGAAGCTGATGTACTTGCCACCAGAATGCTCGATGCTCTCAACCATGATGCTTATGAGGCTACTGACCATATTGAATTCACCTTTAAAAACAGGCATCACTACAAGTGGAATAAAGCTGAAAACAGTTGTGAAGTTTATTGGAAACACTATAAGGTTGATTTAGACCTCAATAATTATGGTGATTCTAAAGTATTTATTGGTGAAACTGAATATGAAGGTGAGGATAAAGCTAAACTCATAAAGAAAGCATGGGATTATTTTAATAATGATACTTTTTGGTTAGTGGCACCTTATAAAGTTTTTGATTCAGGTGTAGAACGAAGATTGGTTAAAACTGAAGAAGGCAAAGATGCGTTATTGGTAACGTATACCTCAGGAGGATCAACACCTGGAGATTCTTACCTATGGCATTTTGATGACACCGGAAAACCTATCAGTTACCAAATGTGGACATCAATCTTACCCATTGATGGTTTGGAAGCTTCATGGTCAGACTGGATCGCGACAGAAAGTGGTGCACAATTACCAACGTTTCATAAACTGCTGGTTCTAGGATTGGAAATGGGTGAAGTTAAAGGGACCATTGAGCTCAAATCTTTCCCAGATGCAAAAGAAGAATTGTTAGATGTATTATCCAAAAGCAATTATGCTCTTATGGAACGCAAAGAATTAGATTCTTTGGATTCTCCTCTCAGAATCAACAATAAACTTAGATTAGTTTCCTTTAAGGAGCAAGAACCGATCAATCTTCATTATGAAAAATGGAAAAGAAATAATGATAGTATAGAAATATGGCGAATAGATTTTAAGGACTCGTTCGGAATAAGTTATGCTCAAAAAAAATTGGATAAATTATGTATTAGTAAAACCCCTGAAAGAACTATGTTTCAAAAATCCTTCAGAGGCTATAAAATGTCTAGTAAATCCATTTTCTTATTCAGGCATAAATTCTTTTCAGAAGCAAGTCGAGAAAGAAATCGGAATGTAATTGATTTCATCAAAAAAGATTTCACTTGCTGGTAAAGGATTAATAAGTGACCTACTTACTCCTCTGCCCTACAAACTGCTGACTCTTCAGTTTAAACAATACATTGAAGGTTGTTAGGCTTCCGTAGCTTCTAGTAATATATTGCTGTAAATCAATCTTCTCTTGTTCATCAAGGTTATTACTGCTATTGATTTTCTGCTCCATCACTCTCAATCTATCACGTACCATAGTAATCTTATGAAAAAATGTATCAATTGGCAATTCCTTACTCTGTAAATTAGGATCACCTGGCTCCATAATTAGTTTTCCACCTTTCCACTTATCGGCAATGCTAATTACTTCGGAAACATCACTCCACTTCTTTAAAATTTGGCGCAAACTTTTTTCAACCTCATAGAAACTAACCGTATCGACTTCATCCTCAGCTGCATCGATCACGTCAAACTCAGAATCAATATCTATAGTTTCCAATCCGCCCTCAATAAAAGTTACCCAATAATGAATTGACGTCACATTAGTAACTACACCTTTTCCATATTCTGGATGATTTATACGAGAACCTATACCTAGTAATTTCATATGCTTTTCTATTTTTTAAAATCCTATAGCAAGTATAACAATTATTCAAAATGAGACCATAACAATTCTTGTTTTTATGCTAATTGATGTATCTTTTATCTCTAAACTCACACTTATGAAATTAAAGCACCTTCTCGTTTTCTATTGTATACTAAGTATGTATTCCTGTAAATCTCAAGAAGCTAATCCATGTGATTTTGCTGAATCTATTACAATACCCTATGATGAATGCGGATATGTAGAAGTTCCTAATAGCTGGGCGAACAAAAACAATGGTACTACAAAGATTGCCTACATCGTCATAAAATCTAAATCCGAAAACAGAAAAGAAGATCCTGTGATTTTTATTCAAGGTGGTCCCGGAGGAAATGTGCTACCTTCAGCCAATCTATATGCCAATCTAAATTTAGATACAGACCGAGATTTTATTTTGTACGATCAACGCGGTATTGGTTATTCAGATGCAATATGCCCAGACTTGAGCGCATCATTCTTGGATGTAATGGCTAGAGATATTGCTATGGATAATGAAGATGAAGTCCTACTGGAAACCAGTTCTGAATGTGTGAAACTTTTGAAAGACAAAAACTTTAAAACCGCCTTTGGTACTACTGAAAGCGCCAGAGATTTAGAAGCGCTTAGAAAACATCTTGGTTACAAGCAATTGAACCTATTTGGTGGATCCTATGGTACACGATTGTCCATGAAATATATGGAGCTGTATCCTAACAGTGTTCGTTCTGCAATTTTATCTGGTTTGTTTCCTCCTGAAATACGATTGTATGATAACTTACTTTCTAATCTCAATAGATCCCTAGAATTGCTCTTCAACACCTGTGAAAATGATGCGGATTGTAGTGCGAAGTATCCTAGTCTAAGAGCAGATTTTGAAGCTGTTTGTAAAAGTCTCGATAAAGCTCCTAAATCAGTTATCATTGATGAAAATGAAGTTTTCGTGAACAAGCAAGACTTTTTGCTCTTACTTCAACAACTGCTTTATAATCGTTTTACGATTTCGCAGACGCCATCTTTTATCTTGGCATTCAAAGACGATAATAGTTCTGCAATAATACAATCGATACAAAATTTTGCGGCAAGACTTGGGGTCGTCAATGTAGCCACATATTGGTCTGTAAGCGTTCCAGATGAAGGAAGTTTTAATAATCGTAAAAAATTAAAGCAAGATGGTAAACATAATCCGTTACTAAGTTCAGGAATAAGCCTGTTTTCTTCAGATCCAGAAGTCCTTAAGCATTGGCCTTCAAATAAAGGAGAAACGACACCAATGACAGCAGTAAAATCTGATATACCTACGCTATTAGTAAGTGGCGAATGGGATCCAATAACGCCACCATCAAACGGTAATAAAACTGCAGAATCTCTGACTAATGCAAGCCATGCCATCTTTCCTTGGGATGGTCATTGCCCAATAAATGCTTGCTTCTTTAACATGGCTAATAGTTTCCTTAACAGTCCTAAAGAAAAAGTAGACGTGTCGTGCACTAAAAATTCTGATCCAATTCGATTTAACTAGACCAATTTTAGACATCCTATATTGTTTATAACAAAGTGTTAAGCACTTCATTTTTACATGGTAAATGAGTACCTTTGCAACTTTGCCTAAGAGTCATCATTGACCATTTATGACCCATTTTGAAGAACATATCGAAGTAAAGGGAGCACGAGTTCATAATCTCAAGAACATCGATGTTACAATCCCTAGAGAAAAGCTAGTTGTAATTACAGGATTATCTGGCAGCGGAAAGTCATCTTTAGCATTTGATACTATATATGCCGAAGGACAGCGCCGCTACATTGAAACATTCTCTGCTTACGCACGTCAATTTTTAGGAGGTTTAGAACGCCCAGATGTCGATAAAATAGATGGTCTTTCTCCAGTCATTGCCATTGAACAGAAAACGACTAGCAAATCACCTCGTTCTACTGTAGGTACTATTACGGAAATTTATGATTTCTTACGTCTGCTTTTTGCGAGAGCCAGTGATGCCTACAGTTACAACACTGGTGAGAAAATGGTAAGCTACAGCGATGAGCAAATTAAAGAGCTTATTGTAAAGAGCTTCAACGGAAAGCGAATCAATGTCTTGGCTCCAGTGATACGATCGCGTAAAGGTCATTATCGTGAGTTGTTTGAACAAATTGCCAAGCAAGGGTTTGTAAAGGTTAGAACAGATGGAGAGATAAGAGATCTGGAAAAAGGCATGAAACTCGATCGCTACAAGACACACGATATAGAGATTGTAATTGATCGCCTAAAGGTTGATGACTCTGCAGATAATGATAAGCGTCTATCGGAAACCATCAATACAGCAATGTATCATGGTGATGACGTGCTTATGGTAATTGATCAAGATTCTGGAAAAGTGCGTTATTTCAGTCGTAATCTTATGTGTCCTTCCTCTGGAATTTCATATCCAAATCCAGAACCAAATAACTTTTCATTCAATTCACCAAAAGGTGCTTGTGATGTATGCAATGGTATAGGAGAATTGTACAAAGTCAATGAAAAAAAGATTGTTCCAGACGAAAATCTTTCAATTCATGGTGGTGCCTTAGCGCCTCATGGTCCTCAAAAAAACAGTTGGATCTTCAAACAGTTTGCAACCATCGCGCAACGTTTTAAATTTTCATTGATGGATCCTTACAAATCCATTCCCGAGGAAGCTAAGCAAATGATCCTATATGGTGGCAACGAAAAGTTTTCAATAGAAAGCAAAAGTCTAGGTGTAACCCGAGATTATAATATAGAGTTTGAAGGTGTAGCCAATTTTATAGAAAGTCAATACAAGAGTACCGATTCCAAGTCTTTAAAACGTTGGGCTAAGGATTACATGGACAAGATTTCATGCGAAACTTGTGGTGGTTCCCGTTTAAAGAAGGAATCACTTTACTTCAAAGTCAATGGGAAAAACATTTCTGAATTGGCTCACATGGATGTGTCCGAATTAGCCGATTGGTTCAATGACCTTCATAACCATCTTTCTGAAAAGCAATTCAAAATTGCAGAAGAAATCATAAAAGAAATTAGAGCCAGGCTTCAATTTTTATTGGATGTAGGTTTGAATTATTTGTCATTGAACAGAAGTTCAAAATCTTTATCTGGTGGTGAAGCACAACGTATTCGATTGGCAACACAAATTGGATCTCAGCTTGTAGGCGTTTTATATATTTTGGATGAACCTAGTATAGGCCTGCATCAGCGCGATAATGAGAAACTCATCAATTCTCTCGAATCCTTGAGAGATGTTGGAAATTCTGTTATTGTGGTTGAACATGATAAAGACATGATAGAACGTGCAGATCACGTGATTGATATTGGGCCAAAAGCAGGAAAACATGGTGGTGAAATTATTTCTGAAGGAAATCGAGATGAATTAAAAATGCATCACACCCTTACTGCTGATTATCTCAACGGCACTAAGGAAATTGCTATTCCTAACAAAAGAAGAAAAGGCAACGGCAAATCTATAAAGCTTACAGGTTGTACAGGAAACAACTTGAAAGATGTGTCTGTAGAATTTCCTTTAGGTAAAATGATTGGTGTTACTGGAGTTTCTGGTAGTGGAAAATCCACTTTAATCAATGAAACCCTCTATCCTATCCTTAATGCACATTTCTATAATGCTGTAAAACGCCCAATGCCATACAAAAACATTATAGGTCTTGAGCATGTCGACAAAGTGATAGATATCAATCAATCACCTATAGGAAGAACGCCTCGAAGTAATCCTGCAACATATACTGGCGTTTTTAGTGAAATCCGCAGTCTGTTTGCTAAAATTCCGGAAGCCATGATTCGCGGTTACAAACCAGGGCGTTTTAGCTTTAATGTTGCTGGAGGACGTTGCGAAACTTGCCAAGGTGGTGGATTACGAGTTATAGAAATGAATTTCTTACCAGATGTTTATGTTGAATGTGAAACTTGTCAGGGCAAGCGCTTTAATAGAGAAACACTAGAGATTCGCTATAAAGGAAAATCCATTAGTGACGTACTGAATATGACCATAAATGAAGCTGTAGATTTCTTTGAGCATATTCCAAAAATTCATAAAAAACTAAAAACCATCAAGGAAGTTGGTCTGGGTTATATCACATTAGGACAACAGAGCACTACGCTATCTGGTGGAGAAGCACAACGTATAAAACTTGCAACTGAGTTGAGTAAACGCGACACAGGAAATACATTTTATATATTAGATGAACCAACTACTGGGCTTCATTTTGAAGATATTAGAGTATTGATGCAAGTATTGAATAAACTAGTAGACAAAGGCAATACGGTTTTGATTATTGAACATAATTTAGATGTCATAAAAATGGTCGACCATATTATCGATATTGGCTATGAAGGCGGAAAAGGTGGTGGCGAAATCGTTGCTAAAGGGTCACCTGAACAATTAATAAAAGACAAAAAAAGTTATACTGCTAAATTCTTGAAAAAGGAATTAGTTAAACAAGAAGTTTAAACCTAACGAACATGAGAAAAGAACACAAACACAAAGGCTGGAACGAAATAAAAACTAATGATTCTTGGGCAATCTTCAAGATCATGGGAGAGTTTGTAAATGGTTATGAAAAACTAAGTCGTATCGGCCCATGTGTATCTATATTTGGTTCAGCAAGAACCAAACCAGATCACAAGTATTATAAATTGGCCGAAGATGTTGCGCAGAAAATCGTTGAGCATGGTTATGGTGTCATTACTGGAGGTGGCCCCGGTATAATGGAAGCTGGTAATAAAGGTGCCCATATCGCCGGAGGAACATCTGTAGGACTAAATATAGAGCTACCTTTTGAGCAGCACGACAACCCATACATAGACCATGACAAGAGTTTGGATTTTGATTACTTCTTCGTGAGAAAAGTAATGTTTGTAAAATATTCACAGGGCTTTGTGGTAATGCCTGGAGGTTTTGGAACATTAGATGAACTTTTTGAAGCGATTACACTTATCCAAACCAATAAAATAGAAAAATTCCCAATCATCTTGGTTGGAAGAGAATTCTGGAGCGGATTGATGGATTGGGTAAAGCAAACCCTATTAGAAGCAAATAATAACATAAGTCCTACAGACTTAGACCTTATACACATAGTAGATACTGCTGATGAAGTGATTGATATCCTTGACAGCTTCTACAAAGAATATGGATTAAGCCCGAATTTCTGATGATGTAAGAAGAAACCAGCTATTAATCACATAAACCTATGATAAAGAAGACAACATTTTGGTTGTTAGCATGCCTATTAACAATCAATTCGGTAACAGCGCAAGAAAATCTAAAAGTGATGTTTTATAACCTGCTTAATTTTCCTAATGAAGATGCCATTCCGAATAGAATAAACGATCTCGGAGTCATTCTTAGTGATTATCAGCCAGACTTGTTTATGGTTTGTGAACTGAATAATGAGTCTGGTGCCGATGATATTCTAGCTGTGCTACAAGCCAATGTGTCTGCTGATTTCGAAATGGCTACTTTTCAATTCAATACTTCAGACGATAGTGGTAGCGACCAAAACGATCTTCAGAATTTGATCTTCTATAATAGTAGCAAGTTTATATTGCAGAGTCAAGCCATTGTCACTACTATTTTTAGAGATTTCAACCATTATAAATTACGATTAAATACAGCAGATCAAGCTACAAATCCTATAGAGTTTGATGCTATCGTGTGTCATTTAAAAGCTTCAAGCGGGTTAGAAAACGAAGCTTTAAGATTTCAAATGGTAGAAGATTTAGTTGACTATTTAGATACCTTTCCTGCGGATTCTAAAGTAATAATAGGTGGTGACTTCAACTTCTACACAAGTTCAGAAGATGGTTTTCAAGAATTAACAGACTTCAATAATAATATTGTGTTTTACGATCCTGTAAACCGTATTGGTAGCTGGAGTAATAATTCTAGTTATTTGGATGTCTTTACGCAATCAACCAGGACACAATCTGGTCTTGGAGGGGCTACTGGAGGTTTTGATGATCGTTTCGATTTTATCTTAACAACAAATAATCTGCTAGCAGCAGACCCAGAACTTTCTTATGTTGCGAATACCTATAAAGCTTATGGAAACAATAACAATCCTAGTTGTTATAACAGGGAAATAAACAGTTCTGATTGTTCTGGCTCGGATTATTCTTTTGCAATTAGAGATGCGCTATACAATTTTAGTGACCATCTTCCCGTTACATTAGAACTTCAGACTAACGCATCGTTGAGCACTGACGAATTTATTGCTAATAATGGCATTGAATTTGTTGGTGGTAATGTTATTGATAATTATTTGCGCTTGAAAATTAATCCTTTGTTATCATTAGACAGTCCTATAACTGTTTATAATGCCTTAGGTCAAGTAGTTGAAAGCATCAATGCAAATGGTTCTAACTATATTGAACAGGATATAAGTCAGCTTGCAAATGGTGTATATTATTTGACCATATCGAGCAACAATATTAATGTCTTAAAGTTTATCAAATCGAATTGAGAATAACATACTTAACCATCTTCTTTTGTTGTATTTGCACCGCTTTGTTTGGTCAGAATAGCATGTATATTGCTGCTGAACTAGACGTTCCTACAAAGAGCATTAAAATAGAACAACAAATCGTGTACAAAAACACTTCCAATTCTGCTGTAAGTGAAATCTATTTACACGACTGGAACAATAGTTATTCTACCAAGACATCACCATTAGCTGTAAGGTTTGCAGAAGAATTCAACAACAAATTTCATTTCGCAAAAAACAAAGAACGTGGGTTTACGGTTGTCACATCTATAAAAGATAATGATCAGGCTGATTTGACTTTTTCTAATATTAAAGATCATCCAGATGTTATTAAAGTTAGCCTACAAAAACCTCTACCCTCTGGAGAATCTTATTCAATAAACTTAAACTATACCATTGTCTTACCAGATGATAAGTTTACTGGCAATGGATATTCTAAAGAAGAAAACTTCAACCTAAAATATTGGTATATCACACCTGCAATCTATGATGGTGACTGGCAATACTATAGTAACAAGAATCTGGACGATCTCTATGTTCCAGTTTCGGATATCACATTACAATTAACCTACCCAAACAACTATGTCCTTGTTTCTGAACTCGATTCTGCTGGGACAGAATCTAGTGGAGGCACTACTCAAACCACAACACTTCATGGGAAGAACCGGGTTAATACTGAGTTAGTAATTACTAAGTTTTCAGATTTTGAATTTGTACAAACTGATGACTTTTCAATTGTTTCTAACCTCAAATCCAAAAACGTTAGTGCAGAAGAAAAGGCAATCATTACGGACAAAATAACAAGATTTATCAGTGATAATTTAGGTACTTATCCTCATGAAAAGCTTTTGGTTTCTGAGTTAGAATACAAAAAAGACCCGCTTTATGGTCTTAACCAGTTACCAGATTTTATAAGACCTTTCCCAGATTATTTTCAGTACGAAATTCAACTGCTAAAAACCAGTCTGAAGAAATATCTGGACAACACCTTAATGACCAATCCACGTAAAGATCATTGGCTCAAAGAAGGTTTGCAAATCTATTTCTTAATGAAGTATGTGGAGCTGAACTATCCTGACATGAAGCTACTAGGATCGCTTGCCAAAGTTTGGGGAATTAGGTCCTTTCATGCCGCAGATATAGGCTTTAATGATCAATATAATCTGTTTCACATGCAGATGGCTCGTACTAACAGAGATCAACCCATCACTACCGCAAAAGATTCTTTAATAAAGTTTAATGCAAATATTGCAGGCAAATACAAGGCTGGTGTTGGTTTAAAATATTTGGATGATTTTGTCAATGCTGATATTCTGGAAAGTTCAATTAAACATTTCCTCAAAGAGAATCAACTAAACTATACCGATTCAAAAGCATTTGAAAGTCTATTAAAAGGAAATACAACTAAGAATATTGATTGGTTTTTTGAAGATTTTATCAACTCTCGAAAGAAAATCGATTATAAGATCAAAGATGTTTCAGTCGATGGCGATTCAGTACATATCACCATAAGAAACAAAAAGAATAGTAGCATGCCTATTTCGCTTTTTGAAATTGGTAATGACTCCATTCTTAACAAAACATGGCTTGAAGGTATCTCAGATACTGAGACCATATCTGTCCCTAAAGGGAATACTGATCGATTAGCTCTAAACTACGATGGTATAGTACCTGAACTGAATTTGAAGAACAATTACGGTTCATTGAGTAAATCTATATTTGGTCATAAACCTTTACAAGCAAGGCTATTTAAAGATTTCGAAGATCCGAATTATCATCAGGTATTTTTAATGCCCTTAGCGGAGTTCAAAAACATTTACGATGGTCTTACATTAGGCGCCAAATTATATAACAAAACAGTATTGAGAAGACCTTTTAATTATCGCTTCTCACCACAATATGCTACTAAATCTAAATCCCTCACAGGTTCAGGAACCTTGTTTTACATTCAGTATTTAGATGGATATCAAGATTTATACAATATTACCTACGGAATCCTTGCCAAATACTCTTCATTTGCTGAGGATGCTTTTGTAACCAGACTTACACCGAGTGTAGATTTTTACTTCAGAGATAAGGATGACTTTAGATCCAATAAATCCAATCGACTGACGGTACGTTATTTGAGTATACGAAGAGATATTGGGGATGAAGCACTTGTCGATATTATAGAACCTGATTATAATATCTTCAACATTAGATTCAGGCAATCTAATATTGAACTTATTAATACCTATAACTCAAGTTACGACCTACAATTTGCAAAGGATTTTGGAAAGATATCTTTCAATTATAGATATCGAAAATTATTGAACAGCAATCAGCAGTTTAGCTTTAGGTTTTTTGCTGGTGCTTTCTTATACAACAATACTGACGAAGACTCGGATTACTTCAGTTTTGCTTTAGACAGACCTACAGATTATTTATTCGATTATAACTACTTGGGCCGATCGGAAGATTCAGGGATTTTTAGTCAGCAACTTATTATAGCTGAAGGTGGTTTCAAATCTATGCTAGAAACTCCATTTGCCAATCAATGGATGGCCACTACCAATGTGAGCATGTCTATTTGGCGCTATATTCAAGCGTATGGAGATATAGGGTTAGTGAAAAATAAATCAATCAATCCAAAGTTTGTGTACGATTCTGGTATACGCCTAAATCTTGTACAAGACTTCTTCGAAATTTATTTTCCTGTGTATTCGAATCTTGGTTGGGAAATTGCTCAAGATAATTATGATGAGAAAATCCGTTTCATTTTTACAGTAGATCCACAGACTTTACTTGGCTTATTTAGAAGGAAATGGTACTAATTTCTCTTTGATGATTTGGCAATAGAAAAATCTTTTTTTTAAACTTCATTGTCATATTTTTATCAAAATAGACAAAATTCAACATTTTTTTCAATTTATTAACACATTACACAATTGTGCAGCACCTAGATTTTATCTAAATTTGCATCAAATCCCATGATACATTATGCAAACCAGTTCTAATCTAGAAAATAGTCTGTCTTTCGATGATTTCAAAGCCGAAGTTCTCAACGATTACAAAATTGCTGTAACCTCAAGAGAATGTAGTCTTTTGGGTCGTCGGGAAGTGCTTACTGGTAAGGCAAAGTTTGGCATCTTTGGGGATGGAAAAGAAGTTCCGCAATTGGCTTGGGCAAAAGCGTTTAAAGATGGAGACTTTCGTTCTGGCTATTATAGAGATCAAACCTTTATGATGGCTATTGGAGAATTGTCTATTCAGCAATTCTTTGCAGGCTTATACGCTAACACCGATCTAAATGAAGAGCCAATGTCTGCGGGCCGCCAAATGGGAGGTCACTTTGCTACACATAGTTTAGATGAAAATGGCAACTGGAAAAATCTTACCAAGCAGAAGAACTCAAGTGCTGACATCTCTCCTACTGCTGGTCAAATGCCAAGGTTATTGGGATTGGCTCAAGCTTCAAAAATATACAGACATGTCGATGGTATCGACACTATCAATTTCTCAGATAATGGTAATGAAGTTGCTTGGGGAACAATAGGTAATGCGAGTACTAGTGAAGGATTGTTCTTTGAAACCATTAATGCAGCAGGTGTATTACAAGTGCCAATGGTGATGAGTGTTTGGGATGATGAATACGGCATCTCTGTACATGCTAAACATCAAACTACAAAAGAAAATATCTCTGAAATCTTAAAAGGATTTCAAAAAGAAAAAGATACCAATGGCTATGAAATCCTACACGTTAAAGGCTGGGATTACGCTAATTTAATTGAAACATATCAAGAGGCTTCTAAAATTGCAAGAGTAGAACATATCCCAGTATTGATACATGTAACAGAAGTTACACAACCACAAGGACATTCTACTTCTGGATCTCACGAACGCTACAAATCTAAAGAGCGATTAGCCTGGGAAACTGAGTATGATTGTAATGCTAAAATGCGCGAATGGATTGTGGCAAATGGATTGTCTACAGATGAAGAATTATCTGCATTAGAAAAGGACATCAAGAAAGCCGTCAGAGATGGTAAGAAAGCTGCATGGTCAGCGTTTATTAATCCAATAAAAGCTGAACAACAAGACTGTGTTAACCTTATAAACACATTGGCGACTACTAGCAGTAATAAGAACTTTATTGCCAAGCTAGCTAATGATTTAGCTGCCATAGAAGAGCCTATCAGAAAAGATGTAATGTCAGCAGCAAGAAAAGCATTACGTTATGTTATTTCTGAAGAATCTACTGAAAAACAAACACTACAGAATTGGATTAATGCCAACATTAAAGCCAATAACGATCGTTACGGCGCATACTTATATAGTGAATCCGAACACAGTGCGCTTCAAAATGTTGAAGTAGTACCAACATATAGTGATGATGCTGAAGAGGTTGATGCGCGTGTAGTGTTACGAGATAATTTTGATGCTATATTTTCCAAATATCCAGAAGCTTTAGTATTTGGTGAAGATGCTGGTCATATTGGTGATGTTAACCAAGGCTTGGAAGGTTTACAAGAAAAGTATGGAGCGCTAAGAGTTGCGGACGTTGGTATTAGAGAAGCATCGATCTTAGGTCAAGGTATAGGTATGGCCATGCGTGGACTTAGACCAATTGCCGAGATTCAGTATTTAGACTACATCCTTTATGCTTTGCAAATCATGAGTGATGATTTAGCAACCGTGCAGTATCGTACAAAGGGAAGACAAAAAGCTCCACTTATTGTTAGAACTCGTGGTCACCGACTAGAAGGTATTTGGCACTCTGGTTCACAAATGGGTGGTTTGGTTCATCTGCTTAGAGGTATTCACATCTTAGTACCAAGAAACATGACCAAAGCTGCAGGATTCTACAATACATTGCTAGAAAGTGACGAGCCTGCGCTTATCGTAGAATGTCTTAACGGATATCGTCTCAAAGAAAAGATGCCGAATAACCTTGGCGAGTTTAAAACACCGATAGGTGTTGTAGAAACGATTAAAGAAGGTTCGGACATTACTTTAGTGTCTTACGGTTCTACACTTCGTTTAGTGGAAGAAGCTGCAAAAGAACTACAACAAGTAGGTATTGATGCTGAGATTATTGATTGTCAATCATTACTGCCATTCGATCTTAATCATGATATTGTAAAGAGCATTGCCAAAACGAATAGGCTTTTGGTAATTGACGAAGATGTCCCAGGAGGTGCTTCAGCATATATTTTACAAGAAATTGTTGAAACTCAAAACGCTTATGAACATTTAGACAGTAAGCCTCAAACACTTACTGGTAAAGCACATCGCCCAGCTTATGGTAGTGATGGTGATTATTTCTCTAAGCCTTCGTCGGAAGACATTTTTGAGAAAATTTACCAAATCATGCATGAGGCAAGTCCGGAAGATTATCCGAGTTTGTATTAACTAGGGTTTAGTAATTTCTTTTTTTGATTGTTTGCTAGCTTAATTTTTTTTAGGTTAGTGTATTGTAATTCTTTATAGCTTGAAAAAAATAATCCTGATCATCTTTCTTCTAACTATGAGTATAATATCTTATGCTCAAGAAAGAAATTGTTCCGATTTTAAAACTGGGCAATTCAAATATGTCGATGAAAGACTTAAAGAAATTATTACAAGAACTGATTCTATGCAAATAGAAATCAATCCAGACAATCAAGCTGAAATTCACACCACCATTGAGTGGGTCTCTGAATGTGAGTATGTGCTCACATATACAAAAATCATCAATTGGCCAGAGAATGTAAGTGATGTCATTGGGAGAAAAATTTACTGCACAATAATGGAAACTAAAGGAAATTGGGTCAAAGTCTATACTAAAGGAGTTTCCGCAGACGGCCCAGTTGAATTGATAAAAATTGATAATCAATAAAGCCTCATACTATACATATCTAATATTTTGTTTTACTAAATTAGAATAAAACTAGTTTTTATTACAATAACCCAAATGCGATTAAGAAACATCGATTTATTCAAAGGACTATTAATTATCCTTGTAATTCTTGGGCATATGCTTCAAGGAGAGATCGGTGAAACCATTTGGCGAAAAACTATATACAGCTTTCATATGCCTCTGTTTATTGGCATCTGTGGATTTTTATACAATTCAAAAAAAACTTTCAATCTTAGTATTTCAGGATTATTCAAGAAATATCTATTCCGAATAATTTTACCCTGGATTATTGCAGTTATTGGATATTATGTTTTGTTTCTTTATCAAGACACCAATATCAATTTTATATCTAGTTTCGTTAATGCTTTTATTGACCCTTACTATCACCTATGGTTTGTCCCAGCTTTCTTGAGTTGGGTCATTCTTACTTGGATATTAAGGAAAGCTAAAGCAAATAATGTTGTATTGCTGATTATCGGACTTTTGATATCAATCATATCAATTCTTCTTATAAAGGAACCCAAGCTTTATCAAAATAAAACAATAGCATTGATATTAAATACCTACAGACCCTATTATTACATCTTTTTTATTCTCGGTTTGCTGTATAAAGATTTAAAGCTAAAGAGGCCTAATAGATTAGAATTCCTTTTACCGCTTATCTTATTTGGCTTAGTTATCTATCTGTTTTATTTCCCTAATGAAATAGTAGCGTTTATAAACTATTTCGTGTTCAATACATTGTTACTGAATCTAATTTTGAAAATGTCTACAAACAATTTAGCTCCTAACAACAAAGTATTGGAATGGATTGGTATCAATTCCGTTGGAATTTATCTATGGCATATGATACCTATTATTGTTTGTAATCATCTCATCGGAACAGAAAACCTATTGCTATTCTATTTAGCTGTAATAGTTTTAGAAATCATTTTTATGATTATCTACAGGATGTTATCTAAGGTAAGTGTCTTGAGGAAGTATGCCTTTGGCATGTAAAATGTATTCTGTTACCAAAAAAATCAGCGAGATGAGTAATCTCACCTCGCTAATTTTATAGGATATCAACATTTTCCAAATGTTTGACTTACTACAGTGATTCCTGCAATAACTACAGAAACCTTAACTCCTGTTGGGAATCCCCAAGTCGTACAAATACTTAAACATGCTTTACCTGCTGTACCATTTGGCACACTAATAGGAATACTGATACAATGCTTCCCTAAGTGTAATGGTAAATTGATACATACTTTGTGATCTTCAACCGTAATTGAAATACACTCAGCAGCAACCAACAAATCTCCACCTCTATGGATGTTAAATCCTGCTTCTGTTGCTCTTAGTTCGGTTCCTTCGTGAGTTTTTCTAGCTGCTTCCAGCGCATTAGCTACTGCTTCTTCACTAAATGAATAATACGATGCCATAATTTTTTAATTAAAAGTTTACTTCCTACTCTATTGAAATTGGTTTTTCGGATTCCCCCTTTTGCAATCGAAAAATGATAGTAGCTACTCAATCGAATATTATTCTCAATTACTTTGTAAAGGTCTCTTGAAGTGGTATTTTTTTCTAGCGTATTAATTCTGCATTATTCAAATCAGGTATAATCACTTCATTTTAAAGCATTTTTACTTGGCTAAAAAACCCAAAAGAGATACTTGCATAAGATTAAATGGAAAGGAATACAATTAGAGATTACTAGGCTATGGGAAATATTCAACAAATTAATCTCCTTTTCATCATAAAGACCATCTCAGTTGTGATGGTTTTTTTATATTTAAAGCTATCTAATTGATTTCAGATGTTAACAAAGCAAGATAAGTCCCAATTAAGAAGTTCCATTTTCAGGCATTTAGATGGAATTGCAACCGCTCCAACCGCTTTTGTTTTACACAAAAAGGGTGTATTAAGCCACCTGTTAGAGCACAAAAAATGTGAGCTTTCAGATTTATCGAGCACATTCAATGCTAATGAAGGTTATCTCAATGTGGCTTTACGTATTCTATGTTCACAAGGATGGCTAAATCAACATTTAAATAATGAAAACAACAGTGTTTCTTACGAAATAAACTCCAACTCAGAAAAAGCATTTGGACTTGCTCCTTTATACAAAGATGTAGTAAATCTATTGAAGTATTCTGCCAAATTCCCAGAAGAGCGCATGGGAGCAGATGTATTTATTGTTCTTGAAAAGATATTCAAGAAGTTTGAAAACAAATTTGGTATGAAGAATACCGAATCTGATGCCATAGAGTCTCAAGTACTAAAGCACATTGAAGGTGCTATCGCTGGACCTATAGTTGTGCTTTTGGGAGTTAACGGACTCTTCCACAAATACTTTATGGAAGCCTCGTTTAGAGCACAGGAATATCATAAAGACCCTGAAAGTTTCAAAAAAATATTAGATTTCTTTTCTCATTTAGGCTGGTTTAAAAAGAAAAAAGAAACCTATCGATTCACAGATGAAGGTTTATTTTTCGCTAAACGTGCCAGTGCTTATGGTGTTACTGTATCTTACTTACCGACATTTGTATCGTTGGATGAACTCATCTTTGGTAATCCATTAGTATTAAAAACTGATTCTCCCGATGAGACCGAAAAACACGTCCATAGAGAAATGAATGTTTGGGGAAGTGGTGGTGCACACTCCACTTATTTTAAGGTCATTGATGAAATCATTATAGAACTTTTTAACAGACCAATAGACGAACAGCCAAAAGGTATTCTGGATATGGGCTGTGGTAATGGCGCTTTTATAGAACACATTTTTGATGTTATAGAACAACGTACCTTAAGAGGGCAAATGTTGGAAGAGCATCCTTTATTTTTAGTTGGGGCAGATTTCAACAAGGCAGCACTAAAAGTGACCAGAGCCAATTTGATAAAAGCCGATATCTGGGCAAAAGTGATTTGGGGAGATATTGGCAGACCAGATTTATTAGCTAAAGATCTCGATGAGGATTATGATATTGAGCTGAAAGATCTCTTAAATGTTAGAACTTTTTTAGATCACAATCGTATATGGGATCCTCCTAAGAATGGTAATAGTATTATTAGTACTTCTTCTGGTGCTTATGCATCTGCTGGACAACGATTGAGCAATAATTCGGTGGAAGCTTCATTACTGGAACATCTAGAGAAATGGAAACCATATGTTGAAAAATTTGGGCTACTTATTATAGAGCTTCATACCATTAATCCTGAACTTACATCTAATAATTTAGGAAAAACAGCTGCTACTGCTTATGATGCTACACATGGCTATAGCGATCAGTATATTTTAGAAGTTGATGTTTTCAATCGTATTGCTTCAATGGCAGGGTTGCATCCAGATGAGAATCATTTTGCAAAATTCCCAAATAGTGAATTAGCTACTGTGAGCGTGAATTTACTAAAAGGAAAATAAGCGAAAATGCTCTTTAACTCTATTGATTTTGCAATATTTCTACCAATAGTATTTGCTATTTACTGGGCAATTAATAGAGGAGCATTAAAAATTCAGAATGCACTATTAGTACTCACAAGCTATATATTTTATGGTTGGTGGGATTGGAGGTTCTTAGCACTTATCATCTTTAGCTCCAGTGTTGATTTCTTCGTTGGAAAAGCCTTGTCTAAAACATCAGTAAAACATAAACGTAAGACATTATTACTAGTCAGTATCATTGCTAACCTTGGGTTATTAGGTGTTTTTAAATACTATGATTTCTTTGTACAAAGCTTCGTAGACGCCTTTACGTTTATGGGCGTTAACTTAGAATCTAATAGTCTGAATATTATTATCCCTGTTGGCATAAGTTTTTACACGTTTCAAACACTCAGCTATACAATAGATGTTTATCGACGAAAGTTAGAACCTACGAATGATGCTATAGCCTTCTTTGCCTTTGTTAGTTTCTTTCCCCAGTTGGTAGCTGGTCCAATAGAAAGAGCAACTAACTTGTTACCGCAATTCTTTAAGAAGCGGCATTTCGATTATAACAAAGCTACCGATGGTATAGGTCAAATCATTTGGGGCTTATTCAAAAAGGTAGTTGTCGCAGATAATTGTGCAATAATCGCCAACCAAGTATTTGATAACTATACACAATATTCGGGAAGCGCTCTTGCTCTGGGTGCAGTAGCTTTTGCTTTCCAGATTTATGGAGACTTTTCAGGGTATACGGATATTGCTATAGGCACAGGTAAGTTATTCGGGTTTAACTTAAAACAGAACTTTGCTTACCCCTATTTTTCTAGGAATATAGCTGAGTTTTGGAGACGTTGGCACATATCACTAACATCATGGTTCAAAGATTATGTCTACATACCATTGGGTGGCAGTAAGCTTGGGAAAACTAAAGCAATAAGAAACATTTTCATCGTGTTTCTAATAAGTGGCTTGTGGCATGGTGCAAATTGGACGTTTGTATTTTGGGGATTATTTAACGCACTGTTATTTATTCCTTTATATTTAGCTAATAGAAATAGGCGTTACCTCAATATTGTTGCAATAGATAGGTATATATTTAGTTTAAGGGACTTCTTATCCATATTAACCACTTTTTGTCTTACCACAATAGGTTGGATATTCTTTAGAGCGGAATCCATTACTATTGCTCTAGATTATATAAAAAATATGCTCAATGCATCTCTATTTAGCATGCCTTATGTATTTAGAGTGGGCAAACTAGAAGCTGTTCTGGTATTACTTTTTGTATTGATAATGTTAAGTATTGAATGGATTGGGAGAAGAAAAAAATATGCTTTAAGCTTTAGCCCAAATACAAATCTTTGGGCGCGATGGACTGTGTATTATGTTATTGTTGTAATGATATTTTTATTTGGAGAAAAGCAACAGGATTTTGTGTATTTTCAGTTTTGATTTATGAAAAAGTTTATAGTACATATTAGTGTTTTTTCATTGTTGGTAACAGTAACAATATTAGCTGTATTTTCAAGAGCGGATGGTCATTCTGATCAATTCTACCTGAAGCTAACTGGCACACAAAAGTCTAATCTTATACTTGGAACTTCTAAAGCTGCTCAAGGAATTCAACCTGAAATTCTCAAAAAGCATCTTGAGGTAGAACCTTTTAATTATGCCTTTGCTATCTATGCTAGCAAATATGGAGATGTTTATTTAAATAGTATTAAATCGAAATTGGACACAACAAAAAGTGATCAGGTTTTTATAGTCACTGTAGATCCTTGGAGCATTTCTTCTACGTCTAAAAACCCTAATGATATTGATACTTTTAGAGAAAACAAATCTTTTTTGAATAGTGTGAAAGAGCCTTCAAACTCTGCAAACTATAACTATTTGATTAATCATTTTGAAGGGAATTATTATAACATATTATCCAAATCTTCGCCTGCATTTTTGCATGATGATGGATGGCTAGAAGTCAATATTGACAATGATTCAACCAGTGTTGCCAATAGAACGCTATTCACAATAAATGATTACAAGAAGAATCTCAAAAAATATAATTACTCAAGCGCTCGTCTTTCCTATTTGATGAAAACTATAGAGTTTTTAAGTACTTATGGAAATGTATACTTGGTTAGGCTTCCTATTCATCCAGAACTTATGGACATAGAAAACACATATATGCCCGATTTTGATTCAAAAATATCTGAAGCAATTAGCTCAAGCAAAGGGTATCTAGACCTAACTAATGATAACTCGGGCTATCATTATATCGACGGCGCTCACCTTCATAAAGAAAGTGGAGCAAAAATAAGTTTGAGAATAGCTAATTGGATTAAAGAACTACCGAACTAACTTCTTATACTTAATTCGTTTTGGCATTATATCTCCTCCAAGGCGCTTCTTCTTGTTTTCTTCATAATCACTGAAACTTCCTTCAAAGAAATATACTTGACTTTCTCCTTCGAAAGCCAAAATATGTGTACAAATTCTGTCTAAGAACCATCTATCGTGAGAGATTACTACAGCGCATCCTGCAAAGTTTTCTAAACCTTCTTCTAAAGCTCTTAATGTATTGACATCAAGATCGTTAGTGGGTTCATCTAGAAGTAGCACATTCCCTTCTTCTTTTAATGTCATCGCAAGGTGAAGTCGGTTTCGCTCTCCTCCAGAAAGTAGTTTAACTTTTTTATTCTGTTCACTACCAGAAAAATTGAAACGACTTAAATATGCTCTCGAGTTCACCTGACGATTACCCATCATAATCAACTCCTGCTCTTCACTAAAGTTTTGCCAAATAGTTTTTTCTGGATCTATATTTGAATGGCTCTGATCTACATAAGCAATCTTTGCAGTTTCGCCAACTGCAAACTCTCCCTTATCTGAAGACTCTTCGCCCATGATCATTCTGAAGATTGTAGTTTTACCAGCACCATTTGGTCCAATAATACCTACAATACCTGCTTGTGGTAGTTTAAAATTAAGGTCTTCATAAAGTAGTTTGTCTCCATAAGCCTTGCTAACTCCTGTGGCTTCAATGACATTGGTTCCAAGTCTTGGTCCATTAGGAATATAAATTTCTAGCTTATCATCGAGCTGCTTCTGATCTTGGCTCATCAACTTTTCATAATTGTTGAGACGAGCTTTCTGTTTAGCCTGTCGACCTTTTGGTGCCATTCTAACCCACTCTAACTCTCGCTCCAAGGTTTTTTGACGTTTACTGGCTTGCTTTTGCTCTTGGGCTAAACGCTTTGCTTTTTGATCCAACCAAGATGAATAATTCCCTTTCCAAGGGATACCTTCTCCTCTATCGAGTTCTAATATCCAACCTGCTACATTATCTAAGAAATATCTATCGTGTGTTACCGCAATAACAGTGCCTTTATACTGTGCCAAATGATGTTCTAACCAATGCACTGATTCTGCATCTAAGTGGTTCGTTGGCTCATCTAGTAATAGTACATCTGGTTCTTGTAGTAATAGTCTACATAATGCAACACGACGACGCTCTCCACCAGAAAGCACACCTATCTTTTTATCGCCTTCAGGTGTACGAAGCGCATCCATTGCTATCTCTAGCTTGGTATCTAACTCCCAAGCATTAGAAGCGTCTATCTTATCTTGAAGCTCAGCTTGTCTGTTCATTAGCTTTTCCATCTTATCTGGATCGCTATAAACTTCTTCAAGACCAAACTGATCATTTATGCTATTGTATTCGTCTAGTATGGCAACAGTTTCCGCAACACCTTCCTTAACAACATCCAATACTGTTTTCTCATCATCTAGTTGTGGTTCTTGTTCCAAATACCCCACAGAATAGTCTTGAGAAAACACAACATCGCCTTGATAGTTTTTATCGACTCCTGCTATAATTTTTAATAATGTAGACTTACCTGAACCGTTAAGTCCTAGGATTCCAATTTTTGCTCCATAAAAGAAGCTTAAATAAATGTTTTTTAATACTGGAGTATTTGCACCTTGAAAGGTCTTGGTCACTCCAGCCATTGAGAATATTATTTTTTTATCATCACTCATAACTATACTCTACCTTTAAGCGCGTTAAACACCCATGCAATACAGAAGAAGCCAACGCCAACTGCGGCAAAACCCCATCCTGCTACATCATCATACCTAAAGGCTCCTAATGCTATTAATCCCATTCCAACTATTATCATAATGGTCGTAGCCCAAGCTAAGACCGTATTTTTATTCATTGCCATCTATCAATTTTTGTAGTGAATGACAAATATCGCATTTTTTAATAAAAAAGGCATCCTTTGCAGGATGCCCAATTTCAAGTAATACTTAATCTATTAATTCATAGGTACTTCAATAACTATAAATCTTGAATCTTCGTTGGCTTCTACGGTAAGTCCATCAAACTCATATATGCCTATCGCATCTCTGTTACCAAGCGTTGAATCATCAATTTTAAGAGCTCCTTCAATCACAAAAACGTATAGTCCATTATTTGGTGACTTAGTTGCAATATCTAGTGTTTTACCAGCTTCTAACTTTGACCTATAGATATAAGCTTGTTGACTTATTGGTAAAGCCTCACCTTCCAGCTTATCTTTGGGAGCTACTAAAGTTTGAAGCTGATTAACTTGATCTTGAGTATCAAATTTTCGTTGCTCATAGTTTGGGATTACGTTCTTTTCTTCAGGAATAATCCAAAGTTGCAAGAAATTTACCTCATCTGTTTTACTGTCATTGAACTCTGAATGTGTCAGACCTGTTCCCGCACTCATGACTTGCACCTCATCCACTTCTATAGCGCGTTTGTTCCCCATACTATCTTTATGAGATAATGCGCCTTTTAGAGGTATAGAAATAATCTCCATGTTTTCGTGTGGATGAGTTCCAAAACCCATTTTAGGCTGAACCACATCGTCATTGAGCACTCTTAGAGCTCCAAAATTCATTCTGTTAGCATCGTAGTAACTCGCAAAGCTAAATGTATGGTGAGATTTTAGCCAACCATGGTTCGCAAAACCTCTACTGTCTGATGTATGCACTATTGTTTTCATATTCTTTCTTTTTTAATTTGCTGGAAGAAATCCCATCTTACCCATTTGATAATCTCGCATTGCTTCCAATAACTCTGTTTGGGTGTTCATCACATAAGGTCCCCAACTTGCTACCTTTTCTTTGAATGGCTCTCCAGACAGGAACAGTAATTTACTTTTTGAATCTGCTGAAATCTTGAAACCATCTCCATCCTGGTTGAATTCAACCAATTGATTTTCATCTTTCATCAATCTGGAGTCATCATTAATTTTTACGCTTCCATTCAAAAGGTAAACCATAGATTGATGATTGTTTTCAATCTTCAAATCATATTCACCTCCTTCTTCAATATCAATCATGTAAACATTCACAGATGTCTGAGTTGCTATTCTACCTGTCTTTCCTTCAAGAGTACCTGCAATGACTTGGATTGAAACTAATTCATCTTCAGAAATAATTTTATTAAAATCCTCATGTTTTACATGCTGATAATTAGGCTGAATCATCTTCTTCTCTGCTGGTAAATTGAGCCATAGTTGAATACCTTCCATCGTACCACCTCGTTGCACAAATTCTTTAGACGGCCCTTCGGCGTGTACTATACCTCTACCTGCTGTAGTCCACTGCACATCGCCTCCTCTAACTACGCTTTCATTACCGAGCGAATCTCTATGTAATTGTTCTCCCTGAACTAAAAAGGTAATTGGCTCGAAACCGCGATGCGGATGTGGTCCAAGATCAAAAGGGTTGTTTTCTGGACTGATTTCATACGGTCCATAATGATGCAGCAAGATAAACGGATCTATCATCTCTATATCTTGCGTTGGTAACGGCTGTCTTAAACGCACTGGTCCCATGTTGACAAAATCGCTACGTCCTATTTTCTTTATACTATTAGTTTTCATGTTTAATTCTCCTTTCATTTAAATATTTTCCATGGAAAATATTTGATTAAAATTTTTATCGTATTCTATCTAACAAATCACTAAGTAGCCCAGCCTCTTCTTCTGTTAAATTATCGATATAATCTTCTTTCATTTCTAATGAGATGTCATCAAGAAGATTAAGGCCTTTCTTAGTTATCTCAATGTATACAACTCTCCTATCATTGGGGCTTGGTGATCGCCCAATAAGGTTTTTATCACAAAGCTTGTCCATTAAACGCGTTGCGTTTGGTGAACGCTCTAACATTCGCTCTTTTATGGTTTGCACCTTAAGCGGTTTATTGGCGCCTCTTAGAATCCTTAATATGTTATACTGTTGAGGTGAAATACCAAAAGGTTTAAAGAACGCATTTTGCTGACTGCTTATCCAGTTAGCGGTATAAATAATATTCAATAAAGCCTTCACTTTATTATTTGGAAATGTTGAATTGATATCTTTTGATAAATCTCCCATTACCTATACCATGTTTTTCATACTGTTATAAGTACTTGTCATTATCTTCTGTAGCACATCGGTATCAACATCTTCTAAGCGTTTAATGTATAAACATCCTTTTCCTGTGGTATGCTTACCCAATTGTGCTAAAAGCTCTTTTTCATCTTCTAAACCAAACATAAGATGCAAAGACAAGTTCTGTTTTCTTGGCGAAAACCCAATATAAAACCATTCACCAACTTTACCTGCTTTCGTTTTATACGTATAATTCCCAAAACCAACCATGGCCTTTCCCCACATTTTCGCTTTAGAATCAGTGATTTTTTCTATCATACCGAGTAATTTTATACTGTCTTCTCTTTGGGTATCATCAGAGATACTATTCAAGAATTCAGTTACATCAGCGTCGTTTTCTTTGGTTTTGAGATATGACATGGCTTATAATTGATTTTGAAGCTCCATAACAGCTTGTTTTAAACCACTATCAAGCTCTTCGTTAATAATCTTTCCTTCTGAGAAATTTGCTCCAAATGAAGGTAAGGAAAAAACTGCAATTATATTACCTCCCATATACTTGAAACGTCCTTCTGCAATCTCTAATACTGTAGCACCTCCTCTACCTCCTGGTGAAGTTGCCATAAGTAGCATCGGCACGTTACTCCAAAGCTTGTTGTCAATTCTAGACATCCAATCGAATATGTTCTTGAACACTGTAGCGTAAGCTCCGTTATGCTCAGCTAAGGATAGCACAATACCATCAGATGTTTTGATATGGTCTAAAAGTTCTTCTGCGGCTTTAGGAATCCCATGTTCCATTTCATAATCTATACCGTAAAGTGGTAGTTCAAAATCATTGAGATCTAAAACTGTAACCTCTGAGTCTTCAACTAAGCTTGCAGCATATATTGCGAGCTGCTTGTTTATTGATGTTTTGCTGTTACTTCCAGCAAATGCAAGTATTTTTTTCATTGTTTATCATTTTGTTGGTACAAATATATGATAAAAAAATTTATTTTCCAAGGAATATATTTCCATGTAATATAATAATGATTAATAACATGCTGTTAACATCTTTGTACATAAAAATTAAGTATCTTTTTTTTGAATATAAGAGCAATTGTATACTTTTATAGTACCAAATTAACCTACATGTTATGAAAATGAATACATATATAGACCACACTAACCTCAAATCTACGGCTACAGAGCGTGATATCATCGATCTTTGTGACGAAGCTAAGCAGTACCGTATGCACAGTGTTTGTGTTGGGAGTGGCTATGTGACTCTTGCCAAACAGGCTCTACAACGATCTAATGTTAAGATCTGTACTGTTGTTGGTTTTCCCCTAGGTTCTTCTACGACCAAATCCAAAATTTTTGAAGCAAAACAAGCTATTGAAGATGGTGCGGATGAAATCGATATGGTCATGAACATAGGATTGCTAAAAAGCAAGAATCATGTTGCTGTGTTAAAAGATATTGCTAATTTAAAATTAGCTATTGGTCGAACTCCTCTGAAAGTAATTATAGAAATAAGTGAGCTTTCGAAAAATGAAATTATCAAGGCTTGTGAGATTTGTATAGATGCTAAAGCAGATTTTATTAAAACTTCGACTGGTTTTAGTAAAAGTGGTGCTACACTAACTGCTGTAAAGATCATTAAAAAGACAGTAAAGGATAACTTAAAGATTAAGGCTTCTGGCGGTATTAGCGATTATGAAACTGCCTTAAAATACATTGAAACTGGAGTAGATAGAATAGGAACATCTGCTGGAGTCGCTATAGTTTTGGGTAGTTTGCCTAAAGCAGTTTAAGCATTTTAACACATATTTATAAGGATACTGAAGATTCTGGACTATTTTTGAGCGAATCAACCTCTTAGTCTTATGAAATCATATTTACTCTTCGTTTTTTGTATCTCTTTTTCCCTGTTATCATTTTCCCAATCTGAAGAGGATATTTCAGCTGTTGAGAAAACCTGTATGAATTACATTGAAGGATTTTACAAAGGTGATAGTCTTAAGCTAAAGGCTGCCTTAAAACCTCGATTGTACAAATTTGGGTATTGGAAGAATAAGGATACCAACACTTATGAATATTCCAACCAAATGACTTACGAGCAAGCGCTTGCATATGCTAAAAACGTTCTTGAAAAGAAAAAATTCCAAGCAGATGATGTCATAAGAAAAGTAGAAGTACTAGATATGGGGAACCATATTGCAGCTGCCAAGGTTACGGCCTGGTGGGGAATTGACTATATGTTACTCTCCAAAGAGGAAGGCAAATGGATGATAGAACAAGTTATTTGGGAAGGTCCACTAGAAAAATCGCATAAAAACTAAATAAATCGCATGAAATACATCTTCACACTTTTCCTGTGTGCATTATTTGCACTACCTACTTTTGGACAGGAAACCTCAGCCGAAACGGAAACAACCACATATTACTTCATTCGCCATGCTGAAAAAGACAGAAGTGATAAAACCAATAGAGATCCCCATTTGACTGAAGCTGGTAAAAAACGTGCAGAAGATTGGAGTAAAATTTTATCTCATATAAAGTTTGATATTGTCTATTCTACAAACTATAATAGAACTAAAGAAACAGCTCAGCCTACAGCCGACAAGAACAATCTAGAAATCACGCTCTATGACCCACGAAATATAGATGGCAAAGCATTTATGTCGGATACTAAAGGAAAAACAGTATTAGTTGTTGGGCATAGTAATACAACACCAATGTTTGTTAATGGTGTTCTTGGTGCTCAGAAGTATCCGCAAATGGATGACAATAACAATGGTAGCTTATATATAGTTACCGTAGCAGGCGATACCAAAGTAGATCAGTTATTAGAGATTAATTAATAATCTCTGCACTTATATTTTTGAGTTCAATTTTTGAAAGGAGTTTTAATGTTCCTGCTTCAAAAGCTTTACCTAAACCAGACAAGGAAGTATCTTTTGTTTCTGGTTTGTAATTTTTGTAGTCTACAAAACGTAATCCATTCACATAACGTTCATTATACGCTTCTCTAAATCTTAAACCCATCCCATCACTTTCATTGTAAGAATACGCTAGGTAATCTACTTTAAATGTGTCTTTGTTGATCCAATATGTAAAAACATCATCAAAATCCTCTCCTCCACCGTCTTCGTTAAAAGTTACCTTGATTTTGTGGTACTCTTTTTCTTTGATTGTTTCTGGGGTTAATAGCTCCTTATTCACGGCTTTATCATTGAGCCCATAAGGCAATACAGAAAAATAATGAACTGAATTAACTGAAGGAGAATACTTAACCTTCATTGAATCTTCAAGTTTTACCAGTTCATCATTTACAAACCTTTCAAAACCATCATTGCTTAGAATGTCATAGACTGAGTCTTCATTGCTCTTAAAAGCCCTACCAAAACTAAATGCCCCATTCAGTCTTTTTGCTAAATAGTGCTTGTCTCGGAAATCAAATTCTATCTTAGAATGAGTAAATTTCTCGCCTCCAGAAACCTCAATAGATTTATCTATGATGTCTTGAGCTGTTAGTTTTTTAGGCTCTTCTTTACAATTAAACAACAAGAGTGTTAGCGTTACTAGGAGAAAATGTTTCATGATTGGTTTTCTATGTAAGTCGTAAAACTAAACAATCATCTAACAAGGTCTTCTTAAGACATTCATAATTTATTACCTTTGGCGTCCAATGCAAAAAACGGTTAACATACTCAATAAGAAAGCTAAGTTTCAGTACGAAATACTAGATAAGTACACTGCTGGAATTGTTTTAACTGGAACTGAAATAAAATCTATCCGTTCTAGTAAGGCTTCTATTGCTGAAAGTTTTTGTGAATTTAATGACCGGGGAGAGCTTTTCGTCATCAATATGACTATCGAAGAGTACCTTTATGGCACTTACTATAACCATAAACCAAAAGCCGAGCGAAAGTTATTACTCAATAAACGTGAGCTAAAGAAACTAGAGCGCGATATAAATACAAAAGGCTTAACCATTATCCCACTGCGATTGTTCATCAATGAAAAAGGCTTTGCAAAGCTAGAGATTGCTTTAGCTAAGGGTAAAAAACTTCATGATAAACGAGAGACTATTAAAGACAGGGACAATAAGCGTCAGCTCGATAGGATTAAGAAAAATTTCTAATAACTTTAGGATTACTATAACTTTTTCAGCATAAAATATAATTATGTTTGAAACTTTATGTTATACCTAGGCAACCTTTTCCAAGAAAAGCGCGTCTATAACTATAGAATCATCAACCTTATCTATGATTAAACAAATACTACCCTTTTTAGCTTTATTTTTCAGCTTTCTTTCTTATTCTCAAATCACTGGAACAGTTACCAATTCTAAAGATGAACCACTTCCATTTGTAAATATCTTTATTGAAAACACATTTATTGGTACAACTACAAACGAAAATGGTATTTACGAACTCAATGTAGATGATGCCAAGGCATACACAATCACTTTTCAATATTTAGGATTTAAAACCTTAAAAAGAGAGATCAATGTAGATCAACTTCCTTTTGAACTTAACGTTACTCTACAAGAAGAAAAAATTTCTTTAGATCAGGTAGTTATTAATGCAGATGAGAATCCTGCCAATAGCATCATGCGTCAGGCAATTGAGAAAAGAAAAGAAAACTTAAGAAAAATACGATCGTATAAAGCGGATTTTTATTCTAAAGGGCTAATACGAATCAAGGATGCTCCTGAGAAAATTCTAGGACAAGAGATAGGAGACTTAGGCGGTGGATTGGACTCTACTCGTAGTGGTATTATTTACTTATCGGAAACTATTTCAAAGATAGAATTCCTTAGACCAGATAAATTAAAAGAATACATTACAGCGTCCAAAGTAAGTGGTAACGATAATGGATTTAGCTTCAACAATGCTATAGATGTCGATTATAACTTCTACAATAACAATATTGAAATTGGAAATCAGATTGTGTCTCCTGTTGCCGAGTATGCCTTTAATTATTATCGCTACAAACTAGAAGGTGTCTTCTATGATGACAGAGGGAATTTAGTCAACAAGATTTCAGTAATCCCAAGACGCTCTAACGATCGTGTGTTTACTGGAGACATATATATTGTTGAAGACCAATGGACCATTTATGCATTAGAACTAGAAATTACTGGAGAGCAAGCGCAAATTCCTGCCGCTGATTTTATTCGTATCAAACAATCGTTCACGTTTTCTGAATCTGAAAACATTTGGGCAGTTATCTCTCAAAATATAGATTTCAAATATGGTATTTTCGGAATTAAAGGTGATGGACGATTTACTGCAGTATACAGCAATTATGACTTTAATCCTGAACTTACTAGAAAAGACTTTGGCAGAGCCCTAGTATCGTTTGAAGAAAACGCTAATAAGAAAGACTCTTTGTATTGGCAAGATATAAGACCAGTGCCTTTAACCTTAGAAGAAACTACAGATTATACAAAGAAAGACAGTATACAAATCATTAGAAAATCGAAGAAGTATCTAGACTCCATAGACGCCAAGAATAACAAGTTCAAACTTGGAGATATTATTTCTGGTTACAACTACAGTAACTCATATAAAGATTGGAATGCAGGTATTACCTCACCTCTTACAAGTATTGCTTTTAATACAGTACAAGGGTTTAATTTGAACTTGGGAGGTTACTACAGAAAAAACTTTGATGAGTTTAGACGCTACTTATCCATAAATGCAAACTTTAATTATGGATTCGATGACGAACGATTACGAGGTACAGTATCTGCGACATACAAATTCAATGACATTACAAGACCATTCTTGAGTATATCTGGAGGTGTCACTACAGCTCAATTCAATAGTTCTAATCCAATTTCTAGAGGAAACAATACATTGTATTCACTGATGTTTGAAGAGAACTTTATGAAGCTTTATGACAGAAGCTTTATTCAAACTTCATACTCACAAGAATTGTTCAACGGACTTCGCTTCTACTCTACGTTGTCTTACGAACGACGCAAACCTTTGTTTAATACAACTGATCAAGTATGGTATCCAAAAGCAGATAGAGAGTATAGCAGCAATAATCCACAAGATCCTACCGCTTTTGGCGTTGCACCTTTTGAAACTCATAATATTTTCAAGTTATATCTAACGGCTAGAATAAATTTCGATCAAAACTACTTGAGTTACCCCAATAGTAAATTCAATATTCCAAGTGGTAAGTTTCCAACACTCTACTTAGGCTATGAAGGTGGTTTTGGCGCTTCTAATTCTAATTATAATTTTAGTCAGGTTAAAGCACGATTGACTCAGTCTTTTGATATCGGCAACAAAGGAAACTTTAGCTACAACGCCAGAGCAGGTAAATTGTTCAATGCAGATGATATCGCCTTTATGGATTATCAGCACTTTAATGGTAACCAGACTAGGCTTGGACAGGGATCATACTTAAATGTATTTAATAACCTTCCTTACTATGCTTTGAGCACTAATGATAGCTATTTTGAACTACACTCAGAGCACGATTTCAGCGGTTATATTTTGAGTAAAATTCCACTCATCAATAAACTGAATTTCAATTTGATTGGTGGTGCGCATCTGTTGTCAACTACGGACAATAAGCTGTATCAAGAATACACCATAGGTATCGATAATATTGGTTGGGGCAAGTTTAGGTTTCTTAGAATCGACTATATACGCTCATATTCGGGTAGTGGATTCGTGAACGATGCAATTGTTTTTGGGTTGAAGTTCTTTTAGGTATCTTTAGTGAAAATCAAAAAACTCATGAAACTAAAATTACTCTCACTTGTATGCTTGTTTTCTGTACTTGTGTCTTTTTCGCAAGATGATTCTAAGTACTTAGACAAAGTAAAAGACCTTGACATTACTATTGAAACCTTGTATGGTGTTATTTCAGGTGAAAAAGGAGAAGAACGAAACTGGGAATTGTTCAATTACCTATTCAAACCCAATGCTAAATTAATTCCTTCTGGGAAAGATCAAACAGGAACCTACAGAGTACGCTACATGTCGCCTCAAGATTATATAGATACTTCAGGGAAATGGTTAGTAGATAACGGTTTCTATGAGCAAGAAATTCATAGAGCGACCCAAACTTTCGGCAATATTACTCAAGTATTCAGCACATATGAAGCTTTCAGAAGTAAATCAGATACAGAGCCCTTTATGAGAGGCATCAACAGCATTCAATTATTGAATGATGGAAAGCGCTGGTGGATCGTAAATATTTATTGGACTCAGGAGAGCAAAGAGAATCCAATTCCAAAAGAATATTTGCCAGATTAATACTTTATATCACTTTTCTTAAGTTGTATATTTAGGCTTTCTTTTTTTAACTCAAAAACCGTTACTAATGATTCGTGTTTACAAATCTTCATGTTTATTAATTCTATGCCTGAGCTTATTTTCATTAAGTTTTTCACAGGAAAAAGCTAAACCCGTTTTTAAAGATGGTGAAGCACAAATTGTAGAAGCTTTTAATAATCCGGATGAGTGGATACGTCATGACTTATGGGTTGAAACATCATTCAATACAGATGGCGATGATAAAATGGATAGAATGCATGTCTCAGTAACACGTCCTCCGCAAACTGAATCTGAAGGTTTAAAACTACCTGTTATCTATGTTTCTAGTCCATATTTTGCTGGAGTAGCACCAGATGTAGATGGCTTATTTTGGGATGTAAAGCACGAACTGGGCGAAGCTCCAAAAACTAAGCGTGTTCATCCTGAAGTTACACGACGTGGAAAGCGCCCAATTATTTCTAATTCGCATATCAGTAAATGGGTACCTAGAGGATATATTGTTGTGCACTCTTCATCTCCTGGAACAGGATTGTCTCAAGGCGCTCCTACAGTTGGTGGTATCAACGAATCTTTAGCTCCAAAGGCAGTTGTCGACTGGTTGTGTGGTAGAGCAAATGGTTATACAACTCCAGATGGAAACGAAAAAGTGGAAGCATATTGGTCTACTGGAAAAGTCGGGATGACTGGAACATCATACAATGGCACCATTCCTCTAGCTGCTGCAACGACAGGTGTTGAAGGTTTAGAGGCTATTATCCCTATAGCTCCAAATACGTCTTACTATCATTATTATCGTTCTAATGGTTTAGTGCGTTCTCCAGGTGGCTATTTAGGAGAAGATATCGATGTTTTATATGATTTCATTAATAGTGGCGGCGAAGACTTAATTCCCAACAAAAATTATATCAAGGATAGTAAAACTTCAAAAGAGTTTATTAGAAAAAGAGATTATGCTAATGCCACAGTACGAGATATTGAAATGGCTAATGGTATGGACAGAGCTACTGGAGACTATAATGAATTTTGGGCAGGTCGCGATTATCTCAATCAGATGAAACCCATGAAAGCTGCCTTATTGATGTCTCATGGATTCAACGACTGGAATGTAATGCCAGAGCATAGTTACAGAATCTACAAAGCTGCCAAAGAGATGGGGCTTCCTGTTCAAACATACTATCATCAATTTGGTCATGGAGGACCACCTCCTATTACACTTATGAATCGCTGGTTTACACGTTACTTACATGGTGTAGAAAATGGCGTAGAGAAAGACCCACGTTCATGGATTGTTAGAGAACAAGATAGTCCTCGAGACCCTACTGCATATAGTGATTATCCTAATCCTGATGCAAGTGATGTTACATTCTATATTAAGTCAGGAGGAAATAAAAAAGGTGGATTGTCTAGCACCAAGTCAAAAAAAGGTACTACAGAAACCTTAGTCGACGATTATTCATTCTCTGGAAAAGATTTGGCTAAAGCTGAAAGTTCTGACCATAGATTGCTATATGTATCTCCTATATTGAATGAAGACCTCCATATCTCTGGAGTGCCAAAAGTCAGTATTACTTTGGCAAGTAATAAGCCTGCAGCTAACCTATCTGTTTGGTTAGTCTCACTGCCTTGGAATGATAATAAAAAAGCAAGAATTACTGAAAATATTATCACCAGAGGTTGGGCAGATCCTCAAAATCACAAATCATTGACCGAGAGTGAAGCTTTGGCTCCAGGCAAGTTTTACACCGTGAATTTTGAGTTACAACCAGATGATCAAGTGATTCCAAAAGGACAGCAAATTGGGCTCATGATTTTTTCTAGCGATAGTCAGTTCACACTATTACCAAAGGCTGGTACTGAGCTTACTATAGATCTTGGAAAGACAAGTTTAACTTTACCAATTGTTGGTGGTGATAAAGCTTATAAAAAAGCTTCTGAGCAATAATTTTATTGCTTTATTAGTTTTAGGGTTTGCTTTTTATGTCCTTTAGAAACGGCTAAAAAGTATACTCCTGAACTAAGCTTTGAAGTAGAGATTCGTTTGTTCTTTATGTCAATTTCGAATTGCTTTCCTAAAGCATTATAGAGATTATATTTTAGATTTTCTTCTTCATCTGCATGAATCACAATCTCATCAGAAAAAGGGTTAGGGCTTACTGTAATCTCAAATGTATTTGCCTCATTGATTCCAAGTAAGTCACACTGAGGGTTTATAGTAGGGTCAGTAGAAAATGTTCCGCTATTTACATACCAATTTTCCCATTCTTGCCCTGCTCCAAGATTCCATCCTCCAATATCAATATAATTCTCCCCTGTTTCAGTACCAGGGATTTTGGCTACTTTGATCGCTTCCCCTGCTCTATTCCACGTCAATGGTTCATTACTAACACAAGTCTCTGGTAAAAAATCGTTTGTACAGTTTGACTGCAAAAAGAAAGCATATTCAGGATATGTAGGATATTCACCATAAACCCTTGCCATACCATTATCATCTATACAAACTGACGTATATTCATTACAGGCTATACCAAAAGCAGAACTATTATTATCTGTCGCGTAACGTGCCAAAAAAGTAGCATGCCTAGCACGTCGATCTGGATCATCATAATGCGTATCTGTAATTACGCCCTGTAAATATGGAATCGTTAAAAAATCATCATAACCCAAAGTCATACGATTATGATAAGGGTTAGATAAAGCTTGTGCGTTAGTAACTGTCCCATTTTCAGCAGAGAAATAACTACTTCCCAAAATTGCCATCCCAGCACTAGTACCACCAATAACACCTTGCTTATTGTTAATGAAATTGTTCAAGGTATCCTCCATTGCATTATCCTTAAAATAAGTCACATAATCAAACTGATCGCCTCCAGCAAACCATATTGCTTCAGCTTTTGCAACTTTATCAAGGACATAAGGATCTATTGCTCCAGAGGTATTGTGAATGACAAATGTCGTAACGGAATTTATAGTAACTCCCAATTCAGAATACATATAATTGTTATAACCATTACTCCCAGAAGCTCTCAATACAACAACATCTCCGCCATTCGTTCTATTTAAAAACCATATCATGGCATTATCATTCTCACTGGCACCTCCCATCATACAAATACCAAATTCATGGTTCGTATTTACATCAGTTGTGCTACCTGTATGGTATTCGGTATAGTTTTGCGATGTGGAAACTTGAAAAAGTAAAAAAAGAAAAAGTGTAGCAATATTCTTCATTATATAGTAGTTGGTAGCAGCAAATTTAAATGAATAATCTCCAAACATCATAATTTATCTTTAGCCTTAGATTTTACAAGCTGAATTCCCTAAATTTGTGCTTCAAAATTCGATAAAGATATATCCATGAGTAAATACGATATTATAGTGCTTGGTAGCGGACCAGGTGGTTACGTTACTGCTATTAGAGCATCACAATTGGGATTTAAAACTGCTGTTGTAGAAAAAGAAAATCTTGGTGGCGTTTGCTTAAACTGGGGTTGTATCCCAACGAAAGCGTTATTAAAGTCTGCCCAGGTTTTTGAGTATTTAAAACATGCAGAAGACTATGGCCTTAAAGTTAAAGATGCTGAGCACGATTTTGATGCGGTAGTGAACCGTAGTCGTGGCGTTGCAGATGGTATGAGCAAGGGCGTACAATTCTTAATGAAGAAAAATAAGATTGATGTTATTGAAGGCTTTGGAAAACTGAAGACTGGTAAAAAGATTGATGTAGACGGAAAAGAATATAGTGCAGATCATATCATTATTGCTACAGGAGCACGTTCTAGAGAACTTCCTAGCTTACCACAAGATGGAAAAAATGTAATAGGTTATAGAGAAGCGATGAGCTTAAAAAAGCAACCTAAGAAAATGATCGTTGTAGGTTCGGGTGCCATAGGTGTTGAGTTCGCATACTTTTACAATTCTATGGGCACTGAGGTGACTATCGTAGAATATATGCCAAATATTGTTCCTGTTGAAGATGAAGAAGTTTCTAAGCAGTTAGAAAGAAGTTTCAAGAAGAATGGTATCAAAATTATGACTTCTGCAGAAGTAACTTCTGTAGATACTTCTGGTAAAGGTGTGAAAGCAACTGTGAAGACTAAAAAGGGTGAAGAAGTCCTTGAAGCTGATGTTGTACTTTCAGCTGTTGGAATCAAAACTAATATTGAAGGCATTGGACTAGAAGATGTTGGTATCGCTGTAGATAGGGATAAGATTTTAGTCAATGACTATTACCAAACTAATATTCCTGGATACTATGCTATCGGCGATGTAACTCCAGGTCAGGCTTTAGCACACGTAGCATCAGCAGAAGGTATACTATGTGTTGAAAAAATTGCTGGTCACCATGTGGAAGCATTAGACTATGGAAATATTCCTGGATGTACATATTGTGTGCCAGAAGTAGCTAGTGTTGGTCTTACTGAAAAGCAAGCCAAAGAACAAGGGTACGATATCAAGGTTGGTAAGTTCCCGTTCTCAGCGTCTGGTAAAGCAAGTGCCTCTGGAGCTAAAGATGGTTTTGTGAAAGTAATTTTTGATGCAAAGTATGGAGAATGGCTTGGTTGTCATATGATTGGTGCTGGTGTTACAGATATGATTGCTGAAGCTGTCTTAGGGAGAAAATTAGAAACTACAGGACACGAAGTACTTAAAGCTGTACATCCGCATCCAACGATGAGTGAAGCGGTTATGGAAGCGACAGCTGATGCTTATGATGAAGTGATCCATTTATAAAAGAAGAACATATTCTATAAAGAGCGGCTTTCAGTAATCTGATAGCCGTTTTTTCATATTCGATATCCTAGTCCAATAAAAATGCCATTAGGAGATATTTCTTCAAATCCTATGGTATATTTAGTATGAATATCTAGTTTGGACGTAATGTTGTACGCAGCACAGATATCTGCTCTTACCTTAAATTTATTGTTGAAGAAATCAAAAAAATAATTTAGACTCGGGCCAACCATAAGGTCAAAATTTCTAGCGACTTCGTACTTCGCATAGATGGGAGCATTAATAAATTTGAAATCACTTAGACCAATATAAAGTACTTCTGGTTGGATAGAGAAATACTCATCAATTTCAAAATCTAGAAATAGTCCAGCAAAATAACTGACTTCAGTTTCTGCATTTTCGCCAAAATTAGATTCCTGAACATTAAAAAAAGTAAAATTCAGACCGCCTTTTAAACCAACATCAGTGTTTGTCTGGCTTATTGCATTAAATCCAGTAAAAATCAATAAGACTCCAAATAAATACTGTCTAATCATGCATTAAACTCTGTATTCCTAATTCATAACTTTCTAACCCGAAGCCAATGATAACTCCTTTAGCATTAGGCGAAATAAAGGATTGATGTCTAAAGTCTTCTCTCGAAAATGTATTTGAAATATGTACTTCTATGACTGGTGATTCAATCGCTTTTACAGCATCACCAATCCCAACTGAAGTGTGTGTATACGCAGCGGCATTGAGTATAATTCCGTCATAAGAAAAGCCTACTTCTTGGAGCTTATCTATAATTTCTCCTTCAATATTAGATTGAAAATGATCAATAGATATATTAGAATACTTTGCTCTAACTTTCTCTAAAAACTCAGTAAAACTAAGACTCCCATAAATATTGGGTTCGCGTTTGCCAAGCAAATTAAGATTAGGTCCATTGATAATAATAAGCTTTTTCATAAAGTAAAGGTATCAAAATTTGAGCATAAAAAAAGGGGAAGCATAACTTCCCCTTCATTAAAGCTTTGATATTTATTAGAAATGAAAAGCGAATCCAATTAATCCTTGGAAAGCACTTAGAGCTTTGTCTTCATCTAAAGTGATGTTGTAACGTAATGTTGGCTCAATACTTACATTGTCAGCTACGAACCAAGCGTAACCACCTTGTACACCAACCCAGTTAGCATTGTTACCGTCAGTAGAAGCTCCTGTGAAATCTACACCTACAGGAAACTCTCCTGCAATGTAATACTTAGCTCCAACTTTGTATACAAAAGTACCGTCGATAGTATCAGCATCAGCATAACCTAAACCAGCTTTTATAGCTAAGTTATCGATAACAAAATAACCAGCCTCTGCACCAGCAGACCAAGCAGTGTTGCCATCTACTGATGTCAATGAAAAAGCAGTGTTACCGGTTGCCCATGAACCAGTATTTACTTCAATAACAAAACTTCCTTCAGACAAAGAAGAAGATTTGTTTTCATCTTGTGCATTAACACTAGTAAGTCCTAAAACTGCAGCAGCAGCGATTGTAAATAATTTTTTCATTATAAATTTGAGTTTAAAAATTTTCGAGCGGCAAATAAATGCCAAAGTTTTGTAATAAAAAACTTGCAAGTTAAAAAAGTTAGTGTATAAAAAAAGCGGCCAAATTGGCCGCTTTTACAAACAGATATATAAAGTTTTATAATCCGAAATTAACGCCTAGATTAATGTTAGACCAAGTTCCTCCATCAATACTAACATTATTATAAGATAATACTATATCAATAGTATCACTTACTCCATAGCCTACTCTAGGTGCCCAAAGAAAGCCACCATCGTTTCCATCATTAATACCTACGGCATAACCTAAATCTGCACCTATAGAAAACTCATCTGAAATGCTATATATTCCTCTAGCCGCAATAGGTAAGAATTGAATATCATCTAGAGCAACGTCCTCGTCTTTTACGTTGTGAGAAAATCCAACAGTTGCACCAGCATCGAAATCATCTGACACACTCCATAAATAGTTTACATCAGCTGTGACATTAAACGTAGCAACATCACCTGCATCTCCAACAGGTATACCAACGCTAAGTCCAGCACCAAAATTTTGTGCATTTACACTAACAAAGGCACATACTGCAAACGCAGCTAAAACTAATTTTTTCATAATATCTAAGGTTTTATTTAATAAACAAAGCGGCCTGAATAGGCCGCTATTTTTGTATCACTTTTATAATTTAGTCAATACCAAACTCAACACCAGCAGTTATAATATCCCAAGAGCCACCATCAACGCTTACACCTCTGTAGGCAGCAACGATGTCAATGGCTTCACTGACACTATATTGGGCACGAGGAGAATAATAGAACCCTCCATCGCTTCCATCACCAATACCAACAGCATAGCCTACATCAGCACCTAACGTGAAATCAGGAGCAACTTCAAAACGACCAGAAGCAGCAATAGGGATAAACTGTACATCGTCTAGATCAACACTAACACCGAGAATGTCTATCGAATCTCCAAACGAATGAGAATACCCAGTGGCAACACCTGCATCAAAGCTATCAGAGATTTCAAAAAGGTATCCTAAATCTACTGCTATAGCAAAAGTTGCTAAATCACCAGCATCTCCAATTGGAATTCCTCCACTTAGACCAGCTCTAAATTGTCCTTGAGCATTAACGCTAAACATAGCTGCAATAGCAAACACAGCTACTAAACAAAATTTTTTCATAATCTTTTAAGGTTTTAAAATTGATTTAATACAAACTAAAGGCTTTTTTCTCTAAAAACGAAAAAACGAGGTGTGGTTATCAACAATTTTATAAACATATTTTTTTAACAATTTGATTTTCAGATGTTTAAAATTTTAGTTATTAACAATTTTTAAGAAAAATAAGGCAAATTGCGTAGAAAATAACTAAAATAATTACTTAAAATCCACTACTTTTAGCCTAATGAAATGGCAAAATGCATTAAAGGATTATCAACACTATCTGCGAATAGAACGAGGGCTTTCATCCAACTCAATCGATAGTTATAGTCTCGATATTGAACGTCTAATAAGACATCTTGACTCAACTGAATCCAGAGTATCTCCTATCTCAATCGAGCATCAACAAATTCAGGATTATATCTACCAATCTTCCAAATCATTAAGTCCAAGGTCTCAGTCCAGACTCATTTCCGGATTGCGTAGTTTCTTTTCGTTTCTAGTGTTTGAAAACTATAGAGATACAAATCCTCTAGACCTTATCGAATCACCGAAAATTGGAAGAAAGCTGCCAGACACATTAAGCGTGAAGGATATAGATAACCTCATTAACGCTATAGATCTTAGCAAGCCACAAGGTGAACGTAATAGAGCTATCTTAGAAACGCTCTACAGCTGCGGTCTCAGGGTTAGTGAACTTGTAAATCTTAAGATATCCGATTTATTCTTTGATGAAGGGTTTATTAAAGTTACTGGAAAAGGCGACAAGCAACGATTTGTTCCTATTGGGACAACGACTCAAAAATATATTACCATCTATAAAAACGAAATACGATCACATCAATTGGTTGATCCAAAATCTAAAGACATTTTGTTTCTTAATAGACGCGGAAAACAACTCACTAGGGCTATGATATTTACAATCATTAAAAGCCTAGGAAAACAAATAGGTCTAAAAAAGAAGATATCACCACACACTTTCCGACATTCTTTTGCCACGCACTTACTGGAAAATGGTGCTGATCTTAGAGCAATTCAGATGATGCTAGGTCATGAAAGTATTACAACTACAGAAATATATATGCATGTTGACAGAACTCACCTTAAAGATGTATTAGATACTTACCATCCAAGGAAATAAGCTCATAATTTTTTATGTTTGTGACTTGTAAGAATTTTTTGAGTCTAAATAGTTAAAAAATTAATCCAAATCTATACCTACTATGATTTCATTTCGCAAGCCATCTAAGGATACTCCTATTGATAAAACTCAAGATATCTATAGCGAAGAATCCCTAGATCAACTACTATTCGACAATTTTAAATGGATTTTTGCACTCAGAGCTTTTAATATTGGTGTTTGGGATTATGATGCCGATAAGGAACGTGTCACCTTTTCTGATGAATCAAAGAAACTATTAGGATATGAAGATGATGAATTGGGAAATAACCCAGATGCATGGAATGACCTAGTTCACGAAGACGATAGAGAAAAATACTTTAAAGATTTTCAAGATCATCTCAATGGCAAGACTCCAATTTACGAAAACATTAGTAGAGTAAAGTGCAAAGATGGTAGCTATAAGTGGGTTATGGATAAGGGCATGGTGTTAGAGCGAACCGAAGATGGCAAAGAGAAAAGAATCATTGGTGTACATGTAGATATTACTGAAGCTAAAGAAAATGAAAATGCTCTGGAAGATTCAATGAATCTTATAAACAACCAAAATAATAAGCTTAAGAATTTTGCATTTATAGTAACCCATAATCTAAAAGAACACGCTGGTAATTTTGAAAGCTTGCTAGACTTCTATGATCAAGCAGAAACATTAGAAGAGAAAGAAACGCTTATAGAACATATACGAACTGTGTCTAAATCTCTAAGCAATACTATTGGTGATTTAAGAGAAATCGTTTCAGTAGATTCTAAAAAGCCAGACGAGACTTCTCCTATAAATCTGTTTAAACAAATCAATAGCATTATTAGAATGCTTGAGTTAGAAATACAAGAAACCAAGGCTATTGTTAAAAATAACATGAACCAAAAACAGGTTCTACAATTTAACAAAGCCTATTTAGATAGTATTATTCAGAATTTATTGACCAATGCCCTAAAATATAGACATCCCGAACGATTGCCTGTTATCATAATCGATAGTCTTGAAACTCATGAAGGACTTGTAGTCACTATTTCTGATAATGGTATTGGTATTGACCTAGAAAAATATGGGTCTGAGTTTTTCGGTCTTTACAGAACCTTCCATAAGAACAAAAACGCAGAAGGAATTGGACTATATTTAACAAAAAGTCAGATTGAAGCTTTTGGCGGCTCTATTAAAGTAGATAGCTCTGTAAATGTAGGTACAACATTTACGCTGCTATTTCCAAAGGAATTATGCCTATAATTACTTAGCGATATTTACTGCTCTGGTTTCTCTAATAACAGTAACCTTTACCTGTCCAGGATACGTCATGTCTGTTTGAATTTTTTGAGAAATTTCAAAAGATAATTTAGCAGCTACATCATCAGACACCTTTTCACTTTCTACAATTACCCTAAGTTCTCTACCCGCCTGAATCGCATAAGCCTTCTTAACTCCTGTGAATCCAAAAGCTACAGCTTCAAGGTCTTTAAGACGTTGTATATACGAGTCCAAAACTTGACGACGTGCTCCTGGTCGAGCTCCAGAAATAGCATCACAGACTTGGACTATAGGAGATAGTAACGTAGTCATCTCTATTTCATCATGGTGGGCTCCAATAGCATTACAAACCTCAGCTTTTTCACCATGCTTCTCAGCCCATTTCATACCAAGTATAGCGTGAGGTGTTTCAATATCAGTTTCAGAATCTGGTACTTTCCCTATATCATGTAATAATCCTGCACGCTTAGCCAACTTAGGGTTTAAACCTAATTCTGCTGCCATTACGCCACAAAGCTTAGCGACTTCCCTTGAGTGCTGTAATAAATTCTGCCCATAAGAAGAACGATATTTCATTCTACCGACTAGTTTTATTAACTCTGGATGTAATCCATGGATGCCAAGATCTATAACCGTACGTTTACCAACTTCTATAATCTCTTGGTTGATTTGCTTTTCGGTCTTTTTAACGACTTCTTCAATTCTGGCAGGATGTATTCTTCCGTCAGTAACTAGTTTATGAAGTGATAATCTTGCAACCTCTCTCCTCACGGAATCAAAACACGACAAGATGATAGCTTCTGGAGTGTCATCAACAATAATCTCTACTCCTGTTGCTGCTTCGATGGCTCTAATATTTCGTCCTTCTCTACCAATAATACGCCCTTTGATATCATCGGATTCTATATTGAAAACTGATACACAGTTATCAATAGCTTCTTCGGTACCAATCCTCTGAATGGTATTAATGATTACTTTCTTGGCCTCTTGTTGAGCTGTAAGCTTAGCCTCTTCCATTTTGTCTTGTACAAAAGACATCGCATCTGTTCTAGCCTCTTCTTTTAGAGACTCTACAAGCTGATCTTTTGCTTCTTCAGCCGATAATCCAGATATTACTTCTAACTGCTGAATTTGACTCTTGTGAGCCTTGTCTAGCTCTTCCTTTTTCTTATCGAGAAACTCTAATCGGAAGTCGTAATCTTTTATCTTGTCTTCTAAGCTTTGGTTAGCTTTCTTAGCTTTAGAAAGCTCATTAGAAACCTGAGATTCTTTGTCCTTAGTTCTCTTCTCAGATTCTGCTATTTTTTTATTTCTGGAGAGTATTACTTTTTCGTGCTCTGCTTTAAGTTCAATAAATTTTTCTTTGGCCTTGAGTTCTTTCTCTTTTCTAAGACTCTCCCCTTCTATGTTAGCTTCTTTTATTATGGTTTTTGCCTCAGATTGGGCATTTTTTATGAGTTTGGATGCATTACTCTTTTCTAAAGATTTTGCTATGATATAGCCTAAAATCACTCCTGCAATTACACCTCCAACAATCATTAAAATTGTATTAGTATCCATGGTTTGTTTTTAGTTTAGTATATAAAAAAAGCCTACATCAGTTCTGGATTCTGTATAAACTCCTTAAAAACAAGTTTAGGGCTAACAAGCTGGTCGAAGATCTGCTCTGAGGCAGCCTGTTCTTACAACTTAAACTCACCCTTTTTAAAGAATTAACGTTGAGTTTATCAAAAAATAATAACTAATGTAGGCAGTAACCTTAATTTTATTTTAAAGAACGTTACGAGCTTAAATGCGTTTTTAAAAGCTCATCCAAAGCAGACAATCTGTTCTGGACATCTTCACTGACATTTATCGTATCTATAGTTTTCTGTTCTACTTGAGAAGCAAACTGTAAGGCGCACATCGCCAATACATCTTGCTTATCTCTCACAGAATAGTTTTGCTCAAACTGATTAATCATTGCTTCTATCTTCTTAGCCGCTTTTCTCAAGCCTTCTTCTTGGCTTGGAGCTATCGTCAAAGGATATACTCTATTCGCTATAGAAAGCTTTATTTTTAGCTGTTCGGACATTAAATCTATTTCATTACTCCGACAATTGTGCTATACAATGGTCGATATCTCTGATTAATGTATTTATCTTGAGCTTTGTATCTCGTTTATTTTCATCACTGCCAAGCATTGAACTTGCAACTTTGAGTGACTCGTATTTTTCAATCCAAGTGGACAACTCCTCTTGTTTTTGAAGTACTTCTTGCTGATATTTCACTAATTCTTCAGATAATTTTGCATTGGTTTGTCTTAAAACCTCTTGCTTGTGCAAAATTTTACTGATTTTGTTTTCTAAAGAATCAACAATATCCTCAATCTTACTCATTTATGCTTTTCAATACTAACGTAACAAAGTTAACATTCCGTACTAGAATTCGCAATTGTTTTACAATAATTTTTAAAATTCCCGATTATACTATTAACGAATTTCGCTAATGTATTAGAGTTTAAAAGGATATGAATCGAAAATATTACCTCTTAAATTTTGTCTTCGTTTCTGGATTGATTCTCCTATTTATAAATGATCATTTTTTGAAATGGGAATATCACAATTGGTTCACAGGAAAGCTTTCAGATTTTGTCGGGATCCTCATCTTCCCGATGCTAATAACCTTCTTTTTTCCAAAATCCCTAAAAACCAATCTGATAGTAACCGGAATCTTCTTCATCTTTTGGAAATCTGAATATTCTCAGTCATTCATCGACCTATACAATAGCATAACACCCATTCAGATAACAAGAGTTGTAGATTATACAGATTTGTTAGCACTCAGTATGTTACCGCTGACTTATTTTATTATTAAAAGAGTTCATCAATTCGGTTCATTACGAATTCAACTAGGATGGATTAAACCTGTTGCGGTTTTAATACCAGCGATAGTAATCTTTATGGCTACTTCTCCTCCACATCGATTTTATTACACACATTCAAGTGGGAAACTACACTTATATGGCATTAAAAAAACAGTCAAACTGAACAAAAGTGAAGTCCTATACCAATTATCGAAACATGGTTACCAAGTATATAATGATAATGAACGAATGATTTGGGGCGATACAATAACACTACAAAACCCTGATCACGTATACTATAAAATTGATACCATAGTTATAGAAAAAGACACCTTGAGAAACTTAAGGTTTGCTTTGCAAGAAATATCTTCCGATAAAACAACGATTTGGATAAATGGTGTAGATATTCCTGATAGTATCCCAGACCATAAGGTTGAACGCAAATTGAGAAGATACTACAAGAAATTAATAAAAAAACATATCAAAGAGCATTTCAAAAAATGATGATTTCTAAATATATATTGCCGTTAATATCAAAGACACGACCGTTTGTTCTTTCAACGTTTGTATATTATTTCCAAATTAATATTTTAGTATTTTATTAGCCGCAAATGAAAAACTTAATACTTCTACTCTTACTCTTACAATGCTGCATACTCCAAGCGCAATACCCTCAGGATTACTTCGGAGACCCCTTAGATATTACTCTAGTCTTATCTGGAACATTTGGTGAACTGAGATCTAATCATTTTCATTCTGGGATAGATATCAAAACTCAGCAAAAAACAGGTCTTAGGGTGTATGCCACTGCAGAAGGGTATGTTAGTAGAATAAAGATTTCACATTATGGATACGGTAAAGCACTATACATTACCCACCCAAATGGATACACAACAGTATATGCCCATCTCAAAAAATTTGATGGAGCTATAGAAGCTTATGTAAAAAAGCAGCAATACCAAAAAGAGACTTACGAAATAGAGATGTTTCCTCAAGCCAATGAACTGAAGGTCAATAAAGGAGACATTATAGCATATTCTGGTAATTCGGGAGGTTCTGGAGGTCCGCATTTACATTACGAAATACGAGACAATACAGAGCGTCCAATTAATCCAATGCTTTTTGGTGTAGACATTAAGGATACCCGAGAACCCTTTGTGACTGGAATTTATGCCTATGCAAAGAATGATACTTCTTATGTAAATGATTCAAGGAACAGGAAAGAACTTCGCTTAATTACAAAAAGTAATGGAAGTTATGCTGTTGAACCTCTTAAAGCCTATGGTGATATTGGATTTGGTGTTGTGAGCTACGATCAACAAGATTTGGCTCCAAACTATAATGGCTTAAGTAATATTCAGACTTTTTTCAATGGCAATAAAAACTTTGAAGTAGACTATAAACGCTTCAGTTTTGATGAAACTAAGCATATCAATAGGCTAATTGATTATGAAATTTACAAGGAGAAAAAGTCTCGAATTCAAAAATTATTTGTTGAAGAAGGCAACCCTTTGAGCTTATATAAAGATGTAGAAGCTAATGGATATATTAAGGTAGAAGATAGCACCTCATCGGTCTACAAGATACGATTGCGCGATTTTAAAGGCAATGAAAGCTGGGTGACAATTCCTATACTCGGGAAAAAAGAACCTTCTAAACCTATACAAAATGAAATACGCAGTCTGCACTATGTTTATGCAGACCAAACAACAACGCTACAAGACGAAAATATTTCAGTATACATTCCTCAGCAAACCTTTTATGATAATTTCCACATTGATTTTGCTGTGAGTAGCGATACGCTAATATTACATAGAGATGTTATTCCTCTCAAAAAGAGATTAACCGTTAGTTATGATATAAGCAACTATGACGTAGCCGATAAGGACAAACTCTATATCGCAAGACTCTATGGGTTTCGAAAAACTCCGAGTTATGTGTCCACAACCAAAAAAGGAGACATCTTAAGCACTCGGACCAAAACACTTGGAACTTACACTCTTGAAACCGATTTGGAATCTCCGAAAATTACGCCTGTGAATTTTCAGGATAAAAAATGGATCAGTAAACATACTCAACTGAAACTTAAGATTGAAGATGAAGACTCTGGAATAAGTAATTATAGAGCAACAGTAAACGGAAAATGGATATTAATGGAGTATGATTACAAAACAGACCTTTTGATTCATAATTTTAGTGATAATGTTCTCAAGGACACAGAAAACAAATTAAAAGTAATTGTTACGGATAATGTCGGAAATAGTTCTACATTTGAAGCAACCTTTTTTAGAAAATAAAACGAAAATCATTTGAAACGCTTCTTTTTTAGATCAGTTCTTTTTTTTCTACTACCAATCCTTGCCTATTCACAATCGGCTACAGTAAAAGGAATTATCCTAGATCAAAATCAACTACCTATATCCGATGTTAGTATAAAGGCTGGTAATGATGGTACAACATCCAATGTTAATGGATTCTACACTTTAAAAATCCCTGCAAATGTTGATGTTACGATAGAGTTCACACACATATCGCATAAGCGTGTTGTCATTACTGTAAACTTGAAAAATGGTCAGGATTATGAGTTCAATCCAGTAATGGATGAAAACATTGAACAGATTACTACAGTAGTCATTACTGGGAATCAGAGGAAAGCTGTTGAAGGTGTTACGACGATTTCTCCAGAAATCATAAGAACCATTAAAGGTGCTCAACCTGGTGTAGAAAATATCCTGAAGACTTTACCTGGAGTAAATATCTCTAACGAATTGAGTACCCAATATTCTGTAAGAGGTGGAAACTTTGATGAGAACTTGGTTTATGTCAATGAAATTGAGGTCTATCGTCCATTCCTCATCAGGTCTGGAAATCAAGAAGGTTTGAGTTTCGTGAATACTGATTTGGTACAAAACGTAGATTTCTCTGCTGGTGGATGGCAAGCCAAGTATGGCGATAAGATGTCTTCTGTATTAGACATTACATATAGGAACCCTGTTCGCTTTGGAGTACGTGCTGACCTCAGTTTATTAGGTGGAAGCATTGCTACTGAAGCTGTTTCAAAAGATTCTAAGTTTTCAGGTATTGTTGGACTACGTTATAGAAACAACAGTTTAATACTAAACAATCTTGAAACTGAAGGAAACGTAATTCCAGAATTTGCCGATGCACAAACCTATTTAACCTATAAGTTTTCAGATAAATTTCATTTAAACTTCTTAGGAAATATTTCCCTTAACAGATACGATTTCCAACCTACAAATAGGCAAACAAACTTCGGAACGCTTCAAGAGCCAATAGCCTTATTAGTTTTTTATGAAGGCCAAGAAAAGGATCAGTACCAAACCATGTTGGGTGCACTAAAGGCAAATTATTTTGTTAATGATAATCTTACTTTAAAGCTTATCGCTTCAGCTTATCACACCACAGAAGAAGAGTATTTTGATATCCTTGCTCAATATAGGCTAGGTGAAGTCAATACTAACATTGGTGATGAGAATTTAGGGGAAGTTGAATTTAGTGAAGGTATTGGTTCGCAATTGACCCATGCTAGAAACGATTTGGATGCATTAATCACAACAGTTCAGCACAAAGGTGATTATCAACTAGAAGATGATGAAAACAATGAAAACACCCTAGAATGGTCTGTAAAGTACACGCGCGAAGATATTAGAGATAGACTCGTAGAGTGGGAAGTTATTGATTCGGCTGGATTCTCAATACGTCCGCCAAATTTCGAACTTCCTAATGAGCAACCATATGAACCTTTTGAAGGTCCGCTGACAGCATTTCAAAATGTTAGAGCCACTAACAACGTGGTTATTGATCGTTTGCAAGCATACTTGCAATGGAGCAAAAGAGGCATGCTAGGCAATAGTGAAGTATTCTATAATGCTGGTGTTCGTGTTCACAATTGGTCTGTAGATAGTGAAGTACCAAATGAAAATGGCGTTACTTCATCTAATCAAACTGTATTTAGCCCAAGAGCTCAATTTGCCATCAAACCAGATTGGGAGCAAGATATGTTGTTTAGAGTAGCTGGTGGGTTGTATTATCAGCCACCTTTCTATAGAGAGCTTAGAGACTCATCTGGTGTTGTACAACCAAATGTAAAGGCTCAGCAATCGTTTCATGTTGTAGTCGGCAATGAGTATAGTTTCCAGATTTGGGATCGCCCTTTCAAGCTTATCTCTGAAGCGTATTACAAAAACCAAACGGATGTTAATCCATATACTTTAGAAAACGTTCGTATTCGTTATAGAGCACGCAATAATGCCAAAGCCTATGCTTATGGTTTAGACTTAAGACTAAATGGTGAATTTGTACCTGGCACAGAATCTTGGTTTAGCTTTGGATATCTTAAAACAGAAGAAAATATTGATGGTCGTGGTTACATAGCCAGACCTACAGACCAGCGTTTAAAGTTTGGTATTCTGTTTCAGGATTATGTACCAAACATTCCTGATCTAAAAATGTATTTAAATCTAGTTTATAACACAGGAGTTCCAGGTGGTTCTCCGAGTTATGCAGACCCTTATGATTTTCAACTTAGATTACGCGATTATAGACGTGCCGATTTAGGTATCTCTTATGTTTTAGTAGATAGAGAAAAGACGTATAGTGCCAAATGGAAGCAACCTTTTAAGGAACTCTCTTTAGGCTTTGAAATCTATAACATGTTCAACAATCAGAACTCAATAACTAATACTTGGGTTAGAGATGTGTATTCGAAGCGTCAGTTTGCAATACCAAACTTTTTATCCCCTAGAATTTTTAATGTAAGATTGTCAGCTAGGTTTTAGTGAATTATCTTTTCCTTAACCAACCAAGTATTTCGCTATCATCGAGATACCATTTGCCGTTTTTAAACTCTAAATCAATATCATCCCTAGAGCGATTACCTACATTTTGTTGAACGATTTCTATGTCATCTTTATTGACCTTAGAAACAATTGCAACATGTCCATAGGAATTAAAAATATTACCTCCAAAGATGATTAAGTCATCTGGCTCTGGTTTTGAAGAACTGCCATTAGTGAACTGCAACAGATTACGCTCCGAATTTATATTCCCATCTGCAACATTAGCATTAAAAAAGTCCTTGGCATGACCATAAGAGTTAGGCATCTTATGATTTAGGTGCTCGTAATAATAGCGCTTTACAAATTCTACACATTGCCATTTAAGGCCTAAGTTATAACCATCGGCAGACAAATTCCTTCCAGAAGTGTTAGACACGCTCTCATTGTAGATAACATACACGTCATTATGGACATCTAGGGTATCTCCTACGTTATCAGCTTTAAATTGTTTTTGCTTGGGTTTTTCAACAACAATGGAGTCGGGTTGCTGCGCTTCAATTATTGTATTTTCAGCTTTTGTGTTGTCTTTTTTACAACCAAAAATTAGAACTAGAAAAAGTAAAGTGATGAGGTTGGCTTTCAATTCAGAGATTTTAATACCTCTACAACGTAATCCACATCGTCTTTAGTATTATACTTACTGAAGGAAAAGCGAACCGAAGGTTTATTGAGTTCCTCCTCATTTAGTATTTCAGAAAGGACATGAGATTTTTGCGAACTTCCGCTTTGACAAGCACTTCCCTTGGAACAGGCAATGCCTTTTAAATCTAATTGAAACTGCAACATCGCAGCTTTCTCTGGTGAAAGCGGTAATCTAACATTAACTAAGGTGTAAGTACTCTTATCCATGTCACCAGAATTACCATTGAAGCCAACGTTGGAAATACACTCCTTTAATTGTTCAATAAAATAGCTCTTGATAGACTTTATATAAGCTTTCTCAGTATCTAGATAACCATAAGCCAATGCCAATGCTTTATCTAGACCAATAATATTATGCAACGATTCTGTACCTGCTCTTAGGCCTCGCTCCTGCTCTCCTCCGATAATGGATGGCTTAATACCTGAATCTTTTCTTATGAATGCAAATCCAACGCCTTTTGGACCATGAAATTTATGTGCGCTAGCCACCATAAAATCTATTGGGATTTGTTGCAAATCCATAGTATAATGACCAACGGACTGTACCGTATCACTATGGAATAATGCGTTATGGGTTTTGCAAAGCTTCGCTACATCTTCAATATCTAAGATGTTTCCAATCTCATTATTGATATGCATCAAGCTAACGATAGCCTTATCACTTACTTTAAGTAAAACTTCCAGATGATCGCGATCTATATCTCCATTTGGTTTTACATTAACAAATTTGATATTCACATCATACTCCTTACTCAAAAGTTCAGCAGTGTGCAATACCGCATGGTGTTCAATCTTGGATGTAATGATTGTCTTGTAACCCAAATCTCTGATAACACTTCGTAGAATAAGATTATCTGCCTCTGTGCCTCCAGAAGTAAAGCAAATCTCGGAAGCCGAAACATTGAAGTGCGCAGCAATGTTTATTCTACATTGTTCTATCAGAGCTCTAGAACTGCGTCCAAAACTATGGGAAGAAGATGGATTACCATAGTGAAGCCTCATGACATCTGTCATGGCATCAATAACCTCATCACGCATTTTGGTTGTTGCAGCGTTATCGAAATACACATTATTCATGGTGCAAAGATGCAATATTTTGTTGGCAAATTATACTCAAAGCTATTCGCTATAAAATTATTAAGCTTTTGGCACGTTCTAAATTGACAATTCTCTTATTTTTGCTTTAAATGAAAATGCAATGATGCGATATTTACTTGGGCTTTTTTGCCTGTCTTTTTTACTATTTGGTTGTGATGATGGTGATGTTATTACTGTGGAGTTTGCTTTTGATGATACATTTGATACTTGTGGAGAAATGGTATTATTCAAAACCACCAGTGACCCTTCTGAATCTCTTTCCGTTTTTATTTCTGGACTTACTGAATCCGACTTAACAACTTTCGGAGAGAACTTAGTGGATTATACAGAAACCATGACTGAAATCAGAAGTTTGAGCGAAACTAACACTCTCAATTATCGCAGATATGATGCCACAACTATAAGCGGAGACGACTTATTCTGTAATGAAATTCCAAGTAATATTACCATAATATCGGATGAAGAAGTAACTAGTGGTACTGTTGAGTTTACCACAACGGCAACAGATGATGATAATGATGGTATTCCTTGGCAAGATGAAGATGCTAATGAAGATGGTGATAATAACCCTGCTACAAACCCTACAGACACTGATAATGATGGTATACCAAACTACTTGGATGTAGATGATGATGGGGACAATGTATTGACTAGAGATGAAGATACTAATGAAGATGGTGATAACAACCCTTTCACTAACCCTTTGAATACTGATGGTGAAGATCAGCCAGATTATTTAGACACAGATGATGATAATGATGGAGTATTGACAAGAGATGAGGAAAGTATTTTGGCGGACAATAACCCTACGAACGATATTACGTCTAGTGAGATTGGTCCAGATTACTTAAACCCAAATGTTTCAGTATCTGTTCCGGCAACTGAATTTAGAACTCATCAAATCACAAGAAGTTTTACTAGTTCTGTTGAATTACTTAACGTTACCTTTGCGTTTGTCGTGAATGATATGTTTGACTTTGGAACAACAGGCTGGACATCATTGACCATCGAGAAAGCTACAATCTTTAACTAGTCTCTCACATTCTGAAAAATATAAACTTCGGTAGCACCATAACCGTACTCTCGATAATCGGCATCGTAGTATTTTAGATTATCGTAGCGTCTAAGAACGGTTTCCATTTCCATTTTTAAGACGCCTTCTCCTACGCCATGAATAAATACAACTTTCTGGATGCGTTTTCTCATCGCAAATTCCAATTGTCGCCTTACTGTATCCAACTGTAAAGTAATAATATCGTAATTGGTCATGTTTCTGGTAGAATCTACTAATTTTTCAATATGAAGATCTACCACTAAACTTGGCTTAGAACGCTCTTTTGGTTTGGACTTTTTAGATTTTGGTTTACGATCAGTTTCTTTTTCTTGTATGACTTGTTCAGAATTAGCATGACTAAAAATCGAAGTAGATATATCTGAAGCCTTATCTAAAACTAAATCATTCGCTTGGTATGAAAACTCAAAGCCATCTTCAGATTCAATATAAATTGTATTGCCATCAATACGAGATACAACACCTGAGATATTCTCGTCTATAACCGAAACCCTATCACCAACTTTGAACGCTCTCATTGTTCATCTGCTGGAGGTTCAGAATCATTTTGCTTGCTCGGTATGTTTCGAGATATACGATATAAGCCTATCATTAAAAATACAATTCCTATGATCAGTATATATGGACTCTGTTTTGCTTCAGCTTGAGCATAAAGCGCTACTAGTCCGCCTATTACAATGAGTACAATATTTAGTAAACGTGATAAATCCATGCTTTTAAACGGTAAAAATAACAATTAATCGATTATTGGGCGATTAAAAAATCCTAATATGTTTTATCCTTAAATTTATGTGATTAATTAATCCTATGGCTACTAGATTACTTTTTATTATTTGCTTTAGCTTATCGCTTTCCAGCTTTGCACAACTCTATGTGGAAAATTCTGCCTACGTGTTTGTAAACGATCAGATCATTACAGTTACAGACGATATTAATTTAAATAATACCGATAGTAAAATCTATTTGAGGAATGAAGCGCAATTAATTCAAAAGAATAATGTAGGTAACACTGGTATTGGGCAATTGAGTGTTCAGCAAAGTGGCACTGTTAATCAATATACTTACAACTATTGGTGTTCACCGATAGGGAATAATTCAGCCTCTAGTGGTAATGAAGATTTTAGAGTAGAACTTATCGACGAATCCACAGGATTGATTTCTAGTATCGATGTTTCCTTTACTGGTGCTGGTGGTTTTGACAGTAGCCTATCGCCTCTAACTATTGCGAGTCCTTGGTTATGGACTTTTATAGCTAGCGATGAATATAGTGATTGGAGCTATGTTGGTGACACAGGTAATATATTGCCTGGGCTTGGGTTTACTATGAAAGGTGTTGGTACTGGCGCCACAGGAAGTCAGTTATACGACTTTAGAGGAAAGCCAAATAATGGTACTATTAGCAATACGGTTTCTGCGCCAGTTGCGGGTGACCCACAATGGACTTTGGTTGGTAATCCTTATCCTTCTGCAATAGATTCCAGAGATTTTATTCACGATACACAAAATCAAAATAGCATTACTGGCACACTATTATATTGGGAACAACAACAAGGACAGTCTTCGCACAACACAAATACATACATTGGAGGTTATGCAACCTATACCATTAATGCAGCTGGTACAGTTGAAAGTTTTGTGCCTGCAGTATTTTCCACCTATGATGATCAAGGTCAGGAAGTAGGTGCTTTTCCTGGTCCTGGAGGTATAAAAACTGCTGAGCGCTATATCCCAATTGGTCAAGGATTTATGGTTGAAGGTAGTGTAGGGTCTACAGGTACAGTGAGAACTACCAATGACATGCGTGTTTATGAAACTGAATCAGGAGGTAATAGTTTTTTCTTTAGAACTTCTGGTGAAGCAGAATACAATACTGTCGCTTATGATGAAGACGGATTTAATGTAGTTCCTGAAGACTTCAGACGTTTTAGAATTAACGTAGCATTCAATGAGACACTATCTCGACAGTTACTAATGAACTTCCACAATTCAGCTACAGATGGTTTTGATTATGGACTTGAAGGCAGAAGCCCTGAAGGTGTAGACTCTGACGCTTATTGGATTTTGGATGATGCTCCATTTGTTATACAAGCGCTTCAATTTGATGAAGCTCTTAAAATTCCTTTAGTAGTCAAAGCTGACGAACAACAATCTATCAGATTCAAGATAGTTGACGTTCAAAATTTTGCTGATTCGCAACCAATCTATATTCATGATAAAGAGAATGACATTTATGTAGATCTAAGAGCTCAGGATTATGATATCAATATAGAAGAAGGAACTTTTACAGATCGTTTTGAAATTGTTTTTATACAAGAAGATACACTAAGTATTGTTGAAAGCACTTTGGATACGCTTAAGGTTATTCAAGACAATACCAATGCTCAACTTACCATTCTCAATCCAAATGCATTATCTATAAAATCAGTTTCGCTGATAGATATTGCTGGCAAACAATTATGGAATAAAGTCAATATTGGCTCCAATAATACATACAATTATTCTACTTCCGATTTATCTGAGGGTGTATATTTAGCTTCTATTCGTTTGGAGAATAATGCAACACTCACTCAAAAAATCATAGTTTCTCATAAGTAGCAGAATGTATTTTACTTTCTTATTTTTGTGCATCAGATAACTTATGATGTCACCAGAAGAATATATGCTACCCTGTTTATGGAAAAAGATGTTTGGCATTGATTGCTTGGGCTGTGGTACACAGAGAGCATTATCTTTAATCTTTCAAGGTGATTTTGTTGGTGCCTTCAAAATGTATCCAGCAATTTACACGATTATCATCATGTTTACTATTTTGGTTTTGCACTTAAAATTTAAGTTTAAGAACGGATCAAAAATTTTATTCAACTTATTTATCTTAAATATTATTATTATTGTAACTAGTTATATTATAAAACACATTTAAATCAACCTGATATGGAAAAACAAACACTACCAAATTCAACATTAATTTTAGTCATGGGAATATTATCAATAGTAGGATGCTGTTGTTATGGACTTCCTGGACTTATTTGTGGTATTGTCGCAGTTATTTTAGGACAAAAAGCGACTAACCTATATAAAGAGGCTCCAGAAAACTATTCTGGTTATGAAAATGTGAAAGCTGGAAGAATCATGGGAATTATTGGTCTTATCCTAAGTGTATTATTCATGATCTATATCTTATGGGTAATCTCAATGATTGGATGGGATGCACTTGGAGATCCAGAATTAATGATGGAAAGAGCACAAGAAATGCAAGGTCTATAAATATCCTACTTAACAATAAAAAAAGCGACCAATTTGGTCGCTTTTCTTTTTTATGCAAATTGAGGTTTACTCAAAATCCTTAAGTGTCTTAACGATTATTGACACACAATCTAATATCTGTTCTTCGTTCATTACCAATGGTGGTGCAAAACGAATTATGTTTCCGTGAGTTGGCTTAGCAAGTAAACCATTGTCTCTAAGTTTCAAACAAATATTCCACGCAGTATCACTATCTTCAGTATCATTGATAACAATTGCATTTAGCAATCCTTTACCTCTTACGAGATTCACGATATTGCTAGTCTCGATATACTTGTTTAATTCACTTCTAAAAAGTTCTCCTAGCCTTTGCGCATTATCTGCAAGTTCTTCATCACGAATAACTTCTAATGCAGCAATAGCTACAGCAGCAGCTACTGGGTTTCCACCAAAAGTGCTTCCATGATTTCCTGGTTTGATTACATTCATAATGTTATCGTTCGCCATTACAGCACTTACAGGATAAGCACCTCCAGAAAGGGCTTTACCAAGAATTAAAACATCTGGTTTTACATTTTCATGATCAACTGCTAATAATTTACCAGTCCTTGCAATACCTGTTTGTACTTCATCAGCAATAAACAACACATTGTATTGCTCACACAAGGCTTTAGCTTTTGTTAAATATCCTTCACTAGGCACATAAACACCGGCTTCACCTTGAATAGGCTCGACCATAAATCCAGCTACGTTAGCGTTATTCTTTAACGTATTCTCTAAAGCTTCTAGATTATCGTATTCAATCTTAATGAATCCCTTTGTATAGGGCCCAAAGTTCTCACGTGCTACAGGATCGTTAGAAAACGAAATGATCGTTGTTGTACGTCCATGAAAGTTATTCTCACAGACTATAATTTCAGCTTCGTTTTCATCAATACCTTTGACTTCATAGGCCCATTTTCTGCAAAGCTTTAAAGCTGTTTCTACAGCTTCTGCTCCAGTATTCATTGGTAATAATTTGTCGAACCCAAAATATTCTGAAGCAAATTTCTCATAGCGTCCAAGCATGTCGTTGTAAAATGCTCTTGACGTTAAGGTTAAATTTTGAGCTTGTGTAGTCATTGCTCCAACAATTTTTGGATGACAATGGCCTTGGTTCACAGCAGAGTAAGCAGACAGAAAATCGTAATATTGCTTACCTTCAACATCCCAAACATGGACACCTTCTCCTCTACTCAATACCACTGGAAGTGGATGATAGTTGTGTGCACCATACTTGTTTTCTAAATCGATCGCTTGTTGCGAAGTTAATTGGTCTAAAACAGCCATTTTAAAATAATTTAAAGAGTTAATAAAACAACCATTCCTGCTCTACCTTTATTCCTTCGAAGATTGTGCGCCGTTTGTAGAACTACATTAGCGACACTCGAAAAAGCAGCGTGGGAGAGAAATCATCCCTAGAGGCTTGCAAATTACTAAATATAAATGGCGATTTAAAATGTTATCACTACAATTTTCCCGATAAGGACGAAACCTGAATCTCGATACGCTTTATTTCACGTAGAATAGCATTCTTATCCATTTGCATCCATGCGAACAGTTTTAGCATTCCTATTGATGTTAAGCAAAAAAAGCCTAGAACTGACCATTTAATAAGTTCTTTCACATCTTCTGTGTTGAAAAACTGAATAGCGCAATACACAAAGAATGCAAACATAAATACCATCACTACATTGATCATGATGATTAACCATTTCAGTTTTCCTTGAAATAAGCCTTCTAACATTTGAAACATGTTTTGCTCATCTAGCTCATCGTAGAATTTAGTTTCCTCTTCCGTCAACGTTTCTTTTATCAACTTATCAATATCTTCCATATTAGTTTTCATAATGTTTATGTTTTAATAGTGTTTTTAATTTTTCTCTCGAATGAAATAATCTCGATTTTACAGTTCCTGTTGAAATACCTAATTGTTTACTAATCTCTTTCAGCGAATAGGCTTCAACATAAAACAGTCGCAAAACCTCTTGATGCTCTGTAGACAACGATTTAATGGCTTTCAATAATTCGTTTTTTAATTGCGTTCTATCATTATCTTCTGGCTCTGCTTCAGGAATTTCCTTAAGCAATTCTTGAGATCTCATAGGATACTTACTTTTTAGCCTTACAATATCAAGAGCTTTATTGCAAACAATGCGTGCAGCCCAAGCACCAAAATTCTGTGATGTTTTTAAAGTGTGAATCTTATTCATTATAACATTCCAACCATCCTGTGCTATGTCCTTAGCCATATCTTGGTCTTTCACAATCCAAAATGCCTTATAGCAAAGCTTTTTGTGCCAGCGCTGTACCAAGACATTCAATGCTAGTTTATCTCCATCTTTGTAGTGCTCTACAAGATCAGCATCAGATAAATGGTCATATTCAGGCATTATAAACAGCGTTTACTCTTAAGACGAGAAAAAAATAAAAGGTTCAAATTACAGCTTCAATAAAAGCGGAATTCTCATTAAAGATAGTTGATTATCCTCTGCTATTATTATTTTTGCACGAGTGAAAAAACACGATACTAAATGCCTCGTAGAGAACGGAACAAATTTGTAAAACGCGGACAGATCATAGAGCTAGTCATCGAAGATTATGCTTTTGGTGGAAAAGGTATTGCTCGTATTAGAAATGAACATGGTGAGTTTGTGGTTTTTGTTCCCAATACAATTCCGGGGCAAACTGTAAAAGCCCAAATAAAAAAATCGAGTAAGCGCTATGCCGAGGCAAAGTTGTTAGATGTATTACAGTATTCCGAAGCAGAAGTAGATATGCCTTATCAGGATATTCCTGGTGCACCTTACATAAAACTACCAATAGAAAAGCAGCATCAATATAAACTTGATAGTACGTTAGAACTTTTTAAGCGTATCGGTAAAGTAGAATCGATTTCAGACTATTTTGATGAGTTTGTAAGTTCACCTAACACCTTCCATTATAGAAACAAAATGGAATATGGGTTTTCTGCTATTGGGTATGATAGAGCTGCAAAAACTGACATTGATGCCTTTACACTAGGTTTTAAAAAACGAGGTACTTGGTGGTGTGCTGAAAACTTGGATACAGATAGCGGATTATTTGATGCTGAAGTTGAACAAAATCTAAAAAACATCCGTAACTATTGTGAGCAAACTGGTTTGGCGCCTTGGCACGCACCACGTAAGGAAGGTTTTTTTCGCTATTTTGTGGTACGTAAATCCTATAAAACCAATAGACTATTGTTCAATTTGGTGACTACATCGTATGATTTACCAAAATTTAGTTTGAAGGATTTTGCGGACTATTTAGTCAACCTTTTTGGCGATCGTGTTGCTGGATTCCTTCACACCATAAATGATGAAATTGGAGATAGAACCATTGCCACAACTGGCTCTATAGAACTTGTTTATGGAGACGATAAAATAGTAGAAGAACTCTTAGGACTGAATTTTGAAATCAGTATGAAAAGCTTCTTTCAAACCAATCCGAAATGCGCTGAGAAACTATATTCTAAAGTCATCGATTATGCTTTAGAAAACAAAGACGCAGTAGACAACACTGTCGTATTGGATTTGTTTTGTGGCACAGGAACCATCGGGCAAATACTAGCTTCAAAAGCAAATAACACTAAGATTATTGGTGTCGATATTGCAGCTTCTGCAATTGAGGACGCTAAAGAAAATGCTAAGCGAAATAATATAGAAGGTCTTGAGTTTTATGCTGCCGATGTTGGAAAGTTCTTAACCGAACATCCGCAATATCAAAACAAAATAAGAACCATTATACTCGATCCTGCTCGAGCTGGTATTGCACCAAAAACGCTAAAAAAAATCATAAACTTAAATGCAGAACGTTTGGTTTATGTATCTTGTAACCCAGCCACTCAAGCACGAGACACAGAGCAACTAACATTGGCAGGTTACAAGCTAAAAAAGATGAGTTTAATCGATCAGTTTCCGCATACAGCGCATATAGAAACTGTAGTACTTTTTGAAAAGTAATTCACTGTTTATTTGTTGTGAGTTTATCTGTAAGTTGTATATGAAAGTATTTTCTTTTGAAAAATTAGAAGTTTGGCAAGAATCCACTAAACTAGTTAAACAAATCTATAATATTACCAATAGTTTCCCGCAAGAAGAAAAATTTGGCTTAACAAGTCAAATGAGACGTAGTAGCATCTCTATTGCATCTAATCTTGCTGAAGGAACTTCAAGAAAAACGGCAAGGGATAAAGCTCATTTTTCAACAATAGCATTCAGTTCTGCAATGGAATTGTTAAATCAACTAATAATTTCAAAAGAACTAAACTTTGTTACAGAAGAAAGTTATATTTTGCTACGCAAAAAATTAGAGAAAATAACTAATATGTTGAATGCGTTACGTAATTATCAACTCAAAGACAAATAAACAAATCAACAATTAGAACTATTTTATACACTGAATGAACAAACTAAATAAGATATTACTTTTATTACTAGTTATCACTTCTACGAATTGCGAGCGCGATGATATTTGTGCAGAAGGTACATTAACAACACCACAATTGGTGATTAATTTCAATAATGTAACCTCTCCCGAAGATTCTAAAAATGTAGTTGCCCTTACTGTCACTCCCCTAGATGACATGGGAAATGACCTTCCCTCTATTCTAACAAGTTCAACGGTGAATACAATTTCGGTACCATTGCGAATTCAGGATGAGACCGAAACGGATCCAATTACTACAAGCTATAAACTCATTAAGAATGCTGGAAGTGAAACCGAAGAGAATACAGATATTATCAATATCACCTACACTACTGAATTCATTTATGTTTCCAGAGCCTGTGGATTTAGAAGCATATTCAATTTAGATCCTAATACTCAAACAGCATTTAATGTAGATGTCGACGGCGACAACTGGATTCTATCATTTAACATCGATAATTTCACAATAGACAATGAAAATGAAGCGCACATTACAATATTCCATTAAGCTAATAGTGGTTTTATGTTGTGCGACCATTGGCTTTGCGCAAGATAATACAGCGGCTAACGATACTATAGTTTATAAACAAAGTTATGGGCTTCGTATTGGCGGTGACCTATACAAACTTGTTAGAACTGCTTTAGATGATGAGTATTCTGGATTTGAGATTAATGGTGATTACCGTTTGACGAAACGTTGGTATTTGGCTGGTGAACTAGGTACAGAAGAAAAAACCACAACGACAGACTTCTTGGATGTTACTACTTCTGGAAGTTATTTTAAAGCTGGTGTTGATTACAATTTCTATCGCAACTGGCTCAATATGGAAAACATGATCTATGGTGGTCTTCGGGTTGGTGCCAGCACCTTCAAGCAAGAGCTAAACGACTTTACCATTTATGATGTCAATAATGGTGTTTTTGGGCAATTCTCGCCAGATCGACCACAAGAATTTAGTGGGCTTACCGCAATTTGGGGCGAAGTTATTTTTGGGTTTAAAGCCGAGTTAGTCAACAACCTCTATGTTGGTGTAAATGCTCAGCTCAAAATGTTGGTGAGTGATGACCAACCCGATAACTTTGAGAACATATACATTCCTGGGTTCAACAAGACCTATGACAGCGGAAGTTTTGGGTTTGGGTTTGGGTACAATGTCTCCTACCTCATCCCTATCTACAAGAAAGACAAAAAGGTTACTCTACCAAAAGAAGAATAGCACTTTACAGTTTTATAGAAATTTCCTATCTTTTTCGTAGCTAAATCAACGCTTATGGAAAAAGAGGCTATTGCTGACTTACTCGAAGAAAAGTACCAGGCTTTATTAGAACTTCTGGAATCTAAGGATGTAGACCAGTGGGAATCTGGTCCTAAAGGTAAATGGACTACAGGGCAACACGCGCTACACCTACTCCAATCCATAAAACCGCTCAATGCTGCCATGAGCATGCCCAAGTTTTTGTTGCGCTACAAATTTGGTAAAGCCAACAGAGCTGTTAGACCTTATGATGCTGTGGTAAAACGTTATCAGGAACGTTTAGAAGGTGCCAAAGGCAAAACTTATAAAGGCTCACAAAACATGAAAGTACCGCGTTATAAGGACAAAGATTATATTCTTACACGCTTACAAGTGGAACAAAAGAAACTTCAGGCTAAAACCATGCGTTACAAAGACAAAGATTTGGACGCACTCATCTTACCACATCCACTCATGGGAAAAATGCCAGTACGAGAAGTCGTAATGTGGTCGGCATATCATGTAGAGCATCACACCAAAACACTTAAAGAGAAGTATTAATCTTACCAAGGCTTCCCTTCAGCATCAACAGGATATGTAGAAGTTCCTGCATCTCGCATTTTATCATTCACTTCATCCAAGGCATCTTGCCCTTGGGCACCACCAACCATTTCTGGAACAAGTCCATTTGGTCCTGAAGTGCCTTTAAATGACAAACGATAGTATTCATGGTCAATGACTTGTCCGTCACAGAGTAAATCTACCTTCCAAGTGAACTCATATGCATAACTATAACCCTGAGCTTGCGATCCTTGAGGAATACCTAAACCTGGACTATCCATAATAGTAACTTCATTACCGTTGGCTACAGCTTTGCACTCAAAGCCATGCCACTCTGGATTAGCATCTACAGAATCAGTTCGCCAACCATCCCTACCTGGCTGCCATGTCCAGGATTCACCTTGTGGATCTGTAATATCACCTTTAGAAACAGTACCCGAAGGCGTTGTAATAGAGCCGCCTGTACTGGTCTCGTGCGTGTATACTTTCACGCTGATTTTATCGCAGGGACAATCGACTATGAACTTAATTTTCACAAAGCTTAATTGCAATTTTTTAACGCCGTTTGGTCTATCGACAAACTCTACGTTACCGACTTCGATTTGTGCCATGAGAGAGGATTTTAGATTACTAAATAGCTAATTACCTAAAGGTACTCAAAAACAAATTGAAAATCAACGATTTAGAAATAAAAGCTTCAAAATTACGTAGGTTTACGTATTGATTTTCAGTGTTTTAAAAATTAACTTTACACCTATCCCCTCGCAGTATAATACGCTATTATCAATATTTAAACCATATATCATGTCATCACCAATTCAAAACTTTGTAATTAGCAAAGAACGCCCCGGAAAAATTAATCTTCAGTTTGATTATACTGGAGTTTCTGAACACTTCGATACCGTTATGGTACTACTAGTAGAGCAAGACCATATCGGCGATAATTGGTCTCTAAAACATAGAGAGTCCCAAATATGGACGACCAACGGTTGGATGAAATTTTTAGAGCTCGACTTCTATAATGAAACCTACAACAAATGGTGGAACCAAGGAAGCTCTGCAGGCAATGAAGATGATACGGGGAACCGTAAACGAATTCGATTACTTCCTACACCATTAGGCCTAAACCGTGTGTCTTTTGGAATTATGTATTACCAAAACCAAGTAGATGAAAATCATACGTCTACAGTACCTGGATTAGAATTTTATGGTGTCGCTGGCATCGTTTCCCGCATAGACGGAAGACCTGTAGTACAACTGGGTGACATTAAATACTCTAACCAGATTGCTGGAGCATAAAATACGTAGGTTTACGTATTGATTTCTAAACACTTAAACACTAACTTAGCAATACGAGTATTTAAAAACTGAGCTAATTAACAACAAGGTGCAGTATAACCTCCAATTTGAAGTTATTCAACAACCACTTAAAAGGTAAGTTATCACTTCTTATTTTGTGGGTTATCCTTACTAATTTTTATTGGGTGTATATGTACTAACGTTATAAGTCATTAACAAAACAAAAGAAGACAAACATAAAAATCCGAAGCATGAAAAATTATTTCATTTTACTCTGTTTGCTCCCAACCATAGGCTTTGCTCAATTTGATAGTGAAAATGATGTATTAAATCATTTATCAGGCAATCATTACAAATTGTGGTTTTTTGTTAAATATGATATCAACATGGGTGGAAACACCACTTGCGAAAAGGGAAAAGCATACACCTTCTATAAATCAAAAAAAATAATTATTAAGGAGTGTGTTAATGGCACTTGGGAGGAAAAGGAATATCAATATTCATTAGAAAAAGATTCTCCTTATGATTGGTGGATTAAATTCAATAATGAACGATATTATCTTGTAATGCTCAATAGAGGTGAGTATTTGGAAACAAAATTAAGAACTATGGAGTCCTTGCATAACAAAATTGACGAAAGCGAGGATATTATACTAAAGCATTTTATAGATGACTGAAAGTACTGAAGAGATACCTAAAGACAACCTTGAATCAAATCAAAAAGAATTTAAACTCAAGGTAGGTGACCTATGGGTCAAGATAATTGGTGCATTTCTAACACTATTAACAATTAGTATAGGCATATTTCAATATTTCCACAGTCAATCTCATGAAAATTATATGGAGTTTAAGAGAAGTATTTGGCAAAAACAATTAAATACATATACAGAAGCCTGTAGATATGCAGGACTAATTGCTATGAATCCGTATGATAAAGAGTTTGAAGAAAATGTTAAAAAGTTTGGAGGCTTGTATTGGGGAGAAATGATTATGGTTGAAGACTCAACGGTATCTAGAGCAATGAAAGACTTTTATTATGCTATCATTGATTTTGTTCCTGAGGATCCTAACAGTCAAAGAAAACTAAAATATAAAGCAAATGAACTTGCTAAGGCATGTCGAATTAGTTCAGATAAAACATGGCAAGAGTTAAAACCAAAAGAATGAAACAGATAATACTTCTTCTTTTATTTATTCAAATAACATTTATAACAAGAGCTCAAGAATTTGATGTCTATTATTTATCAGTTGCTTCTGCACATTATGAGAAAGAAAACATACCTGATGGATATGAGTCATTTGATGATATTAATGGTGCAAGACGAAGTTCCAGATATGTTCACGAACTATTTTCAAATAAATCTAATGGAAAAGGAAGTATGCTTCGGTCTGAGGCAGGTAAGCCTGTGACTAAAACAATGATAGTTCGAGAAATAAAAGCTATGATCAAATTAGCCAAAAAATCAAAAGCCAAAAATCCTTTGTTGCTGTTTTACTATTGTGGCCATGGTATTTCTGAAGGAATCGCTTGGAATCAATTTCTTGTTCCAGGGGATTTTAACAAAAAACCAAAAAACCTTTCAAATGATCCACTTGCTTTGGACTTGGATAAGTTGAGTAGCGAACTTCTTTACTTGGGAGAAATTACAGATTTGTTTTCTGAATCTGGAATTCAATATATGTGCTTAATTGACGCTTGTTATGAAGGCAAAGAAGAAAAGTTTTCGGTATTAGAAAATTATTTGAGCACTACAGCTACACAAAACTTTAAAGATATAGCCTCTGTATTAAGATTTATGAATGAATATCGGACAAATAATCCGGTTGTATTTGCTACAATGCCAGGGACAACCACAAAAGTTACTATTGATCCTCTCTTTCCTGAGGGTACCTCAATCGGCCCCTTATGTAGAAAACTAATGTTGATAGGTGAAAAATTAGAGAAATTAGAGACTTTAAGTATGATGGACGTGGTAATGCTTCTATCTGACCCTGAATTTGATACTAATGAAGAAACCAGAAAAGTGATGTCTAACTATGAATTTGACAGTAAAGGGCTATTTACTCTATTAAAACAAAAACAATAACAGTATACAACAAGGTATATAGTGTATACTCTTCGGGATACGTACCATACACAGACCGTTAGGTGCAATTAAAACATAAAGGAATGGGAACGGAAAAAAAAGATATTTGGGATAAATTAAAAATACTTTCTGGGATATTAATTCCTATTGCCATCGCCTATGCTGGACACATTTTTGCAGTAATGCAACATAAAGCAGAAATGGAAATACAGAATAATCAATTTGACCACCAAAGACAAGTTTCAATCACAAATTCGAAAGTAGGTCAGGTTAATTTAGTATCATCATTTTTTGAAGCTCTTTTAAGTGATAGTCCAAAAAGAAAAAAGCTAGCAATACAATCGATACTAATCGCTTTACCTGAAGAAGGACCTCAATTAGTCAAAGTAGTATCTGAATCAGATGAAGAGCAAGAATTAAAGGAATTTGCCAATAAAACTCTAAAAGATAAAAGAAACAAGCTTGCAGAAGGACTATTTAGTGAAGATAAGTCTATTCGGCTATCATCTTACCAAGAAATAATGACTGGATGGAAAAATGACCAAGAAATAGTAATTTCAATAATTGATTTTGGCGAACAGAATTTATCAAACAAAGATGGAATATATAATGCTTTGGTAACTCTTTCACATCTTAACAAAGCAACATTATTAAAATATTCTAGCTTAATAACTGAATTTAGCAAAAAGGCTGAAGTTAATGGAGAAAAAACTAAGGAAAGAGCTATTAAGTTGAGAGAAAGAATACCTGAAAAATAACTCCTTATAACAATGGCTATAAGTAATTGCTTGTTCTCGCCTAGCCTTCGACAGGCTCAATCCATCACTTCTGAAAATTTCTGCGGATTTTCAGTTTGGTGTGTACTTGTAAAGATAAGTGCTAACTCGCGCAACTACTCATATTCGAGATCGTAGTGTGGCATTGAATCTACTATGCTGGCTGGAGATGTTGAGCTAATTAAAGATTATGAAATATTTATACTATCGATAATGAATAAAAATCAAATTAGAAATCTAACAAGCGAAATAGCGCTCGAACTATTTCCAGATGAATTCCCTGAATTTTCTTTAATTCAAGATTCATATCTAGATGAATTTTATAGTTCTGGTACAATCAATTTAAATACAGACTCAAAAAAAGGACAATTTCAATGGGGTGATGATTTAGACAATATGTTCAAGTCCGCTGAGCTACTAATTAAATTCTTGAATTTATTAGCTCAATTTTTGAAGATAAAAAAGGATAGAAAACCAGACATTACGGAAATTGAAGATATTTGGAAAAAAGATTTAATAAAGATTGGTGTCTCAAAAGAAATAGCCTCAGAGATGTCATCAAAATATTCGAAAGAAATTTTAGAAATTGTTACAAGTGATAAATCTAAAAAAAAGTAATAAAAAGGCTATTAAATATTGGGAATTGAAAGCCTCACGGAATGAGGCAAGCAGTAATATTTTTAAGGGAGTTTTTATTCTTAATATTATAATCGCTGTAATAGCGTTCTTGATAGGAATAGTTAACGGGCTTTTAAACAATGATGAAGGCGTTATTTACCTAATATCATTTCTTATTGGACTTACCCTTCTCTTTATTTTAGTTCGAGCAGAGATTAGGAAATCTATAATCAAAATTGAAAACAAAAAGTCAAATATTCCGTATAACAAAAAGGAGTCATTTTCTCTAGACCTTCTATTCATGAGCATACGTAGAAGTATTCGATTTAATCTTGATTCAATTAATATTTATATTAACACCAAGGACTTTTCAATTGGTCCGAGCGTGTTTAAAGGAAAAAATAAAAATACTCTTATTATACCCATAGGTTTTGTTAAATTCTATAGAAAAAATCAAGATATTGCAAAATCAATTCTTATACATGAATTTGGGCATATTCTTCAAAAAGATACTACTCACCTAAAACTTATCGCGGCATACCAGGCAGGTTATTTAAAAAAAATGGTTCCTATCACTTTTATTTTACTTTGTGCTATTATAGTAATATCAATATTTAACCTTATATCTATTTCTAACGAACTTTCTGTGCATAAAAGTGCTTTATTTACTGGTAATTCAGATTTTTCTTATTATTCAAATACGTCATCCTATCTTTCAAAATCCAAGGCCTTAATGATATTAAGCATTATGCAGAACTCGTTTACACTATTATCTATATTCATAACAGTTTTTTGGATAAGAAAAATCAGAATTAATTCCGAACATTTAGCAGATGTATTTGCTTTTATTCATTGTGGGGAAAATTCTGTTTTTGAAGCATTTAAATATAGCTCTCAAACTAAGGTGAGTTTTTTCGAAAAGTTATTAGGCATACAACCCAGTTTGAGCTTGAGAAATAAAAAATTGAAAAAAATTATAAAAACCTTAAATAAATTTGAAACCAAAAAATAAGCTTCACATAGCAATGGGCATAAGCAATTGCTTATTTTCACTTACTTCTTAGACCTACTGTTTCTTCGCCTTTTTACTGCCTTCGTACATTTCGTATTTAACGAGAACTTTTGTCATCCTGAACTTGATTCAGGATCCTTTTGACTCTTTTATGGATTCCGCATAGTAGTGCTGAATGACAAACCCTTTATTGCTTCTTCGCCTTCTTACTGCCTTCGTACATTTCGTACTTAACCAAGCGACTTTCCAGCTTAGCATTAAAGAGTTTTATTTTTCGAGAAGGTCGTAAGCCAACATGCTTTAAGGCTTCAAGATTAGAAGTAATCAGCCAGGCATTGGTATTTGGGTAACCATGTTTTAAAGTTGTTCCTATTTGTCCATAAAACTCTGGGACGTTCAAGCGTTCTAAGCGTTCACCATACGGTGGATTAAAGACCATATGCAATTTCTCGGTGCCTGCACGTTGGGTTTTAAAGAAGTCTTCATGCTTCACTGAGATAAATTCATCCAAGTGTGCATTCTTTACATTCTCCTTAGCTTTTCTAACCGCAGAAGGCGACTTATCGTAACCTAGTATCTTATGATGGAAATCTCTGGTTTTCTTAAGGAGACTTTCCTCTATTTTTTCAAACAGATCCACATCCCAATCTTGCCAACGCTCAAAAGCAAACTCCTTACGCATTAAGTTCGGCGGAATGTTACACGCTATCATAGCCGCTTCAGCCAAAATAGTTCCACTACCACACATAGGGTCAATAAAATCGCTTTGTCCATCCCAACCTGTAAGCATAATCATACCTGCGGCTAACACTTCACTTATTGGTGCAATGTTCGTAGCCGTTTTATAGCCACGTCTATGTAAGGACTCACCAGACGTATCCAAAGAAATCGTACACAACTGCTTATCGATATGTACATTGATCTTAAGGTCTGGAAAGCGCAAATCTACATTCGGTCTGTTTCCTGTATTATCTCTAAAACGATCTACAACAGCATCCTTGGTCTTAAGTGCGATAAACTTAGAGTGCTTAAAGATTTGCGAATGCACTGTAGCATCAACTGCTAAAGAGCCCTCAGGCTTAAGATATTCTTCCCAATTGATCTTGTAGACTTTATTGTAGAGGTCCTTTTCATTGAATATACGAAAGGTTTTTATCGGTTTCAAGATTTTAATAGCTGTACGCAATCCCAAATTAGCCTTATACATAAAGCCTTTGTCGCCAACAAAGCTCACATTACGCACGCCTTTTTTTACGTCTTGCGCACCTAGTTGCAGTAGCTCTTTAGCTAAAAGATCTTCGAATCCATACAAGGTCTTAGCGACCATCTTGAAATTATTGTCCATTCCTCTCGTCTAATCGGTTGCAAAAATAGCGTTATTTTTGCAGTAACAAATAGGTTATGCTCAAAGAACAATCGACTTGGTATGCTTCGTGGTTTGATACACCGTTTTATCATATTCTGTATAAGGATAGAGATCATAGCGAAGCCGAACTATTTATGTCCAACCTTACAGCCTACCTAAAGCTACCAAATAAAGCAACTATTCTGGATTTAGCTTGTGGTAAAGGACGTCATTCCGTGTTCTTAAATACTCTAGGGTTTGATGTCACTGGAGTCGATTTGTCCGAAAATAGTATTGCTCACGCTAAGCAGTTTGAAAATGACACGCTCCATTTTGAAGTGCATGATATGTGCAAGCCTTTCAATAGACAGTTTGATGCCGTGTTTAATCTCTTTACCAGCTTTGGGTATTTTGATAAGGATGAAAGCAATCTCAACACCATTAAAGCCATAAAAGAAGATTTGAACCCTTCTGGTTTTGGAGTGATTGATTTTATGAATTCTGAATATGTCATTGATAATCTCGTTCCAGAAAACACAAAAACTGTTAATGGGATTGACTTCCTGCAGAAACGTCGATTGGAAAATGGCTACATCATAAAGGACATTACGTTTCATCATGAAGGAGAATTCTATCAGTTTCAGGAACGTGTGCGAGCTTTCACTCTTCAAGATTTCAAAAAATTATTCAAACTAGCCAATGTAGAACTTATCGATGTGTTTGGTGATTATAAATTGCGTAAGTTTGATGCCAAGACTTCGGAGCGTCTTATTTTAATTTTTAAATAACAAACATCTTTGAATAAGTTTCTGTTTCCTATATATGCCGTAGCCTTAGGTGTACTTCTTGTAGTGCTCAATAAGAATAAAAACCCAAGGCACTTCAAACTACTATTGTCGTTTAGTGGTGCATTTTTATTGGCTATCACATTGTTTGAATTATTACCAGAAGTGTATGGCCATCTCAATACCAAATGGACAGGTGTTTTGATAATGTGCGGTATTGTATTACAGATTTTCCTTGAGTCTTTATCTAAAGGCGCAGAGCATGGACACCTACATGGCCATGAAGAAAATCGACGCTTTCCCTGGCTACTATTTATCAGTCTTTGTATCCATAGCTTACTAGAAGGCTTTCCTATTCATCAGCATAACGATATGGTCTACGGTGTAATTATTCATAAAGTTCCGATAGCAATGTTGATTGCAGGGTATTTATTAGAATCTAAATTCAGTAAGCCACAAATGGTAGCCTTCTTATTGGTCTTTGCTTTAATGACACCTTTGGGCACCTGGATTTCTAATGAAGTCCCTCAACTTTCTGACTATACATTGTATATCAATGCATTAGTCATTGGTATCTTCTTACATATTTCTACGATTATTTTGTTTGAAAGTAGTGAAGGGCACAAATTCAACTTCGCAAAACTACTAACGATCATAGCCGCTGTGTTAATAGCTTATTTTATATAGCGAATTAACTATAACAGTTTTCGCATTTCCCTTGAATCAAAATTTGGGATACCTCAATCTCGCGATTTGGTATTTTAGGAATACTAACCTCTATAGTTAGGCATTCAACCTTTCCACAATCATTACATTGAAAATGAGGGTGTATATCCGAATGATGATGAGAAGTACAATCCGAACATTTTGCATACCATTTTAATCCATTATTCCCTAAAAAAGAGTGAACAATACCGTCTTGCTCTAGTCGGTCAAGAATTCTGTAAACAGTAGTTTTATTCATATGTTCACTAAGATTTTCTACCAATTGTACTACTGATAAAGCGCTTGGGCTATTTTCAAATATGTCAAGTATAATCTTAACGGATTTCGTTTTTCTAGATATTCCCATAAGTGCAAAATTAGCGCAACTCTATTGCATTAGCAAATTCTTTATTATATTTGCAACTCAGTTGCATTAATTAAATTTTGATGATTAGTATTGAAAACGTTAGCAAATCATTCAAGGGAAACATTGCTATACAAGAGCTAAGCTTGCAAGTCGAAAAAGGAGAAATTTTAGGTTTACTAGGAGCCAATGGAGCAGGGAAATCTACTACGATTAACATGCTTTTGGGCTTTATCAACCCAGATTCTGGAACAATTAGTATTAATAGAATGAATGCTACTTCTAAAACAACTGAAGTTAGGAAACTCATTGGCTTCATTCCAGAAAATGTAAACTTATATCCTTACTTAACAGGGTTAGAAAACTTAGATTATTTCAGTCGGTTGTCTGGTCTAAGCTACAGTAAGAGTGAACTTACTGATTTTCTATCTAAATGCGGGTTGCAAGCTAATGCTCATCATCAAAAAGTATCTGATTATTCTAAAGGTATGCGACAAAAGGTAGGAATCGCAATAGCCTACGCAAAAAAAGCCGAAGTGTTTCTTTTGGACGAACCTGCCAGTGGTTTAGACCCTCTTGCCAGTAACGAATTATCCGAGTTACTCAAAAAATTAGCTGAAGAAGGTGCAGCAATCTTAATGGCATCTCACGATATCTTCCGAGTAAGAGAAGTTTGCCATCGCATCGGAATTCTGAAAAAAGGTGTTTTGGTGAAAGAACTTCTATCTAAAGAAGTCACTGCCAATGAGCTTGAACAACTATATCTAGAGTTTATGAAAAACTAAATGTAGTTATGTGGACAATCATTAAAAACGAAATCCATTATTTACGCCGCAGTAGAGCTTTGCTTTTGATTAGCTTGAGCTTTTCTCTGGTATTGTTGGCTTCCCTTTTCTTAGGGAACAAGCAGACGCAACAACAGACAGAAGCCTACAACACAGCAAAGGACCACGTGAGAGCGCAATGGGAAGGCATCAAAAAGATGAATCCTCATAGTGCAGCTCATTACGGAACTTATGTATTTAAACCCAGTAACTTATTGAGTAGTTTAGATGAGGGTGTGAATAGTGTCACTGGTAATGTACTGCGTGTTGAAGGTCATGTTCAAAACGAAATTGTGCATTCCGAAGCTTCACAAATGTTAATGATATCTAAGTTTGGTAAGCTAAAAAGTTCACTATTACTACAATTCATTGTACCATTATTGCTCATTTTTTTAGCATTTCACTCCATTAGCAGCGAAAAACAAAGTGGTCGATTAAAATTATTAGTGCTCCAAGGAGCAAAACCATATACGTTGATCATTGCAAAAACCATAACAGTATGGTTGTATGGATTAGCCCTTCTTATTTTGGTCATCTTAACCTATGCCCTACTCAATCTTGAAGGCTTAAACTCTGAAACACTGTTAAGAACAAGTTTGTTCTTCTTGTCCTATGCTGCATATTATTTCATTATAAGTGGCTTAACGATATTCTTTTCTGTACGCTGGCAAAATGCCACAGTAGCATTGACTTCTATGTTAGCTATATGGATTCTTTGGACCATATTTATCCCCAATATATTAATGAGCTCAGTAGAAAGCTGGCATCCACTTCCAAGCCGTGCAGAATTCAAAGCTGCTATGACTGAAGACCGTTCAAAAGGAATTGACGGTCATAATCCTTCTGATGAAAGAGGGAAAGAGTTAAAAGAAAAAGTCTTGCGAGAATACGGTGTCGATTCGGTCTCTCAACTTCCTATCAACTTTGATGGCATTAGAATGCAAGCTGATGAAGAATATGGAAATATCGTATGGGATAAGCATTTTGGAAACCTTCGCAAAGTACAGACCAAACAAAAGAAAAACTTTCAACTTGGAGGAATAATCAATCCATTTATCGCTCTACAAAATACGAGCATGGGCTTCGCCGGAAATGATAATCTACACCACCAAGAGTTCTTGGTGCAAGTAGAGCACTATAGGAGAGATTTGGTGAAGATACTCAATGACAAGCATGCTTTCGGAGGTTCCAAATCTGGTGACTGGAGCTGGAAAGCCGATAATGCTTTTTTTAAATCAGTTGCTGATTTTAATTATCGACCTATTGCATTGAAATCTGTTTTCTCGAGTTACATCTTAGACCTGGTAATTATAACACTCTGGTTATTATTAATCATAGTTCTGTTATCTCAAGCAGCAAAAAAAATACGGATTGTATGAAAGGGTTAAACACATTTCTATATGAAGGCAAGCATTTCGTACGAAATCCATTCAAAGTAATTGCGCTATTACTCTTTGTATTAGCAGGTATCTATGGCTTGCATAATGGCGCAAGCTTGTATAAAAAACAACAATTAGAAATAGAAAAGATCAATCAGAAGATTGAAACTGATCAACAAAAAGTTATAGAATATTACGAGAGTAATAATGTAGGACCAAAAGATCGCCCATGGGTTAATGTGAGGGAACCTTATTGGGCGGTCTGGTACTCATCAACCTATGAATTTAAAAAGCCATCGCCAGCAATGGTCTACAGTATTGGTCAAGCTGAGCAATATGGTTTTTATAAAAAGGTGACTTTTAACAGCAGTCCTTATGATGCCGATATGGCTGAAGAAATTGCCAATCCAGAACGTTTACAAACTGGCACATTAGACTTTTCATTTGTCATATTGTTTTTATTACCTCTCGTTCTACTGATTTTGATTTATAATCTAAAAAGTTATGAAAGTGAACAGGGGTTTTTACAATTGATATTGGTACAGAGCGCCTCTAAAAACAGTTGGTTACTATATAGAGTCTTATTTTATTTCATACTCATCTTTCTTACTATCATTCTACTGTTGGTTTATGGAGCTACACTTACAGGAGTATTTGCAAATGAAAGTAACGTCTTTGGTAATATTGTTATTCTTGTATTTCTCTATCAATTGTTTTGGGGTATTTTTTACTTCATCATTTTACTAAGAGGAAAAAGCATACTCAGCAATACACTCCAAATGGTGGGTGTTTATCTCATATTCACGTTTATAATTCCTGCAACGGTACATCAATGGGTAAGCATCGAGAAACCTACCAATCTAATGGTAGACTATATTGATGTAAAAAGAGACAAAACCCAAGACTTGTATGATGAGCCAGATAGTATCGTACAATCAAAGCTAAATGCTTTGTTTCCTAAAATCGAGAATACTGTTTTAGCAAAAGACACATTACGAAATACCAAGGCGATGAACCGTTCTATTTCGGCGTTGACTAATGAGTTGATGAAAGAGAGTTTAGGATTTATCCAAAAAGAGAGTGAAGCCAAGAATGCTATTATTCAAAGTACTTACTGGTACAACCCTGTTGCATATTTTCAGAATCAACTGAACAAGAAAGCTGAAACACATTATGAAAATTATCAACAGTATAGAGATAGAATCCAAACTACAGTAGATCGCCAAATCCAAATTATGGTTCCAGATATCTACAATGACATAAAAGTTGATAAAGAGAAATATCTAGATTACATCAATCAAATTAATTATGACCAATAGACTAGCTATAAGGTCCGACTCTTTAGGAGCAATGGCTAGTGGTTTGTGTTTACTACATTGTATTGCCACTCCACTCCTATTTATAGCCCAAACATGCTCTGCAAGTTGTAGTGAAGCTGCTCCTATATGGTGGCAATGGATAGATTATATATTCTTATCTATTTCATTTTTTGCGGTTTATCACTCAGCAAGAACAACTTCTAGTGAGATAATGAAAGTAGCATTATGGGTTAGTTGGTCATTCCTTTTTGTTGTGATCCTAAACGAAAAACTACAGTGGCTTCCTCTACCTGGAGCTACAATATATGTAGCAGCTTTAATACTGGTAGCCTTGCACCTTTACAACTTAAAGTTCTGTCAATGCAAAACTGATAACTGCTGTACAAATCATGAATAAAGAACAAATAGAAATAATAGGCGATAATCATGTTGCCACTAGTGTAGAGACACCTTTACGTCCTGATGCTTTTGATAAATCAGATAGTGAGAAAATAAAAAATATTGAGCACTATTTCGAAAAGATAATGATAGAACTTGGATTGGACCTATCTGATGACAGCCTATCAGGAACACCATATCGAGTGGCAAAAATGTATGTAAAAGAGTTATTCTATGGCCTCAATCCATCCAACAAGCCAAAACTTTCAACCTTTGAAAACAAGTATGGTTACAGAAAAATGCTTGTGGAGCAAAACATCACTATAGATTCGGCTTGTGAGCACCATTTTTTACCAATAATAGGATATGCGCATGTTGCCTATATCCCTAAAAACAAAGTGATTGGTCTTTCAAAGATAAATCGATTAGTCCATTATTATGCGCACCGACCACAAGTACAGGAAAGGCTTGCTCTACAAATACTCAAAGACCTTCAAAATGTCTTGGAAACCGAAGACGTCATAGTTATGATCAGTGCAAAACACCTCTGTGTGTCTTCAAGAGGTATAAAAGATAAAAGCAGCTTCACTACAACTTTAGAGTATGGAGGTAGCTTTGAAAATAAAACAACTAGAGGAGAATTTCTAAACATTATTAACAGTCAAAACGTAGAAGAATGATTGATAAAAAACTTCCTGTAACCGTGCTAAGCGGTTTCTTAGGTGCAGGAAAAACGACCCTGCTTAATCATATTTTGCATAATAAAGAAGGTTTAAAAGTAGCTGTTATTGTCAATGATATGAGTGAGGTAAACGTAGATGCCGAATTGGTTAAGAATGAAAACACGCTTTCTCGTACCGAAGAAAAATTAGTAGAAATGAGCAATGGCTGTATCTGCTGTACGCTGCGTGAGGATTTAATGGTAGAAGTGGAACGACTGGCAAAAGAAAACAGATTCGACTATCTGCTAATTGAGAGTACAGGGATTAGCGAACCTATTCCTGTAGCACAAACCTTTTCATTTATAGATGAAGAAAATGGTATTGATTTATCTCGATTTAGCTATGTAGATACTATGGTTACGGTTGTAGATGCCTTTAACTTTTTTAAAGATTTTGGAAGTCCGCAAACTTTAATGGATAGAAACTTAACGGACATGGAAGGTGACTATCGTACTATTGTTAATCTACTTACCGATCAAATTGAGTTTGCCAATGTCATTATTTTAAACAAGGTGGATTTAGTAACAAAAGAAAATCTAGCAGTTTTACGCGCTACTATTCAAAAATTAAATCCATCTGCAAAAATCATTGAATCGACATTCAGTAAAATCAGTCCTAAAGAAATATTGCATACTGGCTTGTTCAATTTTGAAGAGGCCGAACAAAGTGCTGGCTGGATAGAAGAACTCAATAAAGATGAACACACACCCGAAACGGAAGAATATGGAATTAGTTCGTTTGTGTATCGAAACAAGAGACCGTTTGACCCTGTTCGTTTCCTAGACTATATCCAGCAAAAATTCCCAATTAATGTAATACGCAGCAAAGGCTTATTCTGGATAGCATCACGCCCAGAACAAGCATTGATTTGGGGGCAGGCTGGTGGATCCTTACGCGCAGATAGCGCTGGCGTTTGGTGGGCAAGCATGCCATTTCAAGAACGGTTTCAGTATCCCTCATTCATCAATAATCAAAACGTAATAGAACACGATTGGGATATCACTTTTGGCGACCGAAAAAATGAAATTGTTTTTATTGGTCAGGATATGGATGTTCAACTCATTAAAGAAGAGTTAGATAATTGCTTAGTTACTGATAAGGAATTGGAAACTCAAGAATGGGAAAAGGGCTACGAAGACAACTGGCCAGTTCAAAAAGCGTATATGCATTAACAACAAGATTAACTTTAAATTATAATAAAATGATTACTAAAGAAAACGTATTAGAAGCACAAACCAAATGGGGTAATGGCGTAGTAAAAATCGGTTCGTTAAAAGATCAAAGATCAGAATGTGAAGCTTATGCAAGTGAATTTCTTGGCCAACGCTATGCCTTTGAAGCAGGTCCAGTTTTATTTAAACCTACCAAGTGTGCAATAGAACAATTTAGACCTACTAAACCTGAAGCATTATCTTACTTTATTGCTGGTGACGACAGAGCTTGTAAAGAAGATAAAGGCTTCGCTATTCAGCCTTGGACAAAAGTTAGATTTGAGAATGCTGGCTTTATTTTAGAGGAAAACCGTGCCATTGCTATGGGCAATTATTATTTCACAGATTTAAATGGTGATGAGGCTAAAGTTGAATATACATTTGGTTACAAGTTAATTGAGGGTGAATTAAAAATCGACGTACACCACTCTTCATTTCCATTTCCAAATCCAGAAGATGTGGTATAATGCATAAAGCTCTTTTTCTTTTATGTCCAACTGATTGCTTGGAGTCCATTATTAACGATACTTTCAAGCATGAAAATTATTTTTACACGTCTCTTGGTAATTCTTTTATATCAGACACGGAGACAATTGAGAACATAAAAGAGCTGATTATTCAACATAACATCAGAAAAATTTATTTTGTCCTTTCCGATGATAACAAAATTATTTTGGATGCATTGGGAGGACAATCTTTTTCTGATATCCGAGGTTTACAAAAATTTTATACTGAAGTTACAAGACAAAAAGAACGCTCAGAAGTCTTGTGGCAAACCGACAATCGTCAATTCTCCATTCTTTCTTATTATCTTAACAATAAGATAAAAGAGTTGCAACTTGAATTAGATAATTTACCAATCCATTTACCTAGAATAAGTGGTAAAATTTATTTTAGGCAAAAAAATATTTTCAGTAATATTTATTCTGATTTAATTTGCATTGAAAAACATTACTTGAACTAAAAATAATATGGAGTACAGTCGTCGGAAATTCATTTCCTTTTTAGGGAAGGCTAGCTTGGGTGCAATGGTTATGCCTCCTTTTTTAATTAGTTGTGGCAGCACAACCACACCAATAGATACCAAAAATACTTCAAAGGAAGTTCTAGAAAGATTAAGAAGACTGACTCTAGAAGCGCTACCAGCATCCGATAAAGATGATTTACTTCTCACAAAAGGCTTAGATTACCATACTATCATAAAATGGCAAGATCCTATTAGTGATAAAGATACCTTTGGGTTCAATAATGATTTTACCTGCTTTATTCCATTAGATAAAAACAATCCAAAAGATGGATTGTTATGGGTAAATCATGAATCTATTAATCCGCTTTATGTTTCTGGTTACAATCATAGAAAATACAAAAACCCAGAGCTGAATAAAACCAAAGAGCAGGTCGACAAAGAAATGTATGATGTTGGTGGAAGTATTGTTAGAATTAAAGAAGTAAATGGCAGATGGAAGGTTGTTGAAAATGATCCATACAATAGGCGTATAACTGCAAAAACACCAATTGAACTTAATTGGGATAGTCCTATAAAAGGTAAAACCACTGTAATTGGAACTCATAGCAATTGTTCTGGTGGTATTACACCATGGAATACTTTTTTGACCTGCGAAGAGAACTACCACGATTATTACGGTGAAACAGAATATGATGGCAATAACGTAGCTACACATAAGAAAAGTTGGCACGGCTGGGAACATTTTAATAACTATCCTACAGAGCATTATGGATGGGTTGTTGAAATAGATCCAAAAAGCGGCAAAGCTCAAAAACATGTAGCTCTTGGAAGGTTTGCGCATGAATGCTGTACCTTATACGAACTAGATGATAAACGCGTTGTCGCCTACTCTGGAGATGATAAAAACGACGAATACTTATATAAATTCATCTCTTCTAAACCAGGCTCTCTGAAGGATGGGACACTTTATGTTGCAGATACCATCAATGGGAAATGGCTTTCTTTAGATTGGGAAACGCAACCTATTTTAAAACAGAAATTTAAAGACCAGACTGAAGTACTTATTAGAGTCAGAGAAGCTGCAGAACTACTAGGTGCTACAGAATTAAACCGTCCAGAAGATATTGAAATTGACCCCATAACTGGTCACATATTAGTTACATTGACCAATAACAAGCCAAAAGGCGATTACCACGGTTCTATTCTAAAGATTGAAGAAACCAATGGCGCCTTTGATGCACTAACTTTCAAAGCTTCAACCTACATAGCAGGTGGCGAAGAAAACGGATTCTCTTGCCCAGATAATTTAGCGTTTGATTTAGCTGGAAACCTCTGGATGACCTCAGACATATCTGGAAGTTCTATGAATAGACCAGATAAACCGTATTATATGCCATTTAAAAACAATAGCCTGTTTGTGATCCCAAGATATGGAGAAGATGCCGGAAAAGTCATTAGAGTAGCCTCAGCACCAAGAGATGCCGAACTAACAGGCCCTTGGTTTTCACCAGACGGAAAAACATTATTCTTAAGTGTTCAACATCCTGGAGAACGTACCACTGATTTGAATAACCCAACAAGCAAATGGCCTTTTGATGGTGATAATATTCCAAAGCCTGCCGTTGTTGCTATTACAGGTGATTTAATTGAGAAGATGAATAAGTTGAATCTTATTGAAAGTTAATTGATTTATTCATCGGCTTCAGTAGCACTCTTATGCTTTTGCTTAGCATGATCGTAACCTTGTTGCCACCATTTTACCATTAATCGTTTACTGAATATCAATGAATTCTCAGTAAGACTGGTTGGCGTATAGTACAAATTGAGGTTGGCATTTTTGGTTTTTGCCGCCAACTTCCCAATAGTAATATCGCCACGTTCAACCTGGTTCAATAGATGTCCAAAGAGATTAATCATTAATGAGAATGGGTTCTTACCCAATACTTTTTGTTTTTCGAGATTCTCAGCTTCCAGAACAATTGCATCGATTTCTGTGGCACCTCGCTGTATCGCTTCTCTAATAGGCACCACACAACCGAGACCTCCATCAGCATACTCGTAACCATCAACCGTAGCTAAAGACATAAATGGAATATAATTACACGAAATCCATATCCAATCGCAAAACTCTTCATAAGTGCAATCATTTATCGACTTATACTCGACACTATTTTTAGACAGATTGGACACCGTGACCACCACTTCGGTTTTGGTCGCCTTGATTTTTTCGTATTCTTCTCTTAGAAACTGACGTTTTATATTTCGTCGTAAGGCTTTACTCTCTCCAAATGTTCGCTTGAAACGAATGAATTGCCAAAGCGAATTAAGAAAGTCAATAGACACAAACTCACGATCTCCTTTTTTGCGTTGTACAAATGGACTAATACTAAAAATATCGTGCTGTTGAACATTAGTAAAAATCTCATACAACTTAGGAATATCGTTGCAAGCCAAATGCGGAATCAGTAAACTACCTGTTGAAGTACCCAAAAACATATCGTACTCTCTTCCCAGGTCTTCCATGAGGTATTGTGCCACACCTCCTGCAAAAGCACCTTTGCTTCCTCCGCCCGAAATGACTAAAGCACGCATAGTTGGTTATTTATAGTGTTTGGATTACTCAAAGATGGTAAATGTTAAAGAAACGCACAACTTTCTTAGCCAATCCGCTAATAAACCCTTTAAAATCAATTGGTTTCTAATATTTTCTTATACTCAGGATTTTGAGAAAGGACTTCGATTAACTCTTTAGCAAACTTCTTGAAACGCCAATTATGATGCGTACTGGCATCTTTTAAATTTTGAAGCGACACAGCACTAAAGGCATTCATGCTATTGAGGTAACTAAACGCTAATTGCCGCGTTTCGAAACCAAAATCTGAAGATGTGTAACTCACCAATTCATCATAGTAAGATTGCTTCAAATCGTCATGATATGCTTCTGTATTTAAAGCTAAAACCAACCACAACTGTCTTACATTTCTATCATTAAAACCAATTACAGATTTGGTTTGATCTAGATATTTGGAACGCTCTTCTGGAAAATTCACCCAAAGGTTTGCTAGTGCAGCTTCTTTCGTCATGTATGAATTATCATTCAAGAGGTTTTCGTAAGGCGTTTTTAATTTAGCCGGAATTGTTCTCAGGCTTTTAGCTATAGCTTGCCTTACCTTCAGGTTATTCTTGAACACTTCCTCTGTAACTAATTCAGGAACCTGATTGACAATTTTAGCTTTAGCTTCATCTGAAGCCCAAGAATTCAAATAATACTCACACTTAGAAGTCTTCAATTCGCAATCTACCATCAAATACTCTTGTATAAAAGTTGATTTGGCTTTCAAATGCTCCATAGCTTCATCATAAGGAAATGTTTCAGCTTTAATCCAGGTATTCACAAAAGCTGAGAGGTCGTAACCACTGACTGCTTCTACTTCATTAATAAAATCTTCTGTGGTAGCATTACCAAATGCGTAAGCCTCTAAATAGTTTTTAACCGAAATTCTAAAGTAATCGTCACCGATCATTTGTCGGAGCATGTGTAGCACCCAAGCACCTCTTTGGTAAAATGTAAGGCTACTGGCTTTTGGATTCAACAACGAAGTCCCTTGACCAGCTTGATCTTGTAACATCAAATCTTGGGCGGTCTTATATAATTCCCAGATGTAATGCTTGTTTCCAAAAATATCGCGCTCGGCTAATAATGCATAGTAGGTTGCAAAGCCTTCTTGCAACCAATGATGCTCGCCAGACTTTGCCGTGACAAAATCTCCAAACCACTGATGTGCCAATTCGTGTGCATTAACATTGACATAGTTTTTATCATTAAAACCAATATCGTCTACTACATAAGCATCAGAAAAAATAGTAAGACTTGTATTCTCCATCCCAGAATACAAGAAGTCTTTCACTGGAACTTGCTTATAATTTTGCCAAGGATATGGAACGCCTATCTCCTTTTCCATAAAATCGAACATACGCTTTGTATAACGATAGGTCGGTTCAACCTTTAGGGAATCTTCAGGATAGTAGTAATATTCTAAAGGAATGCCGCTTTCGGAATATTCAACTTGCTTATCATATTTTCCAATTGCTAGAGCTACTAAATAGCTCGGCATTGGGTGTTTCATATCATAACGCCAAGTTACGGTTGAATCATTTACTTGTTTATCAACAAGCTTCCCATTCGCTAAAACTTGATAATCTTTATCGTAAGTAATATTCAGATCAAATTCAATCTTGTCATTCGTATCATCTATACTAGGCAACCAATTACTCGTATATTTTCCTTGTCCTTGAGTCCAGATTTGGTCATCAACAAAATAGATTGCTTTTTTAGGATGAGAGAAGTAAACCAGACTAAACTTATAAATGGAATCTTTTTTAAAGCCACCATGTTTCTTAAAGATTATATGGTCACCTTTACTACGACCAAATCCCATATTGCTATTATGAATCTCATAATGCTCTATGTCATTTCTGTTATCAATATAAACCGAATCAATATCTTTTAAAATCTTCAGCTTGTATTTCGCATTTCCACTCAACATGCCTTTATTTGGACCAAAAAAAAGATCAGCATCAACAGATAAAAAGTCAACGTGTTCAGCTTGTTGAGCTTGTGAAAGAAAGCCACAAAAAAGCAGGCATAAAAAAAGGCATCGAATCATAGTTTAAAGATAACTAGAATGATGCCAAGATAGTATGTTAGTCTAAAAATTTTAATTAATTCATCACCGTAGGTTTATCAATTGGTGTGCTACTCTTCACGACAACAAATGTAGAAATGGCATAGTATGCATCGCCATTACCACCATCTGAAGTCCAATCTTCAAAATCATATTCAAAGGTAAAATTACCTCCTGCCATAGATGTAGAGAACTCATCGATACGATAAGGAACCACCATTCCAGGACACCAACCAGCTCTATTAGGTTGCCAGTTACCCGGGTTTTGATTGCTTATCGGATTAGCAGCACAACCTATTGGCCCCATATTGTGCTGAAACATATTTCCACCATTAATAATGACATCGTGTGTTCTAAAGCACCATTCAGCGCAAGGTCTTCCATCAGCATCTGTCGGTGTTGCATGTCCCCATCCAGAAATAACAGTTCTCAAATGAGTGCTTTCAGCATTAGCAGGGATAGAAACAGTTCTATCCAAATCGAAAGCATGAGAAACCCCATAAGGAACTCCTTGCAGAGAGTTACCATTGTACTGCATTACATCAGCAATTGCATAGTATGGATAATCTGGCTCACCTTCTATATAATCAAAATCTATAGAAACTAAATCCGCTTTAGCTGTCCAGTTTTCAATAAAAATCCTGATTTCAACACTGCCTGTGAGTAATGATTTAAAATCAGTAACATCAAACTCTAAACCTCTCTCTAAGAGTTGCGTACCAACCCAGTAAGGCGTAATGTATCTTCCAATCTCGTACCAAGTATTAGAGTCAGGATCTTTTATCATTATGTTGGCATATCTATCCCAATCATCACAACCTGTACCAGGACAATCTATTTGAAGGTACATCTTAATTTGCTCAATATTGGATACATCGGAATGCAATGTAAATGTCTGCTCAGCAGACTGGTTAAATCCTCCACCAAAGCCTAATGGTTGATCAACATACGTTTGGTAATTATGTATAATTGGTAAACCAAGTCCACTTAAGGCTACCTCTACAGTCTCTGCTCCGTTACTTTGAATTGTAATGGTTCCATTAGTTTCTGCTGCTGTTGTAGGTGCGAATCTCACATAAATTGTATTGACATCATTGGCGTTTTCTGCAGTAATACTCATTGAATTACTAAAAGCCATATCATCGCTAGAGATTTCAAAGCCTTCACTAACATCAATCTGTATTCCAGACTCGAGGTTATTTCCGTCAACAGTTATCGCTGTAGACGCTGAAGTATTCGAAACTTGAGTATCTTCAAAACTAAGACTGTTATTATTAACAAGTATTGCAGGCTCAATGCTCAATGCCACACCGTTCACATTTAATGTTGCTGTTGTAGCTCCAGAACTTTGTATACTAACTGTTCCTGTTATAAATCCTAATGCTTCGGCAGTAGGTGAAAACCTAACATAAACAGTAGTATTCCCAGAGTTAACATCACTTGAAGATATTGACACATTTCCACTAAAACTCGTATCATTTAGAGATACTTGAAAGTTATCACTAGCAGTTACAGTAACGGTTCCTGTTAAGTCACTCCCAGAAACCTGAAAGCTTTGAGAACTCGAATGACTTAGAGCATCTACTTCTCCAAAAGGAGCTATAGATCCAGTAATGGCAATAGATGGTGTTGGGCTTGGTCCAGGATTACTGTCACTACTACAGTTGATAAAAACAATGAAAGAAAAAAGGGCAAATAGAATAGCAATTCTATTTTTGATAAGCGGTTTCATAAATTGGTTTTAAATTAGCAATCCGCAATTTAGTGATTTTCAAAAGAAACTATTAAGCTTCTGTCAATTTAACAATATGAGTACTAACCTTCAGACACCAATAGACTACCTCAAAGGCGTTGGTCCCAATCGTGCAGACCTGTTGCGAAAGGAGTTAGGTATTCATACTTATCAAGATCTCATCAATTTATTTCCCAATAGATATATCGACAGAACACAGTACTATAAAATCAATCAGCTACAGCAAACAAATGCTGAAGTACAGATTGTTGGCGAAATAACTGCACTAAAAGTAGTGGCTCAAAAGCGCGGAAAGCGTCTAGTGGCAACATTTAAAGATGAAAGTGGTTTTATGGAACTCGTTTGGTTTCGTGGTCAAAAGTGGATCAAAGACAGCTTGAAATTCAATACGCCTTATGTCATTTTTGGTAGAGTGAATCTCTACAACGGACTTTTTAATATGCCGCATCCTGAGTTAGAATTGCTAGAAGAACATAAAAAAAACTTGCGTTCGGCTATGCAAGCCATTTATCCTTCCACCGAAAAATTATCTAATAAAGGAATTACCAATAGAGTCATCAGCAAAATAATGCAAAATCTCTTTTTAGAAACCAAAGGAAAATTTGCTGAAACACTTTCTGAAGATTTGTTGAATTCTGAAAAATTAATCCCCAAATCTGAGGCACTTTTTAATGTTCATTTTCCTAAGAATTCCGAGCTACTTTCTAAGGCACAATTTCGACTAAAATTTGAAGAATTATTTTACATTCAATTGCAATTAATTCTGAAAAATATCATTCATAAATCTAAAATTAAAGGTTTCGTTTTTGAAAAAGTAAGCGACTACTTCAATACGTTTTACAAACACCATTTACCATTCGAATTAACCAATGCACAGAAACGTGTCTTGAAAGAAATTCGACACGACTTTGGAAGCAACGCTCAAATGAATCGACTTTTGCAAGGTGATGTAGGCTCTGGAAAAACCATAGTTGCCTTCATGTCAATGCTCATAGGGATTGACAACGATTTTCAATGCTGTCTAATGGCCCCAACTGAAATTTTGTCAGTTCAACACTATAATGGATTATTAGAGTTATCTAATTTATTGAATATCAGAATAGAATTACTTACGGGTTCAACTAAAGCTTCAAAACGTAAAGAAATCCATGAAAATCTCGAAAATGGAGCAATTCAGATACTAATTGGCACTCACGCCCTGCTCGAAGATAAGGTAAAATTTAAAAATTTAGGGCTCGCAATTATTGATGAGCAACATCGATTTGGAGTAGCACAAAGAAGCAAACTTTGGAAAAAAAATACCTCTCCTCCGCACATCTTGGTGATGACCGCAACACCAATTCCAAGAACCTTAGCAATGTCTGTTTATGGCGACCTAGATATCTCTATAATTGATGAATTACCAGCAGGTAGAAAACCGATAAAAACGGTCCATAGATTTGACAATAATCGACTCAAGGTTTTTAGGTTTATTAAGGACGAAATTTCTAAAGGAAGACAAATCTATATTGTCTATCCTTTAATCCAGGAAAGTGAAAAAATGGATTATAAAGATTTGATGGATGGTTATGAAAGCATCTCTAGAGATTTTCCTCAACCAGAATACCAAATCTCCATTGTTCACGGAAAAATGAAATCCGAAGACAAAGATTATGAAATGCAACGTTTCATAAAAGGCGAAACACAGATTATGGTTGCTACTACAGTTATAGAAGTTGGTGTCAATGTTCCAAATGCTTCCGTAATGATTATTGAAAGTGCTGAACGTTTTGGTTTATCACAGCTGCATCAGTTACGTGGTCGCGTTGGTCGTGGTGCAGAACAGAGTTACTGTATCCTTATGACTAGCCATAAACTCTCTAACGATAGTAAAACCCGCTTGCAAACTATGGTGTCATCTAATGATGGTTTCGAAATCGCTGAAGTTGATTTAAAACTCAGAGGGCCTGGAGATATCATGGGCACTCAACAAAGCGGTGTTCTAAATCTTAAGATCGCCAACATTGTTAAAGATAAAGATATCTTACAACATGCTCGTTACTGTGCGCAGCAGCTACTAAAAAAAGATCCTTCCCTATCCTATCCCGAAAATAGAACCATACTCAATACTTACAAACAACTAAGTAAGTACAAGAATATGTGGAACTACATTAGTTAACCCGTTATATTTAACATCATTCTCTGTTAAACTTCTCTAAAAGCATGTGCCTTGAAAAGATATTGCCTATAACTTTAGTGTACTAACTAAATTAACCATCATGAAATCTTCTCATTCATCTTCGCTAAAACCATTGGTTACTTGTATAATGATTTTGTTTGCTACTTCTCTCATTGCACAAAGCAACAACGAAAAGTATACTTGTGAAAATTCTGCTAATACGTTTCTAGAAAAAACTCTGGGTAACTGGCGTGTAATTACTAAAGACAGGACTTCTCCAGGTGTTTACGAATCTAATTACGGTACTTCAACAATTACTCAATCTATTGAAGGCTGTGGCATTAAAGAATCATATAGAGGAACTTATAGAAATAAAGTCTATGCGCGCGAAGTTGTGATTACGGGATCAGATTCTAGTCGTGTTCAAATGTCTGCATTAGATTCTGAACATGGTAGTTTTTCAATATTAAATGGAACAGTTGAAGACTCTAAAATGACATTATATTGGTATCGAGATATTCAAAAGAAACGATTACAATCTAAATACAAGCTTGAGTTCAAAGATGAAAGCACATTTGAATTTTCTTCATTTCTATCTACAGACTATGGTGAAAATTGGGCATTAACACATCAAAGGATTTATCATAAAATAAAGCATGAAGAAGTCACTATCGTTACAAAAGATAGCATCAAGGTGTTTGGAGATTTATATACCATTGACAAAAAATCTCCAACAATACTACTCTTTCATCAAGGTGGTTCTAACTCAAGAGCTGAGTACAAAACCATCATTCCAAAATTAAACAATGAAGGTTATAATGTACTCTCAATAGACCAAAGAGTTGGCGGTTCTTATTTCTATGGTGGACACAACAGAACTGTAGCGCGTCTGGAAAAACGAGGTTATAACTATTGTGATGCATATCCAGACATGGAAGCCACGTTAGATTACCTTGTTGAAAATGGTTATAATGGTAAACGAATTGCCTGGGGAAGCAGTTATAGTGCATCTTTAGCTGTGAAGCTTGCAAATAACAATCCAAATAAATTAGATGGTGTACTTGCCTTTTCGCCAGCTTCTGGAGATCAATTAGCAGAATGCAGAGCCGATAATTATTTTAAAACACTGAAGCTTCCGCTTTTATTACTAAGACCTAAAAGTGAAATGCAACGCGATCGTTCCGTTCAGCAAATCAGTTTAGCTAAAGATTCTGGACATAAGACTTATGTTGCCGAAAATGGAGTACACGGTTCTTCTATGCTAGTAAAAGACAGAGTCGAAGGAAGCACATCCAAACAATGGAATGTTGTTCTCAACTTCTTAAACGAATTACAATAAAAAAAGGTCTGGCACCAACTACAACCAGACCTTTCGAAACACAACTGAACGTGTTTTGCTGATGAATATTTTAGATTAATTTATATCCTCTCCTTTTTTAAGCTTATCAATGTTTGCCTGCACTCTACCTCTACTTGCATCATTTGGCGCATTAGCTAAAGCTTTCTCTAAATGTTTTAACGCAACCTTGTAATCTCCTTTTGCAGAATATGCTCTAGCCATTCCATAATGTACTGGCCATTGTCCTTTATTCTTTTCAGCATTCATTTCAAAAACTTCAAAAGCTTTATCCACTTGTCCGTTAGCTATTAAAGTTCTTCCATATTGATGTACTTGAAGAATCGTAGCCATTGGTAAAGCTTCATCCATAACAGCTGTAGCTTCATCTGTTTTACCTAACTGACTTAGAATTTGAGCTTTAATTGCTAAATTATTGAATGTCTTCTGGCTAAAGAATTGCCCTGCTATTGCACTATCTACCCAGCCTAAGGCTTCATTAAGATCGCCTCCATTATTTAAAGCAAAAGTTGCTGCTTGCTCCCAATTTTGTCGGTTAAAGCCCTGTTGTCCTTTTAATTTAGCTCTAATATCAGTAAGCACTACGTTAGCTACATCTACTTCAATATTGAATGGAATCTCTTTCTTTTCCCATACAAGTGAAGCTACTGCAGAATTAGCATTAACAGTATTAAACTCGTAAGTTAAGAGCTCTTTATGAGGAACATCCTTCATGGCAACATTAGCTTTTAAGGCATCGTTAGCTGGCTCATAAAAATAACTTCCCCACGAATCACTGTCATTCGATAAAATTAATGTAGCTGTATTATCTGCTTTCACTTCGAAGTGTAATCCATAAGTTCCAGCCTTTAATGGTTTCCCTTCTACCTTAACATCATCAGTAAAAGTAATTGTCGTGTTCTCATTAGCACCTGCTCTCCAAGGCGCTGCTGTAGAGGTTCCAAAGCCTAGATTGTTTAATCCATAAGGCACCAGACTACCCCAAATTGCTCGTCCATTGACGCTTGGCCTGGAATACGTAATGCTAATGTCTGTGGTTCCTACACGCTGTGATACGGTTGCCATTTGGCTACCACGAGGCGTGTTGAGTTGTGCATAGGCATTGACACATAGTAGAAGTGACAAGCCTAAAAACATTTTGGTAATGGTTTTCATGTTTGAAAGTATTTAATCGGTTATGTCTTAAAGTTAGAGACAAATGAAAGCATCAGTTGTTAGGATGATGTTAAAGGAATGATAGTTAATGTTAATTAACGGTTCTTTAAGAAGTAGCTAAAACTAGATAGAAAGGAAAATAAAATTGAAAATCAGAACATAAATATTAAGGCATTCTTTCCAAAATTCAGTCTAATAGCGTTAGGAAAATTACTACGGATTAAATTTTAAAGAAAAAAACCACAGTTAATCGATTGACTCTAAGTATACTGTGACTTTTTCTTTTATTTGTGTCTCAAGTAATATAATCAAAGTAAGGATACTCTGTAAGTTTTTTACAATTATTCGAACCAAGAAATTACTATTAATTGATTGCTAAGTTGTGATGTTTTCCTCTAAGTACTAGCACTGATTAAATACGTGCTTCTGCTTATGGTGTGAGGGAAATATCCAAGATATTTTTAACAAAGAAAAACCTATGCTATGAAACAAACCTTTTCGATAGCACTAATGCTATTATTTCAATTTCTTTCTTTTTCCCAAACTACTATCTATTCTGAAGATTTTACTGGACAAGCCGGTAAAGGCGCAATTGGCCCTGGAGGCAGCAGCCCTACTATTGATCTTACTGACGTCACTTGGTCTGTTAATGTCGATGATGTCAATCTACAAAACACCAACGATTGGTTCCAAGTTGTAAATGTCGCTGGTAGTGAACGCTTAGAAGGTAGAGATTTAGATGGTGAAGCCATTTGGTTTTCACCATCTATAGATATCTCAACCTATACAAGTGTTGATTTTTCAATGGACATTTCTGAAAATGGTGGACTCGGTAACGATACTCTCGAAAATGGAGACACAGTGACTATAGAATACAGAATTGATGGTGGAGCTTGGACAGAAGCATCCACTAATGGCAGTGTTTCTAATGACTACGACCCCTTTGTAGCTTCTCAAACTGGACTAAGCGGTTCTACCCTCGAGCTAAGGGTAAGAATGGAAAATGGTTCTGGTAACGAACGTCAACGATTAGATAATATTGAAGTTGTAGGCTTTGCACCCTGTACAACATTCTCATTACCTTTCTCAGAAGATTTTGAAAGTGGCTTCTTCCCTCCTAACTGCTGGACAAGTTTTAGAGGTACTAACGATTTAGGCTCAACTAATGATTGGACATCTTCAACAACGTTTGCAAACAGTGGAACCACATCTGCATTCGTAGAGTTTGAAGCTGTTACAGGAGGTAATGCCGAAGATTGGTTAGTGACACCTGCCATAGACTTAGGCACTAACCCTACTCAATTACGCTTCTTTGGACGAGAGCAATTCTCTTTTGACTATGGCACTGAGTATACTGTTAGAATTTCTCAAACATCTGCCACAGATATTTCAAGTTTTACAGTGCTAGAGACTTATGACGAAACTCAAATGGGAATCGTTTTTAATGAAAAAGTAATCGATTTATCTGCGTATTCTGGTGTAGTCTACATAGCATTTGTAATGGAACAAAATGATGGTGATAACTGGTACATTGATGATGTTTCTATTGCAGAATTACCAAATTGTTCTACTCCAGATAACGTCACCAATCTTACAGCTAATTACATCGATGGATCAGTTGATTTACAATGGGCTTTAGGTACTTGTTATGATGAAGTACTTATCGTAGCTAAAGATGGAAGTGCAGTTACTGTTGTCCCTACAGGAGATGGTGTTTCTTATATTGGCAATGCTTCATTTGGCTTCGGAACAGAAATTGTAACCGATGAATATGTTGTATTCAAAGGAATAGACAATAACACTACTGTTACCAACATTGGAATTGGAAGCACATATCACTTCACCATTTTTACACGAAAAGGTACAAACTGGAGTTCTGGAACTTCCATTAGCATTAATACAGATTACTGTAGCGTTACAGGAGATACAACATTTGAAACCTCCATTACACTTGTAAACTTTGGAAGTATTAACAATGCGACTGGTCAAGGTTCTGGATACGATGATTTTACAGCACAATCGACGAGCATGACAAGAGGTGCTTCAGAAGATTTGACTGTCAACCTCAACACGGATGGTGCTTTTGAGACGTTTTGTTTTGTTTGGATAGACTGGAATAGAGATGGTGATTTCGACGATGCTAATGAAGCCTATAATCTAGGTAGTACTTTTGATGATGATGGACCATCCTCAAATAGCCCATTAACAATTACTGTTCCAAATGATGCTGATTTAGGAGATACCCGTATGCGAGTACATAGCGAGTATTTTGCTCCTGGATTTGAACAAGTTGCAGGCCCATGTGAAGGTTCAGGTGATGGAGAAATAGAAGATTATACGATAACCATCTTACCTTCTACTGCATATACTTATAATAATGGCTGGCTACCTAGTGATCCAAATGGTGTTTCTACGCTAGCAAATGATATTGTTATCGAAGCTGGTAACGCGACGATTACCGCTAACACAGATTGTAACTCCATTACTGTAAATGCTGGTGCTGGACTGACCGTAAATAGCGGAGTGACTCTAAATACTGGCTCTAGAATGATACTAGAATCTACCTCTACAAGTTACTCTAGCTTAATCTTAGATGGAACCATTGTCGGTGATGTTGAGTACAAACGCCATGTAAATATTGCTGCAGGGTCTGGCACAGGAACTGCAAATAACGATCTTTTAAGCCCTCCTTTAACTGGGCAAAACTTTGGAAGTTTCCGAGCAGCTAATCCAAATATCTTATCTGGTACAATTGGAGGCAATCAAGCATTCTTGTTTGGGCCTTTCGACAACAACTCAGAAGAATTTGTAAACTACACACCTTCAAATGATGCTAGTACATTAACTGCTGGTGTTGGATATCGTACTGGTTCTACTAACAATAGTACTTATACATTTACAGGAACTGTAGAAACTGGAACTGTTAGTGTTCCTGTTGACGCTTCTGCAAATAATGACTGGTACCTTATTGGGAATCCATACCCTAGCTACCTCAAAGTTCAAGACTTCTTAAACGATCTTATCAATTCAGGCTTAATCAATGAAAGTGCTATCGGAATTTACGGCTATGATGGTACATTTGCAGATGGCTGGACAATCTATAATCTAGCCACTATAAGTGCTTCAACTATAATTACTCCTGGTCAAGGATTCTTTATTCAGGCTGAAAACTCCGGAAACATAACGTTTACGCCAAGCATGAGAACTACTGGAACAGATGATGACTTTATTGTCGGCAGATCTGGAGCACCAGTATATTTAAAGTTGAATGCTAGCAGCAACAATAGTAACTATAGCACTGATTTCTATTTTAATGAAAATGCGTCATTAAGCCTCGATCCTGGTTATGATGCAACGATTTGGAATGAAACACCTCCTTCGTTTGCTCTATATTCTCATTTAGTAGAAAACAATACTGGTTCTGCATTGGCGTTACAAGCTTTGCACAGTGATGATTTATCAAACATTGTTATACCATTAGGTGTAAATGCAAACGCAAATGAAACATTGACTTTTGACATTCTTGAATCCACATTACCTAATACTGTAAATGTTTATCTTGAAGACACTCAAACCAATACTTTTACATTGCTAACTGAAGAAGCTTACCAAGTAATACCTAGTGAGGCTTTGAATGGCACAGGACGTTTCTTCTTAAGATTTGAAGAAGATGCTTTAAGTCTAGTTGAAGGTGAGCTGGAAACATTAAACATCTACACAAATCATATTGAAAATACGATTGTGGTAAATGGATTGCTTTCCGAAGCTACAAGCTTCAAACTATATGATCTTCAAGGACGCATGGTTGTCGAAAGTGATTTGAGAACACAAACGATGACACAGAGTATTAATGTAAGTACACTTGATGATGGTATCTATATTGTAGAGTTGACAAGCACTACTAAACGTAAAACCCAAAAAGTGATTTTGAGGTAGTATCTAATTATACGCTGATTATAGATTCTCTAAAAAATCTTTTTCCAAATCAAACAGTAGCTTAACATTAAGTTACTGTTTGATTACTCTATATGGTTTTAAATTTAATTAATGCTTCTCTTGTATTTAGCACATTCCTCACATATTCCTTGAACTCTAAATACTCTTTAGGAGATATAGATTCTGAATTCACAGTAGAATATATATAGATTTTTAATTCGTTTAATTTCCTCAATTCATATTTTATCGAAAAGGTATGATTCTTAAAATTAAAATCTAAATTGTTGGGTATGTCAATAAATTTCTGGCCCTCCTCAAGTTTAATAATTACACTTTCATTATACGCATCAGAATTCTCATATTGTTTATAATCGATTGGGTAAGATCTCTCTTCATCCTGAATAATAGACTCATTATAAGGATTAAGAAACAACGGAGCGATAAAAGTAAAAATGTCACCTACTTCATTAATTTTTAAATCAACAGTAAGTCTTGTTCTAAAATCAATCTCACCTTTATCTTCATCATGATTAAAACTTAAAATACTTTCTAACTTTATATTATGATTTGACCTATTAGAAATCTCTTGCTGCACAGTTTCTTCAAGTAATTTCTCTTTTTCATTTTTGAATATCTCTATATAATAAGAGGCTAAATGACCCGAAACTTTACTGTTCAATTCTAAGTTTGCAACATTCTCACCCATATTTATAATACACTCGCTATCAAATTCTGCTTTTTTTCTTTCTTCATTATAGAGTGTGATCAAATCAGTGGAAATTTTGTCCTTACTATCATAAGGGATTTCCAGAGCGACAGCTTCTCTTAGGCTCATAGGTAAGGATTTGAACGGTAGATATTTATCTGTCAATTCCAAATACTGTTCTACATTATCCATATTAACTTTGACTATGCAGTGATTAAAGTCTGAGCTTGGGAGCACGAGATCATTCTTACCATATTCAGAGGTTAATATCAATACCAAATTAGTCTTTAATTCAGCTTTTCTTGCCAAGACAAGATATAAAGAGGAAAAGTCTTTACAATCACCTAAAAAGGTTTTTATTGTTTTTGAAGGTTTTTGAGGGACAAATCCACTTTGCCTAAAACTAACATGGCTATAATTAAAATTATTTGTGATATAATAATATATTTTTTTTGCCCTTTCAGTTTCAGACAGATGTTTATAACCATCAGGAAATATCGTTTTAAATGCTTCTTTAACAATTTGGTCCTCTTTTAATTGATATCGTACTATATCTGAGTACCAAACCGCTATTTGATCCCATGATTCAATCGAACTTACGTGCAGTTTTGTAGTCACATCTGTAAAAGGTGGCATATAATCCTCTGACAAAGGTATTGAAGGTGTATTATTCAAAAACCATTCATGAACATATATTTCCCCTTTTTTATAACTATTGTATTCTACCTTACCATTAGTAACAGTTTGATTAACATGTTTATCATGAGTTAAGAGCCTATAAATATTCTTAACTGATGGATGGTAGCTCGTAAAGCCATGATTGAGAACATAATCATTATAAAATCTACCTCCTTTTGTATACTTAGCTTCATAATCTACATATATAACATCGCCAAACTCCAAACCATCGAATACCAAATTAGCTCCCTTGCGATCAGCAGGGACAGTATCTCCATTGGGTTTTACAATTTCAGACTTATGTATAACATAATCTCCATAAAGTCCTAAATTGTATTCTTTAAATATATCAATGCCATTTTGAGACGTAATCTCATAAATTAAAGTCTTCTTATATTCTCCCCCTCCTTCTTTGTATGCCAAAATATCGGTTTGATTTAGAAGTATATTTATCCCATAATTATTCTGCCCAATAGTCTTCCTATGTTTGTTAATATAATCATAGCCATTATCTAAATGAAAATCATTAAGTGGATTTTTGGCTCCTTTTAAATCATTTATTTTAAATCTTAAGCTTTTATCTGAGGGTGACCTCTTTAGAGCAGTTTCATACAATTTTATAGCCTCTTGTTTTTTGTTTAATTGCACATAAGCCTCAGCTTTGAATTTAGTAAACGAATAAGAATTGGGGTAATTTTCTAATGCCATATTTATGTATGGTAGAGATCGCTCAAACTGCCCTACATCATGAAGAAGATTGATTAATTGATAATGTAGATTGTTTTCATTATCAATATGCTGCAATGCGTTTACATATAAATTTATTGCTTCTTCTATCCTATTTTGCTTCTTATAATAATGCACTAAATACTGAATGACTTGCCAATCATATTCTGCACTATTTATCGCCTCTAACACATTGATTGCCGCATTATCATCGTTAAACATATCTGAATAAAACTCTGCAAAGATTGGCTTGACACTACTTGGCATGGTTTTGTCCGCCATAAGTTCATCTAGTTTTTCCCTCATTTTCAGTCTATCATTTTTACGTAATAAAATCATCAACTCAGCCGCTGTCTTTATATAACTATAATCTATAGAATTACCTATTTTATTAAGTTCATTTTCATAACTCTGAATATCGAGACTTAGCAAATCATCAAAATTTTCAAACTTTAACAGAGAGGATATATAGTAATCTGGATCTAATCGAATAATATTATCTTGAAGTTTATTGAGTGAATCTTCATCGCCTGATACTGTATAACATTGAATTAAACAAGATTTAATGAATGAGCTTTTTGGATACTCATCAGCCCAATTATTCAAAAGCTCAAAAGCTTTGTCTAAGCGTCCATTTCTTTTGTAGGCAAGAAATAAACAAAACTTAGTAAGGTTAACATCGCTACTTGCATCATTATACTTACTTTCAAAAAAAGCCTCTACACTATGAGGCATGTATACTGGATCGATTTCTTCCTCATTACATTTTAAGTAGTTTCTATTTGCAAAAGAAGTTTTGTAGTTGGTAAGTGGATTTCCATTCATATCTTCCAAACGAATAATAAAATAAGGTGTTTCTCCTCCTGTGGCAGATTTCACAAGGATTCTATTAACACCTTTTCGAAGATTAACCATATAAGTATATGCATCTAATTCTGTTATGTACTTATTATCTTGGTCAACTACTAACACATCATTCAACCAAACTTTAATGAGCCCATTTTTCCCTAATCTTAATAGAATTCTCTGATCCTTTGGAGACTCTATAAATGTTTGTGCATAATGCACTCCTGAACCGAACTCAGAGTGGTTGCTATAAAAATTATAAGCTTCTTTGCTAGAATTATGCTTATACCATTTTACATCTCCTTTACTTTGAGCATCAAATATAACATTATTGCTTACCTCCTTCTCAGGAGCATAGGGCATATCAATACCACTTGAATTTAAGTTTTCAAAAACACCACAAAATTCCCAATCTCTTATAGCATTAATATTCATTATAATTTGAAAATAATCTTTCCACTTTCTTTGATGTCTCTTGGTTATGGCTTGCAAGTAATAAAGCCCATTTTTAACTGTTGTGTTGGCTACATTTGGTGCATTAATTAAATGAGGCAATGAATACCCTTTTTCATCGAACCCGTTCTCTATATAATCATTAAAAAAGTAAGGCATCATCCAATTTGAAAATAAATAGTTCTCATAATCAGGGTAATTAGAAATCTCATTTATAAAATCTGAATCACTCTGCATAATTCCATTATCCATTTGGATGAGCTTCTTCAACATTAAATTTTCAATATCATCAGTGGTGTTTAGTTTATTTACTAACATCAGAGCCTTCTCTCTTTCATTATTGAGTAATAACTCCCAAACTTGAGAATTTTTTTGGGCATAAACAGAAAATAACCCACTAAAAAACAGGGTAAAAAAAATGATTCTTTTAAGATGAGTAATTTGGTTATTGAGCATATACTGACATTATATTGTTAAGCCCAAATGAAGGAAATAAAAATAATATTACAAAATAAAAACTAGTGGTATGTAAATAATCTCTTCTCTCTAATATTATACCTAAAAAATAAAGCGCATAAATAGAAGAGAACTCTGTAAAGTAAGTAACAATCGTTAGTAATTAAATCACTTAACTCAAATACTCCAAAACATTTTGCTCAATACGCTGTTGAATATTTGATAAATCTGCTTTTTCAAAAGACTCTCCAGTAATATTTTCGTAGAGTTCTATATAGCGGTCGCTAACAGAGGTAATATAGTCTTCGGACATTTCCGGGACTGTTTGCCCTTCTAATCCTTGAAAACCATTGCTTATTAACCATTGACGCACAAACTCTTTAGATAGTTGTTTCTGTGCTTCTCCTCTATTTTGTCGTTCTTGATAGCCTTCTGCATAAAAATAACGCGAAGAGTCTGGCGTATGGATTTCGTCTATTAACACAATCCTACCATCCTTGGTTTTTCCAAACTCATATTTGGTATCTACTAAGATTAATCCACGCTTAGCAGCAATCTCTGTACCTCGTTGAAACAACTTACGCGTATAATCTTCTAACACGACATAATCTTCTTCGGACACTATACCTCGGCTAAGAATTTCTTCCCTAGAGATGTCTTCATCGTGGTCACCTTTTTCGGCTTTAGTTGCTGGTGTTATAATAGGTTCTGGGAACTTGTCATTTTCTTTCATGCCTTCTGGCATTGACACACCACAAAGCAATCGTTTACCTGCTTTGTATTCTCGTGCAGCATGTCCAGACATATATCCGCGGATAACCATCTCTACTTTAAAAGGCTCGCACTGATGACCAACCGCTACGTTTGGATCTGGCGTAGCCATTAACCAATTTGGCACTAAATCTTCAGTATCCTTCATCATTTTCGTAGCAATTTGATTGAGAATCTGTCCCTTATAAGGAATTCCCTTTGGCATTACCACATCGAATGCACTTAGACGGTCTGTGGCGATCATTACCAATAGGTCATCATTAATGTTGTACACCTCTCTTACCTTGCCCTTGTATACACTTTTTTGGTTTGGAAACTGAAAGTTGGTATCTGTGATGGTATTCATTTATTGTTGAATCGTTTTTTTAATCGAGGATTTATTAGTTTGTTAACAGATCGTATAAGATTATACTAATTCCTAATGCCTTTTCTGCTAATCTCTATTCTCTATACTCTTATATGCTGCAATAACTTTCTTGACAAGTTTGTGACGAATCACATCTTTATCATCCAAGAATACAATACCAACACCTTCAATGTTTTTAAGAATAAGTAATGCTTCCTTAAGCCCAGAAATAGTGCGTCGCGGAAGATCAATCTGTCCAGGGTCTCCTGTAAGTAGGAACTTTGCGTTTTTACCCATTCTGGTTAAGAACATCTTCATCTGCGCATGTGTGGTATTCTGCCCTTCGTCCAAAATAACAAAGGCATTATCCAAAGTACGTCCACGCATAAATGCTAAAGGTGCAATTTGCACAGTTCCGTTTTCGATAAAGGTTTCCAGTTTTTCATGTGGAATCATATCACGAAGTGCATCGTAAAGTGGTTGCATATAAGGATCTAACTTTTCCTTCAGGTCACCTGGTAAAAATCCTAGATTCTCACCTGCTTCTACAGCAGGACGGGTAAGGATGATACGTTTTACTTCTTTGCGTTTTAATGCTTGCACTGCCAAGGCGACTCCTGTATAGGTTTTTCCTGTACCTGCAGGACCTATCGCAAATACCATGTCGTTCTTCTTCACAGCATCTACCAACTTGCGTTGATTAGCTGTTTGCGCTTTAATAAGCTTACCTCCTACGCCATGCACAATGACTTCTCCACTTTTGTCGGATGTCGCATAGTCCTCGCTACTTGCGCTAGTAAGCACACGCTCTATAACATTTTCGTCTAATTTATTGTATTTGGCAAAATGCTTCATGAGCATCATCATCCTCGTATCGAATTCTTCAAGGAGATCTTCATCACCATAAGCTTTTATCTTATTGCCTCTGGCTACAATTTTTAGTTTAGGAAAATAGGTTTTTAGGAGTTCGATATTAACGTTTTGTGCGCCGAAAAATTCTTTTGGAGTAATTTCTTCAAGCTCTATGATAAGTTCGTTCAAAAGCTAGATTGATTTATTAAAATTATCGATTTCGTTTTATTAGTTTTGTGCAAGACAAATCTACGGAAAATAACAACCGCTTAGAACAAAAAATATCAACAATCGGCTAATGGCAATCATTACTCTAACGACTGATTTTGGAGAGAAAGATCACTTTGCTGGCGCAACAAAAGGCGCCATCTACAGCGAACTACCCGAAGTGAGAATTGTTGATATTTCACATTCGGTATCTCCCTTTAGTATTCCTGAAGCAGCTTATATCATCCAAAATGCATACAGCAGCTTTCCGAAAGGGACAATTCATATCATTGGAATCGATTCTGAAATAAGCCCGGAAAACAAGCACATCGCTGTAAAGCTAGACGATCATTATTTTGTCTGTGCCAATAATGGCATTATGAGCATGATTTGTTCTGAGATTGTTCCTGAAAAGATTGTGGAGATTAATATCCATGATAAGATTGAAACAAGTTTTCCTGTGTTGGATGTATTTGTTAAGGTAGCTTGTCATATTGCTCGCGGTGGAACGCTTGAGGTTATTGGCAAGGTGATTACAGAAATTAAACCGATAAAAAACCTCATCCCGTTTGTTAATGATGAGCAGAACCAGATTATTGGGAATATTATTTACATAGACAACTATGGTAATGTGGTGACGAACATAAAGCGTAAGTTTTTTGAATCTATACAGAAAACTAGGCCTTATGAAATCTCTGCCAGGAATTATAAGTTTAGAACGATACATAACAAATACAGTGATATTATAAATTTTGATATTCCTGAAGATAAACGCCATGATGAAGGTCGAGGCTTGGTAGTGTTTAACTCATCTGATTATCTCGAGATTGCCTTGTATAAAAGTAACATGGAGACGGTCGGTAGTGCGTCTAGTCTCATGGGGTTGAAAATGAGAGATACAATAACCGTTAACTTCTTTAAACCCTAAATATGTTTGTAAGAATCGTAAAAATGAGCTTTGAGCCAAGCAATGTAGATGCGTTTCTTGAAAACTTTGAGGCCAATAAAAACAATATTAGAGCGTTTGAAGGATGTGAGTTTTTAGAACTCTATAGAGCTAAGCAACAAGACAACATCTTTTTCACATACAGCTATTGGAGGTCTGAAGACGATTTAGAAAACTATAGGCATTCGGATTTATTTAAGGCCGTTTGGGCAAAAACCAAACCCTTGTTTAATGCCAAACCTGAAGCTTGGAGTGTAGATAAAATCACTACACTGAATTAATGATCAATAATGACTAACTAAAAAACGAACAAAACCAATACCTTTGACCTTTACCCTAACACCTAAACAATGCTAGCCATACTAAAAAAAGAAATAAACACCTTCTTTGCCTCACCAATAGGATATTTGGTGATTGCAGTGTTTTTGGTCTTGAATGGCTTATTCTTATGGGTGTTTAAAGGGAACTTTAATATTTTGGATAACGGGTTTGCTGACTTATCAGCCTTTTTCCTCCTTGCACCATGGATATTAATATTCTTAGTTCCGGCTGTGACGATGCGTAGTTTTTCGGATGAAAAGAAACAAGGTACCTTAGAGCTATTATTAACTCAGCCTGTTTCTCACTTACAAATTGTACTAGGCAAGTATTTTGGAGCTTTGGTTTTAGTGTTGTTGGCTTTAATTCCAACACTATTATATGTCTATTCTATTTGGCAGCTTGGTAATCCTGTGGGTAATTTAGATGTAGGAAGCACAATTGGGTCGTACTTAGGTTTATTATTTTTAATTACGGCTTATACTGCCATTGGGATATTTGCATCCACACTTTCTGAAAACCAAATCGTAGCTTTTATCATTGCCGTTTTTATTTGTTTCTTTTTCTATTTTGGGTTTGAAGGCATTGCAAATTATAATCTCTTTGGAGATACACTTTACTTAGAGCAACTTGGAATGGATGCGCATTATAACAGTATGAGCAGAGGGGTTTTGGATACTAGAGATGTAATTTACTTCTTGAGTATTTCTGCTTTTTTCATAATACTAACCAAACTTAATATTCAAAAACAATAACATGATTATTACGCCTCTTCTTGTTGTCTTTTTAATATTAGTGTTTGTTTTGGTATTCCTATTTGTGAGAACTATTGACAAGCGTAGATGGCTTACGTTTCTCATTAGCTTGGTGCTTACACCTTTGGTGTATTTTTATATGTTTTATCCATTTTTGAATATCATCACGCCTTTTCATCATCAGAAGCGTTTTAATGCCGAAGCATGGGAAGCTAAACCTGGTTTGCGCTATGAAATGATAAAAAACATGAAGGAAACCGATTTTCTTATTGGGAAATCTAAAACAGAGATTGACAGTTTGTTGGGCAAAGCTGAATGGCTGAGCTGGGACGAAGCTGCTAAAGCCCATGATGATAACAAGTGGAATTATGGTTTAGGACTACTTCCAGGTGCTTTTAATGAAAATAAAGAATGCCTAACTGTAATTTTTGAAGACAATAAGGCTGTAGCGCTGGAACAATATCAAGAAGAAATTGTGTTTGAAGATGAATAGAAATACGTTGATAAAACATATCGTCATTTCAATAGCTGTATTGGTCCTTATCAATATTGCATCACAATACGTCTACAAACGATTCGACCTTACTCAGGATAAACGATACACGCTTTCGGAATCTGCAAAGCAAACTATACAAAGCTTAGAGTCTCCACTAATTATTGATGTATTCTTAGAAGGCAATTTATCTTCAGATTTTAGACGTTTACGCTCAGAAACCAAGCAACTTCTTGAAGAGTTTGTACTTCAAAATAAGCTTATCAAAATCAACTATATCGATCCTTTAGAAGATGAAGATACGCGAAATCGCAATGTAGAAGAATTAACCAAAAGCGGGTTAACACCTTACATCAGCAGTGAAACCACTAATAATTCTGTTTCTAAAGAGATGGTCTTTCCGTGGGCTTTTGCAAGTTATCAAGGAAATATTACTAAGATTCCACTTCTAAAGAAAAGTCTAAACACAACATTGCAGGAGCAGATTACTAATTCTATTCAACATCTGGAATACACTTTTGTAGACGGGTTTAGAAAAATTTCTGCGGCAAAAGAGAAGAAAATAGCCATACTCAAAGGCAATGGCGAGCTAGAAGATTTACAGATTGCCGATCTTATTACATCAGTAAGACCTTATTATAACATTGCACCATTTACATTAGATAGTGTTGCAAATAATCCTAATGGCACACTAAAACTCTTAAAGACTTACGATCTTGTCATTGCGGCAAAACCTACTGAAGCTTTTACTGAAGAGGAAAAACTAGTATTAGATCAGTATACCATGAGCGGCGGAAAAAGCATATGGCTTACAGAATCGGTAGTTATAGATAGAGACAGCCTACAAAATTCTTCGAATTCTTCAGTTGCAATTCTAAGGGATTTAAATCTTAATGATTTCTTTTTTAAATATGGTGTACGTATCAACCCTGTTATTGTAAACGATATGTATTCTGCGCCTATCTGGTTGGCAATGGGTGAAGGTAGTCAGGCACAATTTCAACCATTAAGATGGCCATATTCTCCATTAGCAGGAAGTAATCCAAATCATTCGATTACAAATAATATAGAACTCGTAAAGTTCGATTTTGCTAGTCAGATTGATACTCTAAAGAATAAGGCTAAGAAGACCATCCTTTTGCAAAGTTCAAGATTAACCAAACTACAAGGAGTTCCTAAAAGCATAAGCTTAGATATCGTAACCGAAGAACCAGACCCAAATACGTATACTTCTGGCCCTCAAAATTTGGCTGTTTTAATTGAAGGTGAAATTTCTTCAGCATATAAAAATAGAATCAGACCTTTTGAAGCAGAAAACTACATCGAGGAATGCACAGATTGTAAGCTGATAGTTATTGCAGATGGTGACATTATAAAAAATGATGTTGTTAGAAACCAACCTCAAGAACTCGGTTTTGATCGCTGGACCGGAAACACTCTGGGCAATAAAGAATTTTTGATCAACGCTATTAACTATCTACTGGATGACACTGGGCTTATGTCCATAAGATCAAAAGAAGTTGCTATAGCCTACTTAAACAATGAAAAGGCACAAGAAGAGAAAGGAACATGGCAGCTTATCAACACCTTACTTCCTATTTTGATTTTGGTTATTTTTGGTATTCTTTTCAACTATTTAAGAAAAAGAAAATACGCTTAAAAGTTGTTAATAAGTTTGTTTTATTAAACAACACTATTAAGATATATTTGTAGGACAATTTTAAGACAGAATAATAGATGAAATTCATTGTATCGAGCACGCAACTTTTAAAGCAGCTACAAGTTTTGGGAGGCGTTATCAATAATTCTAATACGTTACCAATTCTAGATAATTTCTTGTTTGAATTGGATAATTCAAAATTAACCATTTCGGCAAGCGATCTAGAAACCACAATGTCTAGTTCTATTGATGTAGAAAGTGATGAAAACGGAAGTATTGCGCTTCCTGCTAGATTATTGCTAGACACTTTAAAAACATTTCCTGAGCAACCATTGACTTTCGTTGTTGAAGATAATAATACTGTAGAGATTAGCTCTAATCATGGTAAGTATGCTCTTGCGTACGCTGACTCAAATGAATTCCCTAAAGCCGTAGCGCTTGAAAATCCAAGTACAACTACAATAATGGGAGACATCTTAGCAACAGCGATTAGCAAAACTATTTTTGCTGCTGGTAATGATGATCTTCGACCAGTGATGAGTGGTGTGTTCTTTCAGTTTTCAACAGAAAGCCTAACTTTTGTGGCTACAGATGCTCACAAACTTGTGAAGTATACTAGAGAGGATGTTAAAGCTGACCAAGTAGCAGAGTTTATCATGCCTAAGAAGCCTTTAAACTTGTTGAAAGGTATTCTTGCTGGAAGCGAAGATAATGTTACTATTGAATACAATGATTCTAATGCGAAGTTCACTTTTGATAATTCTGAACTCGTTTGCCGTTTGATAGATGGAAAATATCCTAACTATGAAGCTGTAATTCCAAAAGAGAATCCAAACAAGCTAACGATACAACGTACACAGTTCCTTAATTCTGTGCGTCGTGTATCTATTTTCTCAAATAAAACCACGCATCAAATCAGACTGAAAATTGCTGGTGCTGAGTTAAATATTTCTGCTGAAGATATCGATTACAGCAATAAGGCTGAAGAACGTCTAAGTTGTGACTACCAAGGTGACGATATCCAAATAGGATTCAACTCTCGTTTCTTGACAGAAATGCTTAGTAACTTAAATGCTGACGATGTACAATTAGAAATGAGTTTACCAAATAGAGCAGGAATTCTTACTCCTGTAGATAGTCTGGATGAAGGTGAACAAGTTACAATGCTTGTAATGCCTGTGATGCTTAATAACTAAAACTTCCAATACCATATAAATTAAAAACGCTCACCGTAGTAACGTGAGCGTTTTTGTATTATCTCTTTTTAAGACCTCCATTAACATGGAATAAAACTAACTAACTAATAAAATTAAGAGATAAGGGATACGATGGCAATTCACCTTGACTTGCTTTTACAGCATTTACAATAGGAAATACTAAGGAGATAACTCCCAATACGATTAATCCTAAAATACCTAAACCAAAAGCTAGTATTAGTGGAATGCAAATAATTGTATATATAATTAAGCTAAGCTGAAAATTAATAATGGCCTTACCATGCTCGTGCATTTCTAACACTTTATCTTTTTGAGTAGCCCATATTACCAATGGCACTATAAGACCTCCAAAACCTGTTATAAAGGTTAATAATTGACAAAGATGCGTTACCAACAAAAGTTGTCTATCCTCACGCATTGATGTACTATAAACTTGTTTCATGCTTATAGGACGTCAACTGAATAAAAATGTTACAACTTTATTTAATAATTATTCGACGCGTTTCAACTTCACGGTCACTGTTAATTTGAATGATGTATATACCTGAAGATAACTGTAATGGTATTTTAGTATTATTTTCAACCTGCTTCATAAGTAATAATTCTCCCTTAAGAGAAAATAAGCGAAGCTCTAATTTATCTTGTATTCCGGAGAGCATAAATGAATCTCTAGTTGGGTTCGGGTATATTTTAATGGCTTCTAAAGTATTATTAGATGTACTAAGGGTTTCATCAGCAGTAAAGCTTACCGTTTTCTCGATATGATTCCCACATTCGTCAAGTAATGTAAAGGTTACTATTTTTGTCTCACCACATTCGATATTTCCATCACTGTTATTAGTAATTGTTGGCATTCCACAAGTAACTGTACCATCAGGTAATGACAACCAGTCTGCAAGTAATGCCTCCAGATTTGAAGAACCGTCACATTCAACAATCAAATCCATTGGTTCTTCAATCCATTCTGGTCCTACAAAGGAAATTTTGTGTACTGTACCATCAAATATGTTGACATAATACACAAATCCATCTAGTGGATTTTGATTAATATGCACTATACCAGATCCAAATCCCGTAGGTGCTAAATTAGAAATGTGGCTTACCCAGTTTTGAGTCCCGTCTGTTAAGGTTGCCACCTGAATCCAGCTCCTAGTATAGTCTGTAAAGAAATACTTCCCAGTCATACTACTTCCCAGAGCATTTCCAGTAATAAAAACACCTCCTGCAGCAGCATTACCATTAAATTCTATTCCCGTAGTTGGAGCGCCAGCACTGCCAACTCTAGGGTCGGTTGGAGCTGAACCATTGAACCATGGCACTCTAGTATGATTCGCACCACCATGCCTCCACGCAATTTCGGGACGATCGTGTACAAATCGTCTTAGCGAAGGATCTGCATTATCAGTAAAGGATGTTGGTTGTAAACAATTATCTTTAAAAAGTACATTCCCTTCGTCTGGGTTTGTTGTATTACTATCATAGTATCCATTATTTACTGTAAGGCCTTCAAATAGAGGCCAACCTCCATTCAATCCGGCTTTATCAAAAATGTGTAAGTCTTCCCATACATTCCAACCTACATCAGATACGTGCAAAATCCCAGGGTTTCCATCATCTGGATTTGTACTACCGCTATTTGGCTCTATTGACATTCTAAAAGGGTTACGGAGTCCCATAGCCCACATTCTAGATTCAGCGGATCTGGGATTATCGGAATTATAATGTGGATTTGAAGGCAATCCATCACCAGTAATAGGATCTATTCTTAACACTTTTCCACACATGGATGTAATCATTTGACTTCTAAAAGCCCCTACATTTTCCTCATCTCTTAGAATACCATCATCAATAGCTTGATCATAATATGTATGACCTACACCACCCGTGTCTTCGGTTAAATAACTAGCGTTATCTCCTGTTGAAATTAATAAAGTTCCATCTGTTCCAAAAAGTATGGTTCCCCCAGCATGAGATTCATGAAGTAAGGGAATGCCTGTAGATACAGATTCACCTAGAAGTACAAATCTAGAATTGTAATCTACAGTAAGTGGATTACTTGCTAAATCAACTTGGTATCTAGTGACCCTCGATATTGATGCTTCGAAATAATCATTATCATTTGGATCATAATCTGGAGTCCCATAATCCATCAGATGTTCTCGGTCTACCATATAGAACATGTAAATCAATCCATTAGTATCAAAGTCAGGGTCTAAACAAAAGCTTGAAAAACCAAAATCTCTCCAGTCTCCTACTTCATCTGAAATATCCAATATGGGCTGTGCTTGTTTTACATATTCACTACCATCCCAGTTAGATACATATATATGTCCTCTTTTTTCCCATACAAACATCTTAGTACCTGTATCATTAAAAATGACTCCCATAATGTCTGTATATCCAGATTGCACCAGACCAGCACTGTAACCAGTTGGCAAAGTAGAATACAACTGTACCTCCGAAAGTTGAATACTGTTTGCTGAACCACACTGAGTCTCAAAGTTAATTCGATAATATGCATACGCCACAGTATTTGTAAAATCAAAGGTTCTCTCATTAAATCTTGCTGAAACACAAGGAATAGCGTCAGTGACTATTTCTGCAAAATCAATTCCATTATTAGAACCATAAATCGTAAAGTTTTGTGGATCTCTATTTGGCACATCATTGGCAGTAGTAATAGTAATAGACGAAGCGATTCGTTTAGATCCTCCTAAGTCTACTGTAAATCCCATTCCATCATTATATTCAAAATCCAAAAATTTTGTAGACACTGAACCATCTATAATTAAATCGACCTCCTCATTGCTTGGTGATGATACATCTCCTAACGCTGTAATAGTCATTGAAGGCTCAAAAATTGGAGATTGACTGAAGCTTAAATTAATAAATAGAAAAGTAAGAATGTATAAAGTTAGTCGAATTATAGCCTTAAGTTTTAGACTGGAAACAACTCTAAGCATTGCAAGTATATTGAGATTAATAGCCAACTAAACTTAACCATATCTCACTGATTTACAATAAATAATCGATAATAACCCAAATAAAAAGCTTAAAACAAAATTCAGTTTTTATTTTTTTTGTTTTATGTTATGATCTTCTAGTAATTTAATAAATCTGGGATCGTCTTTTAGGTATGTGAAGAATTCTGTGTGCTCTCGTTGCAACCCTCTTGTATGCTTATTTCTTATCGTATCTAGATAAAAAAGCACACTGTCCGTATTTTTTAGAGCAGAATGTACTACTGCCAGATTGTGATTCCTTTCAAACTCATTAACGTTTTTTCTAATCACCTCGAGTGTTTGTAGCGCTTTAAGAGTATCACCTGTCTTTACATAGCAATACCCTAAAAAGCGATTAAAAACATTCTGCTTATTTACAATTTGCTCTAATGGCTCTATAGCTTCCTTGTACTTTTGTTGATCCATATACAGTCTGAAATAAGATCGATTTAATACAAACTTGCTATTCTCATCACTCAATCCTGCGGCAATATCTAGCACCTTTTCAGCTTCATCATATTTATGATTAAAAGCTAGCGCTGTGGAATAGCCATTGACTACTGGGAATGAGAGCGGGTCTAACTTGTATGCAATTTCTGCCTGTTCTAGTTGCTTTTCATATTGCCTAGAATAGAAATAGAATGTCGCAAATTGACTTCTTGCAGTGACATCATTTGGAGACAAACTAATTGCTTTTTCGAAAGCAGCTAAGGCCTCATCGTATTTACCTTCAATATTATATATCAACCCTCTAACTGAATAAACCCGAGAAATATTAGGATCGATCTCTTCCGCTTTATCCAAATACGTATTGGCTGTTTTAGCGGCTTCAACATAATCTCTACCTGAATAGTAGGTTTCTAAATAGATTGAATGGGCAATTTCTGCATAGGCTTCAGCATATGCTGAATCTAGTTCAATAGCTTTGGTATACAAGTCAATGCTTTTAGTTATACTTTCAGAAGTTCGCTTATCTGTTTCTCTTTTACCTTCAAGAAACAGCTTATAGGCTTCTACATTCTGCGTAGGAATATTTGCCAAGCCTTGTTCCTCTACAGATGTTAAATTAAGCTCTAAAGCCGATACAATTTTCTTGGATACTTCAGATTGAATATTAAAAATGTCTGTGAGTGTTCTATCATAATTTTCTGCCCAAATATGTTGATCGGATTTTGCATCAATAAGCTGAGCTGTCACTCTAACCTTATCACCATACTTTCTAATACTTCCTTCTAAAATTAAGGACACACCCAGTTCCTTCGCAATCTCCTTGATAGACTTTTCTGTCTCCTTATAACGCATTACTGAAGTTCTAGAAATCACATGCAATTCTTTAATCTTAGCCAAATGAGTCAAGATATCTTCCGTCATGCCATCCCTAAAAATCTCTGCGTCATTATCGGTGCTCAAATTATCGAATGGTAGTACAGCTATTGAGTAATCATCAATCTCAATGGGTTTATTAATAAACTGAAAATACACTAGAGCTATGAGTAGTACAGATGTTATAATACTTAGTATGGCAATCGTGCGCTTCGATGATTTTATCTTATCATTATTCGTTTGAACTGTTTTAAGCTTTCCTTTTATATCCTCAGGGTTAGGAATCACTAATCCTTCATTTGAAATTGCAAACAGAGGCATTGCGCCTTCTACATTTTTCAATTCATAAGCATCCAGGAATTTTACATCTATCTGAGTGTGGTTTCTAATTTGATCATGTACTTTATCAGAAATAAGAATACTTCCTGGCACAGCACAAGATTCAATTCTTGCAGCAACATTTACCGCATCTCCAATAATATCTTCCTCAGAATAAATAATATCACCAACATGAATGCCTATTCTTACGGGAATTTTGGGTTCAGTTAAGAATACTTTTTGAAGCTCAATAGCGCACTCAACAGCATCAACAGCACTCCTGAATGTACTTAAAGTTCCATCACCAAAATATTGAATAATCCTACCGTTAAAGGCTTCTGTGGTAGCTTCAAAAGAAGTTCTAAGCCGGGTTCTAATCGCTACAGCTTTAGCTTCATCTTGCTGCATCAAGGCTGTATAGCCTTCTATGTCTGTAAACATAATTGCTGCAAGTTGACGTTCCCTGGTCATTATTGATTAATAGCTTTATGTCTACTAATTTAGTGATTTATAGCCAATATGTCTTTGAATAAAACTTTCTTACTACTCAAAAAATGGTAATATTAATTATCTTTAACACTGATAAGGTTGACTATATTCAGAGTAATGACAAAAATTTCTTCAGAAAAAATTATCTCAATATTATCCAATTCTACTTTTTTTTCTGAAGTATCGAAAGTATCCTTAAGTCATCTCAGCCAGTTTGCACAAGAGAAGTCTTATAGAAGAAATGAGGTTGTATTTCATAAAGGTGATACTGGTGATGCTATGTATGCCATTGTAAAAGGCGAAGTAAAGGTCCATGATAAGGATCATATCTATACCCACCTTAGTGAAGGAGATTGTTTTGGCGAGTATGCTTTAATAGATAATGATGTAAGATCTGCTTCGATTACAGCTACAAAGCCTTTAGAATTGCTGAAAATTGAGCATAAGCATTTCATGGATTTAATGTTCAAAGATCAAGGCTTAGCACAAGGTATCTTATCATTATTAATTAAGCGACATCGTGAATTAGATGATATTCAAGAGCGTTTAACTTCTTCTAAAAAGGCATTAGAATTGGCTAGTTCTAAAATGAAAGGTCTTATTGAAGGCGCTATGGATGCGATTATAATGTTTGATAGTAACTTCAGGATTGTTCTTACCAATCCTTCTGCAAATGCTTTACTGGAGAATGATGATGTGGCTCAACGAAATGTTTTATTCTTTTTTGATGACGCAAGCGCTTCAATCATTGAAGGTATTGTAATGTCTGATGACAATAGCCAAATCAACAACCACTTGCCAGAAATCGTGAAAGTGATTGGCTCTAATGAAGCTGAGACTTTAAATGAGGGTACCATAAGCAGATATGGCACTGATGAAGATATATTCTACACTTTAATTCTTAGAAATATCGAAGAACGGCTCGAGGCTTTGGATAAGATTAACTTACTAACAAAGCAAACCGAATACCTTACTGAAGAAATAAAAGAACTTACTAACGATCACGGTATTGTAGCAGAAAATGAGAGCATGAAACTAGTTTTACAGCAAATAAACCTAGTTGCCGAAACAGATGCTACAGTGCTGATAACTGGTGAAACTGGCACAGGAAAAGAATTGGTTTCAAGAGCTATACATAAAGCTAGCAACCGTAGTGATAAACCTCTTATACGTATCAATTGTGGTGCAATACCTGCAAATTTGATAGAGAGTGAGTTATTTGGGCATAAGAAGGGTGCCTTTACTGGTGCTACTGCAGATAGAAAAGGTAGATTCTTAATAGCAGATAAAGGCACAATTTTCTTAGATGAAATTGGAGAATTGCCGTTAGAGTTACAACCAAAGTTACTACGAGTTATACAAGAAGGAGAGTTTGATCCTGTTGGTAGTTCGGAAACCATAAAGGTTGATGTACGTATCATAGCTGCTACGCATAGGGATCTTCTGAAACATTCTCAAGAAAATAAATTTAGAGAAGATTTATATTACCGCTTGAATGTTTTTCCGATTAGTGTCCCTCCCTTAAAAGATAGAGGCTTAGACGTTATATTAATTGCTGAGCAAATGATTGATCAGTTCTCTAAAAAATTCAATAAACCTGTTGCTTCACTTTCAGATTCGGATAAAAGTTTACTTATGTCTTACTCTTGGCCCGGGAATGTCCGTGAATTACAAAACCTAATTGAACGCGCCATAATTATTTCTGAAAAGGGAAAAATCAACTGGCGTAGTATCATACCCGATAATTCTACTTCAGCGGATCTAGTTGAAAAAGTTAATTCAAAAATTCTAACTTCAAAAGAGTTAACCAAGCTAGAACGAGATAATATTCTCAAAGCTCTGAAACAAACCCGTTGGAAAATTTCTGGTAAGAATGGTGCTGCCGAATTACTTCAACTCCCTCCCACAACATTAGCTTCTCGTATTAAGGCACTTGGTATCGAAAGACCTGTTTAAATTCAACGAAATATCGTTACTTACCATACGAAATATCGTTAATAAACGATTTTACGTTGCTCTAAAAATAATAAGATTAATATTTAAATTATTGATTATCAATATTTTATATGTTTTGGCACGGCAATAGCATTATACAAGTCAAACAAAAAAATAAATTATCAATCTTTTAAATTTTAAAAACAATGATTACAACAGCAAATGTAAAAAACGGAGTAAACGTAGATCAATTAGTTGAAACTATTGAGCATGTAAAAGCACAACCAGAATTAGGAAAGTTCAAATTTAGAACTAAGAACAACTGGATTACTGGAGGACATTGTGTTTCTAGCGCTAAGAGTTTTTATGGTGTATGCCAAGAAGACACAACACGTGAAGAAACCTTCACAATGGAATGCGACCATCCTAATGTATTACTAGGAGAAGATTTAGCACCTACACCAGCCGAAGTAGTTTTACACGCTTTAGGATCTTGCTTAACAGGTGCCATGGCATATCATGCAGCTGCTAATGGAATTGACATAGAAAGTGCGTCTTCCAATCTAGAAGGGTCTTGTGACCTACAAGGCTTCCTTGGCTTAGATCCAGAAGTTCGCAAAGGATTTGATGGTATCACTTTCAAGCTAAAAGTAAAATCAGATGCTACTGCAGAGCAATTAGAAAATCTTGCGAGATTCTCTCCAGTATTCGACATGATTTCTAACCCTACTCCTATTTCAATTGAAATAATCAAGGAGTAAGCCAGTCAAAAAAGTGGCTGCTCCAAGGAGCGGCCATTTTCTTTTTCTATTCAACACCACCAATGAAAACAAAATACGACATACTTACTGCTAACCAAGCTGTAGCTCAAATAGCATACAAGACCAACGAGGTCTTTCCAATATATCCCATTACACCAGCTTCTGAAATGAGCGAATTGGTTGAAGAATGGAGTGCTAAACAACAAGTAAATATATTTGGCACCGTTCCTACAGCTTATGAAATGCAAAGCGAAGCTGGAGTTGCAGGCACTATGCATGGCGCCCTACAGACTGGAAGCCTATCATCTACATTCACCGCATCTCAAGGTTTGCTTTTAATGCTTCCTAATATGTATAAGATCGCTGGAGAATTAACTCCAAATGTTATCCATGTTGCCACAAGAAGTATCGCTACACATGCCTTATCTGTTTTTGGAGACCATAGTGATATTATGGCTGTACGTCAATCGGGTTATGCAATGTTTGGAAGCGCATCAGTACAGGAAGCTCATGATTTTGCTCTAATAGCTCAAGCAGCTACATTATCATCAAGAATTCCTTTTTTGCATTTTTTTGATGGTTTTAGAACCTCTCACGAAACTGCCAAAATTGAAACTATTTCGGATTCAACTATTAAATCATTACTTTCAGAGGAAGATATTACAGCACACAGGAATCGCGCTTTAAACCCAAACGCACCAGTAATTAGAGGTACTTCACAAGGTCCTGATGTGTTTTTCCAAAGCAGAGAGGCGCAAAACACATTTTACAATTCTTGTGTAGATATTGTTCAAGACAAAATGAATGCTTTTGCAGCACTCACAGGTCGTCAATACAAAGTTTTCGAATATATAGGTCACCCAGAAGCAGAACACATCATTATTTCTATGGCTTCGTCCACAGAAACTATTGAAACAACAATCAATCAATTAAACGGTCAAGGCGAAAAATTAGGCTTAGTAAAAGTTCGTTTATTCAGGCCATTCAGCACTAAACATTTACTAGAAGCATTACCAAATACAGTAAAATCAATAGCAGTATTAGACAGGACTAAAGAGCCTGGTTCTACTGGTGAGCCTTTATACTTGGATGTATTGCAATCGTTAAATTCTGTTAGTTCAAACTTCAAAAAAACTCCAATAATTGTTGGTGGTCGCTACGGTTTATCTTCTAAGGAATTTACACCTTCTATGGTTAAAGCTATATTCGATAATCTTCAGTCAGAAACACAAAAACATAACTTTACTGTTGGCATTAAGGATGATGTTACTAATTTGAGTCTAGTCATCGAAACCGATATTTCTTTAGAATCGAAAGCATTTCAAGCTATATTTTATCAAAAAAAATCGAATACCAATACAAAAGGATTTGCCAACACATTGCAGCTTATCGGAACGAATGAAAACACCTTTGTACAAGGCTACACCGAAATAAACTATAAAAAATCGAACACATCGAGCATTACACATTTACGCATCGACAATCAACCAATACAAGCACCTTACCTTATCAATAATGCCGACTTAATTGCTTGCGAAAATGCAGACTTCATTAAAACGGATGACTTCTTAAAAAACATAAAGACTAAGGGCAAAGTCTTAATTAATTCTTCACTTACATCCAAAGCATTTTGGCAAGCATTGTCTGCAAATACACAATATGAGATCATTGAAAAAGAAATAGAACTCTATATTATTAATTTTGATGAGTTACAGAAAGCATATCAAGTTGGCACACTCAACATTCCAAAACTATATGCTAGTTTTTTCGCAATAGTTAAAAATCTAGTGTTTTCTGATATCATTTCAGACTTGAGAGATTATATCTATCATGTAGACACATCAGTTGGTTATAATAAAGAACAAGTTACTTCGATGACCTTACTAGAGAAAGACAATTCTCTACTGTGGCAACTACTTACTAATAAAGGCAATGAAACTCCTGTGAGTTTATTTCCTGTGGATGGCACATATAATACGGATACCTCTCGTTTTAACGATAATATGAAAGCTGAAGAGCTACCTGTATGGAATCCAGATTTATGCACGCAATGTGGCGCATGTAGTATGGCTTGTCCACAAGGCTCTTTAAGAATAAAAGCTTACGAAGACGATTATATAACAGAGGCTCCAGATACTTTTATGCATATTGAATCTGAAGAATTTGACTTATTAAACTATACGATTCAAAACAATCCAGATCAATGCAATGGCTGCAATAATTGTGTAGATGCTTGCCCTGCTAAAGCTTTGGTAATGGTCTCTAATGCAAAAGCAGCGCAAAAAGAAAAAGATAATTGGAATTATTTTGACATAATCCCTGAGCTAGATAGAGAACTTATAGATGTTTCAAAAGTAAGCCAACAACAGCTGCAAGAATCTTTATTTAAATATTCAATTGGTGTTGAAGGTTGTGGTGAAGCACCTTACCTTAAACTTGTTTCACAATTATATGGTGATCGATTATTAGTAGCAAATGCTACAGGAGCAAGTTCTATTTTTGGAGGTGCTTTGCCTACAACGCCTTGGTCAAAAAACAGCGAAGGCAAAGGTCCTGCTTGGTCTAATTCTCTATTTGAGGATAATGCTGAATTTGGTCTTGGTTATAGGTTATCTCTCAATCAACAAGAACAGCAGGCTAGACTGCTCCTTGAGAAATTATTATCTCAATTAGATTTTGATTTAGTTCACGACATTTTGAATACTAAGCAAACTACTGAATTAGAGATTAAACAACAATCCAAACGAGTTGAGCTATTAAAAAATGAGCTAAAAACCTTAAATAGTATTGAAGCCCAGCAATTATATAACTGCGTTGATGCTTTAATTAAAAAGAGCGTATGGATAATTGGTGGAGATGGTTGGGCTTATGATATTGGTTATGGAGGCTTGGATCACGCAATAGCTTCTGGGGAAAATATAAACATCCTAGTGCTAGACAATGAAGTATATGATAATACTGGTGGGCAAGCTTCTAAAGCAACACCATATGGAGCTTCCGCAAAATTCGCATTCAATAAAAAGCGTAAGCAAAAAAAGGATCTAGGTAGATTGGCCATGACTTATGACAATGTATATGTTGCTTCTGTATCTATTGGTGCAAATCAAGAGCAAACCTTAAAAGCTTTTATTGAAGCTGAGAGCTTTGATGGCCCTTCGATTATTATTGCATATACGCACAGTAAATCTCACGGTATTGACATGAAAAACCCTAAACAATATCATGAAGCTGCTGTAAACTCTGGCCAATGGATTCTTTACAGAAATGACCCAAGAAAAGTGAGGTCTTTTCAACTAGATTCTGAAATCCCTTCCATTAAAATTCAAGAATATTTAAAACTCGAAGGTAGATTCTCTAATCTTTTAGACACATATGAAGCTGATTTAAAACCAATGCTAAATCAACTACAGAAACAAGTCGATAGACGATTTGATTGGTATCTTGAATTGGCTTCAAGAACAAAAGCTCCAAGAGCTAAGTTGAAACGAAATCTCCTTATGAACAAATCTTTAAAGCTTTAGACCAATAAAAAAAGCGCCTTAATTAAGGCGCTTCTTGTTTTATATTTTTATCTAAACTTATTGCTTCACAAAACGTTTGGTATGCGTTACATTATCATTAGAAACTCTAACTAAGTATACACCACTATTCCAGTTTGAAACATCTATAGATGGCTTAAGGCTATTGATCTGCCCTGTATATACTCTTTTACCTAAAACGTCATACACGTTAATCATTGCACTTTCTAATGACTGTGGCAAACTAATGTTTAAGTCATTTTTTCCTGGATTCGGCGAAATAGTAAAGCCTTCATCCTGTACAAAGAAATCTTCATCAGATAAAGTATCATCAGCAGTAATATTATCAAAATCCCCTTCCAATGCCACCTGATCTCCTTTGTGCAAATACGAGCTAAAAGCTGTTGGGTCACTACCATCATTACTAACAATTCTAATTTGATCTACATCACTCAGAATATCGGCAACAGTTAATGCAGGATTACCACCAGGAGATTTTTCCATATCAGATGCTTGAATATTAATTGTAACCGATGTCCAATCAGAACCAGCAGGAATTACGACAGCGTTGCTTGTACTAATCCATTGTCCAAAAGATACCCCATTTGCAGCAACTCTTAAATAGAGATCGGAAGAACCTGGGTTTCTTACATCGAAAGAGATGGCTACAACTCCAGCAGCTATATAATCACCAAGCCAATCCGCTTCAGTATTTATAATAGCAAATCTAGAACCAGCTCCATTAGCTCCGCTACTAGTATTTTGAACATAATTGTCATCTGTACCTGCAGGGCCATCTGTTGTAATGTTTACGGGATCATTGGGATTAGAGTTTTGATGTCTCCAACCTTGGGTAGTACCATCTTCAAAATCACTAGTTTGCCCAACAGAAATCTGTGCAAAAGAAATCGCTGATATTAAGCAAGATATAAGTAAAAGGGGTAGTTTTTTCTTCATAGTAAATTTAGTTCTATTAACGAAATTACAATTTTTATGTACAAAAATCGAACCATACGTCGAAAAAATGGCCTATTTGCTCAAATACATCTTACGTCTAGAGTACAAATCGTAGAACTCATCCTCCTTCAAACTATCAATAAATAAGATACTTTCACCTGTACTCTTCATTTCTGGTCCAAGTTTCTTATTCACATTAGGGAATTTATTAAACGAGAACACTGGTTGCTTAATCGCATAACCATCTAAATGTGGTTTAAAATCAAAGTCAGAAAGCGTTTTATGTCCTAACATGACCTTAGTTGCGTAGTTTACGTAAGGTTCACCATAAGCCTTAGCTATAAAAGGCACAGTTCTCGAAGCTCTTGGATTCGCTTCAATGATATATACTTTATCATCCTTAATTGCAAACTGAATATTGATAAGTCCAACCGTATTTAAAGCTAGAGCAATTTTCTTAGTATGATCTTCTATTTGCTGCATCACCAATGGCCCCAAATTGAAAGGTGGCAATGTTGCATTACTATCTCCTGAGTGAATACCACATGGTTCTATGTGCTCCATAATCCCTATGATATAAACATTCTCCCCATCGCAAATAGCATCTGCTTCAGCTTCTATGGCTCCATCTAAATAATGGTCTAACAATAGTTTATTATTAGGTATTTTTCTCAGCAAGTCAACGACATGCTCCTCTAACTCTTGCTTATTGATCACAATCTTCATTCCTTGACCACCAAGTACATACGATGGTCTTACAAGGATTGGGAAATTTAATTTATCAGCTACAGCTAATGCTTCATCTGCTGTTTCGGCAGTGTCAAATTCAGGATAAGGGATGTTATTATCTTTAAGAAGTGTAGAAAATGCACCTCTATCTTCAGCTAAATCTAGTGACTGATAAGTGGTTCCTATAATCTTAACACCATAACGATCTAACTTCTCAGCCAATTTGAGTGCTGTTTGCCCTCCTAATTGCACAATAACACCTTCTGGTTTTTCATGCCTAATTATATCATAGATATGCTCCCAGAATACTGGCTCAAAGTATAGTTTATCTGCAATATCAAAATCAGTGGATACAGTTTCAGGATTACAATTGATCATAATGGTTTCATAACCACATTCAGATGCCGCTAAAACACCATGTACACAGCAATAATCAAACTCAATTCCTTGTCCAATTCGGTTTGGACCTGAGCCTAATACGATGATCTTTTTCTTATCAGTAACTACACTTTCATTATCTACATAGTGTTCTCCTTCTGGAGTTTCTATCTCGCTCTCGAAAGTTGAATAGTAATATGGTGTTTGTGCTTTAAACTCTGCTGCACAAGTGTCTACAAGTTTGTAAACTCGATTGATCTTTAATTCATCGCGTTTGTTATACACCTGACTCTCCAAACATCCGAGCATATGTGCAATCTGTCGATCTCCATAACCTTTTTGCTTAGCTTCCAATAGTAATTCTCGGTCTATTGAATCTATTGTATATGTTGAAATTTCTTTTTCTAATTGATATAATTCCTCATACTGTCTCAAGAACCACATATCTATCTTAGTAATCTCATGGATTCTACTCAAAGGAATTCCCATCTGAATCGCATCATAGATTACAAAAACCCGATCCCAACTTGCTTTAGTTAACTTTTCAATGATTTGGTCGTAATCCTTATAGCCTTTTCCATCTGCACCTAGGCCATTACGCTTTATTTCAAGAGATTGGGTTGCTTTGTGAAGTGCTTCTTGGAATGATCTTCCGATTGCCATCACTTCACCTACAGCTTTCATTTGAAGTCCAAGCGTTCTATCTGACCCTTCGAATTTATCAAAATTCCAACGTGGTATTTTAACAACCACATAATCTAATGTTGGCTCAAATAACGCTGAAGTTGACTTCGTAATCTGGTTATCCAACTCATCTAGAGTGTACCCTATTGCTAACTTTGCTGCTATTTTTGCGATAGGATATCCTGTAGCCTTACTTGCTAAAGCTGATGACCTTGAAACCCTTGGATTAATTTCAATTGCAATGATTTCTTCTTCTTCATCTGGACTAACCGCAAACTGCACGTTACAACCTCCTGCAAAATCTCCTATACTTCGCATCATATGTATTGCCATATCTCTCATACGCTGAAGTGTCGTATCGGATAGTGTCATTGCTGGAGCTATCGTTATGGAATCTCCGGTATGAATTCCCATTGGATCCATATTCTCGATAGTACAAATAATAACCACATTATCATTTGCATCTCGTAAAAGCTCTAACTCATACTCCTTCCAACCCATCATCGCTTTATCGATCATCACTTCATGGATAGGAGAAATTTCTAGACCTCTGGTTAAAGATTCTTCAAACTCTTCTTCATTATAAACAATCGAAGCTCCTGCGCCTCCAAGCGTAAATGATGCTCTAATACATAATGGGAAACCAAATTCTTGTGCAATTTCTTTTCCTTTTAGATAAGATGTTGCCGTAGCTTGAGGTGCCATTGGCACGCCTATCTTATCCATAAGATTTCTAAATTGCTCTCTATCTTCAGTGATATTGATTGCATCGATATCTACACCAATAATTTCGACATCAAAATCATCCCAAATTCCTTTTTCATCGGCTTCGATACATAAGTTTAAAGCTGTTTGACCTCCCATTGTTGGTAATACAGCATCTATTTGAGGATGATCCTTAAGAATTTTTATAATAGACTTGGTAGTTAATGGTAACAAATAAACATGGTCTGCCATTTTTGGATCAGTCATAATCGTGGCAGGATTGGAATTGATCAATATCGTTTCAATTCCATCTTCTCTCAACGATCTAAGGGCTTGAGATCCAGAATAGTCAAATTCGCATGCTTGTCCGATGATAATAGGTCCAGAGCCTATTATTAAGATAGATTTTAAGTCTTTGTTCTTTGGCATTTGTTGGTAATTATTTTGCGTTCAAAAATAGGTATGAATTAGATACAAAAAAAGGTGTTACACCTAAGTAACACCTTTAAAATATTAACAATTGTTAATCATTATTTTTTATGTCTTGATTCAGAAGATACAGACAATTTCTTTCTTCCTTTAGCTCGTCTACGAGCAAGTACTTTTCTACCGTTTACAGAAGCCATACGCTCTCTGAAACCGTGTTTATTTCTTCTCTTACGTTTTGACGGTTGAAATGTTCTTTTGCTCATCGTCTTATATCTTCTTTAATCTGTTCTTTTGATTTATTTTGAAAACTTGAGTTTCTAAAAGTTGGGCTCTCAAAAACTGCGTGCAAATATACGACAAGTTTTTACTTTGACAAATCTAATTTTGAAATTATTTCTATTAAAAATTTTAGTTTCTTTGTAGCCCAAAATAAAATTGAATGAATTCTCAAAGAATAATATACTTCTGCGTCTTTTTATTGAGCGGTTTTTTTATGCTAAATGCACAAGTAAATTTAGGCTATAATTTACAAAAAGGCGACCAATTTAAAGTGTTTCAGAAGGCGAAGCAAGATATCTCCCAAAACATGAACGGCACGGAGCACGATATCACAAATATCCTTGAAGCCACATATACGTTTAAGGTTGAAGAGGACTTAGATAGCTTATACACTATAGATTTTAAGTTCGATTCCTTTAAAATGGTATCTACTTCTAGCATAATGGGAGAACTTATCTCAATTAATACTAAAGATTCTATAGCTGAAGATGATATCGAAGCAAAACTATTTTCTGGTCTTACCAAGACCTTTCTAACTATGAAAATGTACAAGAATGGTAAGGTAAAGGAAGTTACAGGATCTAAATCTTTGATCGATAATATGGTCTCTAGCGCTGGTGATTTTGATGACTTTACTAAAGAAATGATGAAAGCCGCTATGGAAAAAGAGTTTGGAGACTCTAGCTTAGGTGAAAGTTTTGAGCAAATGACATACATTTACCCTAACAAACCAGTTAATGTAAATGACACTTGGGAAAATAGCTTTAAAGGCGACCTAAACGCTTCTAACGTTTGGACTTTGATTGGTGTTAGCAAAGAACTCATTGAGCTCAACGCTAAAAGCGATATTATTTTTAAAAGTGAAGAGGATTCAGTGACTATGGATTTGAGTGGAACTATGGATACAGAAGTAAAGGTTGACCCTTCTACTGGTTTCATTAAATCGATGCACAATTTATCTACAGCAAAAGGTATTTCAATATTAAAACAAATGAGTGGTGTGGAAGTTCCAACGACTATAGTTTCGGATGTAACATATAAAGTAGAGAGAAATGTTCAATAAAAATATAAAGTTAGTTATAGCTGGGCTTATCATTGCCTATGCGGTTTACCAATTTACCGAAGGATATGTAGGTAATGGTATTATGTATATATTCTTATCGTTAGTATTCGTTTTTTTATATTTCAAGAACGAGTTTATTTTACTGGCTTTTTTAAGACTACGAAAGCAAGATTTTGATGGTGCTAAAAAATGGCTAGATAAGATCAAAAACCCTACTAATGCTTTAGTAAGAAAACAACAAGGGTATTACAATTACCTTCATGGTATCATGGTGTCTCAGACTAATATGAATGAGGCTGAAAAGTTTTTCAAGAAAGCAATAGGTCTTGGACTTTCTATGGATCATGATTTAGCTATGGCTAAACTTAATTTAGCTGGAATTGCATTCAGTAAGAGAAGACCACAGGAAGCTAAAAAGTTAATCTCTGAAGCTGAAAAGCTAGATAAACGTGGTATAATGGGAGAGCAAATAAAAATGATGAAACAGCAAATGAAGCGTACTTCTATACCTAATCAGCATTATGGAGGTAATCGCCAAATGAGAAGAAGTAAACAACGTTAATAAAAAAAGCCTCGCAATTGCGAGGCTTTTCTTTTTTATCTGTTTAGAAAACTATTTTGCCGGAGCGTTGAGTTTACGACTCATTTCCATTGAAATTGCCGAGCGATCAAATTTTATCTTTCCTGCTAAAGTTTCTATTACACAGCTATTGTCTTTATCATTAAGATCAACGACTTTACCATGCATTCCACTTTTTGTAATGACTTTATCGCCTCGTTTTAACTCGCTAGCAAACTTTTTTTCTTGCTTTGCACGTTTCATTTGTGGTGCTATCATAAAAAAGTACACCACAGCAAACATTGCTACAAATGGTAATAACGACCCAAATCCTTCCATTAATAAGACTGATTAGTGGTTATGACCTTCGTGGCCAGTTTTTGTGTTTGTTTGCTTAATTGTAGCTGCTCCTGGCTTAGCTTTTTTAGCTGGAGCATTAGGATCTTTTTCTACAAACGCTTTAATTTTTACAGTCTCAGTTCCTTTTTCAGTATTTGTAGTTAAAGTAACTGTTTTTGAAACTTGGTTACCATTACCTTTACCATTGAACTTCACAGAGAACTCACCTGTTTCACCAGGAGCTACTTCTTTAGTCCAGTTTGAAGGTACTGTACATCCACAAGTACTCTTAATGTTACTAACAACTAACATAGATTTACCAGTATTTGTATACTTAAATACTGTTTCTACAGGAGTACCATTTTCAATAGTTCCGAAGTCGTGCTCAACTTTATCAAACTGAATTGATGGTAAGTCACCAGCAGTCGCATCTCTCTTAGCAGCTTCTGCTACATTTTCACTTTTTACTTTTGCAGCTGCATCATCTTTACAAGATGTAAATGCTACCATACATAAAGCACATAATCCTAAAATTACTTTTTTCATTGCTATGATTTTTAATTAAAATATTTTGATTTGTTGCATTAAGGTGGTAAATGTACTAATATTTTTGAGCTTTAAAAATTTTATTTAAGCCCTTAACGTTTACTAAACACGCTTGTTTACTACATTAAACCTCTTCCAATTTTATTCAAATTTCCCTTCTCTTTATACTCTTTTACAGTTTTATCTAAAACACCATTTATAAAAATACTACTCTTTGGAGTTGAGTATTCTTTAGCGATCTCCAAATATTCGTTAATTGTAACTTTAACTGGGATTGAAGGGAATTTTTGAAACTCACAAAGTGCCATTCTTAACATTACCGCATCTAGATTAGCGATACGCTCAGTGTCCCAGTTTGTAGTTTTTGCTGCGATTTCTTCATCAAACTTTGTTTGGTTGAGAATGGTTTTACTGAAAAGCTCTGAAGCAAAGTCTTTATCCTCTATATCTTTATACAATTTTGGCAAGAAATAATATGCTGGTGGGTTGGGTTTAAGCTTCCTGAATAACTTCAGAATACTTGTGTTAACAATTGGCAAGTCGTCTAACCAAGTAAGTTTTTTATCTTCAAAGTATTCGTAAAGCTTTTCATGCGGCGCTATAACCTCCTTAAAGATATCTATAAGAAAGTGCTTGTCTTCTTCAAAAGTAGATTCCCTTTCAGACATATAATCTGAATAAACTTCACTTTCAGTAATCGCTTTAAACAGGATGTCTACATATTCAAAATCTAAATCCCAATAATTGAGTTTTTTTGATTCAATCTCATTGCTGAGAGGCTCGTTTGACCTTATGTCTAGCAATAATTGATTGTTAACAAACTTCCTGTTAGGGTTTTTATCTTCTGCAGTGGCTAAATGTTTTTTCTGAGATTTATCTAGGCGATCTTCAGCTTTTTTGTGAATCTCAATAAATAGTGAAAGAAGCAATAAATAAAGATCATACATACTATCTAGACTATTCATTAAGAACTTTTCTTCAACTTTGAAATTATCTCCTTCTCCTCCATTAAATGCATATAAAGTTTGCATAACTTTAATACGAATATGTCTTCTGTTTAGCATGTATAAGAACTTTATGTTTTTAATTAAAAATTAAGCGATTGTCTTTTAACAATCGCTTACAAAAATACTATTATTGTGATAATAGAATATGTTTTGAATATTAAATACGTGTAAACTTATTTCGAATTTTCTTGCTTGCGAGTCTCTATTCGCTCCTTTGCAATTGCCAAAGCTGCATCATTTGTAGTAATGCCATTGCCATAAGCACGTTCAAAAATTTCTAAAGTTGTATTATAAATATTTTCAGTTTTTCTGATAATCTCTTGCTTTCCGTAATTTTCTAACTCAGCATAAACATTAATAATTCCTCCAGCATTAATTAAAAAATCTGGCGCATATAAAATGCCTCTTTCTTGTAACAACCTTCCATGCTTATCTTCTTTAGCAAGTTGGTTATTGGCGGCTCCAGCAATGATGTCTGCTTTTATCTTGTAGATGGTATCATCGTTGATAGTTGCTCCCAGAGCACATGGTGCGTAGATATCCATATCTTCGCTGTAAATATCATTTCCTGTATAAATAGTAGCATCATACTTTTTGCTTACTTCATACAAACGTTCTTCGTTGATATCTGCAATAATCACATTGGCACCTTCGTGCGTTAAATGTTCTACTAATGATTCACCAACATGACCTATACCTTGCACTAATACACGTTTACCTTCTAAGACATCCGATCCATATTTGTGCTTCGCAGCAGCTTTCATCCCCATAAAGACTCCATAAGCCGTTATAGGTGATGGATTTCCTGCCCCACCTTTGCTTTCAGATATTCCTGTGACATAAGGCGTAACCTCTCTTACCAGATCCATATCCGCAGTCTCCATGCCCACATCTTCCGCTGTGATATACTTACCACTTAGAGAATGTACAAATTCTCCAAAGCGTTTCATCAATTCTGGTGTTTTTTGAGCTTTGGCATCGCCAATAATTACGGCTTTACCACCTCCTAGGTTTAGACCTGTAATAGCAGATTTGAAAGTCATTCCTCTAGACAATCTAAGGACATCATTTAGAGCATCCCACTCGCTATTATAGTTCCACATTCTTGTACCTCCAAGAGCTGGACCTAAAACTGTATTGTGGATACCAATTATTGCTTTTAAACCAGTATCTTTGTCGTTGCAAAATACGATTTGCTCGTGGTTATCGAAGGAATTTTGGCCAAACACAGGGTCAACTTTTACAAGGTCATTTGGGTTCATTATATCTGAAATCATGACATTTACGTATTGAGATGTTTTTAAAAAATACTTAAAAACAGCGTGCAAAAATAAGTGATATATAGAGTTATTTCAAAAAAATAGCTGTTAAAATGAGATATTGTTAATAACTCTACCGTTCTAAATCTTTAAATGAAAGCATTACGTCACCTCGATAAATATTTTTTTAAATATCGTTATCGCCTGCTCTTAGGAATAACGATTACTATTCTTGCAAAGATATTTGCACTCTTTACACCTAGACTCATAGGAAGCTCCATAAATGTTGTTGCAAAACGCATTGAAGAAGGTGAAGCTTATTCCACTTTCAAAGCTGATTTGGGACTTAATATTCTATATCTCATTGGAGCTGCAATTGTTGCTGGTTTCTTTACATTTTTAATGCGCCAAACCATCATCAATGTATCTAGATATGTAGAGTTCGATCTCAAAAACGAAATCTATCAACAATATCAAAGATTATCGTTAAACTTTTACAAGTCCAACAGAACAGGAGACTTAATGAACCGCATTACTGAAGATGTTAGTAAAGTCCGCATGTATTTTGGTCCTGCAATAATGTATTCCCTAAACATGATTACTTTGTTTGTGGTTGCATTGATCTACATGGTTAGCAAAGCGCCAACACTTACACTATATACTATACTGCCATTACCAATATTATCAGTATCGATATACTTTTTGAGCAAAGCGATTCACAGGCGAAGTACCTTAGTACAAGAAAACCTATCAAAATTATCTGCTTATACTCAAGAAGCTTTTAGTGGTATTTCGGTAATAAAAGCATACACTCTAGAGCCAAATATTAATGCTTCTTTCCAAGTAATATCTGGAGATCAGAGACAAAAGTATATTAACCTAACTAAGATTCAAGCCTTCTTCTTTCCTCTGATGATTTTACTCATTGGAGCAAGTAATCTATTGGTGATTTATATTGGAGGTATGCAGTATATCAATGGGCAAATAGAAGATATTGGTACCATTGCAGAATTTATCATTTACGTAAATATGCTTACTTGGCCAGTTGCTGCCATAGGCTGGGTAACTTCATTGGTACAGGAAGCGGAAGCTTCGCAGAAACGTATTAATGCTTTCCTCAAACAAGAGCCAGAGATAAAAGACACTGAAATTTCTACTGATTTTAATATTAAGGGACATATCAATTTTGATGAAGTGTCCTTCACATATCCAGACACCAATATTGAAGCTTTAAAAAATGTAAGTTTTGATATTCCTGCAGGGAAAACAGTGGCGATTTTAGGAAAAACAGGATCAGGAAAATCAACTATACTAGAACTTATAGGGCGACTGTATGATGTCACCGATGGTCTTATTACTGTAGACGGCCTCGTTATAGAACAACTAAAACTAAAAACATTAAGAGACTCTATTGGCTATGTGCCCCAGGATGCTTTTCTGTTTTCAGATTCTATAAAAAATAATATTAAGTTTGGAAAAGAAGATGCCACTGAAGAAGAAGTGATTGACGCTGCTAAAAATGCCAATGTCCACGACAACATTATTGGTTTCAAAGAAGGTTATGAAACCGTTTTAGGCGAGCGTGGCATCACACTTTCTGGTGGGCAAAAACAGCGTATCTCTATAGCGCGAGCTATTATAAAATCACCAGATATATTACTGTTTGACGATTGTCTTTCTGCGGTTGATACGGAAACTGAGGAAAAGATATTAAACAACCTAGAAAGCGTTTCAGCCGGTAAAACTACGATTATTGTGAGCCACCGAATTTCATCAGCTAAGAATGCTGATAAGATAATTGTCCTAGACGAAGGAAAAATAATTCAAGAAGGTACTCACACAACTCTCATCAACACAGACGGTTACTACAAAGACCTATATCTAAAACAGCTAAGCGAAAAAGAAATATCATAAATTGTTGGTTCCTATACTTTTTTTTTAGATTTTTGGTGAGGAAAAAATTAAAAAATAAATCAATGAGCGATAACGGAATGATGGACAAAGAAGAAATTTTCTCTAAGGTTTTAAGAGCAGGAAGACGCACCTATTTTTTTGATGTAAGAGCTACTAAAGCTGGTGATTATTACCTAACAATCACTGAAAGCAAGAAATTCACTAACGATGATGGCTCTTTCCACTACAAGAAACACAAGATCTATTTATATAAAGAAGATTTCAATGAGTTCAGATCTATTTTAGGTGAAGTAACTGATTTCATTTTTGATGAAAAAGGAGATGAAGTTATTAGTGAACGTCACCAAAAAGATTTCAAAAAAGACGACTTCAGTAACAATGGTGAATTGACTGAAGAAACAAATACAGAAAACTTTACTGATATCAATTTCGAAGACATATAAGTCAGAAATTGTTAAAAGCTTGCAGAAACCGTTACTTAAGTAGCGGTTTTTTTTATTTTTATAAACTAACTAACATTTCTATGAGAACCATACTTATACTTCTTTGTATTTCTATAACACTATATGGCAATACACAGAATGACCTCAATTATTTCCTGCCGAAAAACACAACTTATAACAGCAATATTCCAACACCTCAATCAGTAATTGGTCACGATGTTGGCGAGTGGCACATCACACACGACAAACTTGTTCAGTATATGTATGCTGTTGCAAATGCTTCAGATAGAGTTACAATCGAAGACAGAGGAGAAACCTTCGAAGATAGACTGCTATTATTATTAACTATTACCGCACCTGCAAATCATCAAAAACTTCAAACTATAAAGTCTGCACATATCGATGCTACAGAATCAGATGGGCTAGATACTAATAGGCCTATTGTTGTCTATCAAGGCTTTTCAATTCATGGTAATGAATCGAGTGGTACTAATGCTGCTTTGGTATTGCTTTATCACTTAGCTGCAGCTGAAGGAAACGACATTAATAACTTACTAAATAATACCGTTATACTTTTAGACCCATGTATGAACCCAGATGGTCTGCAACGCTTTGCGTACTGGGCAAATACAAACAAAAATGAAAATCTTAATCCAGACCCTAACGATAGAGAATATAGCGAGGTATGGCCAGGAGGTAGAACCAATCACTATTGGTTTGATATGAACAGAGATTGGTTACCTGTACAATTGCCTGAGTCTAGAGCTAGAGTTGCGACATTTCATGATTGGTTACCAAACATACTTACCGATCATCACGAAATGGGAACCAATGCAACGTTTTTCTTTCAGCCAGGTATTCCATCTCGTACACATCCTTTGACTCCGAAACTCAATCAAAAACTTACCAAAGACATTGCGCAATATCACGCCAAGGCTTTTGACAAGATTGGTTCTCTGTATTATACTGAAGAAAGCTTTGATGATTTCTATTATGGTAAAGGTTCAACATTCCCAGATATTAATGGTAGTATTGGTATTTTGTTTGAACAAGCCAGTTCTAGAGGTCATATTCAAGAAAGTAGTAATGGTATCCTCACCTTCCCGTTTACCATTAGAAACCAATTCACTGCCGCACTATCAACTCTTGAAGCTGCACAAGGCATGCGAACAGAGCTTTTGGAGTACCAACACAATTTCTTTAAAAATGCTAGACAAGAAGCTGCTAGAGAAGGTAATAATGCATTAGTTTTTGGTGACGAAAAAGATGCTGCTAAAGCTTATCATTTAGCTGAAATCCTAAAACGTCACAAGATAAATATTCATGAGTTAAAGTCTGATGTCTCCTTAAAAGGGAAACGTTACAAAAAAGGCTACAGCTATGTCGTACCAAAAAACCAAAAGAACACAAGGCTTATCAACGCCATGTTTGAAAAGCGCACTAAGTTTCAAGATAGTCTGTTTTACGATGTGTCTGCTTGGACTTTCCCTCTAGCATTCGGTCTAGATTATGATGAAAGCGTTTCTACGTCGATTGCTGGAAACCAAATAGACAACCTAGACATGAAGACTGGTTCAGTAAGTTCAAAAAGCAATTATGCTTACCTTATGGAGTGGCACGAATATTATTCTCCTAGAGCGTTGAATACTATTCTAAAAAGAGGATTACGTGCTAAAGTAGCAATGCGTCAATTTAGCCTCGGAGGAAAAGATTATGACTACGGAACAATCTTGATTCCTGTTCAGAACCAAAAGCTAGATACTAATCAGCTTTATCAGTTTTTAAATAATATAGCCACAGAGAATGCTATAGATATTAATGGAGTAAGCACTGGACTTACACAAGGTATTGATTTGGGTAGTAACCAATTTAGATCATTAACCTTACCAAAGATTGGTGTTTTGGTTGGTAGTGGCGTTAGAAGTTACGATGCTGGCGAAATTTGGCACTTGTTCGATCAACGCTACGATATTACAGTAAGTAAGCTAGATGTAAGTCGTGTTTCTAGAATAGATTTGAGTCGCTATAATGTTATCATTGCGCCATCTTCTAGCAACTTAAGCGTGGAGGTTATTAAAGCACTTAAAACTTGGACGGAAGATGGAGGAACTTTAATCGGTTACCGCAGCACACTAAATTGGTTAAAATCAAAAGAATTTATAAAGTTTGAATTGAAAAAAAATAAGCGCGTTGCTAAAGACATCACCTTTGAACAGCGTGGTGATTTTTCTGGTGCTCAAGTCATAGGAGGTGCCATATTTGAAGCCAATATCGATCGCTCACATCCCATAAACTTTGGTTATAAGAACAATACAATTTCGCTCTTTAGAAACAACACCCTGTTTATGGAGCCAGACGAGCAGAGTTATAATAACCCGATTCAATACACGAAAAAACCGTTATTGAGTGGTTATATTTCTAAACCAAACCTCGATAGCCTTTCTGGGACTGTGCCTTATAAAGCCAAGCGTTTGAAGAAAGGTAAGGTTGTTGTGTTTACTGATAACACTAATTTTAGAGCCTTTTGGTATGGCACCAATAAGTTATTGATGAATGCGATTTTCTTTAGGAATCAGTTGTAATTAATTCACCTGAGAACCATTCTTCACCCTTTGTTCTGGGTTGAGGAGAATAACATCTTTACCATTAACAGCGCCAAGCACCAAGCATTCACTCATAAAGGTGGCAATCTGTTTTTTAGGAAAGTTAACGATGGCGAGTATCTGTCTATCCTGTAATTGTTCTTTGGTATAAAGCGTCGTAATTTGTGCAGAAGATTTCTTAATACCTAAATCTCCAAAATCTATAGTGAGTTGGTAGGCTGGATTTCGAGCTTTTGGAAAATCATTGACCTCAATAATGGTTCCTACTCTTATATCTACTTTAGTAAAATCCTCAAATGATATCATTTCTTCCATGCTTTAAATTTAAGAATTAATCAGTATTTGCACTTCGTATTTAAATGATTATTTTTATGAAGAATTCATTGCTCCACTTATAACACATTAAATTTTTTAAGGTGAAAAATTGGATCATTGTATTTATCTTACTTCTATCAATTGGTGTCATAACACCGAACTACGCCCAAGTTTATAACATTTCAAGATATGCTGATGACAATGGCCTCCCATCGAGAATAGTTAGAGATGTAATTCAAGACCATGATGGTTATTTATGGGTTGCGGGCAACAATGGTCTTTTTAAGTTCGATGGAAAACACTTTCAACCTTATTATTCAAGCTTAAAGGATACTACTGGACTTAGAGATAACAAAATAACAGCATTACTTTCTGCACAGGACAAGAAACTATGGATTGGTACACCGAAGGGACTCCATGTTTTAGAAGGAGACAGCATACATTACTTTAAACTCAAAAGTGGAGAAAAAATAGGTCAAGATTATATTCGAAGTATTGTAGAAGATGACAATGGACATATTTGGGTAGCCACTTATGAAGGCTTATTTGCTATCGATGATGAACAAGCCTTTCTTATTACAGACGTAGAACTGGGAGATATTCCAGAAGAGCCTATTAGTGGTATATCAAAACACAAGAATAACCAAATTTGGATTACAACCAACAATGGTAGAGTTTTTATAAATAATGATGAAAATCTTTTTAAATATACAGAACTAAAAGTCACCTATGAGCCACGTTTAAACAAAGATGATATCATCATATTTAGAATCTTAGATTATAATGAGGACTTTATGATTGCAGAATCTAACTTGGGTTTACTAAAGACAGAATTAAAAGCAAATCATAACATTCATTTTAGCTATTTCGATTCTGAAAATGGCTCTCCATTAGGTAGAGAATACATATACAGCGCCATGGTAGATCATGAAAGTAATATCTGGATCGCTACATGGAAAAACAGGTTTAAAAAATTCAGTATAACTAATGGGTTTTTAAAAGAAGAAGAGGTTATCGGCTCTGAAGGGCATTTTATGAACATGTCGGGCAATGCCATGTCTGTTTACGAAGATAGTCAGCAAAATATCTGGATACCAAACACCAATGGTTTGTATAAGCTCACACGAAGAGATAATAATATAAAAACATTTCCACCAAGTTATTTGCCTAAGTGTCTCGAAGAAGGTTTTAGCATTTATGCGATTAAAGAAGATAAGCTAGGTTATCTCTGGATAACAACACCATTTGATTTGTATCGATTTAAAAAATCCGATCTTCTTAAAAATAGCTGCCCAGAAAACTATTTAAGAATACAAAATGATGACATTCATTTAAGTCGGTATATGCTCATTGATAGTAAAAATAGATTATGGTTAGGATCTGAAAATGGATTAAATGTCACTCAACTTGACCAAAATTCCAATCCAGGAAAATTTATACGGTTTACTACAAAGCATGGGTTACCACATAATTGGTGTCAGGATATATATGAGGAGGAGGATAACATATTTTGGATTGGGAACTATGCTGGTCTTGTAAAGCTAACTTTAGACGAAAATGACATAGAAAATAGCACAATAAAAGTGTATGCATCGAATCCCAAGGATAATACAACCTTGGTTAACTCTTACACAATGGAAATAGCCAATGACAAGGATAACAATAAGTGGATTGGAACTTTTTTTGGTTTGAGTAAAATAATTTCTGAAGAGAATGAAGGTAAATTTGCCAATTATTTGAGTAATAAAAAGGACTTCAAAAGTTTGAGTAATGATGCTATAAAAAGAGTATTCAGAGATAGGTCTCAAAGATTATGGATTGGCACACAAACTGGATTGAATTTATATGACCCTACAAAGGATTGTTTTGTTCAGTTAGGGAGACATCAAGGTTTGCCTTCAGAATATATCCTAGGTATTGATGAGGATTCTAATGGCTATCTCTGGGTTGCAACGACAAATGGTATTATTAAGGCTAAATACGACCAACACAATGAGCGCCTAAAAGATATAACACATTATACCAAAAGAAACGGCTTAGCAGATAATATCACCTACAGAAATGCACTGTACATAGATGAAGATAATACTGTTTTTGCAGGTAGTAGGAATGGTCTTAGTATTATTAATGACAATACAAATAATACTTTAAAGACTGAACAACCATTTAACCTAGCTATTAATACTATAGAAGTTATAGATAAAAATACCTCAGATTTTAAATCAATATTCGTAAACAACTACAATGAAGACATCACCTTATCTCACAAAGAAAATTCAATTAAAATTGAATACGCTGCATTAGACCTTAGTGATGCGTCTGAAAATCAATACCGTCATAAGATTTCACCATTAGTTACAGATTGGGTAGAAACCGGTAATCGATCAGAATTAATTTATTATAACCTAAATCCTGGAACATACCATATATTACTAGATGGAAGTAATCATTCTGGGCAATGGTCCAATAAACCAATAGCTATAGACATTATAATAAAACCACCATTTTACTATTCTACACTAGCGAAAATACTCTATGTGCTTATGATGCTTGGCTTGATTAGATTCATCTATTTGTATCGCATCCGTAAGCATATGAGCGAATTAAAACAACAACTAAAACTCGAAAAAGCACTCTTAAACGAAAGGGAGCTGTTACGTCAGGAAAATACAGCAGACTTTCATGACGAGCTAGGCTCTAAAGTCACTAAAATATCTTTATTCTTAACTCTGGCTGAACGCAACATTGCCCAACAAAAAGATCCGAAAGAGTGGCTACTAAAAATTAGAGAAAATATTAAGGATTTGTCCGGCGGTTTCAGAGATCTATTATGGATTATTGATCCTAAGAAAGACAGTCTGTATGATATTGTACTACGACTAAAAGATTATGGTGAAGAACTATTTAACAATGGGCAAAAAGACTTTAGTATTCACGGAAATTTCGATGAAGGTATTCACAGCTTCTTGGATGCACAAACAAAAAAGCAGGTCTTAATGATTTTTAAAGAGGCCATGAATAATTGCTCAAAATATTCTGAATGTAGCACTGTGCAATTTAAAATTACCTACACTAAAGCATTTTCAAATTTTAGTCTCGAAGATGATGGTATTGGATTTGATGTGTCCAAAGTATCGCAAGGTAGAGGTTTAAAGAATATGTACAACAGAGCTCAAAAAATCAGTGCAGAATTAGAGATTAGCTCTAATTCGGATGGCACTTCTATTACATTAAACAGAATACCCCATATGAGGGATAATTTTAAAGAAAAAGAAGCTTAACTTTACACTATATGAGCCAAGAAACCATACATATAGCTATTGTAGAAGATGATAATGAAATTCGTCAGACACTTACGCTCATCATAGATGGTTCACAAGGTTTTTCGTGTAAACATTCCTTCCCAGATGGTGAAGCAGCAATCAACGCCATTAGTGCCGACTCGCGTATTGATGTTGTGCTCATGGACATAGATCTTCCAGGTAAATCAGGAATCGATATAACGCGTTATCTAAAACTAAAATGTCCTGACCTGGATATTATTATGCTGACTGTACAATCTGACGATGATTCCATATTTGAGTCCCTGTGTGCTGGTGCTTCTGGTTATTTACTTAAAGACACCAATCCAGCAGATTTATTGGTCCATATCAAAGAAGTTTTTAATGGAGGTTCGCCAATGAGTAGTCATATTGCAAGACGAATTATTAATTCTTTCAGAGCACTAAAAAATCCGCTTTCTGACAGAGAAACGGAAGTCTTAAAAATGTTAAGTAAAGGACTTAACTACAAGGAAGTGGCCAGTGAGATGATTTTGAGTCCACATACCGTTAAAACACATATTAAAAACATCTATTCCAAACTTCATGTTAATACAAGAGCTGAAGCCATCCATAAAGCGCTAAAGCAAAAACTCATCTAGTTTAAACAAATTTCACTTCACATTTACCCCATTTGAGCGATTGACTTAAATTCCTTTATACCAGACATTTGCGATATATTAATCTAAAATAATTAGCAAATGAAAACAATGAAACTCATCCAATTATGCTCCATGGTTATCATGTTACTTTTTTCTTCAATGACCTACAGTCAATCTCTTGGTGATGTCATTAAAAAAGAAGCTGAAAAAGTTGCTGAAAAAATAGACGGCAAGAAAAAAAAGAAAAAGAAAAAGAAGTCCTCGAATGAAGAGGTGGTTGCAAAGCCTGTGAAAAATTTCATAGCTGGCAACATCATTTTTGCAGATGATTTTAATTTAGAGAAGGAAGGAGAATTTCCTAGCAAATGGACTCACATTAGTGGAACCATACAGAACACGCAAATGGTTACTAATGGAAAAAAACATGGTGTAATGCAGTTTTACACGAGTGGCTCAGTGAAACCTTCTATATCCTATGATAGCTACTTAGGTAAATCTTTTAAAATTGAAGGGTTGTTTCATTTCGATGGTAAAGGCAATGAATCTTACACCCTTAATCTTATGAATTCTAATGACCCTTATCGTGCCTACCAAATAACCATTCGTGGTGATGGTATAGTACCTGCCGGATCGAGCTCCGAATACTCAAGAATGCCAAATAAAATGACCTATCCTGGATGGAGAACCGTTCAGGTATCGTTTAATAGTGGCACACTTAAAGTGTTTTACGATGGTGTTCAGCTCATAAATAATCCAAGCTTAAAGAAAACAAATGGTAGAGTGATAACTGAGTTTACACATCTCGAAGTTAGTGCACTAGCTTCAATGAATAATAAAGCCATGATTGATTATTTAACGATTGGCAATGAAGGTTTACCACTCTATAAAAAATTAATGACGGATGGTCGAATTATTTTCTATGATATTCTTTTTGATAACGACTCTTATTTTATAAAACCATCCTCATATAGTGCAATAGACAGAATCGTAAGTATGATGAACGACAATCCAGGTGTGTCTATTCAAATTGAAGGGCATACCGATTCTAATGGATCAAAAGAATCTAATCAGATATTGTCGGAAAATCGTGCAAAATCTGTAATGCACTACATAATTAACAAAGGAGTCAATAAGAAAAGACTACGAATTGTGGGTTATGGAGAAGAACGACCTATTGACACCTCAGACAATGAAGCGGCTTGGGCAAAAAATCGACGTGTAGAGATTGTAAAGTTTTAAGAATTAGCACGAAAGGGGTTTTACAAACACCCCTTTCGTTTTTAAACATTTTTAATTATGACAACAAAGCTTTTTAAATTTAAATACCAATTACTATTAGCATGCCTCTTATTTGCATTTCAAAATTTCGCTCAAACCTATACTCCACCTTCTCAAGAACGTGTGTCGCAGCTCATTGATCAAATAAATGAGTGCAAATCTAATATTAATGAACTCGAAGAACGCATAAATTATATGGAGGAAAATGCTTCGGCATATACCTTAGCACAATATAATGAGGTTAAGGCATTACTGAATGATTCCAAAAAATGTAAAAATGCCATTAAAAAAGAACTAGAAAGCATTAGAAAAGATTACCCTGGATGGTTTAATTCGCCAAATGCTACTATGTCAATCCGAAGTCACGGTTTTACATCACCTCGCGAATTACAAGAATTGTTGAGCGAAATCCAGCAGAAAATAGATGATCTTCTCGATGGATTTGACGATTTAGTGAAACCTGAGCATTAAAGAAAAGGAGCCTAAGCCTAAACTAGTGGAGTAGATGAGTATAAATGTTCCTTTATTAAACCTTCATGTCTGTGAAGGTTTTTTTATTTTTGGAACTCAAATAAACCATAGCACTAAAAAAAATGGCAAGAACACCTTCCAATATGCTTCCTCTAAGCACAAAAGCACCAGATTTCAACCTCTTTGATACGACTTCAAATTCACATAAAACCCTAGATACTCTCAAAGGCGAAAACGGTACAGTAGTTATGTTTATTTGTAACCACTGCCCTTTCGTGGTTCATGTAAATCCTGAGTTAGTAAATGTTGCCAATCAGTATTCAGAAAGAGGCATTGGATTTATTGCCATTTCTAGCAACGATGTCGTTAACTATCCTCAAGATGGTCCTGAACTCATGACCAAACATGCTTTGGAAAATAATTATCCTTTTCCATATTTATATGACGAAACGCAAAATGTAGCCAAAGCTTATGATGCTGCTTGCACTCCTGACCTATATCTTTTTGACAGTGAATTAAAACTAGTTTACCGAGGTCAACTCGATGATTCTCGTCCTGGTAATGGCATTCCAGTTTCTGGTAAAGACCTCAGATCATCAATAGATAATTTGCTTAAAGGCAACCCAATTGATGCGCTTCAAAAACCTAGTATTGGCTGTAATATAAAATGGAAAAATTAATAGTACTCTTCTACAGACTATTTGACTAATTCTACTAGCGCTTTTACTTCAAATGAGAATGAGTTTACTCATTAAGGTTTTGGAATAAAACTTGATGGTTATAATTTCATAACACAATAGATTACTGGCAGTTACAGTTATTCTTTAAAACGAACAGTTATGAAGTCCATCAACATCCTCCTATTTTTTTTAGCTTTTTCATTATTTAGCAAGGCGCAGCAAGGCGAATTCCAGACATACTCTAATGGTTTAATTTATGATAGCCATACTATAAGCAAACTTCAATCTATAGTAGATTCATTGAATTTACAATTTAAAGCTTGTGAGCTTACTGAATCCTATTATTCAAAACCTCAATCAAAAGCCATTCATCTATTATCAGAAAAGAGAAGCGGAGTTGTTTACAAAGCCCTAAAGGATGGTACTTCCCCTGATGAGTTAAAGAAATTATATCCTGAGCTTATAATTAGCAAACCTGTGCTGGTTTCTAGTCACAAGAGGACAAATTACAAGGATGAGAAGCAGACAGTTGTACAATCAATAACGGTCACAGATGATTATGAATGGAGCTTGTATTTAGATGACCATGTTGATATTCCGACAACTTATAAAAAAGGAGATTGGATTATTGAAAAATCTAAGAACAGAATAGAAGCGTTTTACCTTTTAGAAGATTTCAAATCCTCTCTTTTCAAGGATGTTTATGCTGAAATGATCCAATATGCAGATTGCATGATAGATACGACTTCTACAAAACTCTTAGAAAATAAAGGCTATGACTATTTTGAACTCTCTAAAAATCATAAAAGTATGTCATTATCAGATAAAGAAAAGTTACTCGATAAACTCCGAAGGACAAAAGTTATAGGGATGTGTAGTCAAGATTCCAGTCCTAGATTACATGCCTTAGATATTGCACTACTATCAGCAGAAACCACTAATTGGGAAGTATTTTTAAAAGCGCATTTGGATGTCATGAACGATAGATTTGATAGGGTAAGTGATGGAAGCTATGCATGGGCTGGTCGTAAGACCTATATTAAAGAATTGGAAGTTTTAAATATTAATGTCATTGATTTATTATTAGGAACTGTTCTTAGGTTTAAAAACCATAATCCTAATCACTATTTTAGTAGTATCGGAAGACTTGGAAGAGCTCTGTCTGAAACTGAAAACAAGGCAGAATTTGAAAAAAAAGCGCTTAACATGATTATGGATTCCGAGTTGGATGATTTAAATAGAATTATGATTTTTTATCTAATTCATAACTATATGTATTATTTAACAGATGAAGATCATAAGCAAGCTTTAAAAAACAAGCTAGAAACTACTGAAAAATCCTTACCAAAATACTTTTCTGGCATTTAGGGCAATTCTATTGCCTATTAAAATTCTTATTGCTACTTTAGTTATATGACTGAAGTGGATATTGAAAAAGAGAATGCTGCGATTGCAAAAGCCTACAAAGAACTACTCAAAGTAAGTTATCAAACCTTGTCTGCAAAAGACAAGAAAATGATTCGTCAAGCCTTTGATGTAGCCGTAGATGCGCATAAAGATCAACGCCGCAAATCTGGGGAAGCTTACATCTTCCACCCTATTGCTGTGGCTAAAATTGTAGCCCAAGAGATCGGCTTGGATGCAACCTCTATTGCTGCGGCACTGCTTCATGATGTGGTTGAAGATAATGAGGACTATTCCATCTCCGATATAGAACAAATGTTTGGTGAAACTGTGGCTAGAATTGTAGATGGACTCACAAAAATTTCATCCTTAAAGAAAGAAGCAGATGTCTCTATACAAGCAGAGAATTTCCGCAAAATGTTATTGACACTCAATGATGATGTACGTGTAATCATCATTAAAATTGCCGATCGTTTGCACAATATGCAAACCATGGATTCTATGCGACCAGATAAGCAAGTAAAAATTGCTTCTGAGACGCTATATATCTATGCACCTCTTGCTCATAGAATCGGTCTGTATAATATAAAAACAGAGCTTGAAGACCTTGGATTAAAATATACAGAACCCGAAGTCTACACTGATATCCTACTAAAAATGAAGGATAGCAAAGAAGAGCAAGATAAGTATATCAAAGACTTTTCTAAAGTTATCAAAGACTCTTTGGATAAAGAAGGTCTTAACTATGAAATCAAAGGAAGACCAAAATCCATTTTCTCTATCCGTAGAAAGATGATAAAGCAAGGTGTGTCCTTTGATGAAGTCTATGATAAGTTTGCTGTACGAATCATTTACAAATCCGATTTAGAGAATGAAAAGTTTCTGGCGTGGAAAATCTATTCTATAGTTACAGATCACTTTACGCCAAACCCTGTAAGACTTAGAGATTGGATATCTTCACCAAAATCTACAGGTTATGAAGCTTTACATATTACTGTAGTTGGTCCTCAAGGAAAATGGGTAGAAGTCCAGATTCGTAGTGAACGTATGAATGAAATCGCCGAAAAAGGATATGCAGCACATTACAAATACAAGCAAGGTACTACTGGAAAAGAAGATGATGCATTAGATACTTGGGTTGATAAGCTCCAAGAAGCATTAGAAAGCAATGAAACTAATGCCGTTGATTTCGTAGAGCAATTCAAACTAAACCTCTATTCAAAAGAAATATTTGTATTCTCCCCAAAAGGAGACTTAAAAAAACTACCCAAAGGTGCTACACCACTAGACTTTGCCTTTAGCATACACACAGAAGTTGGTATGCATACTAGAGGTGCGAAGGTCAATGGAAAATTAATGCCACTAAGTCACGAATTACAAAGTGGTGACCGTGTGGAAATCTTAACATCCGAAAACGCTAAGCCAAATGCCAATTGGTTAGATTATGCAAAAACGGCCAGAGCAAGGAGTAAGATTAAATCTTCTCTCAAAGAAGAAAATAAAGCCATTGCAGAAGATGGCAAGGAAATTCTCAGACGTAAACTAAAACAGCTTAAGCTTACTCTAAACGAAAAAACGGTTAATGAGTTAGTTAGTTATTTTAAGCTCAGTACATCATTAGACCTGTTCTATAGAGTTGGTATTGGAACTATCGATAACACTATGCTCAAAGAGTTTGCTGCATCGAGAAGCAATGCTATTGTAAGCTTTATAAAAAATAGAATTCGCAAGCCAGAAACGCCTAAAGATGTTGATAAGGATGAAATCACTTCCAAGTACGATATGCTCGTATTTGGCAAAGAGGAAGAGCGTTTGGATTATAAATTATCGGCTTGTTGCAATCCTATCCCAGGAGATGAGGTATTTGGTTTTTTAACCATTAATGAGGGGATTAAAGTTCATAAAAAGAATTGCCCCAACGCATTGAGCCTACAATCCAACTATGCGTATCGAATTATGCAAGCTAAATGGATCGATTCATCACAACAAGAATATACATCACAAATTACCTTATCTGGAATCGATAACTTGGGCTTGGTAAATGACATTACACAACTCATTTCATCAAATATGCACGTGAATATGAAGAGCATAAGTTTCCAGAGTGATGATGGTGTGTTCACAGGTAAAATTTCAGTAGTTGTAAAGAATAAAAACATGCTCAAAAAGCTTATGGATAACCTCAAAAAAATTAATGGTATCGATAAGGTCACTAGAGTATAAAAATTGTGTAAATTTGCAGGCGGAATCATGAGCAAAAAAAATAAGGATACAGATCAGGAAATTGTAAAGAATGTATTTACACAATTCTTAGAAGAAAATGGTCACAGAAAAACTCCTGAGCGTTATGCAATTCTTCAGGAGATTTACGAAAACGATGACCATTTCGACATTGAATCGCTCTACATTAAAATGAAAAACAAGAACTATCGTGTAAGTCGTGCAACATTGTACAACACCATAGAGCTCTTGTTAGATTGTGCATTGGTTAGAAAACATCAATTCGGTCAAAACCAGGCTCACTATGAAAAATCATTTTTCGATAAACAACACGACCATGTTATCCTAACGGATACGGGAGAAGTTATCGAGTTCTGCGATCCAAGAATACAGTCTATCAAAAAAACTATTGAAGAAGTTTTCGATATCGAGATCCACAATCATTCGCTCTACTTTTACGGAAACAAAAAATCAACCAACTAACTTATGGCAGTAGATTTACTACTCGGCTTACAATGGGGTGACGAAGGCAAAGGAAAAATTGTTGATGTACTCACCTCCAAATACGACATTATTGCACGTTTTCAAGGAGGTCCAAATGCAGGACACACCCTTGTTTTCAACGGAAAAAAACACGTATTACATACAATTCCTTCAGGTATTTTTCATGATGAAACCGTAAACCTTGTGGGTAATGGCGTTGTTATCGATCCTGTGATCTTCAAAAAGGAGTTAGATAAGTTAGATGAACAAAACGTGGACTATAAATCATCTTTATTGATTTCTAGAAAAGCGCACATTATTCTACCAACACATCGTCTGCTAGATGCTGCAAGTGAAGCTTCTAAAGGTAAGGCCAAAATAGGATCTACACTAAAAGGTATTGGTCCAACATATATGGACAAAACTGGGCGTAACGGTATAAGAGTTGGTGATATAGAACTAGATGGTTGGGAGAAAAAATATAGAGCTTTAGCTAAAAAGCACGAAGCTATGATTGCATTCTATAATGTAGATGTTCAGTATGATTTAGAAGAATTAGAAACTGAGTTTTTCGAAGCTATAGAAACTTTGAAATCATTAACATTTATTGATTCTGAAGATTATTTGCATAAAGCTCAAAAATCTGAAAAATCTATTCTTGCTGAAGGTGCTCAAGGCTCTTTACTCGATATTGATTTTGGAACCTATCCGTTTGTAACCTCTTCCAATACCACTGCTGCTGGAGCCTGTACAGGCTTAGGCATTGCTCCAAATAAAATTGGAGAAGTATATGGCATCTTTAAAGCCTACACGACTAGAGTTGGTTCCGGACCATTCCCAACAGAATTATTTGACGAAGTAGGTGAAACTATGGGTCGAGTTGGTCACGAATTTGGTGCTACGACAGGTCGTGCACGTCGTTGTGGTTGGCTAGATCTTGTCGCACTTAAGTATGCATGTGCTGTTAATGGCGTTACACAATTAATTATGATGAAAGGCGATGTACTTTCTGGTTTTAATACTTTGAAAGTATGTACATCTTATAATTATAAAGGTGAAACCATTTCGCATTTACCTTACAATATTGAATCTGAAAATGTAACACCAATATATACAGAGTTAAAAGGTTGGAAAGAAGATTTAACGTCTATGACTGAAGCATCTCAAATGCCAAAAGAACTCAATGATTATATTGCATTTTTAGAGAAAGAACTAGAGATTCCTATCACTGTTGTATCTGTTGGTCCAGATAGAAAACAAACGATAGTTAGAAAATAGTTTTCTCGTATAAATTTAACATATACCATTATTATTTGTAAGATTTTTTCTATAAATTTGCTTACACATCTTGCTATTATTACAATTCTTGTCATTACTTTTTCTAAGTAATTCTTTTTTGTCATAGAATGACTAACCATCAAAAAAAAACAATTTATGATAAAACAAGAATAGATAATATTTATGACAAAGCTTGCCCCTAAGCTATTAATGTACTCAACCTTTATATGTTTAACCTCATTTGTTACCTTCCCAAAAAGCGACATCAAAAAAGATAATCTTACTGAGAGTCAAAAAAAAATTGACTCAAAAGAAACTGAAAGCTATGACTATTGGGCCAAAAGCTATGGGTTTCCTACAAAATCTTGTATCGAAGGAGGCTTTGGCAGATCTAGATTATGTAATTAATAAAAGTTGTTAGAAATCGCATAGCTTAACAACTAACATCACTTATTGACAAATGTTTCTTAAAACGTACCTAAATTTGGTGCGTTTTTTGTTTTCATTAATAATTAAAACTAATTAATATCGTTACTTTTGAACAAAATTCAAGTCATTTGAAGTTATTCAAAATACTCATTCTTGGCACCTTCCTAGTGTTAACCCAATTTAGTGGTTTTGCGCAGCAACCTAAACGTATTTTTATTAAATATTCTGGTTTTGCAGTATCCAATAAAGATGGTGTTAGAGAATTTATTAGAGATAATTCACAGCAAATTCATTTCATACACGAAGGCATAGATATGTTCTGCGACAAGGCTATCTATTATGAAAAAGACGATTTTATAGAAGCCTTTAGCAATGTGAATATGAAACAAGGCGACAGCATTAACATGACCGCTGAGTATGTAGAATATAGTGGCAAAACCCAACTGGCTTTTGCAAGTGGCGATGTGATCTTGAAAGAACCTAAATCTACGCTTACGACAGATACACTCCACTTTGATAGAACCAGACAGGAAGCCTATTACAAAAGTGGTGGACGTGTGGTGAGAGATAGTTCTGGCACTATTACCAGCCAAATTGGACGGTATTACATGAGCGCTTCAAAATATCAGTTTGTAAATGATGTTAAGCTTGTAAACCCAGATTACACTATAGATACTAATTATTTAGATTTTTATTCTGAAACTGGTCATGCCTATCTTTTTGGCCCTTCAACAATAACGACTGAAGAAAGTAAAACCTATTGCGAAAAAGGATTTTATGATACGGAAACCAAAGTTGGCTATGCCGTAAAAAACTCCAGAATAGAGTACGATAGCCGCATTTTTGAAGGTGACAGTATGTTTGTGGATAATAACAGAGGCTTTGCTTCGGGCACCAATAATATTACGATTACAGACACTATAAATAATAGTGTCATTAAAGGCCATTATGCAGAAATCTTTAGAGAAAAAGACTCTGCTTTCATTACCAAACGTGCAGTTGCTATCACAGTACAAGAGAATGATTCTGTATACATCCATGGTGATCGCCTTATGGTTACAGGAAAACCAGAACACCGTATCACTAGAGCATATTATAATGTAAAATTGTATAAAAGTGATCTGGCCGGAAAGTGCGATTCTATTCATGCAGATCATAAAACAGGGCTTACTCAATTAATAAACCTTGAGCGCTTCGGTACTAGTGATCCCTTTAGCGCCAAGCGAAAACCAGTACTCTGGAATTTAGGCAATCAAATGACTGGAGACTCTATTCATCTCATCTCAGATGTCAAAACTGAAGAGCTAGATTCTCTCAAAGTATTCCAAAATGCTTTCCTTATCAGTAAAGACACAATAGGAGATTCCGATGGGTTCAATCAAATTAAAGGCCAACGTCTTATTGGTTTATTCAAAGACAATGAGCTCTACAATGTAGATATCATCAAAAATGCTGAGAAGATATATTACTCCAGAAATGAGAATAATGAACTTGTTGGCATCGATAAATCTAAATCTGGAAGTATCAACATAAAAATTGTAAATAGCGAAATAGAAGAAATTCGTTTACTACAACAAATTGATGGCGATATATATCCTGAAGAAGAATTTCCTAAGAATGCACGGCTATTCAGAGGATTTGATTGGCGAGATGAAGAACGTCCAAAGAGTGTGGAGGATTTATTTAAAGATGATCCACCTCTAGAACTACCAGTAATAAAAGGTCTTGAAGATTACGTTCCGCAAGAAGATTTCTTCGATGATGATCTTATAAAACGTGTCGATGCTGCTGCCGACAAAGATTCTAAAAAAGAAAATAAAGCTGCTCGAAATATTCCAAAGAAGACCAAAGACGCTAAAAAGAAGTCTCAAACATTAAAGCCTGCAAAGACCAAGAAGAAACCTGTTATTTCTTCAACTTCTGACAACTAAACTATGCTCGGCGATTTTTTAAAATATCAAGCTCAGACCACTCCTCACCCATTGGCTATGGAAGTTTCTCATGCCGAAGGGTCATACATTTTTGACACCAAAGGAAAAGCATACTTAGATTTTGTTGCTGGAGTTTCTGCTTGCAGTCTAGGGCACAAACACCCCAGAGTTACTAAAGCCATAAAAGATCAGTTAGATAAGTATTTGCATGTTATGGTTTATGGTGAGTATGCACAAGAAAACGCTATAAAATTATCTAAGCTACTGGCATCACATTTACCTGATCCACTAGATACAACATACCTCACCAATTCTGGCACTGAAGCTATTGATGGCGCAATAAAGTTAGCACGACGTTTTACTGGCAGAAGTGAAATCATTGCAGCCAACCACGCATACCATGGTAACACCATGGGCGCTTTGAGTATTATGGGATATGAAGAGCGCAAACAACCTTTCAGACCATTACTTCCAGATGTAAAATTTATTGAATTCAATAATGAAGCTAATCTTGACCTCATTACTTCTAAAACCGCTGCCGTAGTTTTAGAAACTATTCAAGGTGGCGCAGGATTTATTGAACCAACAAATGGTTATCTCGAAAAGGTAAGACAACGTTGCAACACGGTTGGAGCACTACTAGTTTTAGATGAAATTCAGCCTGGATTTGGACGAACTGGTAAGCTTTTTGGTTTTGAACATTACAATTGTGTACCAGATATATTAGTTACTGGTAAAGGTCTGGGAGGAGGAATGCCAATTGGTGCATTTACAGCTTCAAACGAAATGATGTCTACATTAAAAGATAATCCAAAGCTTGGACATATTACTACTTTTGGAGGCCATCCAGTGATTGCTTCTGCTGCACTAGCAACCCTACAAGAAATAACAGAATCAAATCTTATTGAAAGTACTTTAAAGAAAGAACAATTAATTAGAGAAACACTCGTTCATCCTTTAATCGAAGATATTAGAGGTCGTGGATTAATGCTCGCTTTGATGACTCCTTCTGCAGAAGTTACCAACCAAATTATTTTGGATTGCCAAGATGAAGGATTGATTCTATTTTGGCTCTTATTCGAACCAAAAGCAGTACGAATTACACCTCCACTTACAATTTCTGAAGAAGAAATCATAGAAGGTTGTAATAAAATATTGAAAGTTTTAAATAAAATAAATGTGAATTAACAGTGTAAATAATTCACACCAAACTATTGTAAATCAATTATTAAATCGAAAGTATTCCTTAAATCAATTCCCTGTTAATTACTTTGTTAAAAACAATAACCCTCATTTCTGCAAAGTCTTTATTTGAACTGTAAATTTATTCTAGCAAACCCTAATAACCGCTTATGGAGTACAGTCAACACGACGACCACAACAATTATTCTTTGACCCGATTTGAATCCATGCTAAAGACCAACAATGTCTTATTCTTCGATTCAAATGAATTTGAAAACATCATCCACCATTACTTAGAAAACGCAAAAATTGCATTAGCAAAAAAAGCTATAAAAATGGCTTTAGAGCAACATCCTAGTTCAGTAAATCTACAGCTGTTTTTAGTGGAGATCTATGTTTTGGAAAGCAAGTTTGATGATGCTGATCAACTATTGGACAAGCTTTATGAATTAGAACCTTCTAATGAGGAAATCTATATTCAGAAGGCTAATGTTTTGTCTAAACAGGATAAGCACGAGCAAGCGATTCAAACTTTGAAAATTGCTTTAGAAATTAGTGGGACTCCAGAAGATGATGCCGATCTATATTCGCTTATAGGCATGGAACACCTGTTCTTAGACGAATTTGATAATGCTAGAACGTATTTTACTAAGTGTTTAGAGTTAGACCTTACAGATTATTCTGCACTTTATAACATCATCTATTGTTTCGACTTTATGGATAAGAATGAGGATGCAATTAATTTCTTAAACAGGTATCTAGATTCGAATCCATACTGTGAAGTTGCGTGGCATCAACTCGGCAAGCAGTACTTTGCTATTAAATCTTACAAAAAAGCATTAGCAGCATTCGATTTTGCTATAATCTCTGACGATACATTCGTTGGCGCATATTTAGAAAAAGGAAAGGTTCTTGAAAAACAAAAACGCTATCCTGAAGCCATTGAGAATTATAAAATCACATTAGCTCTCGAGGAGCCAACTTCTTTTGCACTGTTGCGTATAGGGCACTGCCATGAAAAACTTGGACAATCTGATTTAGCACTTCAATATTTTACAAAGACCGTACATGAAGACCCTTTATTGGATAAGGCATGGATTGCAATTACCAAGTTTTACACCAAAAAGAAAAACTACCAAAAGGCTCTATTCTATATAAACAAAGCCATAAATATTGATAGTGAAAATGTGGTATACTGGAAATTATACGCGCAGATAAATCACAGATTAATGTTCTACGAAGAAGCAGAACATGGTTATAAGCGTTCTTTGGAATTAGGCAACTACGAAGTAGACACTTGGTTATCTAGAGCAGACATCTTAATAAAACTTGGTGAATATGAAGCTGCAATCTATAGTCTGTTACAAGCGGCGGAGTTTTATCCAGAAAATGCTGAAATAGAATATCGATTAGCAGGATTGTATTACACTACATTACAAACAGATAAAGGTCGATATCATTTAAAAAATGCACTTTGTTTGAATGCTGAATACAGCTTTATCATCGACGAGTTATTTCCGAAGCTAAAAAATAGGACAACATTAACAGATATTATAATTAAATCTAAAAATCCGTCCAACTAATTTGCATACCTTTACATTCTATTTCTCAAAATAGACAATGCAAAGACGTTTTTTAGACTATTTTATTATCAGCCTCAAAGGATTAGCCATGGGAGCTGCGGATGTGGTACCAGGCGTTTCTGGTGGTACTATCGCTTTTATTTCAGGTATTTACGAAGAACTTATAGAAAGTATAGACCGTGTAAATTTTGGTGTATTTAAAACTTGGCGTAAAGAAGGTTTTAAAGCTGCCTGGAAATCTATAAACGGTACTTTTCTACTAGCCCTCTTCACTGGTGTAGCGATAAGTATATTGTCCTTAGCTAAGGCTATAAAATGGCTATTGACAAATGAACCTATCTTACTCTGGGCCTTCTTCTTTGGTTTAGTTTTGGCGAGTATTTGGTTTATAGGAAAGCAAATAAAAAAATGGGATTTTAAGCTCTGCATTGCTATTATCCTAACATCAGTAGTCTCATATTTCATAACAACTGCCGAACCATTTGCATCACCAGACAGTTCTTTATACTTGCTATTTTGTGGTTTTATTGCCATCATAGCCATGATTCTACCAGGTGTTTCAGGAGCATTTATTCTCCTGATTTTAGGTGCTTACGGTACCGCGATTGATACTGTAAATAATCTGAGAGAAGGCGTTTCTACAATGAATTTTGAATTACTGAAAGACGCACTTTTAAAATTCGCAATGTTGGCTATTGGTGCTATCGTGGGTATTAAAGTTTTTTCAAAGATTCTTAATTGGATGTTCAAGAATCATAAAAACCTAACGCTTGCAGCACTTACAGGATTTATGATTGGATCCTTGAACAAAATTTGGCCTTGGAAAAATGTGTTGAGCTGGAGAACCAATTCACATGGTGAAAAAGTACCACTTGTAGAAGAGAGCATCTCTCCTTTTTCTTTTGAAGGAGATAATCAATTAGTTATTGCCATTGTTTTAATGATTTTAGGTATCGCTAGTATTCTTATCCTAGAATATCTTGGAAAAGGAAAGGAAAGTGCATAATGGAATCCACAAGATCATTTAAAGACAAACTTTTCCTAGTCATTAAAGGTCTGGCAATGGGAGCTGCCAATAAAGTTCCAGGTGTTTCAGGTGGTGTAGTCGCATTTGTTGCAGGTTTTTATGAAGAGTTCATCTATTCCTTACAACGGGTAAATGGCAAAGCCTTTAAATTACTTTTCAACTGGAGGTTTCGAAGTTTCTTTAGATACATCAACGGTAGGTTTTTAGGACTTTTATTCTTCGGAATGATTGTCAGCTACTTCAGCGTTTCAAAAATACTAGACTATCTTCTAGAGCATTATCAGCTTTATGTCTGGAGTTTGTTTTTTGGAATGATTATAGGATCTATCTATTACATCAATAAAGACTTTAAAGATTGGAACTATAGAACTGTAATTTCTCTTTTAGTTGGTGTTGTTATCGGTGTAAGCATTAGCTTCCTAGACCCAGCAATGGAAAACGATAATCTCTGGTTTGTTTTCATATGTGGAATCATTAGTGTATCCGGAATGACTTTACCAGGATTTTCAGGATCATTTATATTAATACTTCTAGGCAACTATGTACTCCTACTCGTAGATTCAGTAAATGCGCTCTACGATACATTTTCAGATATTTTTAAAGGAAATTTTGATTTTATAAATAATAGCGAGCGTGTGAGAATGCTTAAGGTACTTGGGGTTTTCACTTTAGGATCTGTTACCGGATTAGTGACCTTTTCTCATGTTCTTAATTACATACTAAAACATTACAAAAGCATAACCATGGCTACAATAATAGGATTCATTATTGGTTCTCTAGGAGTTGTTTGGCCATGGAAAAATACAGTATACAAAGTTGCTGAAGATGGTTCGGTTCTACTGGATTCTACAGGTAAAGAAATCATTGAAAATTATGTTCGCTATGTGCCAGAATTGAAACCAGAAACATATTGGGCAATTTTGTATATTATTATTGGAATTTTAATTGTTCTTGGATTAGAATGGTATGGGCAACGCACCAGAGCACAAAAAGTCTAAATTAGGACTACTAGGTAAAAATATTTCTTATTCATTTTCAAAAACTTATTTCAAGGCAAAGTTTGAAAATGAAAATCTTCCGTTTTCATATAAAAACTTTGATATAGATTCTATTGAAGCGTTTCCAAAGTTAATTAAATCCAATCCCAGGTTGAGAGGACTAAATGTAACAATACCCTACAAAGAAGCTATTATTCCCTATCTCAATACACTTAGTAAAAAAGCTAAAAAAATTGGTGCTGTTAATACTGTGGTGATTTCAAAAAAGGGAAAATTAAAAGGCTACAATACGGATTGGTATGGTTTCAGGAATTCTATAAAACCTTACTTGGAATCACATCACGATAAAGCCTTGATACTTGGTACTGGAGGTGCGTCTAAAGCGATAGCTTATGCATTGGACAAACTTAGAATTCCTTACGATTACGTTTCAAGATCTGCTAACGAAACAGTAACCTACACCTATGATGAACTTACTATAGACATCATTTCAGAATATTCAATTATCATTAATTGTACACCTCTGGGGACGCATCCAAATGTAAATTCTTGTCCAGATATTCCTTACGATGGTATCACTGAGAAGCATCTTTTGTATGACTTAATTTACAATCCATCCCAAACTAAGTTCTTGCTTTGTGGAGAAATAAAAGGAGCAACCACAGTGAATGGCTTGAGAATGTTAGAACTACAGGCAGAAAAATCTTGGAAAATCTGGAACTTGGTATAAATTTTACCTTTAACGCTTAGTCCTTTTGTATTTAAACATTGAGTTAGTATATTAGCTTCTGATAGTAAATAGATTGACTATGTCCGAGAATGATAACCTGCAAGACGCAGATGGAAAACAAGAAAAAGATACTCAAGTAACAGAAGCAAATTCTAACACACCAAATGATGAGACTCTAGATGCTACAATAGAATCTGAAGCTACTGAGCAAATCGAAGACGTAAAAGAAGAAGCTCCTGAAGAGAGTACAGAAACCGAACAAGAAGACGTAAAAGAAGAAGCGATAGAAGATCATGTAGAAGAAATTGATGCTTCTAATGCCGAAGATGCTGAAGACGAATCTAACGCTGAACGTCATCTCTTAGAAGAAAAGGACTACCACGCCATGTCCTTAGATCAATTGGCAAGTGAATTTGAAAGCTTACTCAAGCACCAAAAAATTCAAACTATAAAGTCGCATGTCAATCAAATTAAATCTGAATTCAATTCTAAATACAGTGCCTTAGTTGACGAAAAGAAAGAAGAGTTTGTTAGCAAAGGCGGTAATCCAATAGATTTTTACTACTCTAGCGACGTGAAGAAGCGATTCAATAGTGCTTACAAAGACTATCGCAACAGTATTTCGTCTTACTACAAGGATTTAGAGAATACGTTGAAAGCCAATCTTCAAAATCGTATAGAGATTATTGAAGAGATTAAAGGCTTACTCAATGTTGAAGAAAATATAAATACGACCTATAAGCATTTTAAAGAATTACAGGAAAAATGGCGAAATGCAGGTCCGATTCCTAGGGATAAATACAATAATGCTTGGAATAGCTATCATCATCATGTAGAACGTTTTTACGACTTCTTACACCTTAATCGCGACCTCCGCGATATGGACTTTAAGCACAACTTAGAAAACAAGATTAAGATTATTGACCGTGCTGAAGAGTTGGCTAAAGATGATAACATAAACAGATCCTTCAGAGAACTGCAAGTGCTTCATAAGATGTGGAAAGAAGAACTTGGTCCTGTAGCTAAGGAGCATCGTGAAGAGATTTGGCAACGCTTTAGTGCTGCTACAAAAATAATTCATGATAAGAGACAAACGTATTATGCAGATCTTGACAAAGCATATGAAGGGAATCTTGTAAAAAAAGAAGAAATCATTGCGTCTATAGATGCAGTAACTGGAGACAATGGAAATTCTCACCAAAGCTGGCAAAAGAAGATAAAAACTGTTGAGTCTCTTAGAGAAGATTTCTTTAATGCAGGGAAAGTACCATTAAAAGTTAATGAAGCCACTTGGGCTAAGTTCAAAGAAGCCGTTAGAGGATTCAATAGAAAAAAGAATGCATTCTACAAAGGGTTAAAGAAAGAGCAGTACGAAAACCTTCAGAAAAAAATGGATCTTATCAAAGTCGCTGAAGACAACAAGAATAGTGAAGACTATGATACTGTAACGCCTTTAATGAAGAAAATCCAAAGCGACTGGAAAAAGATAGGACATGTACCTCGACGCGATAGTGACAAAATATGGAAACGTTTTAAAGATGCTTGTAATCACTATTTCGACAGGCTTCATGCAGAACGAAAAGCTGCTGATAAAGAATTCTATGATAACTTCGATAAGAAGCAAGCCATGCTTACTGAGTTAAAGGATTTCAAATTTTCTAAAAAACCAGAAGACGATATTGCTGCATTAAAAGAAGCTCTTATTAATTGGAAGACTATTGGTAAAGTACCTTACCAAAAGCGATTTATCGATGGCAAATTCTACAAAACCATAGATGGCTTGTTTGATAAATTGAAGATGGATAAGTCTAAGGTTGAAATGATTAAGTTTGAAAATAAGCTTGAAACACTCAGTAATCCAGACAATACAGCCTCATTGGATAACGAGCGAAACTTCATTAGAAAAAAGATCGATGAAATTTCTTCTGAAATAAATCAGCTAGAAAACAACTTACAGTTTTTCTCTAATGTAGATGATGACAATCCTTTGGTTAAGGAAGTCCATAACAACATAAAAAAACACAGAGACAACTTATCGGTTTGGCGAGAAAAGCTAAAAAAGATAAAAGAACTCTACTAAAAACAAACAAACCCTATCAACAAATTGATAGGGTTTGTTCCTAACTAAACTAAATTTTAACCTTAATCATAACCGCTTAAAATATAATTAAGATTACCTACTTATGATTATGAAACTATTAAGAAAAGTTTCTAACTATTCTATATACGATAGAAGGTGTTAATTTGGATGTCGAAATAGAAAAATTATTGTTTCTTGGCTTCATCCCAATACACATCCATTTCGGCAAGACTCATGTCTTTGAGTGTCTTATTAATTTCTTTAGATTTTTGTTCTAAATATTGAAATCTTTTGATAAACTTTTTATTGGTACGCTCTAAAGCATTCTCGGGATTTATATCCAAAAAGCGAGCATAATTAATCATAGAGAATAGTACATCACCAAACTCAGCCTCTATCCTATCCTTATCATTTTTATTGACCTCTTCCTGCAATTCACTGAGTTCCTCCTGAAGCTTTTCAAATACTTGATTTGGTTCTTCCCAATCAAAACCTACACCAGCAACTTTGTCTTGTATTCTATTGGCTTTCACCATGGCTGGCAAACTCTTTGGAACACCTTCTAGCACACTCTTCTTACCTTCTTTTAGTTTTAATTGTTCCCAATTTCGTTTTACATCTTCTTCGTCATTTACCTTCACATCACCATAAATGTGTGGATGCCGCTCCACTAACTTATCACAAATACTGTGGCATACATCAGCAATATCAAAAGCATTAGTTTCACTACCAATCTTTGCGTAGAATACAATATGCAATAGAACATCTCCCAGCTCTTTTTTGACCTCATCTAAGTCACTATCCAAAATAGCATCGCCGAGCTCATAAACTTCTTCAATAGTAAGATGTCTCAAGGATTCCATAGTCTGCTTTTTATCCCATGGACATTGCGCTCTCAACTCATCCATAATGATTAGTAAACGCTCAAATGCTTTTAGTTGATCTGTTTTATCGCTCATTGTGTAACCGTGTTTCGTCGTTTAATTTACAACTAAAAAAGCACCTCAAAAAACTATTGAAGTGCTTTATATATTTTATCATTTTAATGCTTATTATTCTTCCTCTTCAGCACTTACAGTTTCTTCTTCTAGTATATCTAATAAGTTATTAGTGTGAAGCAAATTATACCACTGAATAATCTTCTTTATATCAGAAGCATAAACTCTATCTTCATCATAATCTGGTAAAACATCAAAGAAATATTCTTCTAATGCATCTTTACCATCTTTATGGCTGATTGAAGTTTTTTCAGCATTCTCCTTTGTTTTTATTTTTCCTAATACTTCTCGTAAAGGCACCTCTTCAGTCAATGTATAAATAGCAATTTCGCTCAGAATACTCACATTACTGTGAACACCAACAGTGATTCTCTTTTTATCGATTAGAGACTCCACAACAGCACCTGTGCGTGTTTGAGCAACAATCTTAAAAAGTCCTGGTTTACCTGATACTGAAAGAATTTTATCTAAACTCATAGTTGTTTTTTAGAGTGGGCAAATATAAAATTTTGACAAATTAAATTGAGATATATTAACGTTTCTTTTTCATTGCAGGGAAACGCATTCTATAATCGATATTAATTTTCCCTTTAGAAATATTAGCCAATTTACTTTTTATCAAACGCTTTTTGAAAGAAGATAGTTTGTCAGTAAATAAAACACCTTCGATATGATCGTATTCATGCTGAATAACTCTCGCTATTAAACCATCATATTCCTCAACATGAGTTTCAAAATTTTCATCTTGGTATTGAATCTTTATATGTGGTTTTCTAAAGACATCTTCCCTAACATCAGGAATACTTAAGCAACCTTCATTAAAAGCCCATTCGTCTCCATCTTCTTCCAGAATCTTAGCATTTATAAAGGTCTTTTTAAAGTCTTTCAACTGAGCTTGCTCCTCATCTGTCAACGATTCATCTTCAGAAAAAGGAGATGTATCTACAAGGAACAAACGAATTGGCAAACCTATTTGAGGTGCAGCCAGTCCAACGCCATAAGCTCCATACATGGTTTCGTACATGTTATCAATTAAGTCCGAAAGCTTTGGATAATCTTCAGAAATATCCTTTGCTTTTTTTCTTAAAACCGGATCGCCATAAGCAACAATTGGTAAAATCATACATTAATCATTTTCGGGTGCAAAAATACAATCTTATGAGGATTTAGAATAGAGATAGCTTTGTAAAATTATAGTCGCACTGATCTCATCAATCAGGGCTTTGTTTCTGCGTTGTTTTTTAGACAACCCACTATCGATCATAGTTTGAAATGCCATTTTGGAAGTAAATCGCTCGTCTACTCGTATTACTGGAATCTTGGGAAAGTTATACTCCAAAGCTTTTAGGAAAGCTTTTATTGCTAATTCACTCTCCGAAGGTTCGTTATTCAATTGTTTTGGCTCTCCTAATACAAAAGCCTCAACGTCTTCCGTACTGGTATATTCCTTTAGAAAAGCAATAAGCTCTTTTGTTTCAACAGTCTTTAGTCCAGAGGCAATGATTTGCAATTCATCAGTAATTGCAATCCCTGTACGCTTTGTTCCATAATCTATTGCTAGTAATCTCGCCATACTAATTGCAAATGTAACACTAAAAAAAACTCTTCTCGACAAGCAAGAAGAGTTTTAAAAAATAATTAGCTATTAATTAGAATCCATGATTTTACCCTCAATAAAAAAAATCATATCATCAATTACTCTTATGACACACCTTTTTTTAATAGGTCACATATAGATTAAAAATTGCATAAAAAAACTCTCCTTTTGTGGGGATAAAAGAAGAGTTAAAAAAATTAGCTATAAATCAATGATCTATACTCTCTTGCATAGTAAAATCATCTCATCGTATATTAAGACACATGTTTTTTTAACAGGTCACATATTGGTAAAATCCTTTCTTTAAAAAGTATCTGAAATTAGCTTCAATAAAATTATCTTTGTCAAAAATTAAGTCATATTAATGGAGCAATTAAGAGAAACCATAGAACGTGCCTGGGACGATAGGAGTCTTTTACAGGATAAAAATACCATAGATAGTATAAGACAAGTCATAGATCGTTTAGACTCTGGAGAATTGAGAGTTGCCGAACCAACTGAAAATGGTTGGCAAGTTAATGAATGGGTTAAAAAAGCAGTAGTCTTGTATTTTCCTATTCAGAAAATGGAAAGTATGGAAGTAGGCATCTTTGAATACCACGACAAGATTCCGTTAAAAAGAGGCTATGCCGAGAAAGGCATTAGAGTAGTACCTCATGCCATCGCAAGACATGGCTCTTATGTTTCTAAAGGTGTTATTATGATGCCTAGCTATGTTAATATTGGTGCTTATGTCGACGAAGGTACTATGGTAGATACTTGGGCAACAGTAGGTAGTTGTGCGCAAATTGGTAAAGATGTGCATTTATCTGGTGGCGTAGGTATTGGCGGTGTTTTAGAACCATTACAAGCTGCTCCTGTAATTATCGAAGACAATGCCTTTATTGGGTCGCGTTGTATTGTTGTGGAAGGCGTTAGAGTAGAGAAAGAAGCCGTACTTGGTGCCAACGTAGTCTTAACTGCTTCAACCAAAATTATTGATGTTACAGGAGACAAACCAGTAGAAATGAAAGGAATCGTACCAGCAAGATCTGTTGTAATTCCGGGTAGTTATACTAAAACTTTTGCAGCTGGCGACTATAATGTCCCGTGTGCTCTTATTATTGGTAAACGAAAAGAAAGCACAAATAAAAAGACCTCGCTGAATGATGCTCTACGCGAGTACGATTTAGCAGTATAGTATGAAGGTATTGATCATACAACAAAAAATGATTGGCGATGTGCTTACTAGTAGTATTCTTTTTGAAGCTATAAAAAGTAAGTACAACAATGCTGAATTACATTATGTTATTAATAGTCACACTTATCCTGTTGTAGAGAATAACCCATTTATTGATCAATTCCTTTTTGTTTCTCCAGATATTGAAAAAAGCAAATCGAAGTTTTATAGTTTTTTAAAGCATATCAAAAAAGAAAAGTATGATGTCGTTATAGATGTATATTCTAAAACCTCGAGCAATTTGATGACATTCTTTTCAAAAGCAAAAAAAAGAATTTCAAAACATAAAAGCTATACCGCCTTTCTATATACAAATACATTTCGTGAAGCAAAGCAACCCAAAACAAACGCAGGATTAGCTGTAGAAAACAGGCTACAATTATTAGAACCTTTGGGCTTATCGAACGATACGATTATCAAACCAAAAATCTATTTAACAGATTCGGAAAAGAATAATGCCAAAGCATTTCTAACGACCAACGGTATTAATTTGAGCAAGCCTCTTTATATGATTAGCGTTTTAGGAAGTGGCGCATCAAAAACATACCCTTTTGAGTACATGGCTAGCGTATTGAAAACTACTGTCGATACTAAACCAGATTCTCAAATTTTGTTTAATTATATTCCTAAACAAGCTGAAGATGCTAGAGCGATTTATGAATTGTGTGATAAGCATGTTCAAGATCACATATTCTTTGATGTTTTTGGCAAAAATCTCAGAGATTTCTTGGCAATTACATCTCATTGTGATGCCTTAATTGGCAATGAAGGTGGTGCGGTGAATATGGCTAAAGCGCTCAACATTCCTACATTTACCATATTCTCACCATGGATTATTAAAGAAGCGTGGAATATGTTTGATGATGGTAGTAACCATATCTCTGTACACTTAAATGATTTTAAACCTGAACATTACAACTCAGTATCACACCTTAAAGAATTAAAGAAAAACTCAGAAGCATTGTACAAGGAATTTAATCCAGAGCTATTTGAAGATAAATTGTCTGCTTTTCTGAGTTAACTTTTGGCACTTTTTTTTATGCCATAATCAGTCCAAACACGTTTCTCTTTTTTAGTAGTAGCCCTTATAGCAAGGTTCTTCTGTATCATTTCAGGTTTCACATACCCTCTCGCATGGTCTAAATGCACACAAATTGCACTGTAGCGTATTTGCTTCGACTTAATACCAAGATTGAATAAACGTTCTCCCAACTCTCTATCTTCTCCTCCATACTGCATGCGCTCATCAAAGCCATTAACTGCCAAGATATCTGCCTTCCACCCAGAAGAATTATGCCCATTCCAAGAAGCTCTTGTTGGTGTAAAAAAGTTAAGCAACTTTGCTTTCGTACCAGAAGCTGTGATTTTATTATTCTTGAAAGATGATTTAAAGCCATTCGCTTTTAGCCAATCTATATCAAAACAATGTCTTTTTTCAATATCCTCCTTCGTAATTAACTTTGAAATAGACATTGGTAATTTAAAATAGCCTCCTGACAAAAAGATCCCTTTAGCCCGATGATCGATATGAGTTTGTAAAAAATCATATCTAGCAACACAATCCCCATCAGTAAAAAGTACGTAGTCAGCATCACATTCAACCAATGCTTTATTTAAAATAATAGTCTTTTGAAACCCATTATCTTCATGCCACACATGCTTTACTGGGAAATCAACTTGAGCAGTAAACTTGTCGATTAGCTGTTTCGTTTCTTCGTTAGAGCCATCATCCGCAATAACAACTTCAAAGTCTGCAAATGTTTGAAATTGGTAACTGTAAAGTACTTTCTTCAACCATTCAGGACTATTATAAGTACTGATTACTACTGAAATTTCGGGTGCTTTCATTACCGCAAAAATAGTATTTTTACCAAATCTACATTTAATTAACAATGATCAAACTGTCTGGTGTGATAATCACCTTTAACGAAGAAAGGTATATTGAAACCTGTTTGCAATCACTATCTAAGGTTGTTGACGAGATTGTTGTCGTAGATTCATTCTCTACAGATAAGACAAAATCTATTTGTGAAGCTTATAATGTAACATTCATTGAGCAGGAATTTCTTGGTTATGTAGAGCAAAAAAACTTTGCCCTTAAACATGCTAGTCATGATTATATTGTCTCATTAGATGGTGATGAATCTCTTTCTGAACCACTTCAAAAATCAATACTCGACTTAAAGTCCAACTGGACTCATGATGGGTATTTTGCAAACCGTTTCAATAATTTATGCGGTCAATGGATAAAACATTCCGATTGGTACCCTAACAAAAAGCTTAGAGTTTTTAATCGACAAAAAGCTCAATGGGGAGGTCATAAAATACATGAAACCGTAAAACTCAATGATCCAAAAGCTCCTATTGGATTTTTGAATGGAGATATTTTGCATTGGCCATATCAGACCTATTCGGAGTTTAATAACAAAATGGAGCTGTTCTCTTCTATTTCCGCACAATCTTATTTTGAGTTGGGTAAAAAAGCACCTATGTGGAAAATATTGTGGAATCCTTTCTGGGCTTTTTTCAAAGCATACTTTCTAAGACTAGGGTTTTTGGACGGTTTTAATGGATTTATGATTTGTTATCAAACAGGAAACTTAACCTTTCTCAAATATGCTAAACTCAGAGAACTAATAAAGAAGAATACTTAGCTAGATTTCCAGAACTTTAATTTCTTCTTCAACCTCCTCTTTCTATGAAATCGCTCTTGAAACGCTTCAGTTTCTTGCCACATTAAGTTGAAAACCTTTTTATAGTCTACGTTAATGCATTTGGCATATTCATCACTCATGATCTCAACCATGGACTTGTGTATCGTTAATCGTGAAAAATTCTTGATTCTAGTTTCAAAATCTAGCTCTTTAAAAGCCATTCTATTAAGATCAACTAAATAAAACTGATACGCGTCGCCTACTTTTTGTATTAATGTGTTTCCTGGTGAATGGTCCAAAAAAAGGACATTATTCTCATGAAGATTGTAAGTGAATCTCGTGAAAGCTCTTAGGATTTCTTCATGATTTGGGTAATCAAAATCAAAGGTGAGTTCTCTATAGGTAATATCGCAATCTTGCTGTTCACTGATGTAGTAACTCTTTTTAAAAAGAAACGCAGTAGTAAACTCATAAAATGCGATGGGTTGAGGTGTTCCTATACTTAATTCTGTGAGTCTTACCGCATATTCGAAAGAGCGTTGGGCTTTGCTTTTCCGAAGGAATCTATAAGCAATTTGATTGAATATATTTGGAACCCTGAACGACTTCACATTTAGCGTTAATCCTTCAAGATTAAAAAGTTTTAAAGAATTCCTATCCTGATTTCCAAATGGTTCACCTTCAACATCAAAATTTGTGATAATATTATCTAGTTGAGTTTCTTGTTGCTTAAACTCATTATGTATTTGCTTAGTTAAAGGCACTTATAATTTTATTAGTTGGAAACTACTTATGAAAAATCAAATATACAATCAGTAATAAAACTATTCAACATTATACAGTTTAAAGAATTACATCTGTTCTTCTTCAGAATAAAACTGGCGCATTTACTCCTTTAAAATGATTACTTTTACCCACGATTAATCTCTACACTAAATATTACATACAGAAACATTGACTAAATGAAACCAACTGTATTTCTTGAAAGTCATAATTTAAAAAACAGATTCTCAGGCTTTGGGCAGTTTAATTACAAGCTTATTAAAGCGCTGCAGAATATATCTGAAGATGAGCTTAATATCGTTTTGAATGTGAAAAGCATAGATGAGGCGAAGCAAGAGTTTGGTGATTCATTTCAATATAATAAGTACAAATCCATAACAAGACATAAGCCTTTTAGGATTAGGAAAAAATATGATCTATGGCATAGCATGAACCAAAATATCAAAGTAGAACCATTCTATGATATTCCTTATGTGCTCACCGTTCATGATGTTCATTTTACTACAGAAAACACTAGCAAAAAACAAGCAGAAGAAAAGCAAAGGTTTCAAAAGAAACTAAACCGAAGTGATGCTATTGTCTATATTTCCGAATTCGCTAAACAGGATACGCACAAACATTTCGACGTTCCTGATGTCCCCGAATATGTCATCTATAATGGAAACCCTTTAGACGAAATTACAATTACAGAAGATTTCTCTTCAAAAATAAATATTACTAAACCCTATCTATTTAGCATAGGAGACTTTACTGAACGAAAAAACTTTTTGAGCCTTGTTGAAATGCTTAGGTATTTACCAGATTATAATCTTGTCCTCGCTGGAAACAATACTTCAGCTTACGCTCAAAAACTGAGAGATACAGTAGTGGAATATCAGATGAATGATAGAGTTATGTTAACTGGAAAAATAGATAATCTAGAAAAGCAATATTTATATAAGCATTGCGATGCTTTGGTATTTCCATCATTACGTGAAGGTTTTGGCTTTCCTCCAATTGAAGCCATGACATTTGGTAAGCCAGCTTTCTTGTCTAATAATACCTCTTTGCCCGAAATTGGAGGCGAGCATTCATTTTATTGGGATCACTATGATCCAGAATATATGGCTAACATTGTTAAAGATGGCATGAGCAAAGTAAAATCGAATATTGAGTTTTACACAGATTGGTACATACAAAGAGCAAAATCATATAATTGGGAAAATGCTGCGAGAGAGTATTTAAACGTATATAAGTCTGTCTTACAAGTAAAAAACTAAATGAAAGACGTTTCCGTAATAATCATCAACTACAACACAGCTTCATATACATTAAAGTGTATTGAGACTGTTATCAATAAAACTGCTTCGTCGGTTTCTTATGAAATCATCGTTGTAGACAATGCCTCTGAACTCGATGATTACAATGATTTAAAATCTCAATTACCAAAGCGAGAAAATGTGTCGCTATACAGAAGCAAAGTCAATACAGGATTTGGTGGCGGCAATATGTTTGGAGCTGCCTATGCATCTTCTAAATATTTGCTATTTCTCAATAGTGATGCTTTCTTTTTGAATGACTGCATGAGCTTGCTGTTCAATTTTATGGAATCCAATCCTAAAGTTGGTGTAATTACAGCCCAAAACTATGATGAAGATGGCAAGTTTGTTCCTTCGTTCGATCACAATAAAAGGCTTAGACGACTACTATTCGGAAGACGACATCTTGAAAAGCGTGATCCAAAGAAATATCCTAATCGCAAACTAGAATACGAGACACCTCTCGAAGTAAATTGGGTTAATGGTGCGCTTATGTTTTTTAGAAGTGATGCGTTTAATCTGGTTGGTGGCTTTGACACAAATATTTTTCTTTATTTTGAAGAAATGGATATATGCCAAAGGCTTCTCAATGCAGGTTACAAAACCATGTTGGTTTCTGAGGCTAAAATTGAACATATCGTTGGAGCGAGTACAAAAAAATCTATGGCCATTGTAAGAGAAAGTTTTATCTCGTATCTGTATGTAATTAGAAAGAATTATGGTTTTTTTAATGCGTTGATAATTAGGCTATATCTAATCGTTTCAATGCTTTTTAAACCCAAAAAATGGAAACTAATTCCATTATTTTTGAATCCAAATATGAGAGCTCAATCCTTAAAAAATAAGCAATAGTACAAATGACTCATAAAGAAACAATTGACAATTCGTTACACTGTAGAGTTTGCAATAATTCTGAAGGAAACACTAGGAACATCATAGCTAAAGAAATGATGTATGGTAAAAGAGAAACGTTTGAGTATTTTCAATGCTCAAATTGCAAGTGCCTTCAAATTGTTGAATTCCCTAATAATATTGGCGACTATTATCCTAATGACTACTATAGCTTTTCAAAATACGATGGCAAAATTTTCAGAAGCCTAAAAGGTAATTTAGCATTAAAGCGATATAAGTATACTGCACTTAGGCAAAACGGATTACAAAAATTATTTTTAAGCTTATTCGGAACTAAAGGGTATGATATTTTTTCTGGACTCAACATTAATACTGAAAGTAAGATTCTGGATGTAGGTTGCGGTAATGGAGAACATTTCTTGTATCCTTTAGCTATGAGTGGCTTCAAAAATATATTAGGTTGTGATCCTTACCTTGCTGAGGATATTCAATACGACAATGGTCTGGAAATAAAAGCAGCAGACGTTTTTTCCATGGAAGGGAAATGGGATTTCATTACGTATCATCATGCCTTTGAGCATTTAAGTGATCCTAAAGAAAATCTAGAAAAAATTTATGATTTATTAACTGAAGATGGTGTTTGCATACTGCGAATCCCTACAGTTTCATCTTATGCTTGGGAGCATTACAGAGAACTCTGGGTACAACTTGATGCACCGAGACATTTCTTTTTACATTCCAAAGAAAGCATAGATATCTTAGCAGGTCAAACCAATTTGGAACTCTTCAAAGTAGACTACGATTCAACATATTTTCAATTTGCAGGAAGCGAATTATACAAGCAAGATATCTCGCTAAGTGAACGAAGTAAGCCAGAAGTTAAGAAGCTCTGGAAATCTTTAAAGCGTCAATATACTAGTAAAGCCAAAGCTCTAAATAAAGAAGGAAGAGGTGATCAGGCAATTTTCTATCTAAGAAAAAAATCATAACCTGTGGAGAAGGAGATTCAAGACGCATTAGCAATACTCAAAAAAGGAGGCACTATCCTCTACCCTACAGATACTGTTTGGGGAATTGGATGTGATGCTACAAACTATGAAGGTATCCAAAACATCTTTGAGCTAAAAAAGCGTGAGGAAAGTAAGACTATGATATGTTTAGTTTCCGATTTTAAAATGCTGCAACACTATGTCGAAGATGTTCCTGAGGTCGCCTATGACATCTTGAAATACGCCAATAAACCCACTACGATTATCTACGATAGACCCAAAGGCGTTGCAGAAAACCTCATCGCCAATGATAATACCTTAGCAATAAGAGTTGTTCGGTCTGGATTTGCCCATAATCTCATTAAAAGACTCAGACGCCCTCTAGTATCAACATCAGCAAATATCTCCAATGAACCCACTCCAAAATCGTTCAAAGAAATAAGCGATGATATTTTAAAAGGCGTAGACTATGTCGTAAATTTGCAAAGCGAAAAAAAGAATACCAAACCGTCCGCTATTATTAAGTTGAGTGGAGATGGTATGGTAAAAGTGATTCGCCAATAAGCCCTGAAACATAATCCCAAATTTCAATTTGGTATTTAATGAATTACAAAGACGCATTACAACATAATATATTTAATGTCATTTCTGAAGCTGCACAAGAACTCAATGTAGACAGCTACGTTATTGGTGGTTTTGTTAGAGATCATATTTTACAGCGTGGTGCTGCAAAAGATATTGATGTCGTTGCAGTAGGAAGTGGTATTGAGTTAGCCAAAAAAGTTGCAGAACTACTACCCGAAAACCCAAAGGTTCAAATCTTCAAAACCTATGGTACAGCAATGCTTCGCCATGACGATATTGAAATAGAATTTGTTGGTGCTCGTAAAGAAAGTTATAATGAAGATAGCAGAAACCCAGTTGTAGAAAATGGTACTTTAGAAGATGATCAAAATAGAAGAGACTTTACCATTAATGCACTGGCACTAAACCTTTCTAAAGCACATTATGGCAATTTACTAGATCCATTTGATGGCATAAAGGATTTGGATCAAAAAATAATTAGAACACCTTTAGATCCAGATATTACGTATTCTGATGATCCATTGCGTATGATGCGCGCCATTCGGTTTGCAACGCAATTAAACTTTAACATCGAAACACAATCTCTAAATGCTATTGCGAAGAATAAGGATCGTATAAAGATTATTACCAAGGAACGTATCGTTACCGAGCTCAATAAAATCCTATCGAGCGATGTACCATCAATAGGTTTCTTATTACTTGAAAAAACAGGATTGTTAGATCATATAATGCCAGAGCTTCTTGCACTCAAAGGTGTTGAAGAGGTAGAAGGTCAAAAGCATAAAGACAACTTTTATCACACGCTAGAAGTTGTGGACAATATTGCTAAGACCACAGACAATCTATGGTTACGTTGGGCAGCTTTGCTGCATGATATTGGAAAAGCACCAACTAAAAAGTTCAGTAAAAAAGTCGGCTGGACATTCCATGGTCATGAATTTGAAGGCTCAAAAATGGTGTATAGACTCTTCAAGCGTTTAAAAATGCCTTTGAATGACAAGATGAAGTTTGTGCAGAAGATGGTACTGATGAGTTCTAGACCAATAGTCCTTTCGCAAGATATTGTTACAGACTCAGCTGTAAGGCGATTGGTTTTTGATGCTGGTGACTATGTTGAAGATTTAATGACCTTGTGCGAAGCAGATATTACAACCAAGAACCCTAAGCGTTTTAAGAAGTACCATAATAACTTCAAGGTTGTTCGTCAAAAAATTGTTGAAGTTGAAGAGCGCGATCATATTCGCAATTTTCAACCACCAGTTAGTGGTGAAGACATCATGAAAACCTTCAGCATAAAACCTTCAAAAGAGATAGGCATTATTAAGGAAACAATTAAAGAAGCGATTCTTGAAGGCGAAATCCCAAACGAACGCGAAGCAGCTTTAGAGCTTATGAGAAAAAAAGGATTGGCCTTAGGATTGACTATTGAAGAATAACACAGTGAAAACAGTTCGTACCAACTCTAAAAATGAAGATTTCATAAATCTGGTGGCGCAACTAGATGCCTACCTAAGAGTTACTGATGGTGACGAACACGATTTTTATAACCAATACAATTCTATTGAAACGCTACAAAACGTAATCGTTATTTACAGCAATAGTGAGGCTGTAGCTTGTGGTGCATTTCGACCCTTTGATGAAGGTTCAGTAGAAATCAAAAGAATGTATACATTACCTCAGTATCGAGGACAAGGATTTGCTCGTAATGTGATCATAGAATTAGAACAATGGGCTAAAGAACTTGGTTATGGAGCTTGTATTCTCGAAACTGGTAAACGTCAATTTGAAGCTGTAAATTTTTATCAGAAAAATGGATACACTCAGATTGAAAACTATGGGCAATATATTGGTGTCGCCAATAGCCTTTGCTTTAAGAAACAACTAAATATCAATACTTGAAGACCTTTCATAACATATCAAAAACAGCATTGATACTAGTGTATCTGGTTATCATAGCTGGTGCAGTCGTAAGAATGACTGGTTCTGGAATGGGTTGTCCAGATTGGCCAAAATGTTTTGGGTATTACATCCCTCCTTCTGAAGAATCAGAAATAAAATTCAAGCCAAACAAAGCTTACGAAAAGGGTATCATCATTATACAAAATGATTCTCTGTGGAAAGCCGATGAAGACTTTAAATCATCAAGTGCATTCAGTAAAAGTGATTGGACACATTATTCTAAACACGATTATGCAAAATACAATCCAACACATACGTGGATAGAATATATCAATAGGCTTACTGGAGCATTATCTGGAATTCCAATTTTAATCTTTACCATACTTTCTTTTTGGTTATGGCGAAAAAATAAATGGCTTACCATTGTGTCTATATTCACACTAGTAGGAATGGGCTTCCAGGCATGGTTAGGGAAAACTGTTGTGGACTCTAATCTTGCACCATACAAAATAACCATTCATATGGTAATGGCTTTGATAATAGTCGCCTTACTGCTATACCTCATCTATGCCTCTAGAGAAAAATCTAACTCAAAAACATATGACAAGTTGTTTCATAGTATTCTCATCGTTACAATTCTACTTACTCTGGTACAAGTAGCACTTGGAACACAAGTAAGACAATTTGTAGATGAACAGGTAAAACTATTGGGCTATGAAAAGCTTGAGTGGCTTAGTTCACCACCATTTTCATTTTATATACACAGAACATTTTCAGTCATCGTACTGGTCTTGAATTTGTTCTTATTCTTTAGAAATAAAAAGTTAGAACTTGGTTATCAAAAAATAAACTGGGTATTAATATTCATTGGTTTAGAGGTTATTACTGGGATTGCTATGTATTATTTTGATTTCCCATTCTTATCTCAACCTTTACATTTAGTGATTGCTGCATTGCTTTTTGGAGTGCAATTTTATTTGTATCTTGAATCTAGAAAGCAGCCACAATCTATTGATGCTTAATAACACAAATAATGATATATAGATTTAGAGTCATATTAGATAATGATACAGAAGACGACGTGTTTCGTGATCTCGAAATAAGAGAAACAGACACAATGGAAGACTTACACAACATCATTACACAATCCTTTGGTTTTGATGGTATGGAAATGGCATCCTTCTATGTAAGTGATGAAGAATGGAATCAGGGTGAAGAAATATCAATGTTTGGTCTTGGTGAAGGAACGGACACCACGCGATTAATGAACGAAACCAAAATCAATGATATCGTCCACGAAGCGCAGACAAAGCTAATCTACGTCTACGATTTCTTAAATATGTGGACCTTCTTTGTTGAGTTGGCTGAAATTGTTGATGAAGCCAAAGGTGCTGATTATCCAAACCTAATGTTCGTACATGGTCAATTACCAGAGCAAGCTCCAGAAAAACTATTTGAATCGGATGACCCTGAAGGCTTCGACGATATGGATGAAGATATGGACATTGACACCTATGATGAGCTTGGCTTTGATGAAAACTGGAATTAAATTATACACTTCAACATAAAGCGTCTATACAAAAGACGCTTTTTTTTATTCAGTCTGTAACAAAAATTATTTCACCTCGTCTTACCTTTATAACCGATCAAAAACATACATTTTGGAGACAATTCTCACGATTAATAACCTCACTAAAAAGTTTGGTTATCTCACAGCGGTAAAGGATCTTTCTTTTACTATTAACAAAGGCAACGTCTATGGCATTCTCGGACCAAATGGTAGTGGTAAATCTACCACACTAGGAGTCGTACTAAATGTTGTCAACAAAACTCATGGCGATTTTCACTGGTTCGATGGACAAACTTCTACACACGATGCTCTTAAAAAAGTAGGTGCGATTATAGAACGTCCAAACTTCTACCCTTACATGTCTGCATATCAAAACTTAAAACTAGTTTGTAAAATCAAAGGTGTAGACTATAGTAAGATTGATGAAAAGCTGGAAGTTGTTGGGCTTTTAGATAGAAAAGACAGTAAGTTTAAGACTTACTCTCTAGGTATGAAGCAACGCTTAGCAATAGCTTCTGCTCTTTTGAATGATCCGGAAATCTTAATTCTTGATGAGCCAACAAATGGTCTCGATCCTCAAGGGATTCACCAAATAAGATCATTGATTAAACAAATAGCGAGTGATGGAACGACAATACTTTTAGCTTCTCACCTATTGGATGAAGTAGAAAAAGTATGTTCACATGTTGTTGTCCTTAGAAAAGGAGAGAAATTGTATTCTGGTCGTGTTGATGAAATGATTAGCAGTCATGGATTCTTTGAACTGAAAGCTGAAAAATCGAGTCAGTTAAAGGCCTTTTTAGAGTCCAACTCTAAGTTTGGTAATATTACTGAAGAAGAAGACCTTATTACTGCCTTTCTTAACGAACCAATGGATGCTACAGCTTTCAATAAGCTTATGTTCGAAAAAGGCATTGTGCTTTCTCATTTGGTGAAACGTAAAGAAAGTTTAGAAGAGCAATTCCTTCAATTAACCGACAAGAACTAATCAATCAAAAAATCAATCACATGTTACGTTTATTAAACATAGAGCTTCAAAAGCTTATTCAAAATAGAACCAGTAAAATACTCATATTTGTTTCGTTTATTTTACCATTCACTGTTCTTGTGTTATCCTCGATTAAGATTAATTTCTTTGGATTTTTCACATTAGAATTGGGAGAATTAGGAATTTTCAACTTCCCAATTATATGGCACATTACCACATTCTTTGCATCACAATTCAAGTTCTTCTTTGCTATCGTTGTTGTGAGTATGATTGGTAATGAGTACAGTAATAAAACTATAAAGCAAAACCTCATTGATGGTCTCAGTAAAAAAGAGTTTATACTATCTAAGTTTTATACCATAATATTCTTCTCCTTAGCAGCAACAGTGCTCATAGGATTAGCCACATTCTTGATAGGTTTGTATTATTCTAGTTATACAGAAGCAACTATTATTTTTAGAGAGATAGAGTTTTTATTAGCCTATTTTGTAAAGCTAGTTGGTTTCTTCAGTTTGTGTTTATTCTTTGGTATGTTGTTGAAACGTTCTGCATTTGCACTGGCATTTTTATTCATTTTATATATCGTAGAATGGATCATATTTGGTCTAGTTGCATGGCAAACAGATAGTGCATCTATTGGCTTTCAAGTAAAAAACTACTTGCCATTAGAATCTATGTATAAGCTTATAGATCAGCCGTTTCAGAGAATAGTAATGACCAAATTTCCTGATAAAGCAGAGATCGCATATGATTATGCAGTGCATTTTCATGAAATAGTTATCGTTCTGGGTTGGACAGCACTATTCGTCTTTTTATCGTATAGATTATTAAAAAAGCGAGATTTATAATATCTTTGATAGCTTTCGGCTATCGTCTATGAAAAAGATATTGTTAATTTTTCTGCTATTCATTGGCATAGCTTCGTTTGCTCAAAACGAAGCTTCTTTTTGGTATTTTGGCCAAAATGCAGGCTTACAATTCGACGTATCTGCCGGAACAGTTACAGCCGTTATTGATGGACAACTTAGCACATTAGAAGGCTGTACTTCAATTTCAGACGTAGATGGCAATCTCTTATTTTATTCAGATGGGCGTACAATTTGGAACAGTAACCACCAACCTATGCCAAATGCCAGTGAGGCTTTTGGAACAGAGTTGAAAGGTGATGATAGTAGTACCTCTTCAGGATTAATTGTACCAAAACCGCAAGATCCAACTAAATATTATCTTTTTACGGTTGACGAACCCCATCATAGTAATTCTTCTGCTTTTCCAAATGAATCTGATGGCGATGGAGTCAACAATGGTTTGATGTATTCTTTAGTAGATCTTGATTTAGAAGGAGGTTTAGGTGATGTGGATGCCATAGAAAAAAATGTACCTCTAATAACTTACGATGAGAATAATGAATTAGAATCTGAATTCAAATGTTCAGAAAAAATTACTGCTGTAAAAGCAGACGACTGTTATTCGTTCTGGGTGATTACGCACTTTACAGATAGTTTTTACGCCTTCAAAGTAACCGAAAATGGTGTGGATCTAAATCCTGTAGTTTCTACTGTTGGACCAGAAGTACCAGTTGAAGGTTACAGAAGAAATGCACTTGGTTACTTAAAAGCTTCACCAGATGGTACCAAGCTAGTTGCTGCTCATTTTGGATTTGCTACAGTTCTGGGTGAAAATGCTTCAGGAGGTGTGTATCTTTTCGATTTCAATAATGATACTGGAGTTGTAAGTAATTCATTAGAACTTTTGGGTCCAGAACAAAATACGAGTCCTTATGGTGTGGAATTTTCTTCTGGAAACACAAAGGTATATGCTACTACAGGTTCAGGTCAGTCTGGAGCTGGAGCTGGTCAATTAATACAATGGGATTTGTTAGCAGCCGATATTCCAGCTAGCCAACAAATAATAAGTGGTTCTAGTGGCACTACAGCAGGGGCGCTTCAACTCGGATTAGACAAACGCATTTACAGGGCGTTAATGAACTTTTCTAACCCAACGATGACTGGAACACACCTCGGTGTTATTAATAATCCAGAGGAAGTCGGTGCTGCAGTAAATTATGTTGATGATGGTATCTTGGTTGATGTCAATAACAATTTTCAAAATCTAAGCCGTATAGGATTACCTCCTTTTATTCAATCACTTTTTAATACGCAGATAGATATTATTCAAAATGGGATTAGTACCACTGAATTACTTCTTTGCAATGGTGGAAACTATACACTCACAGCTACAGAAATTAATGGTGCTACTTATATTTGGACTAAAGACGGAGAAGAACTAACTACAGAAACGACTTTTCAATTATTCGTAGACGAACCAGGATTCTATGAAGTGTTTATTGAACCCAATAATGGTGAATGTCCTATAGAAGGAGAAGCTTTGGTAGAATATTTTGAAGTTCCTATTATTGCTAATGAGCCTGTAGATATTATTGAATGTAATACTACCACAACATTTGATCTTACGCTAAAAGATGCAGAGATTTTAGGTGCTTTGAACCCTTTGGTTTATGATGTTCATTATTTCACTTCCATTGCTGATGCTAATAATAATGAAAATGAAATCATAGGGCCTTTTACTACCAACCTCAGTGTCGAAATTTTTGTAAGAGTCAATAATATGGGTAATAGTGATTGTTTTGATATGACCTCATTTAATATTGAAATCTTCAAAACACCAAACATCGTTAACCTAAATGATGTCATCGTTTGTGATGAAGATATATCAAACAATACAGATGGTATTACTGAAATAGATTTCTTGCAATTCTATTCAGACATATTAGGAAATCAGGATGGTGATTTATATACCATTACATTTCATTTAAGCCAGGAAGATGCAGATAATAATGATAATCCCTTACCTGAAAATTATACCAATACCACTCCTATTACTGAAGAGATCTTTGTGAGAATTGAAAATAATGTTCGTACCATATGCTATTCAACGGCATCATTTATCATTACAATAAATCCTGCTCCATCTACCAACGACATTACTATTTTCCAATGTGATGATGATGGTATTGCAGATGGATTCACACGATTCAACATCGATAACAATCTTGCCGATATCACTGATGACCCTTCTGCGGTCACTGTAACCTATTTCCTCTCCCTCGATGATGCCAGCAACAACGTGGACGCCATCGATGGTAGCAATTTTGCAAACTTCGAAAACCCACAGACCGTCTATGCCCTTGTCACGGACAATGCCTCTGGGTGTTCCGACATGGCGGTCATTACTCTAGACATCAGTACCACTTCCCTGCCAGATACATCCATGGAAGCCTGTGATGATGATGGCAATGAGGATGGTATCTATGCCTTTGACCTTACGCAGGCCTTCGATCCTATTATCGATGGACTACCGACCAACCTGGAGCTTGCCTTCTATTTTGAGTACCTAGATGCGCTCCTCGAGGTCAATCCTATCGATGTCAATGGGTTTGAGAATACCATACCTTACAACCAAACGATCTATGTTCGTGCCGAGTTCCTTGGGTCTTGTTATGGCATCAGTGCCATTGACCTGGTTGTGCACGAGCTGCCCAATATTGAAACCCAGGAAGACATCCTGTACTGTCTCAATGACTTCCCACAGACCATAACCCTGACTGGTGGTGTCATAGATGACCTGCCCAACAATTATTTCTATCAGTGGTCCACTGGTGCAACCACCTCTGAGATACAGGTCAATCAGGCTGGTAGTTATTCGGTTACAGTTACCAATACCGATGGGTGTTCCAAGCAGCGTGTCATCAATGTAGTGCCTTCTAACATTGCGACCATTGAAGAGATACAGGTCACCGATGCCTCAGAGAACAATACCATTACCGCACTGGTCAGTGGCGAGGGTGATTATGAGTATGCGCTCGACAACAGCTTTGGACCTTACCAGGATAGTAACATCTTTGAGAATGTCTCCATTGGCTTCCATGAGGTCTTCGTAAGGGACAAGAACGATTGTGGCATCGTTAGCCAGATCGTTTCGGTAATTGGGTTCCCGAAGTTCTTTACGCCAAATGATGACGATGTCAACGATTTCTGGCAGGTCAAAGGCATCTCTGAGCAGTTTCAGCCAAACTCATTGATACTCATCTTTACACGGTATGGAAAAATATTGGCCAAACTAGACCCTCTGGGTGCTGGTTGGGATGGAACTTACAATGGCAGGGCCATGCCGAGTGATGACTACTGGTTCTCTGTAACTCTAGAAGATGGTAGGCAGTTTAATAGCCATTTTGCCCTAAGACGATAATACATTATGAAGCTATCAATCTTTAACCTTTTTTGTATAATCCTTTTTGCGAATGCAATTGTTTATTCGCAACAACCCAATGATTGTGATTTTGCAGTTCTTGTTTGTGGAAACTCGGAAATTAACGTAGATGTTTCTGGAGTTGGTACTGCAGAGTTACCTCAAGGAGCTAATTGCGGTAGCCAAGAAAATAATAGTATATGGCTACAAGTAATTATTGAGAATCCAGGGACGCTAGGTTTTACTCTAACTCCCGATAGTAATGCTATTACTGAAGATTATGATTTTTTCGTTTTTGGTCCAAATGTAACTTGTGATAATTTAGGGCAATCTATACGCTGCTCAACTACCAATCCACAGGCTGCTAACCAAGGTAATAATTTAACTGGTATGAGCTTAGCCGAAACTGATTTCTTTGAAGGCCCAGGACCTGATGGAAATAGTTTTGTAAGGTATTTGGATGTACTTGCTGGAGAAAGCTATTTTATTGTTATAGATAGACCTATAGGTAATAGTCCTTTTTCTCTTGAATGGGTTGGTACTGCTAGTTTTCCTGAAAGCCCAGAAAGTCAAGTACCTACTTTAGATCTAAGTGTTGAAGAATGTGATACAGAATTCCCGTTTGATGATGGTATCACCGAATTTGATCTTAATCCAATTACACAAGATATTATAGGAACACAAACTGATATACTTGTTACTTATCATTCTACTGAAAGTGATGCCAATTTGAATCTTAATCCTCTTGGTTATATTTTTGATAATACAGCAAGTCCTCAGGTAGTATATACACGAATTTTTAATTTTAATAGCGGTTGTTTTATTGTTGAAGAACTTACACTAAATATCACTCCTGGACCAGAAATAAACCTACCTTCTTCTTTTGAATTATGTGATGATTCTATAGATGGAGATGCCTTTAATGCACAAACTACTTTTGATTTAGACATAAAAACAGGTGAAATTACTAACGGAATTATAAATGCACCTAACTATGATATATCATATCATTTGAGTCAAGATGATGCATTAAATAATGTGGCTGCTTTACCATTAATGTATTACAACACTATTCCGACGCCTTTAGAGGTTTTTGTAAGAGTTGAAGATGTCAATGATCCTGGTTGTATTAGTTTAGCTTCGTTTGAGTTGAATGCCAACCCTCCTCCGCTTACCAACGACATTACTATTTTCCAATGCGATGATGATGGTATTGCAGATGGATTCACACGATTCAACATCGATAACAATCTTGCCGATATCACTGATGACCCTTCTGCGGTCACTGTAACCTATTTCCTCTCCCTCGATGATGCCAGCAACAACGTGGACGCCATCGATGGTAGCAATTTTGCAAACTTCGAAAACCCACAGACCGTCTATGCCCTTGTCACGGACAATGCCTCTGGGTGTTCCGACATGGCGGTCATTACTCTAGACATCAGTACCACTTCCCTGCCAGATACATCCATGGAAGCCTGTGATGATGATGGCAATGAGGATGGTATCTATGCCTTTGACCTTACGCAGGCCTTCGATCCTATTATCGATGGACTACCGACCAACCTGGAGCTTGCCTTCTATTTTGAGTACCTAGATGCGCTCCTCGAGGTCAATCCTATCGATGTCAATGGGTTTGAGAATACCATACCTTACAACCAAACGATCTATGTTCGTGCCGAGTTCCTTGGGTCTTGTTATGGCATCAGTGCCATTGACCTGGTTGTGCACGAGCTGCCCAATATTGAAACCCAGGAAGACATCCTGTACTGTCTCAATGACTTCCCACAGACCATAACCCTGACTGGTGGTGTCATAGATGACCTGCCCAACAATTATTTCTATCAGTGGTCCACTGGTGCAACCACCTCTGAGATACAGGTCAATCAGGCTGGTAGTTATTCGGTTACAGTTACCAATACCGATGGGTGTTCCAAGCAGCGTGTCATCAATGTAGTGCCTTCTAACATTGCGACCATTGAAGAGATACAGGTCACCGATGCCTCAGAGAACAATACCATTACCGCACTGGTCAGTGGCGAGGGTGATTATGAGTATGCGCTCGACAACAGCTTTGGACCTTACCAGGATAGTAACATCTTTGAGAATGTCTCCATTGGCTTCCATGAGGTCTTCGTAAGGGACAAGAACGATTGTGGCATCGTTAGCCAGATCGTTTCGGTAATTGGGTTCCCGAAGTTCTTTACGCCAAATGATGACGATGTCAACGATTTCTGGCAGGTCAAAGGCATCTCTGAGCAGTTTCAGCCAAACTCATTGATACTCATCTTTACACGGTATGGAAAAATATTGGCCAAACTAGACCCTCTGGGTGCTGGTTGGGATGGAACTTACAATGGCAGGGCCATGCCGAGTGATGACTACTGGTTCTCTGTAACCTTAGAAGATGGTAGGCAGTTTAATAGTAATTTTACATTAAGAAGATAAGCTTACTTAAACATGCTTTTCATTACGGTTTTAATGCCTTTAAAACCACAATAAATAGCTCCTACACACAGAAGTCCTCCGACAATTACAGTAACCATATAAAGTGAAGATTCTTCATTTCCTAAACCTATGTAAAGTAATGTAGGGCCAAGAAACATTAGTAATGCGGTTAAAGCCATAAGTTTTATTCCTTTAACCAATATTTCTTTGTCTGTCCTATTTGTTTCCATTGTATGCTTGTATTGCAGATCGTACACTTTTATGAGTATCTAAGAGTTGCTTTGCTTCCTCACTTCCTATATTAATTTCATCCATAATCATCTTAATACCTCTTTCTACAAGTTTATTATTACTCAATTGCATATCGACCATCTTATTTCCTTTCACTCTGCCAAGCTGTATCATCGTGGCTGTAGTAATCATATTGAGTACTAACTTTTGAGCAGTTCCTGCTTTCATGCGAGAACTTCCGGTGACAAACTCCGGACCAACAACAACTTCAATAGGAAACTTAGCAGTCAGCGCTAATGGACTATTTTGATTACAGGTAATACATCCCGTAACAATGTTGTTGGCATTACATTGTTCCAATGCACCAATAACATAAGGCGTTGTACCAGAAGCAGCAATACCGACAACTACATCTTCTTCAGAAATTTTATACTCTTGAAGATCGCTCCAACCTTGCTCTTTTGAATCTTCAGCAAATTCTACTGCTTTTCTAATCGCAGAATCACCCCCTGCTATTAAGCCAATAACCAAATCGTGTGACACTCCAAAGGTAGGTGGACATTCACTAGCATCAACAATACCCAATCTTCCGCTAGTTCCTGCTCCGATATAAAACAGTCGCCCTCCTTGTTTTAATTTGGCAACTACTTGTTCAACCAAACCATGTATTTGAGGTAAAGCATTTTCAACTGCATTTGGAACTGTTTTATCTTCAGTATTAATATTTTGAAGTAACTCAGAAATGCTCATTTGTTCCAAGTTGGAATAGTGAGATTCTGATTCGGTTGTCTTTATAAAATCCATTGTTCAAAATTAACGAATATGATTTACTTATAAATAAAAAGGAGCGATTACTATCGCTCCTTTTTATTTCTTTAAGATATCTATGAATTAAACACCAACAACAAAGTTAAATGTCTCTTCAATATCCGTTTCTCCTCCTGCATTGGTAATATCTCCGTCACTTACACCAGCTGCATCTTTAGCAGGCTCATGTCTTAGAGTAACTGTAATTGAGTTAGCTCCTGCATCAGTAGTTGTTAAAGTAAATGCCAAACCAACTGGGTTACCATCTCCATCCATGTCTGCATACATAGTTGTTGCATTGGTTCCTGTTAAGCTAAAGAAAAATTGGTGCTCATCATCTTCTTCCTCTACTTCTTCAGTAATATCTTCAGCAGGGTTTTCTAATTCGTTTAACAACTCAATACTTCCATTGTAAACTGTATTGGTTGCTAATGCACCAGATACTGTTACTACAGGAGCATTAGGTCCATCACCATCAAGGTCTTGAGTTCTCATGGTAATAGCAGTACCACCTCCTTGAGGTGTTAAAGTAATTGTCATCGTTGTAATTACTTCTTCTTCGTTTACTGGTGGTGGATTGTCATCATCATTTGAACATGAGTGTAATCCGATAATTAAAAATAATCCAAAAATTAATTTAAAAGTTTTCATCTTTTTTTGAGTTTAATAGTTTAACTGTATTTGTAAATTCACATTTCTTCCTAATTCATCAGCAAAAAATCGCTGTCTGTTTAATAAATTTCTATAACTAGTATCTAATATATTATCGATTCCTAGCCTAACCTTCATCCCTAAACGTTTACTGAAACTAAATTTCATTTGCGCATCAAAATGAAGAAGGTGGTATGCATCTGGGGTTTCACTAATTTCAACAAGAACATTTTCTCCCTCTAAAGGTAAAAAGGCTTCAAAGTCATTGTTCGGAAAATTATTTTGTTTAGCCACAAGTTCACTAGTAATACCTGCGCTAAAATCATTCCAAGATACTTTAGAAAACCTAATGCTATTTTCTGTTCTTGCTGGTGGTATATCGATTAATGGTCGCTCTAATTGTGTATCTCTACCAAAAAGGATGCTTGATTTATTAGTATATGAGAACGATTCATTAAAAGTATGGCTAAACGTGAAGTCCACACCATACATTAGAGCATTGGTTTGCATATAAGCCCACTCAGGGAAAGGTCCCCTAGTAGTCTCATTGGTTCCAATTGGCTCTAGGTATAGAAAACCATTAATCCTATTAATAAATCCTTCTATTAAAAGCTGAGTTGCTTCAACATCATATTTGTATGAAACACCCAATCTGTATGATCTTTCTTGGTCAAACCTGAGGTCACCTAGCTCAAATCGAGCAGCAGAGTGATGTAATCCATCACTGAATAATTCGGATGGATTTGGTGCTCTACTCGAAATAGAAGCATTAAATAACACACTGTTTGACTCATTCCAATCATACTTTGCTCCTAAAGAAGCCGATATATTATGATAATTAAATTGAGGATTGGTCAACAATTGTGTTCCAAAATCTTCAATAATTATATCACTAAAATCTTCATCATAGCCGCGTTCTTCCCATCTACTGGTTAAGTAAAATTTCTTAGCATCTATTCTATTGAAATCATAGCGCACTCCAGCATCTAAAAGCCAATTATCATTTAATTGGTGTTTTAACAATCCGTAAATACCAAAATCATACCTTTCATAATCTGGTATTAATCGTCTAACTCCTGTTTCGGGGTTAGCAAAATTGTCCTGGTAACCTAAACTGACTCCAAAATTTGATATCCACTTAATGGTTTTATCTAATTGCACATCTAGTCTTAAATTATGAGTTTGCAACTTTAAATCCACAGCCGCTTTATCTCTATCATCTCCTCTACGTCTATCAAACTCAAATCTTTGATTATTTTGATAGTTATAGTTGAGTGTAATTTTACCAAAGGATGAAAATCGTTTATAGAATTCAGCCTTTGCCATATGATGTGTAATTTCTTGCCTTGGCGCCAAAATATCATAAGTAAAATCTCTTATGATTAAAGGGCGATCGCTATTGATGGCATTTACCAAGTCTTGAATACTTCCCAGGTGAGAAGCTGATAATATGCCTATAGTATTATCTACAACACTATAAAAAGCATTAAATCCCTTTTCAAAACTCGAGAATCCACCATTTATACTAAAAGATCTAAATTCGGTACCACTATTGGACAGTACATAATCTGGTGCTTCAAAATCACCAAGGCGTTTATATGTAGCTATACCGTCGACATACCAACCAGACTTGAAAGACTTACCTAACTTAGTAGAAACCGAACCGCCTCTACCATTACTTTGTCCATTCAAAGTGGTTTGACCATATAAGCTATCTTTTCTTATTGCACGCTTTGGGTTAAGAACTACAACACCACCAATAGCATCTCCTGAGAGTGCTAGTGCACTCGACCCTTTTATTACCGAGATAGAACTAGATGCATTTATATCTAAATTTGGAGCATGCTCTATTCCCCAATCTTGATCTTGTAATCGTACACCATTATTGATAATGGCAACTCTACTACTGTGCAAACCATTGATGATAGGTTTCGTAATAACATTACCCGTGTTAAGAGATTGCACTCCTGAAATCTCCTTAACCACATCACCCAATGTTAATGCACTGTAATTACTTAGAACTTCACTCTTTATTTTAGACTCCTGCCCTGTTGCAGTTTGCTTAAGTTGTCCTTTGCCATTTACCTTCACTTCACCTAATTCTTCAATATGATGTTCTAGCTTTATAATACGCACCATATCACCAGTAACATCAATCTCTAACAATTTAGTTTCACAACCTATGTGAGAGATTTCAAGAATTAGTTTTCCTTTACACAAATCATCAATAGAGAAATAACCATCAATATTTGATGTTGTATAGGTATCAAGATTTTTCATATAGATAGTAGCTCCAACGATTGGTGTACCATCGTGAAAATCTTCAATAGTTCCGGTAAGTCTATAATTGCAGTCTTGAGCAAACATGATACATGAATGCAACATTACAATTAGGCAAATTCGTTTGCCCATATAATTCTAAATAAAGTTCGTGTATTTGTCAATTACTTAATCAAGCAAAAGAGAAAGGAGGTCCTCTCTGAAAGCGATTTAGCCGAATTTTATTTTTTAGGAAAGATTTGTGCGAAATTAAATTAGTATCAAAAATTTCTATGGTGAAAATTTCAATATCTAAATCAATAACCTCATAATTATTATTGAGTTTGAATTTATAGAATTCACAATCTACATCTAGTTTATGAAAATGAAGTGAACTATCGCCTTCACAAACTTCGTGCGTGTGATGATTGAAAGTATGGGACAATTTAACAAATGAAGGCAATGCAACAGCTATCGTTAAAGATAGTGCTATAAAGTTTTTGAATATGTTCAAAAAGATTGTCTTCACTTATTTAAAAAATCTTTTAAAGCCCATTCTGCTGAGCATCTTTTTTTCAAAATTCCAAAAAAATTGGAATTGGCCAAAAATCCAGCCAAAGAAAACCAATAATACTTGGTAAATTGGGAATACTAACAAAATTTTAAGAACGTAATAAAAAAAAGTATAATCAAAGTTCTCTTTTACTATTCCAAAAAAACCTAAAACTGGTTTGGTTACATACACCGAAGATGATCCTGTAACAGCAAAAACAATAAGAATCATGATGATTTGAAAGTTGGAAGATATTCCCCAGCGCTCTTTTAATTTTTCCATAGTAAGATTTAGCGATGCAAAGATACGCTAAATTCTAGGAATCCAAGTTCCAAGCTGCTGTTTATATTTTAGCTGAAAATAGACGAAATAGTTATACAGCTTATAGTTGACATCATAGCCATAATCTATAGTTGAGTCATAATCTATTTGCAAGCAGTACAAGTTTGGATCAAACCTATTGGGTTGTAGAACACGCTGGTTCCAAAAGAGTACATATTGTCTGTTCCTGGTTTCTAAAAAATTTTGAGAATAATATCCTTCTTGCCTTGCTGTAGATCGCAACCAAGCATTAAACCCAGGCTCTACAATTATAATTTCGTATTCTGTTTCTTCTCCAGCAATTTTTACTGTATCGCTAAACTTTTCAGCATTAGCAATCTCATCAGCATTACTTTTTCCATTATAGTTTGCTTTGCAACTAAATGCAAAACAGCCAATTATCATTATTACCAATAACGCTCTCATAACCAATCATTTTGATTTAAAGTTACAAAAATTGGACCGTAAATTGAGGGTTTTAAATTGGATTTAACAAAAAAGGCCAGGTTCTACCTGGCCTTCATCTATTGAGATTTTCTATTATCTATTACCTCCAAATAGTCCTCCGAGTAATCCTCCAAGTCCACCACTCTTCTTCTTGCCTCCTCCAAGCACCATTCCTGCAACATCATCAATAACGCTACCATCTCCATCTGCGTCTAAGATTTTCTCTAAAAATCCTTGTTCTCTTTGTGTTGAGTTACCGCCAAGCAAACCACCTAAAACGCTAGACATATCTGAAGCTTGACTAACATTTTGTTGTCTGCTTTGTTTTCCAAGAACTCCCATTAGGATCGGTGCGGCTACTTTTAGAATATTAGCAACTGATCCTAGATCCATTCCAGATTTTTCACTCAATACTTTCTCTACGCCTAGTTGTCTACTTCCCAATACGTGTCCAAGAATTTTCCCCCCATCATCCACAACTTCTTTGTTTACACCTCCATTGAAAAGATCTCCAAGGTTATCTAAAATACTTCCATCGTGCTTGTTTAATGCACCATACAATCCTTCTGCACCTTCTGGTGTTGAAGCATTTCTCTCCATAGCTTTCATGAGTACTGGCATAGCCATAGTCAACAATCCACTAGTTTTATTAGTGTCTTGTCCAGTGGATCCAGCTACTCCACTGATAATTGTCTTTCCTAAATCGCTGTTTAATAAGTCTAAAATTCCTGACATAATAGTTTGAATAAAAAGGGTTATAAGTTTAGTGTTTTCAAGGTACAAAAAAAGTCCTAACATATATTAGGACTCTATATTATCATTTTGGTCACATTTAAGACCAAAAATTGAATTACGATTTAAGAATACTTATGATTTGGGATGCCAATTCAGTTCCAATTCTATCCTGTGCTTCATTCGTTGCAGCTCCAATATGAGGTGTCAATGATACTCTACCATTCATTAAGACTTTAATCGCTGGAGCTGGTTCGTTTTCAAAAACATCTAGACCTGCAAAAGCAATCTTTCCAGAATCTAAAGCGTCAATCAGCGCAACCTCATCTATAACACCACCACGAGCAGCATTAATTAGACCTACACCTTCTTTCATAGTTTCCATCTCTTTCTTTCCTATCACATAATCTTTCTGTGCTGGTACATGTAGTGTTATGAAATCTGATTCTTTTAAAATAGCATCCATTGGTTGTGTTTCGATACCAAAGTCTACACTTTGTCCATCAAAAAACTCTAGTTTTATATCTGCTTTTTCTACAAACATATCGCTAGCAATAACTTTCATACCAATACCTAAGGCAATTTTAGCTACTTCCTGACCAATACGACCAAAACCAATAACTCCTAACGTTTTTCCTCTAAGCTCTACACCTTTAGCGTAGTTCTTTTTTAACGCTTTGAATTTTGTGTCTCCGTCTAGAGGCATATTTCTATTGGCATCATGCAAGAAACGAACACCGCCATATAAGTGCGCAAATACCAACTCTGCAACAGAGCTCGATGAAGCCGCAGGTGTATTAATAACATGTTTCCCTTTATCTCTTGCATAGTCTACATCGATATTATCCATACCTACGCCACCACGTCCAATGATTTTAAGGTCTGGGCATCCATCAATAATATCTTTTCTCACTTTTGTAGCACTTCTCACCAATAATACATCAATGTTGTTTTCATTGATATAGTTTTCTAACTGCTCTTGTGCTACAGTTGTTGTTAATACCTCAAACCCTGCTTGTTCTAAAGCATTAATACCACTTTGAGATACACCGTCGTTTGCTAATACTTTCATTAATTCTTGTTATGCTTTTCTTTCTAATTCACTCATTACTTCTACCAATGCTTTTACGCTATCTAGTGATAACGCATTATACATTGACGCTCTATAACCACCTACACTTCTGTGCCCATTAAGTCCATTTATTCCAGCTTCCTTCCACATAGCGTCAAAAGTTTCTTTTAGATCTCCGTTAGCTAAGGTAAATGTTGCATTCATATTGGATCGGTCTTCTTTTACTGAATACCCTTTGAATAGTGGATTTAAATCTATTTCAGAATATATAAGTCGAGCTTTCTTTTCATTGATTTCCTCAATAGCCTTTATTCCTCCTAGCTTCTTAAGCCATTCCATCGTAAGCATAGATGTATAAACAGCAAATACTGGAGGTGTATTGAACATACTACTTTTACTAATGTGTACTTTATAGTCCATCATCGATGGAATCTTACGAGATACTTTTCCAAGAACATCTTCTTTAACTACTACTAAAGTTGTTCCTGCCGGCCCCATGTTTTTTTGTGCTCCTGCATATATGATATCAAATTTTGAAAAGTCTAAACTTCTCGAAAAAATATCGCTACTCATGTCACACACCATAGGAATCGGTGAATCTGGAAAAGATTTCATCTGAGTTCCAAATATGGTGTTATTGGACGTACAGTGGAAATAATCGTAATCTTCAGGGATGTCATATCCTTTTGGGATATAATTAAAGCCTGCATTTTCAGAAGTAGCTACTTCATATATGTCATCATATATTTTTGCTTCTTTGATCGCTTTAGAGCTCCATGTACCTGTATTCAAATATCCTGCTCGCTTTTCTAATAGGTTCAATGCAACCATTAAAAATTGAGTACTTGCACCGCCTTGTAAGAACAATGCTTTGTATCCTTTACCTTCTAATCCAAGCAATTCTAACGCTAGACTTCTAGCCTTCTCCATGACATCAACAAAGGGCTTACTTCTGTGGGAAATCTCTAGCAACGATAATCCATTATCAAAATCGATAACTGCCTCTGAAGCTTTTTGCATGACTTCTTTTGGCAAAATGCATGGACCTGCGCTAAAGTTGTGTTTCTTAACCATGATTAACTATATTTTTTTCAAATGCAAAGGTGATAATTTCTAGTAGATTAGGTGTTATGAAAACTATAATTTTTCAACTATATTTTTAACAAAAATTCAATTGTATCAACACCATCTGCATAGTCTGTAAGTTCTGGGGTTTGGGTTTTTCCGAAAGGGATTTCGCTATCCACCAAATTATTAGCAACAATACATTGAATCTGATCTGAATCTTGTTGCAACTTCAACTTCAAGCTATCTAAGTCATTATAGTATTCGTAAAATACTGTTGCTATTGGTGAAGCATAACTACTATCTTCTTTAATCATCAAAAACCCGTTTTCTAGCATATCAAATTCACTCATTAAATACACAGCTTTATTATAATCGTAATTATTTGCGTATTTAGCCTCTTCAATTACTGGATGCCAATGATACAGAGCTTTAAAAAATGCATCAAAATCATAGTCCTTTGGAACAAATAATTTTGAAACACTACGACAACCCAATCCATAATATCTAAAGACATCTTCAGACAATTGTTTTAAATCATCTTCACTTTCATTTCCCGTGAGCACTGCCACAGAATTTCTATTCTTTCGAATTATTGAAGGCTTATCTTTAAAATAATATTCAAAATAACGAGCAGTGTTATTACTTCCAGTAGCAATCACAGCATCAAACCCTTCTAATTTTTCTTCTGTAAATTGAATGCATCCTTTAAACTCTGGTTCAACATATTCCAAGTACTTAGCTAAAAACGGAACTATATGCTTGTCGTTTGAAGATTGCTTAACTAGAACATTATGACCAGATATTAGTACTGACAGAAAATCATGAAAACCAACCATTGGGATATTCCCAGCCATGATTATGGCAACTAGCTTTTTTTCTTTGTTAGTGAACTTGTAAGAATCTAACCATTCAGAAAGTTTTTCTTCTGTTAGCAAATTCACCCAACCTCTTATTGCAAACTCAAGATTTGACTTTGTAAACCAACCATTATGTTCCTGTGCTAATTTTAATTGATGCTTAAATCCATCAAAAAAAACATCATTATGTTCAACATTATCATTTCTTTTTGGAGAATCTGTTGAAAACTGCTCTAAAAACTGTCCTAATTTTACAAAAGCGTTAATTCGTTGTTGTAATTCCATGCTTGGCTTGCGTATAACTGGTTTTGGCGTTATTTTTGCAGTCGCAAAGATAAAAAACAAAATTGCTATGGCTATCATAATAACTGATGAATGTATTAACTGTGGAGCATGTGAGCCAGAATGCCCAAATACAGCAATTTATGAAGGCGCAGATGATTGGCGCTACTCGGATGGCACAAGTCTTATTGGTGATATCGTATTACCCAATGGTAAGGCTGTAAATGCTGACGACACACAAGAACCTGTGAGTGACGAAATCTATTATATAGTTCCAGACAAGTGTACAGAGTGTAAAGGATTTCATGAAGAACCTCAATGTGCTGCTGTCTGTCCTGTAGATTGTTGTGTACCAGATGAAGACAATGTTGAAACTGAAGAAGTTTTACTTGGCAAACAACGCTTTATGCATCCTGAAGATTAATTGACATTATAATTTACAATACAAAATCCCAAGCAAGAAGCTTGGGATTTTTTTGTTTAGGCATATACGTAAACCTACGTATTGATTTATAAACCATTAACTCTTAATTTAGTCATCAATTAATCCTTACTACTAACTAACCCTTGAATTAACATGGTAGACTATTCTATACACGAACTAAAAATCAAAAAACTAGAAGAAGTAAAACGACTTACTAAAGAAGGTATTCTAAAATGGGACTGTATTCAAACTGATACGAGGTATAAAGTCAAGTACAATGATTATGAGTTTGAAGTAGAGTTTATAAGAATGCTTCGAACAGATGAATTTGGCTCTGATAAAATGATTGCCTCAATAAAGATTATTGATTTAATTGATGACTACTCTATCGGAACCTTAGGATTTGATATTATAATTGAAACTATTGCCTTCTCTCAACCCATTTGGTGGCCAAGTTGGGAACGTGGTTTGGAAAGGTCTTCAGCTAACCTAAAAAAGTTACAAGAAATATCTTAAGATATTATAAATAAGGAGTACTATCTAAATAACTAATTCCCTACATTTGCAGTCGCAAAATCATAACTTATGAAAGCTGGAATTGTAGGATTACCAAACGTTGGAAAATCGACCTTATTTAATTGTCTCTCTAATGCAAAAGCGCAAAGTGCTAACTTTCCATTTTGTACTATTGAGCCAAACATTGGTGTCATCAATGTACCCGATCAACGATTAGAAAAACTAGAAGAACTTGTTGATCCAGAACGTGTTATTCCAGCAACTGTAGAAATTGTTGATATAGCTGGTCTAGTGAAAGGTGCTAGTAAAGGTGAAGGCTTAGGTAATCAGTTTTTAGCTAACATTAGAGAAACGGATGCTATACTACACGTTTTACGCTGTTTTGACAATGATAATATTGTTCATGTCGATGGTAGTGTAGACCCAATTAGAGATAAAGAAACCATAGATATTGAACTTCAATTAAAAGACCTGGAATCTGTAGAGAAAAAAGCAGATAAGATTGGTAGAGCTGCCAAGACTGGAAACAAAGAAGCACAAAAAGAGTTTGATGTCTTAACTAAAATTAAAGTCGCTTTAGAAGCTGGTACATCTGTGAGAGCTTTAGAGTTTGACGAAAATGATTATATCGACTACATAAAGCCACTTCAACTTATCACGGACAAACCTGTAATGTATGTTTGTAATGTTGATGAAGGCTCTGCTGTTTCTGGCAATGCTTATGTTGAACAAGTTCGCGAAGCCGTTTCTACTGAGAATGCAGAAGTTCTTGTTTTAGCTGTAGGTACAGAAGCTGACATCAATGAACTAGATGATTATGAAGAGCGCCAAATGTTCTTACAAGATATAGGATTGGATGAACCAGGCTCTGCCAAGCTAATCCGTTCAGCATATAAGCTCCTTAATCAACAAACTTATTTCACAGCCGGTAAAAAAGAAGTAAGAGCTTGGACAGTAAATGTAGGTGCTACTGCGCCTCAAGCAGCTGGTGTAATTCACACAGATTTTGAAAAAGGCTTTATTAGAGCCGAAGTAATTAGCTACGATGATTATACGTCTTATGGTAGCGAAGCCAAAGTAAAAGAAGCAGGAAAAATGCGCGTTGAAGGAAAAAATTACATTGTTAAAGACGGCGATGTAATGCACTTCCTTTTTAATGTGTAAATAAACGATGGAGGAAATTCATCTAGAAATGAAAGTCATGGCTGATATCAAAATTTGTTTTGATTTAGCTAGAAATATTGACTTCCATACCCAATCCCTTCAACACTCTAAAGAAAAAGCAGTTTCAGGTAAAACTTCAGGATTAATAGAACTTGGAGAAACGGTTACATGGGAAGCTATCCACTTCGGAATAAAACAACGATTAACTTCAAAGATAACCGAATACGACGCACCAAATTATTTTGTAGATGAAATGGTTTCTGGTGTATTCAAGTCCTTCAGACATGAACATCACTTTCAAAAGGAAGGTGATTATACTATAATAAGGGATAAATTTTCCTTCGAGTCTCCTCTAGGGCTTCTAGGTAAAATAGCAAACAAAATTTTCTTAAAACGCTACATGATAAATCTGCTAAAAACAAGAAATGAATTTCTAAAAAAAGAAGCAGAAAAACTTACTAAAAATTAGATTTTAGCATTTGAAGTTTTTACCTTGTATTCTCTAGTCTTTTTAGACAGAAAACCCTTTAAAACATTGTTAATAACCTTAGTGTTTCTAGGTTTCATTTTTTGCCTCTAAATACTATATTAGCTACTTATGCAATTTTTTGTATCCTATGTCTCAACAATCTAATTATACTGAAGATAACATACGCTCACTAGACTGGAAAGAGCATATTAGAATGCGTCCAGGAATGTACATTGGAAAGCTCGGAGATGGTTCATCTCCCGATGATGGTATCTATATCTTACTCAAAGAAGTTCTCGACAATTCCATCGACGAATATGTCATGGGAGCTGGTAAAACCATAGAAATCTCTATCCAAGGTAATAAGGTCATAGTTCGCGATTATGGTCGTGGTATTCCATTGGGTAAGGTTGTCGATGTAGTGTCAAAGATGAATACAGGTGGAAAGTACGATTCTAGAGCCTTTAAGAAATCTGTAGGGCTTAATGGAGTTGGTACTAAAGCTGTAAACGCATTATCGACATATTTTAGGGTAGAATCTACCAGAGATGGAAAATCCGCCTCTGCAGAGTTTGAACTTGGAGAACTGAAAAACCAAGAATTACTTGATGATACATCTCGTAGAAAAGGAACCAAAGTGTCTTTTGTGCCAGATGATACTATCTTTAAAAAGTATAAGTATAGAAACGAGTATGTCTCTAAAATGCTCAAAAACTATGTATACCTAAATCCTGGTTTAACCATAGTCTTTAATGGTGAAAAGTATTTTAGTGAAAATGGGCTTAAAGATCTATTAGAAGAAAATATCAACGATAATGATAAGCTCTACCCTATTATTCATCTCAAAGGTGACGATATTGAGTTAGCCCTTACACATCACAAAACACAATATTCCGAAGAGTATCATTCGTTCGTAAATGGTCAGAACACTACACAAGGTGGTACACACTTAGCTGCTTTTAGAGAGGCTTTAGTGAAAACTATACGAGAGTACTATGGCAAAAACTATGATGCTTCAGATATAAGAAAATCAGTAGTTGCCGCCATTTCAATAAAAGTTATGGAACCTGTTTTTGAAAGTCAGACCAAAACTAAATTAGGTTCTACAGAAATGGGTGGAGGTTTGCCTACTGTGAGGACTTATGTCAATGACTTTGTAAAAACATATCTTGATAATTTCTTGCATAAAAATCCAGAACATGCAGAAAAAATTCAGCGAAAAATACTTCAGGCAGAACGTGAGCGTAAAGAACTTTCTGGAATTCGAAAACTAGCAAGAGAACGTGCCAAAAAGGCAAGTCTTCATAATAAGAAACTAAGAGATTGCCGTGTACATTTAGGTGATCTAAAGAAAGACAGACGTTTAGAATCTACCCTATTTATTACTGAGGGAGATTCGGCTTCTGGAAGTATCACAAAATCTAGAGATGTGAATACTCAAGCGGTATTTAGCCTTCGTGGTAAACCGCTCAACTCCTATGGAATGAGTAAGAAGATTGTTTATGAAAATGAAGAATTCAATCTGCTCCAAGCAGCATTAAATATCGAAGAGTCCTTAGAAGACTTACGCTATAATAATATTGTGATTGCAACGGATGCCGATGTAGATGGAATGCATATTCGTTTGCTGTTAATTACATTCTTTTTACAATTCTTTCCAGAATTAATAAAAGAAGGACACCTATACATTTTACAAACACCATTGTTTAGAGTTAGAAATAAAAAAGAAACAATCTATTGCTATTCAGAGCAAGAACGAATTAATGCTATTGAAAAACTGAAACCAAAACCAGAAATAACACGATTTAAAGGTCTTGGTGAAATTTCACCAGATGAATTTAAACATTTCATTGGTGACGATATTCGTCTAGACCCAGTAATGATGGATAAAGAAATGACGGTAGAAGAGTTATTGAAATTCTACATGGGAAAAAACACACCAGATAGACAAGAATTCATTATCAATAACTTGAAAGTTGAATTAGATATAGTTGAGGAGGAAAAATAATGAGAACCAATAATGGTAAGGCAAAAAATGTAATTATATCGGTATACTTCATACTGATTGTCTTAGCCATTTTGTTAGCGACAGTGTTTAGTGCTTTTAGTAAATTAACCACTAACCCAGTTCTTACCTTTTTAATTATTCTATTGGGCTTTATAGTTGTATTTGCTGTGGTACATTGGATCTCTAGATATTTTGAGTATGATAGTGATGGCGTAAAAGTTGTGATACTAAACAGAGGATTATTATTGGCGGATCATTTCAATTATAGAGAACATCAGATAGAATTTGCAAAAGAAGATCTTAGAGCCTTTAAGTTCAATAATTATATAATTTATAAAACACTAGTACTTTACATTCAAACTACAAAAGGAAGAAACATCAAAGAAGTTTTCAACGTCACTTTGGTAAGTAGAAAAAAACGAAAATACATCAAGCAGTCGTTAAGCAAAATGATAAAGTACAACCGAAAATTAAAGTTAGAAATCAATGATTGAAGAATCGGACGACATCAATAACAATAACGAAAATCAAGAAACCATAACCAAGGTCACTGGGATGTATAAGGATTGGTTCTTGGATTATGCATCCTACGTAATCTTAGAGCGTGCAGTACCTGCGATTGAAGACGGTTTTAAACCTGTTCAACGTCGTATCATGCATTCCATGAAAGATTTAGATGATGGTAGATATAATAAAGTAGCCAATATTGTTGGGCATACCATGCAATACCATCCTCATGGAGATGCAAGTATTGCTGATGCTATGGTACAAATTGGTCAAAAAGATATATTGATAGACACCCAAGGTAACTGGGGAAATATACTCACAGGCGATAGTGCTGCTGCATCTAGGTACATTGAAGCGCGATTATCTAAGTTTGCTCTAGATGTAGTCTATAACCCAAAAATTACGGAGTGGCAAGCATCCTATGATGGACGTCGAAAAGAGCCAATCAACCTTCCAGTAATGTTTCCGTTATTATTAGCGCAAGGTGCTGAAGGTATTGCTGTCGGACTGTCAACGAAAATACTACCGCACAATTTTATTGAACTTATAGATGCTTCTATAAAACATTTACAAGGTAAAAGATTCAAGTTAGTTCCCGATTTTCCTACTGCTGGTATTGCTGATTTCACTAACTATAATGATGGTAACAGAGGCGGAAAAGTTAGAGTTAGGGCTAAGATTTCGCAACTCAATAAGAATACTTTAGTAATTACCGAAATCCCTTTTGCAACCACAACATCATCTTTAATCGATTCAATTCTAAAAGCCAATGATAAAGGCAAAATAAAGATTAAGAAGATTGAAGACAATACTGCTGCAGAAGTAGAAATATTAGTACACCTCCCTTCTGGAATTTCTCCAGATAAAACTATAGATGCACTCTATGCATTCACTAATTGCGAGAGTTCCATTTCGCCCTTAGCCTGTGTCATAGAAGATAATAAACCAATATTTATTGGAGTATCCGAAATCTTAAGACGCTCTACGGATAACACAGTTCAACTATTAAAAAGTGAATTAGAAATAAAGCTGAGTGAGCTAGAAGAACAATGGCATTTCGCTTCCCTTGAAAGAATATTTATTGAGAATAGAATCTATCGCGATATAGAAGAAGAGGAAACCTGGGAAGGTGTAATTTCAGCTATAGACAAAGGCCTAAAACCACACACAAAGCACCTTAAACGAGCCGTAACCGAAGAGGATATTGTAAGGTTAACTGAGATAAGAATTAAGCGTATTTCTAAGTTCGATATAGACAAGGCTCAACAAAAGATCGAAGCCCTAGAAGAGCAAATCGCTGAGATTAAGCATCATTTGGCTAACCTTATTGAATATGCAATTGCATACTTTCAAAGGCTGAAGAAAGATTACGGTCAAGGAAAAGAACGCAAAACAGAAATTAGAATTTTTGATGATGTAGATGCAACAAAAGTAGTTATTAGAAATACTAAACTTTATGTCAATCGAGAAGAAGGATTTATTGGAACTTCCTTAAGAAGAGACGAATATGTATGCGACTGTAGTGATATCGATGATATCATTGTATTCACCAAAGAAGGAAAAATGATGATCACAAAAGTTGGTTCAAAAACTTTTGTAGGCAAAAATATTATTCATGTCGCAGTCTTCAAGAAAAAAGACAAACGTACTATTTACAATATGATTTATAGAGATGGAAAAGGTGGACCATCTTATATCAAACGTTTTGCAGTAACCGCAATTACAAGGGACAAAGAATATGATCTTACCAACGGCAACAAAGGCTCTGTCGTCTGGCATTTTTCTGCAAACCCTAATGGCGAAGCTGAAGTAGTGACTATACTATTACGTCAAGTAGGAAGTATTAAAAAATTAAAATGGGATTTAGATTTCGCAGATATCCTTATAAAGGGACGAAGCTCTAAAGGAAATCTAGTTACAAAATATTCCATAAAACGTGTAGAACTCAAAGAAAAAGGCGTTTCAACTCTCAAACCTCGCAAAATATGGTTCGATGATACAGTTCAGCGCCTCAATGTTGATGGTAGAGGAGAATTAATAGGTGAGTTTAGAGGAGAAGACAGACTGCTTATAATCAAACAATCTGGTATCGTTAAGACTATTATTCCTGAATTAACAACACATTTTGACAATGATATGATTGTTCTTGAAAAATGGGTACCAAAAAAGCCAATTTCTGCCGTTTATTTTGAAGGCGAAAAAGAACGCTATTATGTGAAGCGCTTTCTTATTGAAAATGAAAGCAAAGAAGAATCATTTATATCAGACCACCCAGAAAGTCAGCTAGAAATAGTATCAACAGACTGGAAACCTGTAGCCGAAATTGTTTATGCTAAGGAGAGAGGGAAAGATCGAAGAGATAATGCAACAGTAAACCTTGAAGAGTTTATTTCAATAAAAGGAATCAGTGCTTTAGGGAATCAGTTGTCAAAACATAAGGTTAATCAAATAAACTTATTGGATCCAATACCTTATGAGGCTCCCAAAGAAGTCCCTGCTGAAGAAATAGAAGTTGTAGATGAGCAAGAATTATCTGCAGAAAAGCCTGAAGAAACAACTGATGCTCAAGAAAAGCCAACAACTGAATCTGACCCTCCAAATGATATAGATTTGGAAATTGATGATGAAGGGCAAATCACACTATTTTAGATTTTAGTTATGAGGTTGATGTTACTACTTTTATGCATTTGCTGTTTTCAGAGTTGTAAAAAAAGTAGTGACTATCCTGCTGAAGATCCAATAATAAAATTTTGGTCTATTACTCATTTGCAATTCAATGACGATCCACCAATCACATTAGACAAGTGTACAAGTGAAGATTATCTAGACATTAGAAAAGATCATATTGCATTATCCTATCATTGTGAGTATTCAAAATTAGATTCAATTCCAAGCTATCATATACACAAGCTAAATTGGAAAAGAAAAGTAGATAAAACTTATTCAGTGTATAGTGATGATGAAAGCATGAAAGGCGTAATGCGTATTGATAGCCTCCAACAATTGCATCTTCAATTAAATAAGACGGGAGGCAGAGTTATGAAAGCCACATTCAAATAAAAAACTCATTATATTATTATATACAAAAAGCAAAAAACCCTTACTAT
>NZ_JANFDA010000002.1:531609-741412 GCF_040493455.1 Winogradskyella sp. 3972H.M.0a.05 | reverse complement strand
CAGATCTGGCAACAACCTAGAGTACCTAAAGCTGGGCATCTCCTCAGATGATGATAACTACACGACGGATTTCTACTTCAACGAGAATGCCTCATTAGGACTCGACCCAGGCTATGATGCAGCGATATGGGGAGGCACGGCACCAGCCTTTGCAGTGTACTCACATCTGGTAGAGGACAATGCAGGAATACCAATGGCGATACAGGCCATGCACGGAGAGGACATGCACGACGTGACCATCGCATTGGGCGTCAATGCCTATGCCAATGAGCCGTTGACCTTTGATATCATCGACTCGACACTGCCAAGTGCCATAAAGGTCTATCTGGAGGACACGGAGACCAATACGATAACCCTATTGACAGAAGAAATTTATCAGATCACACCAGGACAGGACATCAGCGGCACGGGACGATTCTTCCTCAGGTTCGAGGAGGATTCCCTATCGACAATAGAATCAGAACTGGACACACTGAAGATATACACCAATCCACAGGATGACACCATTGTGGTGCATGGACAATTGACAGAGACGACAGACTTCAGGTTGTATGACCTACAAGGAAGATTGGTGATAGAGACCACATTGGAGAACAAGACCATGACACAACGTGTTGATGTGAGCACAATTAGTGATGGTGTATATGTGGTTGAACTAAAAGGTAGAACTAAGAGGAGGGCCAGAAGAGCTCAGAAGATAATAAAACGTTAACAACAAAAAATGGAACCTTAACTTACTATGCTTATAAACACGGTTCATTTTTAGATCGGTTATTCCAAAAAGGGCATGATAATCTCCTTACATATAGTGATTAATAGTAGACGTCCCAAATCATGCCCTTTGGATAACCAAGTAAATACAAAGGATGGTCATCTTATGACGATTAAGAATACATAACATTAACTATTGTAATTATATTAAAGGGGTATGTCAATAGTTAATTCCTCCTCCTTATCCTCATCGGTAAGGAGGTTTTTTTTAGAATTACTTTTTTAATTTGAAGGGTTTGTTGCTGCTCAAAATATATAATACTCCCAAAAGGATAACCAACACAATTGTAACAATCGTATTTGGCCATTGAGCATGGATAGCGTGTGTTGCAAAAGCACCTAGCATTATGACAATAAGTAGTAAGGCAGCTTTTGTTCTAAATTTTGGTATGAAAAGAAATATGGCGGCAATAAGTTCTAAAGCACCTATTAAAATACGAAAGGAATCAGGATAGCCCCATCCTTCAAACTGTTTAATCCAAATTTCGGCATTGGTGAATTTTGCTTGGCCAGCGATGATAAATTCTAGCCCAAGTAAAATGGTAAGAACCCATTTAAATATATTTTTTGCTTTCTTCATAATATTTATACTTTTAATACTTATCAATGAAATTAGAGTGTTTTAGCTTCATTATAGAACCACTTTATAAAATGGCACAACAAAAATGAATTTCAGTCTGTTGTTATTTGCATCCAAAGGGTATACCTTTCTAATGTTTTCTGCATTATTGGGTATCATGTGGAGCGTTTTTCTGTGTATTCATAAGCGGGGAAATAGACAGGCAAATCAGTTTTTGGCGATACTGGTTTTCGTGCTTTCAATCTTAATTTTGAGAGGAATAGCAGATAAAGAAGGCTCAACATTTTATCAATTCGTGTATTTATTATCTCATGGATTTATTTATCTCATTGGTTCATCTTTCTACTTCTATATAAAAAGTAAGCTTGGTAATAGATTATTATTCAAAGATGTTTGGAAGCATTATGCAGTTTGGGGAATAGCAGTGCTAGTAATGATAGGTATTCACACAATTCAAGATAGAATAACTGACTATTTTGATATTGTCACGCTAAAAATTGCAGCAATATTTTTCATTATTACTCAAGTAACCCATTTAGTAATCTATTTATACATATCCAGAAGATTAGTGAATCAAAGTAAAGAGACAGTTACTAATAGATCGTCTTCACAGACAAAGCTTAATTATATCTGGGTAAAACACCTTATGATTGCTGGCTTTGTTATTGGAAGTTTAATTCTAATTCTCAGTATTTTGATTATTACTGGAGGCTATTACACCATAAACAATACAGCAGATTTTCTATTTCTTTTTCTCCTGGCTATAATTCTTTTGGTGATTATATATAAATCGTGGAAACAGCCAGAGGTAATTTCTGGTATTTATAAAGAGAAGGATAAGTACAAAAATTCTAAACTCACAGCATCAGAAGCACAGGTGCTTAAATCTAAATTAGAATCTTTAATACAGGAAAATATTTATTTAAATCCAGATTTGAATTTAAAAGAGTTGGCTTCACACATGGACATAACAACCCATGAACTCTCGCAACTAATCAATGAAGTATACGATCAGAACTTCTTTAATTTCATTAATGGTTTCAGGATTGAATTTGCAAAGCAAAAGATTGAAAATGGAGGGATAGAAAATCTTACTATCGAAGCTCTGGCTTATGACTCAGGATTCAATAGTAAAACTACATTTAATAGAGCTTTTAAAAAAGTAATGAACTGTACACCGATGGAATATTATAGATCATTAAATAGCTGAAATTCTCCCTTTAGCCATCGCTAGAGGCTTCCACAGAAAAGCTACTGAATTAAATAATGTATTTTTGTAGTATGCTATTAATTTTGAGCCGATTATGAGACTCACTATTCTGTTATTCCTTTTATGCTTTATTAATTTTTTAGGGCATGGACAATCTTCCAAAACCGATGCATATAAGCAAGATTTAAAAGGGTTACAAGGTGAAGCATACTTTGTCAAAGCAAATGAAATCGCTGAACAGCTTTTAGAAACTAACACTTCAGAAAGTTCAGAATTAATCAAGCTTATCCTATCAAATCCTGATTTAAAGAATCATCCAAAACAATTAGCTAAAGCATACTTCCTTAACGGTACAATATGTAACCTAAAAGGAGAATATGAAGAATCCGAAGATAGTTTTGCCAAAGCATCAACAATTGCGAAAGAAGAACAAGAAATGGAGCTCCTGGCAAAAATCTTTGTTGGAGATGCTGCGGTTAAAATGAGAAAAGGAGAGTATGATGATACAAAGGTTAAGATAGATTCAGCAATAGCAATTTTGAATGACTATGAAGATGAATCAACTTTAGCAAAGGGACACCTTATTTATGGTAATGTTGAAAGTATTATCGGTAATGATGCTCAGGCCAAAGAGCGGTATGATACTTCAATTGGTATTTACAGAGATATAGATGATAAAAAGGGAGAGTCTGATGTGATGTATAGGATGGCAGTACTTTATCTTGTGGGCTTCAGGGATGAGGAAAAAGCATTGCAATATTTTACAGATGGACGAAGAATTAAAGAACAAATCAATGATAGTAAAGGACTAGCTAACTATAACCTATCACTTGGAATTCTACACGAAGAAAAGGGAAATTATCAAACCGCTTTAGACTATTACGCGCAAAGTTTATCTGGATACCAAAAGATTGCAGACAAGGCGAACATAGCAAAGACCTACAATAATATTGGTGTGGCTTATGTCGATTGGGGGAAATATGATAGTGCACAGGTGTATCATGCTAAATCTGCCAAAATGCATTTAGATCTTCAAAACCCGATTGGTATCATAAGGTCACAATCCAATCTTGGAGAGGTATATATGTTTCAAGAAGAGTATGCCAAGGCTTTGGAACACTATCGTGTAGCATTGGCAAAGAGCCAGTCCACCAAAAGAAACCCTATGCTGGGAGGAACGCATAATAATATTGGAAATGCTTTTCTAAAGTTGAATCAACTAGATAGTGCCAGGTATTATTTGAATGAGTCACTTAAAGTGCATCAGGCAAACGATAATTATTTTCCTCAAAGACATACCTATCAAAACCTATCCTTATTAGAAGAAAAGCAAAAGAATTATGGAGCATCGCTACAATTTTATAAAGCGTATAAAAAAATTCAGGATAGTTTGTTTGCAACCAGAAAAACAAGAGAATTAGCTGAAGTACAAGCAAAATACGATACAGCAAAACAGGAGCAAACCATCAGTGAGTTAGAGCAGAAAAACAAGACGCAACGTCTTTGGCAAAACATATATGCTGTAGGTGCATTATTTGCTCTGATACTTACTGTTTTTGTCTTTCAATTTTTCAAATTTCGAAACAAGAAAAATAAGGAACTTCTTGCTATAGAAGGTAAACAAAGAGTACAACTTGAAGAGGTGAATCGCCTCAAATCGCGTTTCTTTAATAATATTTCACATGAATTTCGAACACCGCTTACACTTATACTAGGACCTTTAGAAAAGCTAAGGCAAACAACAGATGATGCTTCTCGACCATTAGTGGATATGATAGATAGAAACGGAAAGCGCTTGCTGAAATTAATAAACCAACTGTTGGAACTATCTAAAATTGAAGATGGTAAAATAAAGCTCAAAGCCGCTTATACAGATATAGTGCCACTAATTAAAGGTTGGGTTTTATCCTTTCAATCCATGGCAGAGATGAAAGATATTAAACTGTCTTTTAGTTCAGAGAAAGAAGCGTATTATTTGTTCGTAGACAAAGAAAAGGCTGAAGAAATTATAGTGAATCTATTATCTAATGCGCTAAAATATACGCCTTCAAAAGGAGAAGTAACAGTTCGATTGAATGAACAGGAATCAGATGGGATTAATTACTTGAATATTGAAGTCATTGATACAGGAAAAGGTATTCCTGAACAAGAGCAAGAGTATGTTTTTGATAGATTTTACCAAGCTACCAATGCCGATTCAGACAATGTGGTTGGCACAGGAATAGGGCTTTCACTTATCAAGGAACTTGTCGAGTTACATAAAGGTACAATTGATGTAAAAAGCAAGTTAGATGTTGGAAGCACATTTACTGTAAAGCTACCTTTCGGTAAATCTCATTTATCCGAAGAGGATATTCAAATCATTACGCCAACTAATAATACAGTTGAAATAGAAGTCGAGGATTTCAATACACCAAGAGCACTTCAAAATGAGGTAAGCGAAAATAATTTGCCAGTACTTTTATTGATTGAAGATAATGAAGACCTTAGGACATATATAAAGTCTGTGGTTCATGAAAAATATCAGGTAAAAGAAGCTGCAGATGGAGCGATAGGAATAGAACAAGCATTTGAGCTTATTCCAGATATTATTATTAGCGACCTCATGATGCCAAAAGTTGATGGTCTGCAAGTATGCAATACGTTAAAAGAAGACATGCGTACAAGTCATATTCCTGTAATTCTACTTACTGCTAGATCTTCTAAGGAAGACAAACTAGAAGGACTAAAGAATCAGGCTGATGATTATTTAACCAAGCCTTTTGATAGTGAAGAATTGCTAATTAGAATCGATAATTTGATTTCGCTTCGGAAAAAGATACATTCCTATTTCAATCCTGAAACCGATGTATCTCTAATGCCTAAAAAGCTTAAGCTGAATTCTATTGATGGAGTTTTTATTGAAAAGATAACATCTACACTTGAATCCGAAATAGCTAACCCTTTATTTGGGGTTGAAGAATTGGCAGAAGCAGTAGCTTTGAGTAGATCCCAATTGTTCAGAAAAATGAAAGCAATCACTAATCATACACCAAACGAATACATTAGATTCTTCCGTTTGCATCGTGCTATGGATATGCTTAAGCAGAATAGTGCAACAGTAGGCGAGATTGCTTATGAAGTTGGATTTCAAAACCCATCATACTTTTCTAAATGCTTCTTTGAGCAATTTGGAGTTAACCCAAGTGAGGTGAACTCAAAATAATACCATTTTGCATCCTTTTTTTAAGCTGAAAAGCAGTCAGAATCTTACTAGGTTTAGAAAACCTTTTTTGGCTTGTATTTACCAAAATGCAACATTATTTGTAGGTTTTGCAACATCTGTTGTATTGTGTGAAAACTTCTCAATATCAATCATTTATGATGCTACAAATGTTAAAAGGAATGACACATATTAGGTTGTAGTGCGGTAGTTTCTGGTGATATGTTTGTGTCATTAATTTTAAAAACTAATTGTCATGATTTCACCTTTAGAAATTTTATTAGACCCAATATCTTTAGCTGTATTAGCTATGTATGCGATTTTAATGTGCTGGGAAGCTTTTTTCCCTGCCAAGGAATTACCGAAGATTAAGTTTTGGAAACTTAGGGGACTAGCAAGCTTTGCTTTTTTCTTCTACTTATCTTCTTACTTACCATTATTCATTGACCCTTATCTAGAGTCATATCGTTTGGTTGACCTTACAAACCTAACGACTTTAATTGGAGGGTTAGTTGGTGTAGTATTATATGAGTTTGGTGTCTACGTATGGCATAGGACCATGCATAGTTTTAACTTTTTGTGGAGAGTCTTTCATCAAATGCATCATAGTGCAGAACGATTAGACACTTATGGAGCTTTCTATTTTAGCCCTTTAGATATGGTAGGCTGGACAGTCTTAGGAAGTTTGTGTTTTGCACTATTGGTAGGCTTATCTCCTCAGGCAATTACAGTTACCTTATTAGTGACTAATTTCTTAGGAATGTTTCAGCACGCAAACATTAAAACACCTGTATGGCTAGGCTATATTATTCAACGCCCAGAAAGTCACACGGTTCATCATGCTAAAGGAATACACAGATATAACTATTCGGATTTACCAATTTTCGACATCCTTTTTGGTACGTTCAAGAACCCGAAAAACTATAAGTATGAAACTGGTTTTTATAATGGCGCATCAGCTAAAGTTTGGCAAATGCTAACCTTTAAAGATTTGAATAAGAAAGATGCTAAAAAGCAGAAAGTAATGACTACTATTAAGAAAACAGCACTTGTTTTAGTCATTGGCTTCACTAGTCTGAGCTGCAGTGAAAATGATAGCGTAATCGTGAGTGAGGAACCATTAGTAGTTACAGTAACTACAGTATCTGGAAATGGACAAATAGGTATTACAGAAGGTTCACTAAATGATGCAAGGTTCAATGAGTTGAGCAGTATTGTTAAAGATGCTCAAGGGAATCTTTACGTAGCAGATACCAAGAACCATAGAATACGAAAAATAACACCTGATGGCATTGTAAGTACCTTTGCTGGTAGTACTCAAGGTTATGCAGATGGTATAGGAACCAATGCACAATTCAATAGTCCTTGGGCATTAGCGATAAGCAGCGATGGAGACATTTATGTTGCGGATAGAGATAATCATAGGATTCGAAAGATTACTCCGGAAGGGGAGGTGAGTACAAAAGCAGGAAGCTCACAGGGCGATGCAGATGGTGTAGGTATTTATGCAAACTTTAATCAACCTTCCGGAATCGCTATCGACCAGCATGGATATATCTATGTTAGCGATACAGGCAATAACAAAATAAGAAAGATTGATCCATTCAATTGGATAACAACGCTTGCAGGAAGTGATTTAGGCTATGCAGATGGTAACTCTAGTGAGGCAAAATTCAATAATCCTCATGGAATCACTATAGGATTAGATGGTTTTCTCTATGTTGCAGATACCGATAATCATCGCATTAGAAAAGTGGATTATCATGGAGAAGTAACAACTTTTGCTGGAAGCACTCAAGGGCTGCATAATGGTACACTAAATGAAGCTTTATTTAATCATCCTATGATTGTAACTGAAGGAGGTTTGGGCAAGCTTTATATAGCAGACCATAACTATCAGGTAAGATTAATTACTGAAGATGGATTTGTGTCTAGCATTGCAGGGAGCACAAATGGCTTTACAGATGGTATTGGTAACCAAGCACAGTTTAAAGAAGTAAACGGAATTTACGTCGACTCCGAAGGACTGTATATAGCAGATTCTGGCAATCATAGTATAAGGAGGGTAACTATGGAATAAGAATTGTCGGATGTAATTGTCTGTATTAATCCCTATTCTGAAAACTATAAATAGAAGTTGTTATTTTTGCGAAATGATTGACAACTTCCACAATGAGTTTTTTGGAATAGGGATTCAAAATGGTAAGACACCAGAAAATCTTGGTGTCCTATGGCGTTCTGCACAAAATCTTGGCGCAAGCTTTATTTTTACGATCGGAAATCGCTATGCTAAGCAAGCTAGTGATACGCACAATGCGGTGAAGTCTATGCCTTATTTTCATTATGAAACCTTCGAAGATTTCTATGCGCATTTACCTAAAGGTGCCATGTTAGTTGGTGTAGAAATGACTGAAAATGCTGTACCTTTAGAAGCCTTTGAGCATCCCAGACGTTGCGTATATCTTCTTGGAGCGGAAGATCATGGTTTGTCCAAGAAAGCTATTGAAAAATCACATCACTTAGTGAAATTCAAATCCGAATTGAGCCTTAATGTATCCGTTGCGGGAAGTATTGTGATGTATGATAGGCAACTGCCTAAGCCTCGCTCGTAATATCAAAAAACATTAATCTTCATTAGTTTTTGAGGGTTCTGATTTCAGAATTTGATGAGACCTAAAGGCAAAAGTCATTGAATATAAATCCACAATAATGTGAAGTAAAATAGGTAGCCATAATGAATCAGTTAGAATGTAGGCGCCAGAGAATATTAAACCAAGGACAAAAGCTCCAAAAGAGTTTTTCTTCCCAGTAGTAGTTAAGTGGGCTAATGCGAAAGGCACATTGGTGACTATTACTGCAACCACTAAAGGAAAATAATCTAATAACATCCAATAAAGAAAGCCTCTATAAATAATTTCTTCACAAATTCCGGCAACAAAAGAGACATAGATGGTTAGTTTATATTGCGTCTTAGTTGTCGGCATCAAAAAAGCAACCCTTTTATTACCATTATTGAATTTTTGAGCATTCTTAACTGTAAACTTTACTGATTTAAATAGATATAAGCTAGCAACAGAGATTATAAATAGACTTATAACCCAAAGTGGCTTGTCAAGGAAATCTAGCCCTATGGTACTTAAGCTTTCTTTTTGTAGTAAAAAAGGAGCTATGGTAATTATTGTTAATAGGATGAGAATAATCGCAGTTTGGCGAAAAACGAGTTTTCTATATTCTGGATTTTCTATAAGGAGGTCTTTGGTCTTTTTTCCATTTGCAATTGCATAAAGTGGAAATAAAAGACCAACGATTAATGCAGAAATAATATATAGATAATTAGTTTCCATTTAAGGTACTATTTAAAAGAGCCTTCCATATTTTTTGATTATCAACGATTACAAACTTATTTTTAATAATGTTTCCATCGTTTTCTGAATTTTCTAATTTTGGAAGAACAGACATTACTTTTGCTTTTTCAATATCTTCTTTGGAATATCCTTTCTCTTCCAGAAAAGTTTGTAGATAAGTTGTTATTTGATCTAAAGTAGTTTTGATCTCACTTATTTTGTCTACCTCAAAAGTTTTAATGAATAAACTTTCAGGACCAACACTCATTTCAGATTTTATCTTTTGAACAATAGCCCTAAAATCATCTGGAGCTAGTGAATGATACTTCTTAAATGCTCTTGAAAATGTTTCATAATCATTGTATCCAAATGTTTCTGTTAGTTGATGAACCATAGGAGAATCTGACAAGAGCATTTGATATGCTTTATTCATTTTTAATGCTTCTATAAACTCAAATGGAGTTCTACCAGTTTCCTTCTTAAAAACTCTATGAAAATGACTTGGAGACATGCATGATACTTTTGCAAGATCATTAAGTGTAAGCTTTAGCGATAAGTTGTTTTCTATATAATCCAGAGTCTTGGAGATACGGCTATCCATAAATCAAAAGTATGAAATAGTAAAAGGAAGGTGTATGACGAATCTTGCCTTTTCTATAATTCGATTTTCGAAAGCAGTATATAGTATTGACCTTTTAAGTCAACTAGTGAAAAGAGTTTTAGAATGAATTAATAGTCTGCCTAACAGCGACTAAGTTTTTCAGTAAACCTTCTAGATGATCTAAGTGGAGCATATTGGCACCATCACTCTTAGCATTAGCAGGATCGAAATGTGTTTCCATAAATAAGCCATCAACATTATTAACAACACCAGCTCTAGCAATAGTTTCAATCATATCTGGACGACCTCCTGTAACACCAGAAGTTTGATTAGGTTGCTGTAACGAGTGCGTAACGTCCAATACAGTAGGCGCATAACTACGCATTGTTGGTATACCTCTAAAGTCTACAATCATATCTTGGTAACCAAACATGGTTCCTCTATCTGTAATCCAGGCGTTATCATTGCCAGAATCCTGAATCTTTTTTACAGCATGTTTCATGGCTTCAGGACTCATAAATTGTCCTTTTTTTAGGTTTACAAACTTTCCAGTTTTTGCCGCTGCAACCACTAAGTCGGTTTGCCTAACCAAAAATGCAGGAATTTGTAATACGTCTACATATTCTGCTGCTTTTTCAGCATCAGAAACTTCATGAATGTCTGTAACAGTAGGAACATTGAATGTGTCAGAAACCTTCTTAAGTATTTTCAATGCGTTTTCATCACCTATACCTGTAAAGCTATCAATACGACTACGATTGGCTTTTTTAAAGCTGCCTTTAAACACATACGGAATCTTAAGATCATCAGTGATTTTAACAACGCGTTCAGCAATTCTTAAGGCCATATCTTCTCCTTCAATGGCGCACGGACCTGCTAATAAGAAAAAATTGTTGGCATCTGTATGAGATATCTTCGGAAGATTATTAATAGACATAGTTACAGTTTATTCTAATAAGCTGCAAAGGTACAAATAAACAAGGGATAACACTAATTACTACAAGGTCATCATCCAATGTCTTTGTAGCTTATTGAACTTTCTTAATTCAACCTTTAGTAAAGACAAATAATCGACACTTTTGCTGTTTGCTTTTTCTAGACGAGAGCAATTGTCGTAGAGGTTTTCTGTAAGTCTGTTTAAAGACATAAAATGTTTATCTCTATTTTCCTGAAGTGGTTCTAAAGCAGCATTAATGATTTCATCTCCCAGTGACGTAGATTGTTGAACAATATCACCAGAAAAATAAATATGTGGATCTTCTTCACCTTTAGAATTGATTCCAGAAAGATCATAATTGAGATACGTAGAAATGCTTCGGGACAGAACCCAAATTTCCATAGCCTTCTTATAGACAGGCAATTCCGAAAGATATTTAGGAAGCTTTCTAGACATTATAAATAGCAATTTCAGCAAAGTTACGGACTAAAAAGCATACCTATCTTTAATATTAAAAGTAAATACGTATTTTTGATTTAAATTATAAGGTTTGTTTTTGATTTTAATTTAAAAATTAATGGATACGATCAATATAGGCATTTTGAAGTGTTTACAAGAAGACGCGAGACAATCTAATGTTGCCATAGGAAAGCAAGTAGGCATAAGCTCTCCCGCAGTTTCTGAGCGTATTAAGAAGATGGAAGATTCAGGAATTGTAGAGAGTTATAAGGCCCAAGTTTCACCTTTTGAATTGGGTTATCAGTTTAAAGCAATCATTACGCTAAGAGCGTTTATGGGAAAATTAAAGCCCTTTTTAGATAAGATAGTCTCCTATGATGAAGTAGTGAATTGCTATAGAATTACCGGGAATGAGAACATCGTTATGGAAGTAGTTCTAAGAAATCAAAAACACCTAGAAGGTTTTATTGATGAGCTGATTATTTATGGTGAAGCAAAAACACAAATCGTATTGTCCCAAATTGTAAAACAGAATGAAATAAAACCGCTTTAGTCAATGACCAAATGTGGTACGTTTTCTAAATCCCAATCGATGACTAAACCACCTGCTAGGCTTTGGGCAATATCTTTTCCGTAGAGAAACTCGCAGAGATATAATGCAGCTTCAAAGGACTTGGCACCACCAGCAGAAGTTATGTATTTCCCATCGTGTACAAACAAAACATCTTTTCTGATATCCAAATTCGGGAACATTTCTTTCATGGCATCAATATCACTAGGAAACGTAGTAGATACAGAGTTATTCAATAAACCAGCTTTAGCTAAGACAAAAGCACCATCACAATGGGAAGTGATAAATTGCGCCTCTTTATCAACTTCTTTCACGAAGTTGATCATCACTTCATCTTCCAAGTCTGTATCTAGGTGATGCTCGGCACTGGGAACCACAAGAATATCAATCTTTGGGATAGAGTCCGTAGTATAATTAAAATCGGGTAGAAGATACATTCCTTCGAAGGTTCTCACAGGGTCAGAAGTTTTAGCCACAGTAAAGGTATTCATGGCTTTGATATTCTCTCTGAATATGGTATGCTGAAAAATATCGAAAGGTGCTGTAAGCTCTGTATTATAGACACCATCCATAATTAGGAATGCCACATTATAACGTCCATCAACTAGTTCAGGTTTTGGCTTGTTGAATGAAGGTTGTTTAGGTGTCGATTCACTTTTGCAAGCAAATAAACCCAAGCATATTAAAAGAACTAGTAATCGTTTCATTGTTGTCGTTTTGAGTGATTTCAAAAGTAACAACTATAATTTACTTTTTAGCTTTCGTAGCCTTAGGAGTAGTCTTCTTCTTTGCCTTAGCTTTCGGAGCTACCACAACGGCTTTCTTTTTTTTACGTGGACGTCGTACGCCTGAAGTACCTCTGGCAATTTTTCCACGTTTCGATTTTTTATCGCCTTTTCCCATGATTAAACTTTTAGTTGTTATAATATACAAAAAATTCATATTTTGCTTGGGACCATACGAACTATATATTTAGATGTATTACTACCTTATCATTGGACTCCAGGCTTATTGTATTTACCATTGGTTTAAAAACAGGACAGATTACTATTGGGTATTCTTGATTATTTTTCTGCCTGTAATTGGCTCTTTAATTTATCTGATTACGCAAGTTTTTAATAAAAAAGATGTTGATAAGCTTCAAGATGATGTGGTTAATATCATAAACCCAACTAAAAAGATTAAAGATTTAGAGAGTAAGGTTAGTTTCTCTGATACTTTTCAGAATAGATTAGATTTAGCAGACGCTTATTTCGACATAGGAGATTATAATACTGCGATTACCAACTACCTAAAAGCTAAAAATGATTATTCTCAAAATGATTACTACACTATAAAAAAGCTGATTTATTCTTACTTCCAAAAGGATGAGTTTACTGAAGTTATTGGTTTAGCAGAAAGCATAAAATCAAAATCAGAATTCAATGGTTCGTATGAACAATTTTTGTATGGTGTGTCCTTAGAACGTGTTGGTGAAATTGATAAAGCAGAAACCCAATTAGAACAAATAGATAAGCGCTACTCTAATTATGAAGAGCGATTAGATTTGGCAAAGTTTTATTTAAAACACAATAAGGAAGATAAAGCGAAAACTCTTTTAACTGAAATTCATAGTGAATCTCAGCACATGACCAAACCTAATAGAAAGCTTTATAGAGCAACAATAGTTGAGGTCGAAAAATTGTTATCTTCACTATAATGTTCTTGCACAAACATCCTTATCCGCCTTTTATACCAGAAACTGCCACAAAGCTCATAGTCGGGACGTTGCCACCACCACGCTTCACAACTGGTGATTTGTTAGAGAGAGACGTTAATTTTTGTTATGGGAGCTGTTACAATTCATTGTGGCTGTATATCGATAAGATTCATGATCTTAAGTTGAAGTATGATAATTCTGAGGAAGCAATCGAAGAACGAAAACGTTTCTTAATAAGACATGGTATAGGGATTTGTGATATTGTAGAAAGTGCAGAGCGCGACAAAATCGATGCTTCAGACCTAGGTATGAAGAATATCATTTTGAGAGATATCATTGGCTATCTGAAACAGTACCCAAACTTGGACACATTATTGTTTATTGGCGGCAATAGTAAGAATGGTCCTGAATATTTTTTCAGAAAGCATATTAAGGACTATGGTATTAAACTAGAATTGATCGAAAAAGCAACGCCTAGAGTTCACGAATTTCAAATCGATAATGCTAGAACCGTAAGAACTGTGTCCCTAACATCATCTTCTGGAGCAGCAAACATAAGCATAGGGAGTAATCCAGAATACAAGAAACTAAAAGCTGAAAACCCTAATTATACCACATTCGATTTTAGAGTTAGGCAATATAGCTCATGGCTATAGTATCACTTTTCTAGCTTTAGCCTTTTGTTTTTCTTTTTGTTGAGATAGTGTCGCAGCACACCACCTCTAACTGTATTAACATCAAACTCAACAATAAAGGCTTCAGGATCGATAGCATCTACAACACGATACATTTTTTTGATGTCTATACGATTTATAATTGTATGGATAATATCGAAGTCCTCTCGCTTTCCAGAGCTGCCAACTCCTTTGGTTCCTCTATACAAAGTCATACCAGAACCAAGGTCTTCTGTAATAGCGGTTTCAATTTCTTCAAATTTTTTGGAGACAATAGTAATACCAATAAAATCTTCAAAACCTTCAATAATGAGGTCAGTTACCTTGGCAGTAACAATGTAGGTCAGTATAGAATACAACGCTATTTCAGTAGAAAGGACCAAAGCAGTAATGCTAAACAGGATAACATTAAAAATGAGTATAATTTGTCCAATGCTGATTCCAAACTTATCATTGAGATAAACACCCAAAATCTCAGAACCATCTAGAACAGATCCATTTCTAATCGCAATTCCAATCCCAGATCCTAGAAAGAGACCACCAAAAATTGAGATCAGCAGCTTGTCTTCAGTAATGGTTTCGAAATTTTCAAAGTAGATAAATAGCGAAAGCCCTAAAATGCTGATTATTGACTTAATAACGATGCGCCTACTTACTGTAAAATGTCCAAGAATGATGAAAGGAATACTAAAGATAATAAGTAAAAACGCCAAATTGACATCTACTTGAGTTCCTACGAGTAAGGCTATTCCAGTAACACCTCCATCCAAGAAGCCATTGGGTAATAAAAATGCTTTAAGACCGATACTGGCAAGCAGTATTCCGAGAGCTATTTGCGTATACTCTTTGAACAGTAAAAAGAATTTGTTTTTAGACAAGGTTGTGATTTTGTGTTAAGTTACAAAAGCTACATGAAACTATGCACTACACTGGGGTTAATATTAGATTAATTAAACCAAACCGCGTATCGTTGTCTTCGAAGCTCCAGAGCTAATGCCTTTTCCTTTTTTAGAGCTTCTGCTCTTGTGGCTATTGGGCCAATATGATTGTACAGGCTTGGTCTTAGATAAGAGCCGTATTTCTCAACGATATTGGACGATAGTTTGTACCCTTTTTTATTTCTATGGCCAGTTTTATGCTGAAGAAATCGCTCTTTTGGCGTTTTACTAGTCATGCCAACATAAAGACATTCCAAGACACCATTAAATTGAGGATTGGCTTCGCGAAATTTTCGGTTTTCTGTAAAGACCCGTTTCGAAAGTTCAACAACGTAGATATGGTAGGGCATAGTATTATTCTATTTTTCTCAGGATATAGACGTGTTCGTTCAAAACATCCTTAGGTTTTTTAGTTATTTTATTAGGAGCATAAGCCTTAGATAAACTGTAATAATCTTGATGTTCTATAAGGTTATAATCTGAAATAGTTTCGTAGAATGAATCTGGTAATGTCTGACAAATAAACTCTCGATTCTCTTCAGTTTTGTCTTGAAAGAAATTGACCAATCGTTCAAAAACCTCAGTGGTTCTTATCGAATCTTGAAAAGAAACACTACCTATATAATCTCCTTTAGTTTGAATAGCATTAAAGAACCTGAATAACCTTTTGGTCTGCTCCATATTCAGGAAGAACAGAACCCCTTCAAGAATTATTAAAGAACGTTTGTGATTCGTTATAGAATGTATTTTGCGCAGCAATTCACCTTCATAACGACTACTAAAATCTGAACTTATATAATGTATATTCCGTTTAGGGAGATCACCTGAAGCAGTCCAATCATTAACCTTAGCTTTTTTGTGTTCTATGATATTAGGAAGATCAATTTCTATATGAATAAGATGGTCATCAAGTAAAAAGGGATACATACTAAAGCCACAGCCAAAGTTGATAACAACTTCAATATTATTATTGGCTTTCACAAATTCATAGAAATATCTATTCCTTAGGCAATGCGCATAAGGTTCTTCTTCCGAAACATGTTCTAAAAAACCTTCAATCCACTTGTAAGTTTTTGGGTTACTCCAAAGTTTGGCATAGGTATCCTTGCTTAAACCCTCGTTACTTGCTCTATACATTGAAGTTACGAAAGCGGTCTCGTGTACCTCTATCCAGTCTTTGTCTTGCATAAACCCTAAGGTACGATTTTATGCTTATCTAATACTATCTACAAAGGTGTCTATTGTATTTATGCCGTTATTAGTAAGATGTTTTATAAAAGCACTACCAATAATTGCGCCTTTTGCATGTTTAGTAGCTTGAGTAAAGGTGTCGTTATTACTAATTCCGAAACCTACAATCTGTGGATTTTTGAGTTTCATATCAGCAATACGCTCAAAGTATTCCGTTTGTTCTTTACCGAAACCACTTTTGGCTCCAGTTGTAGAAGCAGAACTTACCATGTATATAAATCCACTAGATACAGAATCAATATACTTAATGCGTTCATCACTAGTTTGTGGTGTAATTAAAAAGACATTAATCAATCCGTACTTTTCGAATGTTTCTTTATACGTTTCAGCATAAACATCTACAGGAAGGTCTGGTAATATGAGACCATCGATACCGATTTCTTGACATTTCTTACAAAATGCTTCGACACCATATTGTAGTACAGGGTTGAAATATCCCATAAGGATTAGAGGTATTGAAACCGTTTGCCTGATATCTTTTAATTGTTCAAACAGAAGTGAAGTAGTAATACCATTTTTCAAGGCTTGAGTAGAACTTGCTTGAATGGTTGGACCATCAGCTAAAGGGTCACTGAATGGTAAACCTACCTCAATCATATCGACACCACTTTTTTCTAAATTTTGAATGATAGATACTGTATCGTTGAGGTTTGGGTAACCTGCAGTAAAATATATGGATAAGAGTTTTTTGTCCTCCTGTAATTTTTGATGTATTCTGTTCATTGTTATAACTTGAAATAATCAATATAATTCTGTAAATCTTTATCGCCTCGACCAGATAAACTAATGACCACGATGTCATCTAGCTTGAAGGTTTTATGTTGAAACACTGCCAAGGCATGACTCGATTCAATAGCAGGAATAATCCCTTCTAGCTGTGTTAACTCCAATCCGGCAGTCATGGCCTCATCATCCGTAGCGGAATAGAATTCGCCACGACCAGATTTATATAAATGCGAATGTAAAGGTCCAACGCCAGGATAGTCTAATCCAGCAGAGATGGAATAAGGCTCAGTGATTTGTCCATCATCAGTTTGCATCAATAAGGTTTTACAACCGTGAATGATACCCTCTTTTCCAAGCGCAGATGTTGCAGCACTTTCTCCAGAGTGGATTCCTTTTCCAGCCGCTTCAACAGCAACGATGCCAACAGCTTCATTGTCTAAGAAATGATAATAAGTACCTGCGGCATTACTTCCGCCTCCTATGCAAGCCACAACATAATCTGGATGTTCACGACCTTCTTTTTCTTTGAGTTGCGATGTTATCTCTTCTGAAATCACAGATTGAAATCTTGTAACCATATCAGGATATGGGTGAGGACCAATAGCAGAACCAATAATGTAATGTGTATTTACTGGATTGTTGATCCAATCTCTAATAGCTTCGTTTGTAGCATCTTTTAATGTTCTACTTCCAGAAAGTGCAGGTCGAACTTCTGCACCTAGCATTTTCATTCTGGCAACATTGGGTGCTTGGCGAGCAATATCAATTTCTCCCATGTATACAATGCACTCTAAGCCCATCAAAGCACATACTGTAGCTGTAGCAACACCATGTTGTCCTGCACCAGTTTCAGCGATAATTCGTGTTTTACCAAGACGCTTAGCCATAAGGATTTGACCAATAGTGTTGTTTACTTTATGTGCCCCTGTGTGATTAAGGTCTTCACGTTTTAGATAGACTTTGGTATTATACTTTTCTGAAAGCCTTTTAGCAAAATAGAGTGGAGAAGGACGACCTACATAATCTTTGAGTAATTGATTGAACTCTTCTTTGAATGAAGGTTCAGCCATTACTTTTAAATAGTTTTGGCGTAGTTCTTCAACATTTGGATATAGCATTTCTGGGATGAATGCGCCTCCAAACTCTCCATAATATCCTTTTTCGTTAATGTTATAGCTCATATGCTTTGTCATCCTGAACTTGATTCAGGATCTTTTTTTTGATTTTAGTTTCTTTGGATTCCGTATCAAGCACGGAATGACAATTCTTTTTGGAATTGTTCTAATTCTTTAATGTTTTTCAATCCAGGCTCACTTTCAAACTTACTATTGACATCTATAGCGTAACAGTATTTTGCAGCATCAGTTTTGAGAAATGCTTTCAGGTTTTCTAGCTCATCCAAGCCAATTCCACCGCTAAGGAAAAAAGGTTTTTGAGAAGGATAACTCTTCAAGACATTCCAATCGAAAGTATAACCATTGCCTCCTGGGAGTTTTCCTTTGGTGTCAAATAGGAAATAACTGCATAAGTCTTTGTAATCTTTCAGAATACTGAAGTCAAAATCATCTTTTATAGAAAAGACTTTAATAATTTCAACAAAAACAGCACTCGAGTCTGCGATTAATCTAATAAGATTTTTACAATACTCAGGCGATTCATGACCATGTAGCTGAATAGCATCTAATTGATGTTCATTTATCTTATTCAGTATAAACTCAATAGGGGCATCTACAAATACGCCAACTTTCTTAATAGACTCAGAAACGTTTGGGATACTGCCTTCAAAGTGTCTTGCAGATTTATCGTAGAAAATAAAGCCTAGATAATCTGGCCGCAATTCTGCAACTTCAGAGGTGTTATGTTTCATGCCACAAATTTTCAGCTTCATGATTCGATTTGGTTTATAAATTGTGTTGCACTTTTGCCTGGGTTGTCCGTTTTCATAAAGTTTTCACCAATCAAAAATCCTTGATAACCATAGGTTTTTAAATCTTTAATGGTTTCAACTGAGCTAATCCCACTTTCAGATACTTTTACAAAATCATTGGGGATTAATGTGCTTAAATCCTTGCTTGTCTGTGTACTGACTTCAAAGGTTTTCAAGTTTCTATTATTAACACCTAGCATATCCAAGCTTGGCATAATTGATTTGTGTAATTCTTCTTCGTTATGAACCTCGAGGAGTACATCGAGGTTAAGGCTTTTAGCTAATTCTGAAAATGTTTTAATATCATCTCTGGTTAGAATTGCAGCAATCAATAGAATCACATCAGCTCCATGAGCTTTGGCTTCCACAATTTGGTATGGGTCAATGATGAATTCTTTTCTAAGTAAAGGAAGATGACAACTTGCTCTAGCAATGATGAGGTCATCTAATGATCCTCCAAAATATTTTCCATCAGTTAGCACTGACATACCACAAACTCCAGCAGTTTCGTAACCAGAAGCAATATCTTGTACATTCAAGCTTTGATTGATGACAGACTTTGATGGCGATCGACGCTTATGTTCAGCAATAATTCCAGAATTGCTGTGTCGTAGCTGATTTGCTAATGAAACAGTGTCGTTTTCAAACAATGGAAACTGCTCCAATTGTTTTATTGAAATGATAGACTTTTTTAAGTCTACTTCTTTGTGTTTATCTACTACTATTTTATCTAAAATGGTCATTTACTCAATTCGATTAATATGTCTAAACTTTGTTTAGCTTTTCCAGATAATAAAGATTCTTTGGCCAATTCGAATCCTTCTTTATGTGGAATTTGTTTTACAGTAGCTATGGCTAATCCAGCATTGGCACACACCACATTGTTTTGAGCTTCCGTACCTTTACCAGAGATAACATCCTTGAATATTTTGGCAGCGCTTTCTACTGTATTACCGCCAAAGATGTCACTTTGAGCGATGGTGTTTACATTCAAGTCTTGTGGTGAAAGCATGGTCTCAGTATCTCTCGAAATAATTTTAGTACTACTGGTCAAGGAGATTTCATCATAACCATCTAGAGCATGTACAATAGCATAATTTTTATCTGTATTTTGATAGAGGTAACCATATAGTCTCAGTAATTCTAGATTGAAAACACCAACCATCTGATTTTTTGGGAAGGATGGGTTTACCATTGGACCAAGCATATTGAAGAATGTTTTTACCCCTAGCTCACGACGAATAGGTGCAACGTTTTTCATGGCAGGATGGAAAAGTGGTGCATGCAATACACAAATACCTGCTTTATCAATAGACTGCTTTAAAAAATCTTGATCGTTAGAAAACTTGATTCCTAAATGCTCCATAACATTTGAAGAACCACAAGCAGAGGAGACTCCATAGTTTCCATGCTTTGCAACATTAACTCCTGCGCCTGCTGTTACAAATGAGGACAGGGTAGAAATGTTGAACGTATCTTTTCCGTCACCACCTGTACCGCATAAATCTATGGCGTTGAATTCTTCTAAATCAATTGGGATGCATAATTCTAATAAGGCATCTCTGAAGCCTCTCAACTCTTCGAGTGTTATGCTGCGCATCATATATACGGTAAGGAAAGATGCAATCTGACTTTGATTATATACACCATTTGAGATGTTTACCAAGACATCTCGTGCTTCCTCACTTGAGATGCTTTCGTGATTGATTAATCTATTTAGTAGTTCTTTCATTCTTGTGTCTTAGGTTTTCCGGTTAAGGTCTTGGGTTTCTGTTTTTATTGTTTAACTATTGACCCAGTTTTCCAACATTTTCTTTCCATCTGGTGTTAGTACGGATTCAGGATGAAACTGAACACCTTTTACATCAAATTCTTTATGCCTTAGTGACATTACTTGTCCGTTTTCATCATAGGATGTTGCCTCTAAACTATCTGGTAAATTAGCATCAACAACCCAAGAATGGTAGCGACCAACATCGAATGTTTTATCCATGTTGCTGAACAGTATTTCATCTTCGACAACAGTAGTTACTTTAGTTGCTACACCATGAAATACGGTATCTAAGTTGATAAGTTTTCCGCCAAAAACTTCACCAATGGCTTGCTGTCCAAGACAAACACCTAGGATTGGTTTGGATGCCGCATACGTTTCAATAATCGACTTTAGTAAACCAGCTTCATCTGGTATTCCTGGACCAGGAGACAGAACAATTTTATCGAAACTGCCAGCCTCTTCTATATCTAATTTGTCATTGCGTTTCACAGTGACATTACAATCTAAATCCTCAAGGTAATGTACCAGATTATATGTGAAGCTGTCGTAATTATCTATGACTAATATCTTTTTCATATTATATGTTTTCAGCCATTTCTATGGCTTTTGTTAGCGCACCTAATTTGTTATATACTTCTTGCAATTCGTTATCAGGATTTGATCTAGAAACCAGACCGGCTCCAGCTTGCCAGTGTAGTTTATGATCTTTGCTTAAGAATGTTCTAATCATTATGGCATGATTAAAATTGCCTTCAAAATCCATAAATCCTATAGCACCACCGTAAAATGTGCGATTGGTCTTTTCATACTTATCAATAAGTTGCATTGCCATATGCTTAGGAGCGCCACTTAGCGTGCCCGCAGGAAATGTATCTGCAACGACCTGGATGGTTGATGTGTCGCCATGCATTTGTGCTGTGACTTTACTTACCAAATGGATGACATGCGAAAAAAACTGAACTTCTCTATAGGTCTCAACATTTACATTCTCGCCATGTCTACTCAAATCGTTTCTTGCCAGATCTACTAACATAACGTGTTCACTATTTTCTTTTTCGTCTGCTATTAATTGTTTGGCAAGTTGGGCATCGTGCTCGTCATTTCCTGTACGTTTAAAGGTTCCTGCTATTGGGTGTATTTCAGCTTTCCCGTTGCTAACTACCAATTGGGCTTCAGGAGAACTTCCAAATATTTTAAAACTTCCGTAATCGAAATAGAAGAGATAAGGAGAAGGGTTGATACTTCTAAGTGCTCTATAGACGTTAAATTCATCACCCTTAAAACCTTGTTCAAATTTCTTCGATAATACTAATTGAAAAACATCACCTCGCGCACAATGCTTTTTAGCTAATTCTACATGTTCCTTGTATTGATCGTCAGTGAGGTTTGAATCGATATCACCTTCAGTATTAAATGTATATGAAGCAAATTGTTTGTTCTGGAGTAGTTGAAGAATATCATTGATATTGTTTTCTGTATTAAAACAATGTGCAAAGATATATGCTTCGTTTTTGTGGTGATTTATGGCTATGATATTTTGATATATCGCATAATAGATATCTGGGATGTTAATAGAGTTTGGCTTTTTTGAAATTGAAATATCTTCAAAATAGCGTACGGCATCATAAGCTGTATATCCGAAAATTCCATTATTAATAAACTTGAATTCTCTATCTGAATCTACTTTGAAACGTTGTGTGAATTTTTGAATTTCGTGAGTAACATCTACATTCTTGGTGAAGTTGTTCTTTCGGCTCCCATCTGGGAATGACTGCTCTATTCTGTCGTTTTCAACTTTGATAGAGGCAATTGGATTGAAACAGATATAGGAAAAGCTATTATCATTAGCGTGATAATCGCTACTCTCCAAAAGTATGCTGTTTGGAAAACGATCCCTAATTTTCAGGTAGACACTTACAGGCGTAATTGTGTCTGCCAGAATTTGTTTGTAATGCGTGTATAAACTAAATGTTTTCATTTATAAAATTAAAAAAGGCTTGTCGTGATGACAAGCCTTATATGTTTAAAATACTATAATGGACTACCTCACGAAATTTGTGTTTCGAGAATTCCACCACCAAGTATGTACTGTTTGATTTTTCATTTGAGTTTCAAATATAGACAACCCAACAAATATTTCAAATAAAATAGATAAAAAATAAAAGATTCCTGCCAATTGGCAGGAATCTGTGACTTAATGTGCTATTAATCAATTTTAAATACTAAAACACTAAGGTTACACTTAAGTCAAATTCGTCATAGATGGCTCTGTCTTTTAATCCGTCGAAAAAACTAGCAGAACCATACTTAATATCGTATTTTGTTCTATCTACTTTAAAATCTGCTTTGGCTTTGTTGCCTTCCATAGCCAGTTTAAACTTAACTGGGTTAGTGATGCCCTTAATGGTAAGATCAGCAGAGACAATATAATCGCTTCCTTTACTATCAACTTGTGTAAAGCTTAATGTAGCTGTTGGATGCTTATCTACACCGAAAAAGTCGGCAGATTTTAGGTGACCGTCTAGTTTTCCTTTCATACCACCATCCAAGTCAGTGGTGTTGATTGTTGTCATGTCTATTATAAAATTTCCACCAGTAAGCTTGTCTTTTTCAAAAACTAAGACACCTTGCTTTAAGGTAATTGTGCCTTCGTGCTTACCAGTAACTTTATGACCAACCCAAGTGATTTTACTGTCTTTTACTTTTACTGTCTTCTCGTACTTACTTGTAAATGCTACTAGAGATAGTACAAAGAATGATAATAATGATGTTTTAAAAATTCTGTTTTTCATGATGTTGTAATTATTAGTAATGGTTTGTTTATGTTCTTATTTTATCTAGCAAATTACTAAGTTGGGTGAGTTCTGCCTCACTTAAGTTTTTAGTAATCTGTTTATTGGCATTGTCTGTTACAGGATCCAAAGTCTTTAATAAATCTAGACCTTTAGCAGTTATGTATATTTCAATCTTTCTTCTGTTAGAAGGGCAAGTATGCCTGGATACTAAATCTTTAGATAATAATTTGTCTATGAGCCTTGTTGTATTACTCATCTTATTCAGCATTCGTTCCTGGATTGTACTTAGGTTAGCAGGATTCCCCTTTTGACCTCTCAGTATTCTAAGGACATTATACTGTTCTGCAGATAGATCATACTCTTTAAATAATCGTATCTGTTGCTCTTTTAACCAATTGTTGGTATATATCAAATTGAGAATAGCCTTTAGGTTAGGAGCTAAGGCAACTGTACTTTTTATTTCGTTTTCTATAGACATTTGTATATACAACAATTGTAGTGACAAATATAGAAGTTATTTCAGTTTGTTCACCAATTCAATAGATAATTTTTTGTTAAAAATTAAATAGCAAAGTATATTGAGCATTAATTTTAGCGTATGAGATATGTTTTGTTAGTCATCCTTTGTATTGTTTTTTCGTGTAAAAATGAACCAAAACAAGAAGAGCCCTTAGCATCAGTTAACAATGTTGAAATCAATGAGGAGTTGGTTGTTGTAGATTTTGAAGGGCTAAAACCTTATCTAAACAAAACTGATGGAAAAACTTATGTGGTTAACTTTTGGGCTACATGGTGTGCACCTTGTGTTAAAGAGTTGCCTTATTTTGAACAGTTGAATACTAACTACAAAGACAAAGGAGTAGAAGTACTTTTGGTGAGTTTAGACTTTCCTAGGAAGTACGAGTCTAAATTGAAACCGTTTATAAAAGACAAAAACTTGAAATCTCGGGTGATAGCATTTGATGATGTCGACCAAAACACTTGGATTCCTGCAATTAATGAGAGTTGGTCTGGAGCTATTCCAGCAACAATAATATATAATGAGGAGAAGCGAAAATTCTATGAGCAATCCTTTAACTATGAAGAATTAAACCACGAATTACAACAATTTATTAAATAAAAACCATGAAAACACTTAAAACACTTTTTGCACTAGTTGCAATTTTTTCGTTAACGGCATTTACACCTATTTCTAATGGTGGTGGAGGTTATGATATTGGTGATATAGCTACTGATTTTGAACTTCAAAATATAGACGGTAAGATGGTCTCTCTAGCGGATTTTAAAGAAGCCAAAGGCTTTATTGTAATCTTTACATGCAATACTTGCCCTTATGCAGTTGCTTATGAAGATAGGATAGAAGCATTAAACAAAAAATATGCAGACCAGGGTTATCCAGTTGTGGCCATTATGCCAAACAATACTCAAGTGAAACCAAAAGACGATTTAAAGTTTATGATGAAAAGAGCACAAGAAAAAGGATTTACATTTCCTTATTTGATTGATAAAGGACAGAAGATATACCCTCAATATGGTGCTACTAAGACACCACACGTGTATGTACTGGAAAAGACAGATAAAGGTAATGTAGTACAATACATTGGTGCAATAGATGATAACTATAAGGATGCAAACAAGGTTAAAGAAAAATATGTTGAAGATGCAGTTGATGCACTTATGATTGGAAAAGAAATAAGAACTACAAAAACTAGAGCTATAGGTTGCTCTATCAAAGTATAAAGAGCAAACTTTAAAAAAAGAACCCGAAGACTGTAACACTTCGGGTTTTTTTTCGTCTATATCATAAGGAAATGTTAATTTTGTTTAATTAAATTCAGTAAAATGGCCGATTTAAGTCAAGAAGATTGGACAAAACAATTACATTCCGATAATAATGCAATGGTTTTGGACGTTAGAACTTTGGAAGAAGTTGAAAGAGGGATTATCCCCAATGCCATTCATATAGATATCTATAAAGGACAGGAGTTTTTAGACAAAGTAGAGCAACTAGACAAAACAAAGAATTATTATGTCTATTGTAAAGCTGGAGGGAGAAGTGGTCAAGCCTGTTCTATTATGAATCAATTAGGTTTTGAAAATGCTTATAATTTAGTTGGAGGGTTTTCAAAATGGAGAGGTGAGATTTCATCAATCTAACAAATCAACATATGAAACGACTATTCTTAATGCTATGCTGTATGCTCCTGCTGGCAAGCTGCACCGACGAAAAAAAGGGTGAGGTCAAAATAGTGTCGCCCGAAGAAATGCAAACACTAATTGAATTAGAAGATATTCAATTGGTAGATGTTAGAACTCCTGAAGAGCATGAAGAAGGATATATCGCTCATTCTCAGAATATAGATTTTAATTCACCTACTTTCGAAGAAGATATCACAAAACTAGATAAAACTAAACCTGTTGTTTTATACTGCAAGTCTGGTGGACGCAGTGCGAAATGCGCTAAAAAGCTGAAAGAAGCTGGTTTTGTGAAAATATACGACCTCGATGGTGGCATCTCTAAATGGAAACATAAGGGGTTGGAAATAAAAGTAAAATCCTAACTTAAACATTAATATATTTGAAGCCGAGCATTTTGCTCGGCTTTTTTTGTAATGCATATTTACAAGATGAGACTAATAATGCATTGCTTTTTTTATTTTAGCAAAGCTTTAAAAGTATTGTCAAAGTCAATAGTTACATTTGCTAACCACAAACACTATTCATGAAAAACCTTTTTTATCTCTTTGTTTTTTTATGGTCATCTTTTTCATTGAGTGCACAAATCTTTGAACCCGTAGATTGGAGCACTTCAGTAGAAAAGATTTCGGATAATGAATACGATTTAATTTCTACAGCCACGATAGACTCTGGGTGGCATTTATATTCTCAAAATGTACCTGAAGGAGGTCCAGTAGCCACAACATTTAGCTATGAAACTAATTCGGATTTTGAGTCAATCGGTAAGACTACCGAATCGGAAGGTGAGGAGGTTGACGATCCTGTATTTCAGATGCGCATTAAGTATTTCTCTAACAAGGCTGAGTTTAGGCAACGCATCAAAGTATTGAATAGCGAGCTGTCTCTTGTAAAAGGTGAGGTAGAGTTTATGGTATGTGATGATGAAAAATGCTTACCTCCTGATGTAACGGTATTAGAATTTGCTTTAAATACTGAAGAGAGTACTGATACCAATTCAATTTTTGGAAATGACGACAATCAGGGCTTTTTACAGCCAGTAACCTGGGATAATACGCTGACAAAGATATCGGAAGATGAATATGAAATTCAATTTACTGCAACTATAGATAGAGGATGGCACTTGTATTCTCAAGAAGAAGTAGAAGGCCCAATTCCAACGGAGTTTATTTTCGCAAACAGTTCTGGTAATTATGAGCTTATTGGTAAAACTTCTGAGCCTGAAGTCGATTATGTATTCGATAAAATCTTTGAAGTTGATGTAAAGTACTTTAGTGATAAAGCAACATTTACACAAAAAATAAAAACATTAAATAAGGATTTTGAATCCGTAGATGTAGAGGTAAGTTATGCGGTTTGCAATGACGAAAAGTGTATTATGGATGATCAAACATTCAAGCTTAGTCTAGATGGGAAAAGCATTGCAACTACAAATACTAATGTCAATGAAGAGAGTCTAAGAAAATCGGATGCTCTGGACTTAAACATTGGCGGAAGAGATAAATACGAGCAAGCTGATATAAAGAAAAAGAGTAACTTAACGATTTTCTTTCTTGGCTTTTTAGGAGGATTTATTGCATTATTAACACCATGTGTGTTCCCAATGATTCCTTTAACGGTTTCATTCTTTACTAAAAGTGCAGGAGATAACAAGAAAGGAATATTCAATTCCGTATTGTACGGGTTTTTCATTTTCTTGATCTACTTCCTATTGAGTTTGCCATTTCATTTATTGGACTCAGCAGATCCGGAAATTTTAAATAATATATCCACGAATGTAACATTGAATATAATTTTCTTTGTCATATTCATCGCTTTCGCATTTTCATTCTTTGGTTATTATGAACTAACGTTACCTGCTTCGTGGAGTAATGCATTAGATAGTAAAGCTAATAGTATAGGAGGGATTATAGGTATTTTCTTTATGGCAATTACTTTGGCTATTGTGTCTTTCTCTTGTACTGGTCCTATTTTAGGAACGTTGTTAGGGAGCTCACTAGGTACAGATAGTGGCGCGACACAATTATCCTTAGGAATGAGTGGTTTTGGATTAGCCTTAGCACTTCCATTTAGTTTATTTGCAATGTTCCCTAAGTGGCTGAATTCGCTTCCTAAATCTGGAGGCTGGTTAAATACAGTAAAAGTTGTATTAGGATTCCTTGAGTTAGCTTTAGCACTTAAGTTTTTATCCAATGCAGATTTGGTTGAACACTGGGGATTACTAAAACGTGAAATATTTATAGGACTCTGGATTATTATTGGTATTGGTCTTATACTATACCTATTTGGAAAGATCAAATTTCCACATGATGGACCGCTTCAAAAGTTAGGTAAAGGAAGAATTACGACAGCCATTCTTTTCATCGCTTTTGTAATTTATCTATTGCCAGGAGTTACAAATACTAAGTATGCTAATTTGAAATTGCTTAGTGGATTTCCACCACCAATGTTTTATAGTATTTATGAAAAACAATCGGAGTGTCCTTTGGATCTCAATTGCTATAAAGATTTAGACGAAGGTATAGCCGCAGCAAAAGCAGCTAACAAACCTATTATGTTAGATTTTACAGGTTGGGCTTGTGTTAATTGCCGAAAGATGGAAGAGCAGGTTTGGAGTAAATCTAAGATTTATAACATGCTACTGGATAATTATATCATCATCTCTTTATATGTTGACGATAGAAAAGAATTACCAGAGGAAGAGCAATTTGATTACATAAAACCTAACGGAAATAAAAAGCGAATTAAGACTATCGGAGATAAGTGGGCTACGTTACAAACGATAAACTTCCAGAATAATTCGCAACCATTTTATGTCTTGGTGAATAGTGATATGGAAATGCTAAATCATACTACTGCCTATACACCAAATGCTGATGAGTATTTTGATTGGTTGAAAAAAGGATTGGAGAACTTCAATAAATAATTAACATAGGTTTTAGGTTTGGCTTGGTTGTTGTGGCTTTTTAGAGAAATTAACCAATTCTCTTGCAACGATGAAAATCATACTACCTCTGCTATCTGTATTCTTTTTGGCCTGCAATAATGAGCCTGTAATTGTCCAAGATCCAGCCTCTGAAGATCTGATTTCAATAACTCAAGCTTTCAATATAGATGATCAAGGCGACGCTATTACGACATTTATTATTAATAATTCTCTTAATAGTGAAATCATTTATTCTAACGATTCGTATTCTGTCAATAGCTTTAGTAATGGCTTGATGGTTTCAGAGGAGATCTACGATAATAACAATGAGTTGTTAGCCAATACAAGTTATGTTTATGATGCGAGTGGAAGACTTACTACATTGTTTAATTATACACTAGATAATGGTTTGGAATTTCTTTCCTATCAATTAGAGGCTGAATATGCAGGCAACCAGATTTTGGTAAGCAAAACTGGTTATGATCTTATGGGGGAAATCACATATCAAGATGTAGATATATTTACACTTGATAATGAAAATCGTATTATGAAGTCTCAGGATTCTAATAGTGCAAATATTTGGGAAGCGACTTACGAGAATGGAAATCTAGCGACATTCCAAATCTCAGGATATGGAGATAATTATGATGGTACAGCAACTTTTACATATTCGGATGAATTGGCTTCTGAACCATATCAAAAAGAAAAATATAGATTTGGTAGTGAGTGGAGAAACAACATTATGCTAATCGCAGGCGGAAATTATCCTTTTAAGCAACTAGCTGAACTTGGAAACAATTACCTTACAGGATACAGCTTTATTTTGGCATCAAATAATAGTGAATCTGTCTCTATAGAAGTCTTATACGAATTTGATGAACGAGGTAGGCTATCAAAGCAAACTAAAAATAAAGTGTTCTTCGAGTCGGAACACAATCGCACACTCACATATCAATATGAGTAAATAAAAAACGCTTCAACATTAATTGAAGCGTTTTTTATTGTTTTAGTATAAACCATCACTACTAACCACTTTAGATAAGAGCGAATAGTCTGTCAGCAGCGAGTCGCTGCTACATCATTCCAGGCATACCACCACCCATTGGAGGCATTGCAGCCGGAGCTTCTTCTTTAATATCTACTAAAGCACACTCAGTTGTTAAGATCATACCAGCTACAGAAGCTGCATTCTCTAAGGCAATACGAGTAACTTTCTTAGGATCAATAATTCCTTCCTTAAGCATGTCTACGTAAGCTTCTTTCTTAGCATCATACCCAAAGTCTTTTTTGCCTTCTAAAACTTTATTGATAACTACAGAACCTTCTCCACCAGCATTTTCTACAATGGTTCTAAGAGGAGATTCAATGGCTTTGTTTACAATCTGTACACCAGTAGTTTCGTCTAGATTTTCTGTTTCTAGCTTTTCAAGAACTTTCTTAGCTCTTACTAAAGCTACACCACCACCAGCAACAATACCTTCTTCAACAGCAGCTCTTGTTGCATGTAAAGCGTCATCGACACGATCTTTCTTTTCTTTCATTTCTACTTCAGAAGCAGCACCAACATATAATACAGCAACACCTCCAGCTAATTTAGCCAAACGCTCTTGTAATTTCTCTCTGTCGTAGTCTGACGTCGTAGTTTCAATCTGAGCTTTTATTTGATTTACTCTAGCTTTTATATCTGAAGACTTCCCGTTACCGTTTACGATTGTAGTATTGTCTTTGTCGATCATTATAGACTCAGCAGTACCCAACATAGAAAGATCTGCATTTTCCAAAGAGAAACCTCTCTCTTCAGAGATTACAGTTCCACCAGTAAGGATTGCAATATCTTCAAGCATAGCTTTACGTCTGTCTCCAAATCCAGGTGCTTTTACAGCTGCAATTTTTAATCCACCACGTAATTTATTTACCACTAAAGTTGCTAAGGCTTGTCCTTCAACATCTTCAGCAATAATTAATAATGGACGTCCAGATTGTGCTACTGGCTCAAGGATAGGAAGGATTTCCTGTAAGTTAGAAATCTTCTTGTCAAATAATAAAATATATGGATTTTCAAGATCAGCAATCATCTTGTCTGCATCAGTAACGAAGTAAGGCGATAAATAACCTCTGTCGAACTGCATACCTTCTACAACATCTACATAAGTATCTGTTCCTTTAGCTTCTTCAACAGTAATTACACCTTCTTTACCAACCTTATCAAAAGCTGTAGCGATTAGCTCTCCGATTGTATCATCATTGTTAGCCGAAATTGAAGCAACTTGCTTAATTTTTTCTGAAGAGTTACCAACTTTTTTAGATTGTTTATCTAAATCTGAAACGATAGCATCAACTGCTTTGTCGATACCACGTTTAAGGTCCATTGGGTTAGCTCCTGCAGCTACATTTTTTAGTCCTTCTTTTACAATAGCTTGTGCTAATACAGTTGCAGTAGTTGTTCCGTCACCTGCAAGATCATTGGTTTTTGAAGCTACTTCTTTAACCATTTGTGCTCCCATATTTTCAAGCTCATTTTCAAGCTCTACTTCTTTAGCTACAGAAACTCCATCCTTAGTCACTTGAGGTGCACCAAATGATTTGCTAATAATTACATTTCGACCTTTAGGGCCAAGTGTTACTTTTACTGCATTTGCTAATGCATCCACACCACGTTTTAGTCCGTCGCGTGCTTCAATATCAAATTTTATATCTTTTGCCATGTTTACTTTTTTGTCATTCCTGCGAAGACAGGAATTTATTTTAATTGATTTTTATGGATTCCGCATCGCGCTTCGACTTCGCTCAGCGTCCGTGCGGAATGACAGGTCTATATTATACAATTGCAAGAATGTCACTCTCGCGCATGATAAGGTAATCTTTACCGTCTAATTTTAATTCGGTTCCAGCGTATTTTCCATAAAGAACCACATCGTGTTCTTTTACTGTCATTGGTTCATCTTTTGTACCAGTGCCAACAGCAACAACGGTTCCTTTTTGAGGTTTTTCTTTGGCATTATCTGGGATGATAATTCCAGAAGCAGTCTTAGTTTCAGCCTCCATAGGTTCTATAAGAACTCTGTCTGCTAAAGGTCTAATGTTTACACTCATTTTTATAATTTTTTAGTTAATTGAATTTTGTTTTAACGCTTTAGCGTTATTCGAAAATTGTGCCAACCGAATCGGACTGACAAAGTTTCAGAAATAAAAAAGGTCAACTCTTTAAAGTTGACCTTATTAATGTCTTGCTTAGTACTATTATTTTGTTGAATCGTTTGCTGTAGTTGCAGCATCTTCAGTTGTATTAGTATTTGCCGGAGCAGGCGCTGAAGTTGTAGTATCGTCTTGGTTAAGTGCCTTAGATTCTGTAGTTCCACCAGCACCATCAATCGCTACATTAGATAACAAAATCAGAACAAGTAATAGTGTAGCTAAAGCCCAAGTACTTTTGTCCAAAAAGTCTCCAGTTTGTTTTACACCACCGATTTGTTGAGATCCACCGCCTCCAAAAGTAGAAGATAATCCACCACCTTTTGGGTTTTGTACCATTATCACAACCACCAACAAAAACGCAACAATAACGATAAGGATTAAGAATATTGTAAACTGTGTCATTTCTATATATTATTTTTTTCTTGTAATTCTTTTATTGCTTTAATTTGGTCTGCAAAGAAACCACTTTTTTCTGGATATTTCAAACTTAATATTTTGTAGGATTGTAAGGCCTTTTCGTAGTTCTTTTGCTCTAAGTAAATCCTTGCCAAAGTTTCAGTCATAAGGCCATCGTTGTCAGAATCTGGCTGGTTTGAAACAAGTGGTTTGGATGTTGTTTCTTTTGAAGGCTTTATCTTAGGATTTGCGCTCAAGAACTTATCTATAGTATCCAATTTGGTTTCGATAGGAGCCGATTTTTTTGGTTCTTCTTCTCGAACAATAGGTTTAAAGCTTGTAATCTTTAACCACTCTGTAAAGGAGTGTGTTTCTGACTTATTAAACTCAAGTGGCTGCCCAATTTTAAGGGCTTCTTCAGCAGATTGAGTAATATTATCTATATCAATATTGATAATCGGATCTACACGTTCTTCAATAGGAATTACAGTTGGTTTCTTTTCAAATAAATCCGGATCCAAAACACCTTCAGTATCTTTTATTTGTTGCTTTAAAGCATGATCAATAGCTACGCTTTTTTCTACGGAAATATCATCAAGCTCATTGACTACAATATCTTTTAGGTATTCTGAATTTTGCTTTATCTGTTGAGAGATTTCATTCTGGTTGAATGCTTCAGAAGTGATATAATCGAATAAAATACTTCGGTCTGAAGTGTAGGCCGCTGTAGTTTTTAACTCTTGATTGTACTTGAAACTTTCAATATTCTTTAAGCCTTTGAGTAATAATGCTCTGGCTGGCTGAAAATATGGATAATCCGACACAACCTTGGAGATATCATCTACTTGAGTTTTAGTGATATTCTGTGGGTTTTGAAGTATGTATGTAAAATCCTCTATCTGCATTACCAATTGGCTAATGATCTATTAAATATATCTTGGGTAAGACGTTCAAAAATCTCTGCGAAGGCTGTATCTCTTTCACTACCTACGAGTTGAGCACTGCCCTCAAAATCATAGAAGAAAGAAAACCGTTGCTCAAAATCTTTCTCTTCATCTTTTGTATTAAAGAACCTTACGTTGACAGAAATGGTTAACCTATTTTGCGCTGCTGTGTTATTTGCAGTGGCTGTTGTTGGAGAGATGCGATACTCAGTTATTTCGCCTTCATAAATCAAATCTCCACCAGAATTAACCAAGCTTAGGTTAGTCTGATTTTGTATTAAGTCTTGAAGCGCTAATGTAAAATCCCTGTCTAAACCTGGTTCTATTAGAGCTGCATTATTCTGAAAGTAATTGACTTGAAAAGTATCAGCGTTAAGGTCACCAATTCCAGTAAACGAATAAGGTCCACATCCAGTAAGGATAAAGCTAAAAACGATTGCTAAGAAATAAAAAAGTCGTTTCATTAATAAGTATTTGGACGTTTCATAGTAATAAACGCATAAATATAACCTCTGTTATCTGCGATATCAAAATCAACATTAATTAAACGATATCCTTGATAATGTTTTTCGTTCACAAAATCTTCTGCTTCTTGACGTATCTTCTCAGAGCTGTTTCTCCCAAAGGACTTTCTGATCATAAAAATTTCTACTGCTTTTGGCATAGTACTAGAGGTCGTATTGTTTAATTTTTCTGTAAAGTGTTCGTTCGCTAATTCCTAGCTCTGCAGCAGCCAATTTACGCTTTCCATTATGGCGCTCCAAAGATTTTTTGATGAGTTCTAGCTCTTTATCTTGAAGAGAAAGCGTTTCTTCTTCTTCAATTTCTTCAGCAAAATGATATTTATCTTCAGTGATTTCCGCGTCTTCAACTGGGACAGGAACAACATGAGGTTGAGAAGATTCTTGGGGTATTGTTAATACTTCCATATCTTGAGATGTGTCATCATCATCTCCATAAATCTTTTGTATAAGTCCTTCATTTTCTTTCTGAACATCACCTGCATTACCATTCTTCATGAGTTCCATAGTCAACTTCTTAAGGTCATTGAGATCACTTTTCATATCGAATAAGACCTTGTAAAGAATCTCACGTTCAGAACTAAAATCACTTTCAGACTTAGTTGTATTCACCACAGCAGGTAAGTTACTTCCAGTGTGTGGTAAATAGCTTTGGAAGGTAGAGCCATTGATAGTCCTGTTTTGTTCTAATACTGAAATTTGTTCAGCGACATTTCTAAGCTGACGAATATTACCATTCCAACGATGCTTTAATAAAACTGAAACTGCATCATCTGTAAGCTTGATAGTTGGCATTTTGTATTTTAATGCAAAATCACTTGCAAACTTCCTGAATAATAAATGAATATCTTCTTTTCTGTCTCTGAGAGGAGGGAGATTGATTTCGACAGTGCTTAAGCGATAGTATAAGTCTTCACGAAACTTTTCTTTCTTGATCGCTTCAAACATGTTGACATTAGTAGCAGCTACAATCCTTACATCAGTTTTTTGAACCTTACTCGAACCTACTTTAATGAATTCTCCATTTTCTAAAACACGTAATAAACGTACTTGAGTCGTTAATGGTAATTCTCCAACTTCATCTAAGAAAATTGTTCCACCATCAGCGACTTCGAAATACCCAGAACGGGTTTGAGTAGCTCCTGTAAATGCACCTTTTTCGTGACCAAACAGTTCACTGTCGATAGTTCCTTCTGGAATGGCACCACAGTTTACTGCAATATATTTCCCATGTTTTCTGTGAGATAGTTGATGTATGATTTTAGGAATACTTTCTTTACCAACACCACTCTCTCCAGTCACCAACACAGAAATATCTGTTGGTGCTACTTGGATCGCTTTTTCTATAGCTCTATTGAGCTTGGCATCATTACCTATGATACCGAAACGTTGTTTTATGGCTTGTACTGATTCCATAGTATTTCCTGCAAAGACAGGAATCTTATATTTTAATTGTTATCACTATAACCCACAGCCTCACCAATTAAAGTGGCACTAGTGCAATCGGTTATTTTTACATTGACAAAATCACCTATTTTATAGTTTCCCTTTGGGAAAACAACCATAGTGTTTTGACTATTTCGTCCTGCCCAGTGAGCGTCAGATTTTTTAGAGGCCTTTTCAATCAATACCTCTTCAACTTTGCCAAGATGCTCTTGTGTTCTATAAAGACTATGCCTTTGTTGAAGCTGTATAATTTCATTTAGGCGTCGCTTCTTTACATCTTCAGGAATATCATCTTCCATTTTTCTAGCAGCCATGGTTCCTGGGCGTTCAGAATACGCAAACATAAATCCGAAATCATACTTTACATACTCCATCAAGGACAAAGTATCCTTGTGATCTTCTTCAGTTTCGGTAGGGAAACCAGCAATCATATCTTGAGAGATAGCACAATCTGGAATTAATCGTTTGATATTATCAATCAATTCAAAATATTCCTCTCTAGTATGCTGACGATTCATTTCCTTTAGAATACGGTTACTACCACTCTGAACTGGCAAATGAATATAATTACAGATATTATCATATTTGGCCATTGACTCAATGACATCCAACGTCATATCCTGAGGATTGGATGTAGAGAATCGGAAACGCATTTTTGGTTGAGCTTTAGCACATAGCTCTAATAGTTGCGCAAAATTGGTTGCTGTAGCTTTTTGTAAATCTGAAGCCTTAACGAAATCTTTTTTAAGGCCACCACCATACCATAGGTAACTGTCAACATTCTGACCAAGAAGCGTCACTTCTTTAAAGCCTTTGTTCCAAAGATCATTAACTTCTTCTATAATACTTTGAGGATCTCTACTACGCTCGCGACCTCTTGTAAATGGTACTACACAAAATGTACACATATTATCACAACCACGAGTAATTGATACAAAAGCAGTCACTCCGTTACTATTCAAACGCACAGGAGCGATATCGCCATAAGTTTCTTCTTTTGAAAGAATAACATTTACAGCATTTCTACCTTCATCAACTTCAGCAATTAGATTTGGAAGATCTTTATAGGCATCTGGTCCGACTACGAGGTCAACCATTTTCTCTTCTTCAAGAAACTTGCTTTTTAAGCGCTCTGCCATACAGCCCAAAACACCAATTTTCATATTTGGGTTGATCTTTTTTACGGCATTGTATTTTTCTAAGCGCTTGCGAACAGTTTGCTCTGCTTTATCTCTGATAGAACAAGTGTTTACCAAAACCAAATCAGCATCCTCGAGGTTTTGGGTAGTATTAAAGCCTTCTTTAGAAAGAATTGAAGCTACAATCTCACTATCACTAAAATTCATTTGGCAACCATAACTTTCGATAAAAAGTTTGCGTTCGTTACCTTCTTTTGCTTCAAGAACAAGGCTTTCTCCTTGTTTATTTTCGTCTATTATTTTTTCCATTGTATTCTAGAACCTTATCGGTGTCAATAAGCATGCAAAGATACAATTAATTTGCATTTTATGACAAAGTGGCAGAATATGCTTTAATGCAAATTTTATAGTTACATTTGAATCAACTAACCAAAAATTTTAACATGTCCGTACAAGATATTCAGCAAAAGATTCAAAATGCTAAAGCTTTAGATTTCGGTAATATTTTCAATGATTCAATAGAATTGTTCAAGAAAGTTTGGGTGCAAGGTTTGGTCGTTAGATTATTAATGATTGTTCTTTCAATACCATTATATTTTGTGGCTTATATTCCTATGATTTTTTTTGGTATTTTGAGTGGTTCATTAGCTTCGAGTAGTTTAGAAGAATTAGGTTTTTTAGCGTTGATTGTAATGTCTTTGATTATGCTCTTTCTTTCTCTGATATTAATGGTTATGCAGTTTGCTCTTTATGCTGCTTTTTATAGAATCTGTATGCACAAGGATCTGAATATTATGGAGCGAGAGGATTATTTTTATTTTTTTAAAAAGCGATATTTCAGTAAGATGTTTAAATTATGTATTGCTGTTTTTGGAATTTCAATATTAGCTAGCTTATTATGTGTCATTCCTTTAATATATGCTATGATTCCATTAGCATTTATTAATGTAATCTTTGCTTTTAATCCAGAAAAAAGTATATCAGATATAATTAGAATTGCATTTGATTTAGGAAATAAAAAATGGTTAATTACTTTTGGTTTGGTAATGGTCACACTTGTTTTAGCTATAATTTTCGGATTTCTTATGTGTTTAATAGGTACTATAGTTACATATTCTTTTGTAATGTTACCCCTTTATTTTGTTTATAAAGAAGTCGTAGGGTTTTCTGATGATAATGATCAAGACAAAATTGAATTCAGATATATAGAAGAATAATCAGAGTTTTAACGCAACCATTCTACGAGTAATGCATCTAAATAGTAAACAACCTTACTATCATGAAATCAATCAAAAAACTCTCGCTATGCATTATAGCCTCATTATTATTGTTGAATACGACTTGTGACGATGATGACATTATATTCTTTGATGATTGCGATCTCATCACATTAATAGATAATGATGTTTACACAAATGGTGAAACAGCATTCTTTTCTATTGAAGATGCTAGTATTTCTGAAAATTGCTTACGACTTTCAATTTCGTCATCTGGTTGCGATGGAAGCAGTTGGGAATTTACCTTGGTTGATTCTGGAGATATTGCCGAATCAGATCCAGTACAGCGATTTTTAAGGTTGAAGCTTGTTAATCCTGAAGCCTGCTTAGCAGTATTTACTAGGGACATTAGCTTTGATATTTCTAATCTGCAAGTAGAAAATGAGATGGAGGTGTTATTGAATGTTGAAGGTTGGAATGAGAATCTATTATATGAATACTAAGCTGAAAAATTTTAGCTATATAAGTCCCATTTTTTATGGGACTTTTTTTATTGGTAACCTTATCCAAATTTAGTTTTTAAAAAAATCGTTTACATTTGTACCCTTAAAAATTGAATTATGGCGAAGAATTTAGTGATTGTGGAGTCACCTGCGAAGGCAAAAACCATCGAAAAATTTCTTGGAAAAGATTTTAAAGTCGAGTCGAGTTTTGGTCATATTGCAGACTTGCCTTCCAAGGAGCTAGGTGTTGATGTTGAGGGAGATTTTAAGCCAAAATATCAAGTCTCTAAAGACAAAAAAGCTGTTGTAAAAAAGCTTAAAGATTTAGCTAAGAATGCCGAAATTGTATGGTTAGCAAGTGATGAGGACCGAGAGGGAGAAGCAATTGCATGGCATTTGGCAGAGACTTTAAAATTAGATAAGTCCAAGATAAAGCGTATCGTTTTTCATGAGATTACAAAGTCTGCAATTAAGAAAGCGATCGAAAATCCAAGAGGTATAGATTACAATTTAGTTGATGCTCAACAAGCAAGACGAGTGCTAGACAGAATTGTAGGATACGAACTTTCTCCTGTATTATGGAGAAAGGTAAAAGGAGGATTGTCTGCTGGTCGTGTTCAATCGGTATCTGTTCGATTAATTGTTGAGAGAGAAAGAGAGATTGAAAATTTCAAACCAGTAGCATCTTATAGAATTGATGCACAATTTGTAAATGAAAAAGGACAGACGTTCAAAGCAAAACTTCCTAAAACTTTTGCTTCCAAAGAAGAAGCCTATACGTTTTTAGAGTCTAATGCGAATGCGTCGTTTAAGGTCTCAGACTTAGAAAAGAAACCTGCAAAGAAGCAACCTTCTGCACCATTTACAACATCAACATTACAACAAGAGGCATCTCGTAAGCTATATTTTTCAGTAAGTAAAACCATGACCATGGCACAACGTTTATACGAAGCTGGTCTTATTACTTATATGAGAACGGATAGTGTGAATTTATCCGATGAAGCACGACAAGGAGCTCAGGCTGCAATTGAGCAAGCTTATGGTTCTCAATATAGCAATCCAAGAAATTATAAAGGAAAATCTAAAGGCGCTCAAGAAGCTCACGAAGCTATTCGTCCTACCGATTTTTCTAGACAGACAGTAAATGTAGATCGCGATCAAGCAAGGTTATATGAGCTTATCTGGAAACGTGCTATTGCCTCTCAAATGAGTGAAGCAAAATTAGAACGTACCAATGTAAAGATTAAAGCATCAACGCATAACGAATTGTTCTCTGCTAATGGAGAGGTTATTACTTTCGATGGGTTCTTAAAAGTGTATCTTGAAGGTACAGATGAAGAAAACATAGAGCAAGAAGGGATGTTGCCAGCGATGCAAGTCAATGAAGCATTGTCTAATAACTACATCACTGCGACAGAACGTTACTCTCGTCCACCATATAGGTTTACAGAAGCATCTTTGGTTAAGAAGCTAGAAGAATTAGGTATTGGACGTCCGTCTACATATGCGCCAACAATTTCTACAATTCAGAATAGAAACTATGTTGAGAAAGGATCTGTAGAAGGTGTAGAGCGTAAGTATTCACAATTAACACTTTCACAGGGCAATGTTGCAGACAAAACCTTGTCTGAAAAAGTTGGTTCAGATAAAGGGAAATTAGTGCCTACAGATATAGGAATGATTGTAACTGATTTCTTGGTCAATCATTTTGAAACGATACTTGATTATAATTTTACTGCCAAGGTAGAAGAAGATTTTGATGATATAGCCGATGGTAAGGAAGATTGGACCTCTATGATGAAAGATTTCTATAAGGACTTTCATCCACAAGTAGAAGATGTTCAGGAAAATGCCCAACGCGAATCAGGAGAAAGAATACTTGGTGTAGATCCTAAGACAGGTCGACAGGTAAGTGTACGATTAGGACGTTTTGGACCAATGGTACAGATCGGAACTGCTGACGAAGAAGAAAAACCTCTATTTGCAAGTTTGTCACCAGACCAGCAATTAAATACCATTACCTATGAAGAGGCAATGGATTTGTTTCAGTTGCCAAAAGAGTTAGGTGAATACGAAGGCGAAATGCTTCAGGTTAACAATGGTCGTTTTGGACCTTATGTGAAGTTTGGTAAAAAATTCATTTCACTTCCAACAGGAGTTGATGCACTAAGTGTTGATATGGATTTGGCAATAGAGCTTATCAAAGAAAAGCAAAAAGCAGATGCACCTATATATAAGTATCAAGAATTAGATGTTACCAAAGGAAAGGGACGTTTTGGACCTTTCATTAAATGGAACAACATGTTTATCAATGTCAACAAAAAATATGATTGGGATAATCTATCTGAATCTGATATTATTGAATTGATAGAAGATAAAATTCAAAAAGAAAAAGACAAGCTTGTTCACAGTTGGGAAGAAGAAGGTATTAGAGTAGAAAAGGCTAGATGGGGAAGGCATAATGTAATAAAGGGTAAGCAAAAAGTAGAACTTGCCAAAACAGTAGATGTATCCAAGATGACTCTAGAAGAAGCCAAAGATCTTCTAGAAAAAAATGCACCAAAGAAAAGAACTACACGCAAAAAAACTAAAGCAAAAAAATAACAATAAATGAGTTTTAACTTTCTTTCTCCTGTTTCAGATTCAGTACTTGCCCACAACGAGTTGCTGCATCAACAGGCGCTGGGAAGACAATTAAAAATTCATTCTGCCCAAGAGGGAATTCCAGACTTAGATGACGTTAATATTGCTATTATAGGTGTAAGAGAGCACCGTAACGATGTCAACTATATAGGGAGCGATATTCATTTTGATGCTATCAGAAAAGCTTTTTACGCATTATTTCCTGGGAACTGGTTTACACTAATAGCCGACTTGGGAGATATCTTACCAGGAGCATCTGTAGAAGACACCTACTTTGCTTTAAAAGAAGCTGTAACAGCATTATTGGAAAAGCAAATCATTCCTGTAATTATTGGAGGAAGCCAAGACCTTACATATTCTTGTTACAGAGCCTATGATAATGTAATGCCAATGGTCAATGTCGTTAATGTAGACACCAATTTTGATCTCGGCGATTCAGCTCAGCCTATAAAGAACAATAGTTATTTAGGTAAGATTATACTAGAACAACCCTTTAACCTATTCAACTATTCGACGATAGGATACCAAACCTTTTTTAATCCACAAGAAGAGATCGATTTAATGGATCGTCTTTATTTTGAAGCTTACAGGTTAGGAGAGGTGTCGAAAGATATTACTATAGTAGAACCTGTGCTCAGAGACGCTAATATTGTAAGTGTTGATTTAAAATCGATACGAGCAGCTGAACTGGGTTCAAGACAAAAGTTTTCTCCAAATGGATTGAATGGTAAAGAGATTTGCGCTATTTCGAGATACGCAGGTATAAGTAATAAAGTGAGTTGTTTTGGAATTTATGAGTATAAAGTATCTCAAGAAGATGAAGTAACAGACATGCTTATTGCACAAATGCTTTGGTATTTTGTTGAAGGTGTTAACTGTAGAGTACAGGACGATGAATTCAAGAACGAAAATCAATATCAGAAGTTCAATGTTATTGTTGAAGATGATGATTTGATTTTTTATAAGAGTATAAAAACTGGACGTTGGTGGATAGAAATTCCTTTTTTGCCAAATGTTAATAATAAATTAAAAAAGCACACGTTATTACCTTGCATGCATGCTGATTATATCGATGCGACAAATGGCACTATCCCGGATCGATGGTATAAAGCGTACAAAAAGAATAGTTTTTAGTGCATTTCGACGAAATTTTAACACTTAATTTTATCGATTAAATGCATTTTTTTTGGGATTAAGTGCGAAAAAAAAGCTAAAAAAGTTGTTTTTTTGAAAATATATGGATATGTTTACGACCTTAAAATTTAAGATAACTAATTTAACCTCGAGTTTCATGAACATTAAGAAGATAATTTTATTGTCTGCTGTTGTAGCAATGGTGGCTAGTTGTAACTCTGGCGACCGTGGTCAACTAGTAGGAGTAAAAGGAAAAAAATGGCATCCAGAGAAGCCCTACGGGATGACACTTGTTCCAGGTGGCGCCTTCATTATGGGTAAATCTGATGATGATTTAGCTGGTGTACAAGATGCACCAACTAAGACAGCTACTGTTAGAGCATTCTACATGGATGAAACAGAGATTACCAATAGCGAATATCGTCAGTTCGTATTTTGGGTAAGAGATTCTATACTTCGTCTTAAGTTAGCAGAATTGGCTGACTTAGAAGGAAAAACTCCAGGAAATGGAGATATTGGTGATTTTGCATACAAAGATGCAGAAGAAGGTGACGAGCTAACACCATACGAAAGTTACATGATCAACACTTACGGAAACGATCAAAGAAAAATCAATAACGACGTAGAGTTAATTTTTGAGACTGACGAGTATCCAGATGAGTTATATGCAGAAGTTATGGACGGCATGTACTTACCACTTGAAGAGTCTTACAATGGACAAAGAACTTGGGATGTTAAGCAATTCAAGTTCCAGTATACGTACATGGACATTGAGAAGGCTGCTAAAGACAGAAGCCTTAAACGTTCTGAGGTTATTGAGAAAGAAGAAGTAGAAGTATATCCAGATACTACAGCATGGATTAGAGACTTTGCTTATTCTTATAATGAGCCAATGCATAATGACTATTTCTGGCACGATGCTTACGGAGATTATCCAGTAGTAGGTGTGTCTTGGAAACAAGCTAATGCGTTTTGTCAATGGAGAACATTGTACCACAATGGTTACCAAAAAAGTAAAGGTAGACAACCTGTAAATAAGTACAGACTTCCATCAGAAGCTGAGTGGGAATACGCTGCTAGAGGTGGTCTACAAGGAGGTACTTACCCATGGGGTGGACCTTACGCACACAATGATAGAGGTTGTTTTATGGCAAACTTTAAACCTCTAAGAGGAGATTACGCAGCCGATCAGGCATTATATACTGTAGAGGCTAAATCTTATGAGCCAAACGATTTCAACTTATACAATATGGCTGGAAACGTTTCTGAATGGGTACATGGTTCTTATGACCCTTCTTCATACGAATATTCTTCAACGATCAATCCAAATGTAAATGATCCAGATAATCAACGTAAAGTTGTTAGAGGTGGATCTTGGAAAGATGTTGCTTATTTCTTACAAGTAAGTTCTAGAGACTATGAATATGCAGATTCTGCAAGAAGTTACATTGGTTTCAGAACAGTACAAGATTACATGGGAACAGAAGTAACACTTAATGCGATTGGTCAATAATTAAAATCGGATTTAACTAAAACCAAATCATAACCGACTTTTTTTCATTCAATTATTAACTTAAAACTAAAAAAACAAAAAAATTATGGCACAGAAAGGTAACATAACTTTAACGAACATGGTCTACGGACTTGGAGCGGCAATCGTAATCGTTGGTGCATTATTCAAAATTCAGCACTGGCCTTATGGTTCACTTATCCTTACTATTGGTATGGTCGTTGAAGCATTGGTATTCACGTATTCAGCTTTCGAAAGACAATCAGCAGATTTAGATTGGTCTTTAGTGTACCCTGAATTAGCAGGTGGACAATCAAAAGGAAAGAAGAAAGAAGAGCCTAAAGATCCTGAAGGTATGCTATCTAAAAAATTAGATAACTTACTTAAAGAAGCTAAAATAGACGGAGAATTAATGGCAAGCCTTGGTGAAAGCATCAAGAACTTTGAAGGTGCTGCTAAAGGAATTTCTCCTACTGTAGATTCTATCTCTGCTCAAAAGAAGTATGGAGAAGAATTATCATTAGCTGCTGCACAAATGGAATCATTAAACAGCCTTTATAAAGTACAAATGGAAGCTGCTAACAGACAAGCTGCTATTAATGAAGAAGCTGTTGAAAATGCTACTAAACTTAAAGAGCAAATGCAATCTCTTGCCTCTAACTTATCGTCTCTGAACGGAGTTTACGGAGGAATGCTTTCTGCGATGAACAAGAACTAATTGGTTTTACCAAGTTTATTATTAATAATTAATCTTAAAAACTAATTAGACATGGCAGGAGGAAAATTATCTGCAAGGCAGAAAATGATTAACTTAATGTATTTGGTATTCATTGCGATGATCGCGATGACCATGACCAAAGAAGTATTATCTGCTTTTGGTTCTATGGACGAAAAGTTCTCAAATACAAATGAATTAACAGCTGCATCTAACGCCAATTTACTAAGTGGTCTTGCTCAAAAGGCAGAAGAGAGACCACAAGAATTTAGAGTGCCAGCTCAAAAAGCACAAAGAATTCAAGCGATATCTGATGGCTTCTATAATTATATAGAAGGTCTAAAAAGAGATATTGTAAGTGGTGGAAACTACGAAGTAGATGCTGATACTGGGAAATTACCTTTTGAAGAAATGGATAAAGGAGATTACCTAGATGAAAAATGGTTTACAGATGACCGTTTGACTAAAGATGGTCAAGCAGTAATGGATGCCATCAACAAATACAAAGATGACGTAAAAGGAGTATTAGGAGACGATGTGTCTTATGGAGATGCAATTCTAAACTTCGATAAGCGTTTTGATCTTAGCGATGTAAAGCCAGAAGAAGGTGCTAAGCTTAGTTACTTGGATTACAATTTTAAAGGTTTCCCTGCAATTGCATCTTACGCAAAGCTTACAGCGATGCAAAACGATGTTAAGACTACAGAAGCTAACCTTTACAATTTATTCTTAGGAAACTCTTTAGAGAAAGAATTTACGCTTAGAAGTTATACATCTATAGTAATTCCAGACAAAAATGCATTCTTTGCAGGAGAAGAGTTCCAAGGTAAAGTTGTATTAGGAAAATATGCTAACGTTACACCAGATAAACTTGTAGTTAATGGTAATGAAATCAATTTATCCGAAGACGGTGCAATAGATTCATTAGGTAATGCAAGAGTTAAATTTAAAACTGGAAACGTTGGAGAGCACGAAGTAAAAGGTACATTTACTTTTACAGAAAAGGGAGAAGAATTGACAATACCATATACAGCAAATTATGTTGTGGTGCCAAGACCAAATTCTGCGACAATTTCTGCTGATAAAATGAATGTTGTATATCGTGGTGTAGTTAACCCGATGACAATTTCATTTGCCGGTGTTCCAGAAAACAAGGTTGTTGCAAATGCAGCAGGTCTAACAAGAGTAGGTAATGGTAAATACCAAATGCGCCCTGGAACAGGTAGAGAAGTTACAATTAATGTAACTGGTACTCTAGACGATGGTTCTAAGGTTAGCGATAGAAAAACATTCAGAATTAAAGATATTCCTAAGCCAACAGGTACAATCAACGGACAACAAGGTACTGTTAAGTTACCAAGAAACAACGTTGAGATTGGTAGAGTTGGAGCTGTTTTAGATGATTTCGATTTCGATTTAGATATCGCTGTGACATCATTTAAAATCAAAGTTCCTGGACAACCATCTGTAGCTTGTACAGGTACACGTCTAAATAGCCAAGCTAAAGCTGCTTTACGTAAAGCAAGACGTGGAGATGGAATTCAATTCTTTGACATTAAAGCTAAGATTACCAACAACCCTAATTACAGGTTGAAAACGGTATCACCAGTTTTTGTTGAATTGAGTAACTAACATAATTAGTTAAAGAAAATAGCGTTAATAAATTAATACGTTAAAAGAGGCATAGTCCCAAATAAAATTAAGAAGATGAATATTAAAAAATTTGCACTTAGTGTTTTAGCGCTCTTCAGTTTTGCAGTAATATTTGCGCAATCAAATATTCTTAATGCAAAGATACCAGAAGAGATAGGTCTTAAAACAGAAGCTCAGTTGCTTTTAGATAATAGCGAGCCATTAGAATATGGTTACGTTGATGATAGAGATATTCTATACTCTAAAATGACTTGGGAAAAGATTGTCTTAGACGAGCGTGTTAACTTTCCGTTATACTTCCCTATAGACACCAATAACATTGGTAAAGACCGTCGTTCTTTATTTGATGTATTGATGACTAACCTTAAGGATGGAATGATACCTACAGTATATGACGATTCTTACTTTACTACTGAGCGTACATTAAAAGACCTTGAAGCGTCTATGTCTAAAGTAGATACTTTAGATATTGGTTTCGAACAATTTAATGCTGAGGGTAGAGTAGATCCTGAGTATATTACTAAAGTAGATATCAATTCATATCATATAAGCGAGTATTTAATTAAAGGGCTTTGGTATTTTGATAAGCGTCAAGGTGAGTTAAAGTATAGATTACTAGGAATTGCTCCTGCAGCTCCAGACGTAAACTTTATTGACTCTGACGATGAAGCTAACAAACAACCAAACGCATTATTCTGGGTATTCTATCCAGAAGTTAGAGAGATTTTACACGAAGCGAAAGCATTCAACAATAAGAATAGTGCTGTGCCGCTTTCCTTTGATCATCTCCTAAACTCGAGACGCTTTAATGGTTACATGTACAAAGAAGAAAATGTATATGGAGATAGAGAAGTAAGAGAATATATTTCGGATAATGCATTAATGCAATTATTAGAATCTGATCGTATCAAAGAAAAGATCAGAAACTTTGAACAAGACATGTGGGAATACTAGATATTCTTTACATTCAAAATATAAAAGCGCTCGTTTTAACGAGCGCTTTTTTTACTTTTACACCATATGAAAGTTGATTACATTATTGTAGGCTGTGGTTTGGCTAGCATTGCTTTTTGTGAAGAACTTATAAGCAATAAAAAATCTTTTGTTGTTTTTGATGATCAATCACAACAATCCTCTGTTGTGGCTGCTGGACTTTACAATCCTGTAATCCTTAAACGTTTTTCAGAAGTCTGGAAAGCTAAAGAACAACTAAAGACTGCTCTACCATTTTATCATCAACTTGAAGTTAAATTGCAAGCCAAACTAGATCACAAGTTCGCAATTTACAGACGCTTCGCAAGCATTGAAGAACAAAACCTCTGGTTTGAAGCCGCAGATAATCCTAAGCTTGATCCTTACTTATCTACGAAGATTGTCAACAATACAAATGCATCAGTTAATGCACCATATGGCTTTGGTGAAGTGCTTCAAGCAGGAAGAATCGATACCAATACGTTAATAACATCGTATAAGACTTATTTATCGAATGAAGGTAAGTTAATCGCTTCTCGCTTTCAGCATGATAATTTATTGTTTGAAGCTGAAGGAGTCCAGTATGATAATATCGAAGCTAGTGGAATTGTATTTGCTGAAGGTTTTGGTTTAAAAAAGAATCCTTTTTTTAAAGATTTGCCACTCAATGGTACCAAAGGAGAAGTTGTAACAATTAAAGCTTCAAATCTAAAACTAGATAAAGCATTAAAATCAGGAGTTTTTATAATTCCTATTGGAAACGATTTGTATAAAGTTGGTGCAACGTATAATTGGGACGATAAAACTAACTTACCAACAGAAGAAGGTAAAAGCGAATTGATAGAAAAGCTGAAGACATTTATCCTTTGCGATTTTGAAGTAGTTGATCAAAAAGCAGGAATACGCCCAACAGTAAAAGATCGAAGACCATTGGTAGGAAGGCATTACGAACACAAAAACCTTTACGTTCTAAATGGTTTAGGAACAAGAGGCGTTATGATAGCACCATACATAGCTCCACAATTGTACAACTACATAGAGCACAATGCTTCTCTCGAGGCTGAGATAGATATAAAACGGTTTACTTCTTAGCCAGAGACTTATCGTAAGACATAAACAAGTTGATCCAGATGTTTCTAGCCAGTCTCATTATTATTGGCATAAAGACCACCAAAGTACCTATGATGGCAAAGAAGGAAGTTTTAAGAGATGCATTTAAAACCAAATAGCTGATCACAAAAGCCACGGCTGCAAAACCAATACCAACACCATAACTTACATACATGGAGCCATAAAAGAATGAAGGCTCAAGTCTGTACCTGGTATTACAATTAGAGCAATGCTCATTGACTTTTAAAGTATCAGTAATTATATATGGGTTTTTTGTCGAGTACATAGATTCTTCATGACATTTTGGGCAAGTGCCGTAGAGAATGCTGTATAATTTATTGCCTTTTTTTATCATCTTAAAACGATTATTTTTGTGCGATCAATTCACATTGCAAAGATACTCAAATACTAGCTTTTGTAATGTCTCATTTGTTAGAATAAATGCTAAATATTCACAATTTATCTATTGCTTTTCAAGGCGAATATTTATTTCAAGATATAACGTTCAAGCTAGGTCTTGGAGATAGAGTTGGACTTATCGGAAAGAATGGCGCAGGGAAGTCTACAATGCTCAAGATTATAGCTAAGGAACAAGAATATGATTCTGGGCAAATTGCTATGGATAAAGAGCTGAGTATTGGATTTTTGAAGCAAGACATTGATTTCGTTTACGGAAGAACTGTCTTAGAAGAATCGTATGAAGCATTTACAGAAATCAAGGCATTAGAAGCTAAAATGGAATCTATCAACCAGCAATTGGCTGAGCGTACAGATTACGATAGCGAGTCTTACAACCAATTGATGATAGACCTCAATGATGTTCAGCATAAATATGAAATTATAGGTGGTTACAATTATCAAGGTGATACAGAGAAGGTACTTCATGGATTGGGTTTCAAAAGAGAGGATTTCAATAAGCTTACAGATACATTTTCTGGAGGTTGGCGTATGCGTATAGAACTGGCAAAGCTATTACTACAGAGTAATGATATTCTTTTACTCGATGAGCCGACTAACCATTTAGATATTGAATCGATAATATGGTTAGAACAATTCCTTAAGAATTATCCTGGAGCTGTTGTCATAGTATCGCACGACAAAATGTTTTTGGATAATGTCACTAATCGTACCATTGAAATTTCTTTGGGAAGAATCTATGATTATAACAAGCCCTATTCAAAATACTTGATTCTAAGAGAAGAAATTAAAGCACAACAAATTGCTGCCCAAAAGAATCAAGAGAAGCATATTCAGCATACCGAGAAACTTATTGAGAAATTTAGAGCCAAAGCCTCTAAAGCGTCTATGGCACAATCCTTAATAAAGAAGCTCGATAAAATTGATAGAATTGAAGTAGACCAAGAAGACAATAGCGTCATGACTTTAAACTTTCCTGTATCCATCACACCAGGAAAAGTAGTTATAGAAGGGCAAGGTGTTTCAAAGAATTATGGACCACTTCAAGTACTATCAAAAGTAGATTTGCTAATCGAGAGAGATTCAAAAACAGCTTTTGTTGGGCAAAATGGACAAGGAAAATCTACTTTAGCCAAGGTTATTGTTGGCGAGATTGAACACGAAGGAACGCTCAATCTAGGGCATAATGTACAACTGGGATATTTTGCGCAGAATCAGGCTGAATATCTAGATGGTTCTAAAACCGTCTTAGACACGATGATTGATGCTGCTAATGAAACTAATCGAACCAAAGTAAGAGATATCCTTGGCGCCTTTTTGTTTAGAGGTGATGAAGTAGATAAATACGTTAGAGTATTGTCTGGTGGTGAACGAAACAGACTAGCTTTGGCAAAACTATTACTCCAGCCATTTAATGTACTCATCATGGATGAGCCTACCAATCACTTAGACATTAAATCCAAGAATGTACTCAAAGAGGCGTTGAAGAAATTCGAAGGCACTTTGATTCTGGTCTCTCACGATCGCGATTTTCTACAAGGCTTAACTAACAAAGTTTACGAATTCAAAGATCAAAAGATTAAAGAATATCTAGGCGATATTGATTATTATTTGGAGCAACGAAATGTTGAAAACCTGCGAGAAGTCGAAAAGAGAACTGTAATAGCTGATGCTCCTAAGCAAAGTAATAAGCAATCTTACGAAGCACAGAAACAGCTAAAATCACTTAATAACAAGCTGAGTAAAGTTGAATCTAAGATTAATGAGTTAGAAAAGGCAGTAAAGAACATGGATGTGGATTTAGCTACCAATTATGATGAAGTAGTTTCAGACCCTGATTTTTTTGATACCTACCAAGCCAAAAAAGATGAACTCGAAAACCTTATGCTAGATTGGGAAGCCATTCAAGAGGAGATTGATAGTTTATCTTAATAGGGTATTTTTCTTATTCCATAGATTTTTTATCTTCGCTCAATGCGTGAGAATTTTCTGTATTTTTTATGGAAACATAAAAAGTTTAATCTATTCAATTTACAAACCACTCAAGGTGAATCTTTACTAATAAAGTCAGTTGGTGCACATAACCAAAACTCTGGACCAGACTTTTTTAATGCACAGTTGCGAATCAATGATCAATTATGGGCTGGCAATGTAGAGATGCATGTTAAATCGAGCGATTGGTATCTACACAAACATGAAAACGATTCTGCTTACGATAATGTAATCCTTCATGTCGTTTGGGAACACGATACTGAAGTGTACAGAAAAGACAATTCAGAAATACCGACGCTAGTGTTAAAGGATTATGTTAGTCCAATAGTATTAGGTAACTATCACGAGTTATTTTCAAAAAAGCTAAAGTGGATCAATTGTGAAAATGATTTTCCAACAATAGATGATTTTGTATTACATAATTGGCTCGAACATCTATATATAGAACGACTTCAAGGAAAAGCCACATTAATCGAAGGTTTACTTAAGGGATCGAATAACAACTGGGAAGCTGTATTGTTTCTAATGTTGGCTAAGAACTTTGGTTCAAAGATCAATGGCGAACCATTTTTGAGCTTAGCTAAATCATTCGATTTTTCAATACTAAGAAAAGTCAGTTCTAATGCATTGCAATTAGAAGCTTTATTCTATGGACAAGCAGGTTTATTGAACAATGATATTGAAGATTCTTACCTACTTAGTTTGAAAAAAGAATATAGGTTTTTAGTTCAAAAGTTCCAGTTAGATAATTCAGGCGTTATGCCAGTACAATTTTTTAGGTTAAGACCGCCAAATTTCCCTACAATAAGACTATCACAACTAGCCTCATTGTATCATATTCACCTCAATGTATTTTCTAAGATTATAGATACTATACAAAAAGAAGAGTTTTACGAGATATTTAAAGTAACGGCATCTAACTACTGGGATACACATTATAATTTTGGCAAAGTATCTAAATCTTCGAAGAAGACCTTAACAAAATCCTTTATTGATTTAATACTCGTAAATACTGTAATACCTATAAAATTTGCTTACAATCGCTTTTTGGGTAAAAATTCTGAGGAGGATATTTTGAAGCTAATCTCTGAAATAGCTCCTGAAAAGAATTCGATTTTAGAACAATTTGAGAAGTTAAAAACGATGAACGAATCAGCATTAGAATCACAAGCTTTAATTCAATTAAAAACAGAATACTGCAATAAGCACAAGTGTCTAGAATGTGCTATAGGAAATTCCATTTTAAAAGGTTGAGGCATTACATAAAAATACCTAAATTGCATCTATGAACATCTTCTACAGGTTATTGCTCTATTTTCAGAAACACGGTTATTATGTATGCCAGCGTATTGCAGATAGGATAGGAATTAGAGCTAAAGTAGTGAGGACATCGTTTATGTATTTGACCTTTGTAACCTTGGGATTTGGCTTTGCATTATATCTCTTTATAGCCTTTTGGATGCGAATAAAAGACTTAGTATATACAAAACGAACTTCAGTTTTTGATTTATGACCAACCCTCTCATTAGATTATTTCGCTCTAAGATGTACACAGCAGTAATGCTGCTACTTATCTTGCTATGTATAGGTGTTTTAGGGTTTAGATTTATATCAGGCTATACATGGATCGATGCGATATACATGACGGTCATTACCATTACTACCGTAGGATTTGGAGAAGTTCAGCCATTAGACGAATTCTCTAAGATATTCACTATTTTTTTGATTTTAACTAGTGTTATCATCTTAGGATATGCTATCAAGGTAATCACTGAGTATATATTGAGTAAAAATAATATTGAAGAACTAAAACAAAAGAAGATGCAAAAGAAGATCGATGCTATGTCCAATCACATTATTATATGTGGTTATGGTAGAAATGGTAAACAAGCAGTGAAGAAACTTTTGGCTCACAAGAAACCTTTTGTCGTTATTGAAAAGGATAAAGAAATTGTAGATAAATTTCGAAGCGAGTCCGTACCGATGATAACAGGAAATGCCAATGAAGATGAAACACTCTTGATTGCTGGTGTCGAAAGAGCCAACACTTTGATTTCTGCATTACCAAACGATGCCGACAATCTTTTCGTTGTACTTTCAGCTCGACAGATCAATAAGGAGATGTGTATCATTAGTAGAGCATCACAAGAAACATCATATGACAAATTGAAATTAGCAGGAGCTAACAATGTAATACTACCAGATAAAATAGGAGGCGATCATATGGCGTCATTGGTTGTGGTGCCAGATTTAATAGAGTTTATCGATAATCTATCTATTGTAGGAGAAGGAAATATTAATATTGAAGAAGTAGCTGTTGAGCAGCTCTATGACCCAAAAGAAGTAAAGACAATTAGTGAATTGGATCTTCGTAGAAAGACGGGATGCACAGTTATTGGCTTCAAATCCGAAGAAGGAGATTATATGGTTAATCCTGAAGCTAATGTGGAACTGATACCAAATTCTAAAATCATTGTTCTAGGGCGACCAGAGCAAATACAAAAGTTAAATTCCGTGTATAATATTGAAACCTAAAGCGCCTTTTTAACGCGCTAGGTTTTAAAAACTCGATATTTTTTAGCATCTTGTCAACTTGTAAACAAAAACTAACTAATACTTTTACAATGAAGAAAGCTTTTCTTTCAATCTTTGCCCTATTACTACCCCTTTTGAATTTTGCGCAGGAAACTGAAGATGTTGGACTTGACCAAAAGATAGACCAAGCATTTCAACCAGTTTCAGATTTTTTCAATAACGTCATTTTCTTTAACGTTTGGAAAGATCCTAATATACCATTTGTACTAGTCCTTTTAGTAGGTAGTGCATTGTTCTTTACCATATACTTTGGTTTCCCAAACATTAGACATTTTTGGACAGCAATCAATGTGGTAAGAGGGAAGTATGATGATGTAGACCACGCAGTTGTAGAACCAGCCTATGGTGATTCTACACCAGGAGGAGACTCAATAGAAACGATCAGAGATGAGAGCAAAGATGGAGAAGTAAGTCACTTTCAAGCCTTGGCAACAGCAGTATCAGGAACCGTTGGTAACGGTAATATTGCAGGTGTAGCATTGGCAATAGCATTAGGAGGACCTGGAGCAACGTTTTGGATGATTATTTGTGGACTATTAGGAATGTCAACAAAATTCGTAGAATGTACCTTAGGTGTTCAGTATAGAGATGTAGGTGAAGATGGAACAGTCTATGGAGGACCTATGTACTATATCAGTAAAGGTTTAAAAGAGAAAGGCTTCCAAACTCTTGGTAAGATTGCAGCAGTAGTATTTGCATTCTTCTGTATTGGAGGATCTTTTGGAGGTGGAAACGCGGCACAATCAAACCAAGCAACTATCGTAATTAAAGAACTTTTAGGTTGGGAAAGTACTGCTGCAGGAGCCATTATAGGAGTCGTGTTAGCACTTGTGGTTGGTATCATTATTATTGGAGGGATTAAGCGTATTGCTTCAGTAACAGAGAAAGTTGTGCCTTTTATGGCTGTGATGTATATCATAGCTTGTCTGTATATCATCTTTAGCAACTTTGGTTTAATAGATGATGCAATAGGTGTTATTATAGATCAGGCATTCAATCCAAAAGCTATAGGTGTTGGTAGTGTTATTGGAGTCTTGTTAGTAGGATTCCAAAGAGCAGCATTCTCTAACGAAGCAGGTGCGGGTTCTGCGTCTATTGCACACTCTGCAGTAAAGACTAAGTATTCTGCTTCTGAAGGTTTAGTAGCATTATTAGAGCCATTCATTGATACAGTAGTAATATGTACAATGACAGCACTAGTAATTATCATCTTTAACTTTGGTGGTGTATTCGAATATGGAGGAGATGGTACAGGAGGTGTACTTATAGATGGACTTCGTTACGAAGGTGCAGGTATTACATCAAAAGCTTTTGCCGAATATATCCCTTACTCTAATGTATTCCTTACGATAGCCGTGGTATTATTTGCAGTATCAACAATGATATCTTGGTCGTATTATGGATTACAATCTTGGAAGTTCTTGTTCGGTAGAGGAAAAAGAGCTGACCTTACTTACAAAGTAATATTCTGTGTATTTGTAGTGATAGGTGCAGCAGCAAGTATGAAATCTATTTGGGCATTCTCAGACGCAATGATATTTGCGATGATATTCCCTAACATGATTGGTCTGTATTTCTTATTCCCTGTGGTTAAGAAACAACTCAACAGATATATGGAAGCTATTAAATCAAATAAATCATAAAATACCTTTTTAAGTAGAAATAGTATTTAATTGAAATATCACATACGATCCCATTTCAGGTTTAGTAACAAACAACGAAGTGGGATTTTTTTATTGCTTGCTACTATTGTCGTTCTTCAATTGACAATTTATGTTGTAAGTAACACAGCAGAAGATTTTGAAAAGGATAATGAAAAGCTGAAGGCGTTCAGATCCGAAATAGATTCCCTAAAGACGCTGGCACTTCAAGATAAAGCACCTGAAATTTATCCTTTCAACCCTAACTTTATAACAGACTATAAAGGGTATACGCTTGGTATGACTAACGAAGAGATTGATAGGTTACTTGAGTTTAGAAAGAAAGATCAATGGATAAACTCAACAAGGCAATTTCAGCAAGTCACAAAAGTATCCGATTCTCTATTAGCCAAGATTTCGCCATTATTCAAATTTCCAGATTGGGTTACAAACCCAAAACCAAAGAAGCAGTATAGATCATATTCTAATGATAAATCAAAAACTTTTGAGCAAAAGAAGGACTTAAATACAGCCACTGCGGAAGAACTTAAAACAGTAAATGGCCTTGGCGATAAATTATCACAACGAATTGTAAAGTATAGAAAACGATTAGGAGGATTTAGCTCAGAAGAACAGTTGAATGAAGTCTATGGGCTTTCAGGAGAAGTGATAAATAACATCAAAAAAGATTTCGCGCTCAAAACACCAAAGAAGATAGTAAAGGTTGATCTTAATGTTGCCACTTCAGAAGAATTAGTAAAGATTCCACATATAGATTATGAAATAGCACATAATATTATAGAGCAAAGAACACTAAGAGAGGGGTATAAATCGTTAGATGAATTAACAAAAGTTAAGGAGTTCCCAGTAGACAAATTTGAGATAATTAAGCTATATTTGAAGCTCCAACAAATTGATTAATGATGAACAGCATGTACTTCACTGAAGAGCATCAACTATTTAGAGAAAGCTTACAAGAATTTTTACAAAAAGAAGTCGTTCCACATATTGAAAAGTGGGAAGAAACGGGTACTATAGAACGTTTTATCTGGAATAAGTTTGGCGAGATGGGTTATTTTGGTTTGGCCTATCCAGAAGCTTATGGCGGATTAGATTTAGATTTATTTTATACAGTTATCCTACTCGAAGAACTTCAAAAAATAAATTCTGGTGGATTTGCTGCAGCCATGTGGGCTCATGCCTATTTAGCAATGACGCATCTTAATAAAGAAGGCAATCACGATATCAAAGAACGCTATTTAGCACCAAGCATCTCAGGTGAGATGATAGGGTGCCTTTGTGTTACAGAACCATTTGGCGGAAGTGATGTGGCTGGTATGAGAACCACTGCCGTAAAAGATGGAGATCATTATATTATTAATGGGTCCAAAACATTCATCACCAATGGTGTGTATAGCGATTATATGGTCGTGGCAGCAAAAACTAATCCTGAACTAGGAAACAAAGGGATTAGCATGTTTGTCATCGATAGTAATGCTCCAGGAGTCTCTGCTACTAAGTTAGACAAACTAGGTTGGAGAGCTTCAGATACAGCTGAAATCGCTTTCGATAATGTGAAAGTACCAGCTAGCAATTTGATGGGAGAAGAAGGAAAAGGTTTTCCATACATTATGCAGCATTTTGCGTTAGAACGCTTGGTGATGGGAATCAATGCACATGCTAGAGCCGAATATGCTCTAGAATATACGCAGCAATATATGTCTGAACGTACTACTTTTGGAAACAAATTGGATACCTATCAGGCTTTAAGACATAGATTTGTGGATCTGTATGCAGATATGCAAATATGTAAGAATTATAATTATATGGTAGCTGATGCCTTGGATAAAGGAGAATATGTTGTTGAAGAAGCAACAATTTCTAAACTTAAGTCTACTAAGATGGCAGATGAGGTTGCTTATAATTGCTTACAGTTCTTAGGAGGTTACGGGTACATGGAAGAATATCCTTTGGCAAGACTATTTAGAGATAGTCGCCTTGGACCGATTGGAGGTGGAACTTCAGAAATCCTTAAGGAAATTCTTGCTAAAACGGTCATAGATAAGAAAAATTACAAACCAGCAACGTGATTATGAATAAACGCCTCAGTCTAATACTATTAACCTTATCCCTGTGTTCAGTAAGTTTGATGTTTTCTCAAACTACAATTAAGAACAAGGTTTTAGACTTTGGCACGCTAATGCCAATTGAAAGCGCCAGCGTTTACATAAAGAATACCACAACAGGAACTGTAACCAATGCCGATGGTAATTTCTTATTACAAGTTCCTGAACAATTTGTAAATGACACCCTAGTTATTTCTTCAATAGGATATACCACGTTTAAGGTTCCGATAAATGAATTTGATCAATCTTCCGAAGTTTACTTGGAAGAAGAAATCGCCGCTTTAGATGAAGTACTTCTATTAGCTGAACCAAGACCAACTGAAGGAAACGATATCGTCTTAAAAGCGCTCGACAAACTAACTGAAACCTTGCCAGACTCAGCTTATATCCAAAAAGGATTCTTAAGACACAAAGAACGAAATAAGATTGAATTTAAGTGGCTCATAGAAAGTGCTATTACTGTCTATGACTCGGGATATGCTTCAAACAGTTCTGATCATTTGAAGATAAACGTAGACCAGGTAAGAAAGAGTTACGATTTGCGAGATGTAGATAGTATATTTTCCTATACAGCATACGTTAACAGGAATAGACGTAATAAAATAAAATCTCGAAATATAGATTTTAGCAGAGTAGAAAAGTCTCAGATTACAAATGCTATTAAGTGGAATGATACTCGAATAAATGGCTTGTCTAACCTGCTTCAAGGTAAGCTTAATCTCATTCGCAATTCTAATGACTCTATAAGAGGTTTGTTTGGGAAAAACATTCTGGACAACCATCAGTTTAAACTAGATACTATCCTTGTAGACAATGAACGTAAGTTGTATAAGATTCAGATTCTAGAAGGAGAAGATTTTGTGGGCTTAGGTACGAAGGGAATTTTTAATGAAGGCTACAAAGCCAAAGGTTGGCTCTATATATATTATGACAACTACGCAATTAAGAAAATCGAATATGAATTAATTGCAGCTTCAGCAGCACAGAAGAGTAGGAGTAAGCGCCTTTTTGGTACACAAGTAAACCATAAGCTAATAGTTACTTACATTGAGTATGAAGATAAGATGTATCCCAACTACATCTATTACGAAACCCCAAAATTGGTTAATGTAGGACTGAAGTCGGATACTAAGATTAGCAAAGAAGAAGAAGAGCGATATAATAAAGAAGAGCGCTACTATTATACCATTCAGGAAATCCTGTTTACTGAGATTATATTAGATAGAGAATCTGTAAAGGAACAATTAAATACTTCAAACTGGGATCCAGATATCTTCTCACCAAAACCTTACGATAAAGTCTTCTGGAGAAACTACAATATTCTTCTAGAAAGTGAAGAGGAAGAGCAACTAATTCAAGATTTATCCAAGCGAGCAAGTTTGTTTAAGGACTAAATATTTATTTTTTTGTTTTTAAAATCTAAAATCCTTTTTATATTTGCACCCGATTTTAAAAGAGAGGAGGTTAAGAGACTATGTTAATAATCCCAATAAAAGAAGGAGAGAATATAGACAGAGCGCTAAAGCGTTTCAAAAGAAAGTTTGACAAGACTGGTACTAAGCGTGCATTACAAACTCGTAAGCAGTTTACTAAGCCTTCTGTTAAGCGTAGAGCTGAAGTACAAAAAGCACAATATATTCAGAGATTAAGAGATCAAGAAGAAGTTTAATCTTTGGTATTCAATAGAAAAATCAAAATCCTACATTTGTAGGATTTTTTTTATACTTTGTGGTTGGAATAAGGATAAATTTAGTATCTTTAATATTCACCAATTCCTAAGTATGCCTTTTAAATCGTTTTCGGATTATTTACTTCTCGAAAAAAAATATTCAACCTTAACTGTTCAGGCTTACTTAACAGATTTAAATGGGTTCAGAGAATTTAATTCAGAAAACTTTGATCAAAAGAATATAGAGAAGGTCAATTATTCGCAAATAAGGAGTTGGATTGTTCAATTAGTGGACAATGGTCTTACCAATAGAACAATAAACAGAAAAGTATCCTCACTAAATACATACTATAAATTTTTACTGAAGACGAAAACAATTTCAGCTAATCCTTTAGTTGGTCATAAGGCGTTAAAAACTAGTAAAAAACTTCAAGTTCCATTTTCAGAAAAAGAAGTTCAAGATGTTTTAGACCAATTGGCAGAGGGCGATGATTTTGTAAGCGTTCGAAATAAACTCATTGTAGAACTATTTTATGCTACCGGAATAAGACGAATAGAGTTGATCGAAATAAAAATAACCGATATTGATATTCACGGAAAAACCTTAAAAGTTTTAGGGAAGCGAAACAAAGAACGCTATATACCGTTGGTAGAATCTGTTATAAGTACAATTAATAGCTATTTAGAAGTTAGAAATACATTAGAAAATATAGAAGATAAAGACTATTTATTTCTAACAGAAAAAGGATTTAAAGTATACGAAACACTTGTTTACCGAGTTATAAATTCGTATTTTAGTATAGCATCTTCCAAGCTAAAAAGAAGTCCGCACATACTCAGACATTCTTTTGCGACCCATTTATTGAACGAAGGTGCTAACCTTAATGCAGTCAAAGAGCTTCTTGGGCACTCGAGCTTGGCTGCAACTCAGATATATACTCACAACAGTATAGCTGAGTTGAAAAAAGTGTATGAAAATGCACACCCAAGAAGTAATTAAACCTAATGTCTAACCAGAAAAAAAAGAAGTATGAAAGTAAACACACAATCGGTCAACTTCACGGCAGATAGAAAGTTGATAGACTTTATCCAAAAACGAATGGATAAGTTAGAATTATTTTATGACAAAGTAATAAAATCTGATGTGTATTTAAAAGTGGTGAATACTAGTGACAAAGAGAACAAAATTGTAGAAGCAAGAGTTAGTGTTCCAGGAGACAGTTTTATAGTAAAAAAACAATGTAAGACCTTCGAAGAAGGAGCAGATATGGCTGCTTCATCATTAGAAAGACAGCTAAAAAAACGCAAACAAAAACTTAGAGCTCATCTTTGAGAAAATTTTTCAAAAAATGTTTTGAATACAAAAATAAATCTCTACATTTGCAGTCCGTTAGAAATAGCGGACTTTTTTATTGAAAAAAAGTAAGCAAAAAAGCCGATATAGCTCAGCTGGCTAGAGCAGCTGATTTGTAATCAGCAGGTCGTGGGTTCGAGTCCCTCTATCGGCTCTAAGTTCTTATAAAACTTGAAAAAATTAATGTTGGGGAGATACTCAAGCGGCCAACGAGGACAGACTGTAAATCTGTTGTTTTTTAACTTCGCAGGTTCGAATCCTGCTCTCCCCACTAATAAAATTTAAAATTTCAAACATTAAATACCAAAATCCACTTTTTTGGAATTTGAAAATTTGAAAAATTGGAGTTTTAAATTAAATGCGGGAGTAGCTCAGTTGGTAGAGCGTCAGCCTTCCAAGCTGAATGTCGCCGGTTCGAACCCGGTCTCCCGCTCTAAAGGTCTTTGACTTTTATAGTTATGCTATAAAATTTGAACCCATACCCATAAGCCGGTGTAGCTCAGGGGTAGAGCGTTTCCTTGGTAAGGAAGAGGTCACGGGTTCAAATCCCGTCATTGGCTCTGTTTTAAGTATATAATTGAACACTAATATTAAATAAGATTAAATAATTTAAAAATGGCAAAGGAAACTTTTGATCGTTCGAAACCGCACCTTAACATAGGTACTATTGGACACGTAGATCACGGTAAGACAACTTTAACTGCTGCTATTACATCTGTATTGGCAAATGCTGGTTTATCTGAAAAGAGAGATTTCGATCAAATCGATAATGCTCCTGAAGAGAAAGAAAGAGGTATTACAATTAATACATCTCATGTTGAGTATCAAACAGCAAATCGTCACTATGCTCACGTTGACTGTCCAGGTCACGCGGATTACGTAAAGAACATGGTAACTGGTGCTGCTCAGATGGATGGTGCTATTTTAGTTGTTGCTGCTACAGACGGACCTATGCCACAAACTCGTGAGCACATCCTTTTAGGACGTCAGGTAGGTATTCCTCGTATCGTTGTATTCATGAACAAAGTGGATATGGTTGATGACGAAGAATTATTAGAATTAGTAGAAATGGAAATCAGAGACTTATTATCGTTCTACGAGTACGATGGAGATAATGGTCCTGTTATCGCTGGTTCTGCATTAGGAGCTTTAAATGGTGAGCAAAAATGGGTTGATACAGTTATGGAATTAATGGAAGCTGTTGATACTTGGATTGAGTTACCAAAGCGTGATGTTGATAAAGACTTCTTAATGCCTATCGAAGATGTATTCTCTATTACAGGTCGTGGTACTGTTGCAACTGGTCGTATTGAAACTGGTGTAGCTAACACTGGAGATCCTGTAGAGATTATCGGTATGGGTGCTGAGAAATTAACATCTACTATTACTGGAGTTGAAATGTTCCGTAAAATATTAGATAGAGGTGAAGCTGGTGATAACGTAGGTATCCTATTAAGAGGTATTGAGAAATCTGATATCTCTAGAGGTATGGTAATCGTTAAGCCTGGTTCTGTAACGCCACACAAAAAATTCAAAGCTGAGGTTTATATCCTTAAGAAAGAAGAAGGTGGTCGTCACACACCTTTCCATAACAACTATCGTCCACAGTTCTACGTACGTACAACTGACGTAACAGGTAACATTGCTTTACCTTCAGGAGTTGAGATGGTAATGCCTGGTGATAACTTAACTATCGAGGTTGAATTAATTCAGCCAATTGCAATGAACGTAGGTTTACGTTTCGCAATCCGTGAAGGTGGTAGAACAGTTGGAGCTGGTCAGGTAACTGAGATTTTAGACTAAACAATAGTTTAACCAACATATTAAGTTAAGGTATTCCAAAACGGAATACCTTGACTTGTATTTACGGGTTTAGCTCAGTTGGTAGAGCACTGGTCTCCAAAACCAGGTGTCGGGAGTTCGAGTCTCTCAACCCGTGCAAATTAAATTTATAGCTAGATATGTTAACATATATTAAAGAATCATTCGACGAATTAAAGAATCATGTGACTTGGCCAACTTGGGCAGAAGCACAAAGACTTACGGTTTTAGTTGCTGTATTCTCAATTATTTTTTCACTAGCTATTTGGGGTGTTGATACTGTTTTTAGTAAAGTAGTGAAGGCATATTTTAACTGGATAGGTTAATTAAAACAAAGAGATTAATGTCTGAAGGAAACGGAAATAAAAAATGGTATGTTGTTAGAGCTGTAAGTGGTCAGGAAAACAAAATCAAAACCTATATCGAGAATGAAATTTCAAGATTAGGTCTACAAGATTATGTTGACCAAGTATTAGTTCCTACTGAAAAAGTAATTCAAATTCGTAACGGAAAAAAAATAAACAAGGAGCGTGTTTACTTCCCTGGTTATATTATGATCCAAGCGAACTTAAGTGGAGAAATTCCACATATTATAAAGTCTATTACTAATGTGATCGGATTCTTAGGAGAAACAAAAGGAGGAGATCCTGTTCCTTTAAGACAAGCTGAAGTAAATAGAATGTTAGGTAAAGTAGATGAATTGGCTGTAGAAGCAGATGCTAATGTTAACATTCCTTACACATTAGGAGAGACTGTTAAAGTTATCGATGGACCATTCAATGGATTTGATGGAACTATTGAAAACATTAACGAAGAAAAACGTAAGCTTGAAGTAATGGTGAAAATTTTCGGAAGAAAAACACCATTAGAATTAAGCTACATGCAAGTAGAGAAAATTTAATAATTGTTACAGATAGATGGGTAGAGGTTTTTGCTTCCAATTGAAAACAACTACCAACTAAATTTTTTAAAATGGCAAAAGAACTAGACAAAGTAGTTAAGTTACAAGTTCGGGGAGGTGCTGCGAATCCATCGCCACCGGTTGGACCCGCTTTAGGTGCTGCTGGAGTCAATATCATGGAGTTCTGTAAGCAGTTTAATGCTAGAACCCAAGATAAACCTGGTAAAGTTTTACCAGTAGTGATTTCTGTTTACAAAGACAAATCTTTTGAATTTGTAATCAAAACTCCTCCAGCTGCAGTACAATTATTAGAAGCGGCCAAAGTAAAAAAAGGATCCGGTGAACCGAACCGTAGAAAAGTTGCAAAAGTAACTTGGGATCAAGTGAAGACAATTGCTGAAGACAAAATGCAAGATTTAAATGCATTTACAATCGAATCTGCTATGAAAATGGTAGCTGGTACAGCAAGGTCTATGGGTATCACTGTTAAAGGAGGTGAAGCTCCAAACTAAATTTTTTGAAATGGCAAGATTAACAAAAAAGCAAAAAGAAGCAAGAGCTAAAGTTGATAGAAACAAGCTTTACTCTTTAGAAGAAGCTTCAGCTTTACTAAAAGAAATCACATACACAAAGTTTGATGCATCTGTTGATTTAGCTGTACGTTTAGGAGTAGATCCTCGTAAAGCAAATCAAATGGTACGTGGTGTTGTTTCTTTACCTCATGGTACTGGTAAAGACATGAAGGTTTTAGCATTAGTGACTCCAGATAAGGAAGCTGAGGCTAAAGAAGCTGGTGCTGATTATGTAGGTTTAGATGAATACCTACAGAAGATAAAAGACGGTTGGACAGATGTTGATGTTATCATCACTATGCCAAGTGTAATGGGTAAATTAGGACCATTAGGTAGAGTATTAGGACCAAGAGGTTTAATGCCAAACCCTAAGACTGGTACAGTTACAATGGATGTAGCTAAAGCTGTTAGCGAAGTAAAAGCTGGTAAAATTGACTTTAAAGTTGATAAGACAGGAATTGTTCATGCACCAATAGGAAAAGCATCATTTAGTGCTGAAAAACTAGTTGGAAATGCAGAAGAATTACTTTCTACACTTATGAAGTTAAAGCCTACTGCTGCTAAAGGTACTTACATGAAGAGCATCTTTATGTCAAGTACAATGAGTCCAAGTATCGCTATTGACCCTAAAATTAATTAGTAGAGTAGTTAAAACTTTTATATTATGACAAGAGAAGAAAAATCACTAGTAATTGAAGAGTTAACTGCTCAATTAGCAGATAATACAAATATCTATTTAACAGATATTTCTGGATTGGACGCAATTAGCACTTCAAATTTACGTCGCGCTTGTTTTAAAGCCAACGTAAAATTAGCAGTAGTTAAAAATACATTACTAGAAAAAGCTATGGAAGCTTCTGATAAAGATTTCGGGGAACTTCCTACAACTTTAAAAGGTAACACTTCTGTAATGTATTCAGAAACTGGTAATGCTCCTGCAAAAGTAATTAAGGCTTTCAGAAAGAAATCAGAAAAACCTTTATTAAAAGGTGCTTTCATCGAAGAGTCTATTTACATTGGAGATGAGCAATTAGATGCCTTAGTAGACATTAAGTCTAGAGAAGAACTTATCGGAGAGATTGTTGGATTACTTCAATCGCCTGCTAAGAATGTTATCTCTGCACTTCAGTCTGGAGGTGGAAAATTATCAGGTATCTTAAAAACATTATCCGAGAAAGAAGGATAATCAATAAGTACGCACTTAAAACAAATAATAAATTACAAAACACGATTTAAAACGATAGAAAAATGGCAGATTTAAAAGATTTCGCAGAACAATTAGTTAACCTTACAGTAAAAGAAGTAAATGAGTTAGCTGATATCTTAAAAGAAGAATACGGTATTGAGCCTGCTGCAGCAGCAGTAGCAGTTGCTGGTCCAGCAGCTGGTGGAGGTGGAGATGCAGGTGAAGAAAAAACTGAATTCGACGTAATCCTTAAAGCAGCTGGTGGTTCTAAATTAGCAGTTGTAAAACTAGTTAAAGAATTAACTGGACTTGGCCTTAAAGATGCTAAGGAGTTAGTAGATAGCGCTCCAAAAGCAATCAAAGAAGGTGTTTCTAAAGACGAAGCTGAAGGCTTAAAATCTTCTTTAGAAGAAGCTGGAGCAGAAGTTGAGCTTAAGTAAGCTCAGCCTTAGCCTACAAGACATGGTTTAGGTCTGGAGTTAGACTCCAAGACCTAAACCCTTTTGTGTATATGAAAGTATCGTATACACTACATTATTTTTTTAATAAAAATCTCGTTCATCGATGTTAGCAAAAACAGCTGAAAGAATTAATTTCTCGTCTATTGTAAATAGAACAGATTACCCAGACTTTTTGGATATTCAGATCAAATCCTTCCAGGATTTTTTCCAATTAGAGACTAAATCAGAAGAAAGAGGAAACGAAGGTTTATACAATACCTTCATGGAAAACTTCCCTATTACGGACACACGTAACCAGTTCGTTTTAGAGTTTCTAGATTATTTTATTGATCCACCTAGATACACGATTGAAGAGTGTATAGAAAGAGGATTAACATACAGTGTACCTTTAAAAGCAAGGTTGAAGTTATATTGTACAGACCCTGAACATGAGGATTTCGAAACCATTGTACAGGATGTGTACTTAGGAACTATTCCTTACATGACACCAAGTGGAACATTCGTAATCAACGGTGCAGAGCGTGTTGTTGTATCACAGTTACACAGATCTCCAGGTGTATTCTTTAGTCAATCATTCCATGCCAATGGAACCAAATTATATTCTGCAAGAGTAATACCTTTCAAAGGTTCTTGGATAGAATTTGCAACAGATATCAATAGCGTGATGTACGCATATATTGATAGAAAGAAAAAATTACCAGTTACTACATTATTTAGAGCGATTGGTTTTGAGCGCGATAAAGACATTCTTGAAATATTCGACTTAGCAGAAGAAGTAAAAGTATCTAAGTCTGGATTAAAGAAAGTTATTGGTCGCAAATTAGCTGCACGTGTATTGAATACATGGCACGAAGATTTCGTAGATGAAGATACAGGTGAAGTTGTTTCTATCGAGCGTAACGAGATTGTACTTGATCGTGATACAATCATCGACAAGGAAAACATCGAAGAGATATTAGAAGCAGGTGCTAAAACAATTCTTTTACACAAAGAAGAAAGTCAATCAGCAGACTATGCGATTATTCACAATACGCTTCAAAAAGACCCTACAAACTCTGAAAAAGAAGCTGTAGAGCATATCTATAGACAACTTCGTAATGCTGAACCACCAGATGAGGAAACAGCACGTGGTATTATAGATAAATTATTCTTCTCAGATCAACGTTACAACTTAGGTGAAGTTGGTCGTTACAGAATGAACAAGAAATTAGGTCTTGATATCGATATGGATAAGAAAATCTTAACCAAAGAAGATATCATTACCATCATAAAATATTTAATTGAGCTTATCAACTCTAAAGCAGAGATTGATGATATCGATCACTTATCTAACCGTCGTGTTAGAACTGTTGGTGAACAATTATCATCTCAGTTTGGTGTTGGTTTAGCGCGTATGGCACGTACCATAAGAGAACGTATGAACGTTCGTGATAATGAGGTCTTTACACCAATCGATTTGATTAATGCTAAAACATTATCATCGGTAATTAACTCATTCTTTGGTACAAACCAATTATCTCAGTTCATGGATCAAACTAATCCATTAGCAGAGATTACACACAAACGTCGTTTATCAGCTTTAGGACCTGGAGGACTTTCAAGAGAAAGAGCAGGTTTCGAGGTTCGTGACGTTCACTATACGCACTACGGAAGATTATGTCCTATCGAAACACCAGAAGGACCAAACATTGGTTTGATTTCCTCACTATCTGTATATGCAAAAGTGAATTCAATGGGATTCATCGAAACACCGTACAGAAAATCAGTTGATGGAGTTGTAGATATTAAAGGAGAACCAACTTACTTAAGTGCAGAAGAAGAGGAAGAGAAGATGATTGCGCAAGCAAACATTGAAGTAGATGAAAAAGGTAAGATCCTTCACGATAAAGTAATTGCTCGTGAAGAAGGTGACTTCCCAGTAGTATCTCCAACTGAGATTCATTACACTGATGTTGCACCAAACCAGATTGCTTCTATTTCAGCATCATTAATTCCTTTCTTAGAGCATGATGATGCAAACCGTGCTTTGATGGGATCTAACATGATGCGTCAGGCAGTACCATTATTACGCCCACAATCCCCAATTGTTGGAACTGGATTAGAGCGTCAAGTAGCTTCAGATTCTAGAGTATTGATTAATGCTGAAGGAGCGGGTACAGTAGAGTATGTAGATGCAGATAAGATTGTAATTAAGTACAAGCGTACAGACGAAGAAGCTATGGTAAGCTTTGATAGTGATACCAAAGAATATTCGTTAGTGAAATTCCGTAAGACTAACCAAGGTACTTCAATCAACCTTAAAGCAATCGTTAAGAAAGGCGACAATGTTGAAAAAGGGCAAGTACTTTGTGAAGGTTATGCAACTCAAGAAGGAGAGCTAGCTCTTGGACGAAACATGAAGGTAGCCTTCATGCCTTGGAAAGGGTACAACTTTGAGGATGCGATCGTTATTTCAGAAAAAGTAGTTAGAGACGATATCTTTACATCTATTCATATCGATGAGTACTCTCTAGAAGTAAGAGATACTAAACTTGGTAATGAAGAATTGACTAACGACATACCAAATGTTTCAGAAGAGGCAACAAAAGACCTTGATGAAAATGGTATGATTCGTATTGGAGCAGAGATTAAGCCAGGTGATATCTTAATTGGTAAGATTACACCAAAAGGTGAAAGCGATCCTACTCCAGAAGAGAAGCTTTTACGTGCAATCTTCGGTGATAAAGCAGGAGATGTAAAAGATGCTTCATTAAAAGCTTCACCGTCATTGAATGGTGTTGTTATTGACAAGAAGTTATTCGCAAGAGCAATTAAAGATAAGCGTAAGAGAGCACAAGATAAAGAAGATATCGAAGCACTAGAAAATCTTTACGATAAGCGCTTTGATGATCTTAAAGATATCTTAGTTGAAAAACTATTTACAATTGTAAATGGTAAAACAGCTCAAGGAATCTATAATGATCTTGGAGAAGAAATCATTCCAAAAGGAAAGAAATATACATTAAAGATGTTGAATGCTGTTGATGATTACACGCATTTAACTTCAGGTAAATGGACTACTGACGATAAGACTAATGAACTAGTTAAAGACTTAATCCACAATTACAAGATTAAGGAAAACGACCTTCAAGGATCTTTACGTCGCGAGAAGTTTACTATTTCTGTAGGAGATGAATTACCTTCAGGAATCATCAAGCTTGCTAAAGTTTACATTGCTAAAAAACGTAAACTAAAAGTAGGTGATAAGATGGCAGGACGTCACGGTAACAAAGGTATTGTTGCTCGTATCGTTCGTCAAGAAGATATGCCATTCTTAGAAGACGGAACTCCAGTAGATATTGTATTGAATCCACTTGGTGTACCATCTCGTATGAACATTGGTCAGATCTATGAAACAGTATTAGGTTGGGCAGGTCAGAATTTAGGTCAGAAGTATGCAACACCAATTTTTGATGGAGCAACACTAGACCAAATTAATGAATTGACTGACGAAGCTGGAGTACCAAGATTTGGTCATACATACTTATATGATGGAGGAACAGGTGAGCGTTTTGATCAAGCTGCAACAGTAGGTGTTATTTATATGATTAAACTAGGTCATATGATTGACGATAAGATGCACGCACGTTCTATTGGTCCTTACTCATTAATTACGCAACAGCCTCTTGGTGGTAAAGCACAATTTGGTGGTCAGCGTTTTGGAGAGATGGAAGTTTGGGCACTTGAAGCTTATGGAGCATCAAGTACCTTACGTGAGATCCTTACTGTAAAATCTGATGATGTTATTGGTAGAGCCAAGACTTACGAAGCAATCGTAAAAGGTGAGCCAATGCCAGAACCAGGATTACCAGAATCATTCAATGTATTGATGCACGAACTTAAAGGTCTTGGATTAGACATCAGATTAGAAGAGTAAAACGTAAAATTTATTTCAACCATATATTATGGCAAGAAAACAAGATAAGAATACAGTACAGAAATTCAACAAGATTTCTATTGGTTTAGCCTCTCCAGAGTCAGTATTAGCTGCATCTCGTGGTGAAGTATTAAAACCAGAAACTATTAATTATCGAACTCACAAACCAGAACGAGATGGTTTGTTCTGTGAGCGTATTTTTGGTCCTGTAAAGGATTTTGAATGTGCTTGTGGTAAATATAAAAGAATCCGTTACAAAGGTATTGTTTGTGACCGTTGTGGTGTAGAAGTAACAGAAAAGAAAGTACGTAGAGATAGAGTAGGACACATTAACCTTGTAGTTCCTGTAGCACATATCTGGTATTTCCGTTCGTTACCAAACAAAATAGGTTACCTTCTTGGATTACCATCTAAGAAGTTAGATATGATCATTTATTATGAGCGTTATGTGGTAATTCAGCCAGGTAGTGCCATGAATGCAGAAGGAGAGCCTGTTCAAAAAATGGATTTCTTAACAGAAGAAGAATACCTAAATATTCTTGAAACACTTCCACAAGAAAACCAATATTTAGAAGATACAGATCCAAATAAATTCATCGCTAAAATGGGAGCAGAATGCTTAATTGACCTTTTAGCAAGAATAGATTTAGATGCCTTATCATACGATTTAAGACACAAAGCAAATAACGAAACGTCTAAGCAACGTAAAACAGAAGCATTAAAGCGTCTACAAGTTGTTGAAGCGTTTAGAGAATCTAACTTAAACAGAGAAAACAGACCAGAGTGGATGATCATGAAGGCTGTTCCTGTTATTCCACCAGAATTGAGACCATTAGTACCATTAGATGGTGGACGTTTTGCGACTTCAGATCTTAATGACTTGTATCGTCGTGTAATTATCAGAAACAATCGTTTAAAACGTTTAGTTGAAATCAAAGCTCCAGAAGTAATCTTACGTAACGAAAAGCGTATGCTTCAAGAGTCTGTAGATTCACTATTCGATAACACACGTAAGTCATCTGCAGTTAAAACAGATTCTAACAGACCATTAAAATCACTTTCAGATTCATTAAAAGGTAAGCAAGGACGTTTCCGTCAAAACTTACTAGGTAAGCGTGTAGATTACTCAGCACGTTCGGTAATTGTCGTTGGACCAGAATTGAAGTTATTTGAATGCGGTCTTCCAAAAAATATGGCAGCAGAGCTTTACAAGCCTTTCATAATTAGAAAATTAATCGAAAGAGGTATTGTAAAAACTGTAAAATCTGCCAAGAAAATTATTGATAGAAAAGAGCCTGTAGTTTGGGATATCTTAGAAAATGTTCTTAAAGGACATCCAGTATTACTAAACCGTGCTCCTACGCTACATAGACTTGGTATTCAAGCATTCCAACCTAAGCTTATCGAAGGTAAAGCAATTCAGTTACACCCATTAGTATGTACTGCATTCAACGCCGATTTCGATGGTGACCAGATGGCTGTGCATTTACCACTTGGACCAGAAGCTATTCTAGAAGCACAATTGTTGATGTTAGCATCACACAATATCTTGAATCCAGCTAACGGTTCTCCTGTAACTGTACCATCTCAGGATATGGTTCTTGGATTATACTATATGACTAAAGAGCGTAAGTCTACTCCAGAAGTTCCAATCAAAGGAGAAGGATTAACATTCTACTCTCCAGAAGAGGTAATTATAGCTTACAATGAGAAGCAAGTAGATCTTAATGCTGGTATCAAAGTAAGAACAAAAGACTTTAATGAAGAAGGTGAATTAACAACACAACTTATTGAAACTACAGTAGGACGTGTGTTATTCAATGAACAAGTACCTGAAGCAGCTGGCTATATCAATACGGTATTAACTAAGAAAGCACTTAGAGATATCATTGGTGATATTTTAAAAGCTACTAGTGTACCAGAAACAGCTGAGTTCTTAGACCAGATTAAGACTTTAGGATATAAGTTTGCATTTAAGGGTGGTTTATCTTTCAGTTTAGGAGATATTATTATTCCTGAAGAAAAACAAACTTTAATTAGTGCTGCAAATAAACAAGTAGACGGTATTATAGGAAACTATAACATGGGTCTTATTACTAATAACGAACGTTACAACCAGGTTATTGATATCTGGACTTCTACAAATGCAGAATTGACAGAGATGTCTATGAAGCGTATTAGTGAAGACCAACAAGGATTCAACTCAGTATATATGATGCTTGATTCTGGAGCTCGTGGATCTAAAGAACAGATTCGTCAGCTTACAGGTATGCGTGGACTGATGGCGAAACCTAAAAAATCTAATGCTGGAGGTGGAGAAATTATTGAAAACCCAATTCTTTCTAACTTTAAAGAAGGACTTTCAATCTTAGAATACTTTATCTCTACTCACGGTGCTCGTAAAGGTCTTGCCGATACAGCACTTAAGACTGCCGATGCAGGTTACTTAACACGTCGTTTAGTAGATGTATCTCAAGACGTAATTGTATACCAAGAAGATTGTGGTACACTTAGAGGTATTGAAGTATCATCTCTTAAGAAGAATGATGAGGTTGTTGAAAAACTTCAAGATAGAATTGTTGGACGTACATCATTAAATGATGTCTACAATCCGTTGACTGAAGAATTGATGGTAGAAGCTGGTGGTCATATTACTGACGAAGTGGCTAAGAAAATCCAAGATTCTCCAATCGATACTATCGAAGTACGTTCTCCATTAACGTGTGAGGCTAAGAAAGGTATCTGTGTGAAGTGTTACGGACGTAACCTTGCTACAGGTAAGATGGTACAAAGAGGAGAGGCTGTTGGTGTTGTAGCAGCACAGTCTATCGGTGAACCTGGTACACAGCTTACACTACGTACGTTCCACGTTGGTGGTGTAGCAACAAATATCTCTGAAGAAAACAAGCTTGCTGTTAAGTTTGATGGTATAGCTGAGATCGAAGACCTTAAAACGGTAAAAGGTGTTGATGGAAATGGAGAAGAAATAGATATCGTTATTTCTCGTACTTCTGAGATTAAGTTAGTAGATGCTAAGACAGGAATTGTTTTAAGTACTAATAACATACCTTACGGTTCTACGATCTATATTAAGAACAAAGCCAAGCTTAAGAAGGGTGATGTTGTCTGCGAATGGGATCCATTCAACGGTGTAATTATCTCTGAATTTGCTGGTAAGGTTCGTTTTGAAAATATAGAACAAGGTGTTACTTATAGAATTGAAATCGATGAACAAACTGGTTTCCAAGAAAAAGTAATTTCTGAATCTAGAAATAAGAAATTAATCCCAACACTTCATGTCGAAAACTCTAAAGGTGAAGTAATGCGTTCTTACAACCTACCAGTTGGTGCTCACCTTATGATTAATGATGGAGAAGATATTAATGTTGGTAAGATCTTAGTTAAGATTCCTCGTAAATCTGCTAAAGCAGGTGATATTACTGGTGGTCTTCCTCGTGTAACAGAATTATTCGAAGCACGTAACCCATCTAATCCAGCTGTAGTAAGCGAGATTGATGGTGTAGTATCATTTGGTAAGATTAAGAGAGGTAATAGAGAAATCATTATTGAGTCTAAGACTGGAGATATTAAGAAGTACTTAGTGAAATTATCTAATCAAATTCTTGTACAAGAAAATGATTATGTAAAAGCTGGTATGCCATTATCTGATGGTTCTATCACGCCAAACGATATTTTAAATATCAAAGGCCCATCTGCAGTACAGCAATACTTAGTAAACGAAGTACAGGAAGTATATCGTTTACAAGGTGTGAAGATTAACGATAAACACTTCGAAGTTGTTGTAAGACAGATGATGCGTAAAGTAAGAATCATCGATTCTGGGGATACGATTTTCTTAGAAAATCAGCTTGTACATAAGTCTGACTTTATTGAGGAAAATGATGCTATCTTCGGAATGAAGGTTATTGAAGAAGCAGGAGATTCTGAAAATCTTAAAGCAGGACAGATTGTTACATCGAGAGACCTTAGAGACGAAAATTCTTTACTGAAGAGAGAAGACAAGCAAGTTGTTGTTGCTAGAGATGCTAGACCAGCTACTGCGACTCCTATCTTACAAGGAATTACGAGAGCATCACTTCAAACTAAATCATTTATCTCAGCAGCTTCCTTCCAGGAAACAACTAAGGTTCTTAACGAAGCAGCTGTAAATGGTAAAGTAGATACCTTAGAAGGACTTAAGGAAAATGTTATTGTTGGTCATAGAATTCCTGCAGGAACAGGAGTTAGAGACTATGATAGTATAATCGTTGGTTCTAAAGAGGAATTTGATGAAATGATGAAGGCTAAAGAAGAAATGAACTATAATTAATACGATTTTAGACCTCAATATTAGAGTGTAAAATCAAATTAATATGATATAAAAGCCTTCTTGTACATAGTTACTAGAAGGCTTTTTAATTTATAATGACTAAGTTTACGATAAGATCGGAACAAAAAATATACATACAATGGCAGACGAAAAAAAAGCTAAAAAAGGACAAATTAATATAGAACTCGATGAGAAGGTTGCAGAAGGAACATATTCCAACTTAGCCATCATTAACCACTCAGTATCAGAGTTTGTAGTGGATTTTGTGAATATAATGCCTGGTGCTCCAAAGAGTAAAGTGAAATCAAGAATTATATTGACGCCACAGCATGCTAAGCGATTATTAAAAGCGTTGGGAGATAATGTCAAACGATTCGAAAGCGCTCATGGAGAGATTAAAGATTATGAGCAGCCACCAATTCCATTGAATTTTGGGCCAACAGGACAAGCATAAAAAAAATAACCCTTTGAAGTTTTCAAAGGGTTTTCTTTTTTAGCGGTTCAGCTATAATTTTCAATAGTAGGTAACTGATACTTTTATATTATGCAACATCCTTATTTTCATTCTGGTAATACTGTAATGCACCAGAAGGACATTTTTTTACTTGTTCTATAATTTTATTAGAGGAAGCTCCGTCTAAATTTATCCATGGAATAACAGTGTGTCTAAAAACATTTGAGAGTTCTTTTGCACAACGTTCTGCGTTTATGCACTTGCAAGGCTGGTAAGTAACAGTAATCTCATCATTACTGAATACAGTAGGTTCTATGGCATTCATAAGCAGTTCAATTTGGGGTTTGAAACTTTAATTAATTTACATTTTGGGACAAAGATTGCTTAAATTCACCGATTAAATATACAAAAAATTCGATAAAATACACTTTCTTAACATTTCTATCGATGAAGTGCACTCGACCAAATGAATCAAATTGTAAGAAAAATTTCTGCGCTCTATGAATATTCAGAAGTAAAATGAAGTTTTACGGTTGGATATTTCTGCTGCGTCATTTGGATAGAAAATGCTGAATCTGCCAGAAAAACCAACTGACCTTCTTTGTCTTTTGCCAAGTAACGCTGTTTTACTCTTACAAACTCTTTGTACTCATCATTCTTATCATCTTCAGGGTCAACCCAACATGCTTTGTGTACATTAAGATTTTCATAAGTACATTTAGCGCCATATTCGTGCTCTAATCTATATTGAATCACTTCATACTGTAGTGCACCAACAGTTCCTATTACCTTTCTACCATTAAGCTCTAAAGTAAATAACTGAGCAACCCCTTCATCCATTAATTGATCTATTCCTTTGTAAAGTTGTTTCGCTTTAAGCGGATCCGCATTATTAATATATCTAAAGTGCTCAGGTGAGAAACTAGGAATTCCAGTATAGTTGATTTGTTCTCCTTCAGTAAGTGTATCACCGATTTTAAAGTTTCCGGTATCATGTAATCCTACAATATCACCTGGATAAGAAACATCTACAATTTCTTTTCGCTCTGCAAAGAACGCATTGGGGCTAGAGAACTTTAATTTCTTTCCATGTCTTACATGTAAGTAAGGTGTATTTCGTTTAAACTCTCCAGAAACAATTTTTATGAAAGCTAAACGGTCTCTGTGTTTTGGATCCATATTCGCATGAATTTTGAATACAAACCCAGTAAATTTAGATTCATCTGGCTTTACTAAACGCTCCTCACTATGCTTAGGAGTTGGCTTAGGAGCAATCTCAACAAAGCAATCTAATAACTCTCTTACACCAAAATTATTCAAAGCAGAACCAAAGAACACAGGTTGAAGATCACCACCCAAATATGCGTCTTTATCAAATTCAGGATAAATACCTTCCACTAGTTCTATTTCTTCACGCAATTGGTTTGCAGCATCTTCACCAACCAAGGTATCAAGATTGGCATCGCTTAAATCTGAAATCTCAATCGTCTCTTCAATATCCTTTCTGCTATCACCTGTAAAAAGGTTGACGTTCTTTTCCCAGATATTATAGATGCCTTTAAAATCGTAACCCATTCCAATAGGAAAACTGAGAGGCGTAACCTTTAAGCCTAATTTTTGTTCAATCTCATCAAGCAAGTCAAAAGCATCTTTTCCCTCACGATCCAGTTTATTAATAAACACAATCATTGGAATGTTACGCATTCTACAGACTTCAACAAGCTTTTCAGTTTGCTCCTCTACACCTTTAGCAACATCGATAACGACGATAACACTATCTACAGCTGTAAGCGTTCTAAATGTATCTTCAGCAAAATCCTTGTGACCAGGAGTATCCAGAATATTGATCTTAATGCCATTGTATTCAAAAGCAAGTACAGATGTCGCAACAGAAATTCCACGTTGACGTTCTATTTCCATGAAATCACTAGTAGCACCCTTTTTTATCTTATTGCTTTTTACAGCGCCAGCTTCCTGAATGGCACCACCAAATAATAGTAGTTTCTCAGTCAAAGTAGTTTTACCAGCATCTGGATGCGAAATAATTCCAAAAGTTCTACGTCTATCTATTTCCTGTTGAAAAGTCATAAGATCATTTTGTAAATGGCATGCAAAGATAACATTCTTAAGAGCATTTTTTCTATTTTAGGACAACCTTATCAGTAATTAATTAATTAGTTGGTATTTTTGCATTCTATGAACGAAGAACAAGTGATTCTTGTCAATGAAAATGACGAGAAAATAGGGTTAATGCCCAAACTCGAAGCTCACCAAAAAGCACTTTTGCATCGTGCATTTTCAGTATTTATTTTTAATGATAGGCACGAACTCATGTTACAACAGAGAGCATTAGATAAGTACCATTCACCAGGTCTTTGGACCAATACATGTTGCAGCCATCAGCGCGATGGTGAAACCAATATCCAAGCTGGTAAAAGACGATTGCAAGAAGAAATGGGCTTTGTAACAGATTTAGAAGAAAAGACATCTTTTATTTATAAAGCACCTTTTGACAATGGATTGACTGAACATGAATTTGATCATGTTTTGATTGGTTATTACAATGATAATCCCGAAATTAATCCTTCGGAAGTCGCTGATTGGAAATGGATGCCTCTAGAAGATGTTAAAGTAGATATGGCATTGCATCCAGAAAACTATACAGCGTGGTTCAAAATTATATTTGATAAGTTTTATCAATTCTTAAACAGTAAGTAATGGTAGTTACCGTAAGCAGAAAAGCACATTTTAACGCAGCACATCGATTGTATCGAAAAGACTGGAGCTATGAAAAGAATGAAACTGTTTTCGGAAAATGCAATAATCCAAATTTTCATGGACATAACTATGAGCTTATCGTAAGTGTTACAGGTGAAATTGATCCAGAAACTGGCTATGTCATCGATATGAAAGTGCTAAAAGACATCATTAAATCTGAAGTCGAAGATGCTTTTGATCACAAAAACTTGAACGTGGAGGTTGAAGAATTTAAAACATTAAATCCAACTGCTGAAAATATAGCAGTAGTTATTTATAATAAAGTAAAGCCAAAGCTCGATGCTAATTTGGATTTGGAAATAACCCTCTACGAAACACCACGCAATTTTGTAACCTATTCTGGAAATTAGTGTATGAATAACAAATTGTATCCTTTAAAGTTCGAACCTATTTTGAAAGACAAGATATGGGGAGGACAAAAACTAAAAAATCATTTAAACAAAGCTTCCGATTTACCAAATGTTGGTGAAAGCTGGGAAATTAGTGATATAGAAGGAGATACTTCAATTGTAAGTAATGGTCTATTAAAAGGAACGTCATTAAAGACACTTTTAGAACTATATAAAGAGGATTTATTAGGTAATAAGAATTATGAGGTCTTTGGGAATAAATTTCCATTGCTCATAAAATATATTGATGCTAAAGAAGACCTATCTATTCAACTGCATCCAAATGACGAATTAGCTGCTAAACGACACAATTCTTTTGGAAAAACTGAAATGTGGTACGTTATGCAAGCCGATGAAGATTCTAATCTGATAGTTGGGTTCAATAAAAAAGTTTCACCAGAGGAATATCTACAACATCTGGAGGATAAAACATTAACTAGTATCCTTAATTTCGAAAAGGTAGACGAAGGCGATACGTTCTTTATTGAGGTTGGTCGCGTGCATGCCATAGGAGCAGGCGTAATGCTGGCTGAGATTCAACAAACTAGTGATATCACATATCGTGTGTATGATTGGGATAGAGTAGATGCTGAAGGTAATTCTAGGGAGCTTCATAATGACTTGGCACTTGATGCTATCGATTTTGATATGGACAATGATTTTAAGGTAGATTACGATAAAAGTGAGAACATTTCCAATCTCATGGTAGATTGTCCTTATTTCAAAACCAGTTTTTTGGAAGTCACTGAATCAATTCAAAAGAAAAACAATAACGACTCGTTCTATATTTACATGTGTGTAGATGGACAAGTAGAGATAAAAATTAAGGATTATCAAGAAAAAATAAATAAAGGAGAAACGATTTTGATTCCTGCTTCAATTGAGGCGTATGAATTGAAATCTAACAACGCAAAACTCCTAGAAGTTTATGTATAAAAGAGTATTTTTGAACGATTAAAAACAAAGTAGATTATGGCAAATATTAGAGATTTAAAAAAAGATATCAATTACGTTTTAGGAGATATCATTGAAGCTGTATACGTATGGGAATTACACAACCCAGACAAGGACACTAAGAAGAGCGAAGCCATTATAGATGAAGCCATCTCAACATTTGATGACTTAATTGCAAAAGTAAACGATAAACAAGTTGAAGACCGCAAGTCACATTTAAAGGCTGTTAACGCTGAATTAGAAGAAAAAGGAAAAGGATTAATCGATAAGATTAATGCCTTAGGATAAAAAAATTAAAAAACGATTGCAAATATGATTTTCAATTTTATATTTGCAATCGCTTTTGCCGATATAGCTCAGCTGGCTAGAGCAGCTGATTTGTAATCAGCAGGTCGTGGGTTCGAGTCCCTCTATCGGCTCAAAAGTAAAACTCTGATTTTCAAAAAGAAGGTCAGGGTTTTTTTATGCTATTGGTTTTCGTTTTTGCGATTAGCTATAAATTCTTCCAGCTGCTTACCATAATACGAATCTTTGATAGTATCCGATAAGCTGTTGTATATAGAATCTATATACACAGGGTTTGCACCAGGAATTTCAAAAACAGCTAGGTAAGGTGCAATTTCACTCTCTCTATGATTTATAGCAAACTGAATGGTATAAGAGTATTTTTTCTTAAGTAATCTTTCGGAGCTTAAGGTTAATGAATCGATAGCCACAGAATCCTTGGCTTGTTGGGCTTCAAAACCTGCTTCTATAATATCTAAGTTCTGATCGTTGTAGCGATTCATAACTTTCAAGTATTCCTCTAGAAGTTCTTGTTGCTTTGAACCCTTAATCTGAGCATCAAAATTGAAATTTTTTAAAGTGGTGTTTATTTCTGTAATCCCTTTATCAGCAAAAAAAGGAATAACACCTTCGTCATTATCATTTTTATCAAGTCTGAAGAATAAGACCTCAGGTTCCTTCAAATCAGAATGCAATTCAAAGTTTGAAGCACCATTCAATACCATTGAATCTAAGGTGACAAAAGTTGAATCTTGATAGCGTTGTAGATAAAGTGTTCCTTTCTTTAAACCTTTTACAGTACCAGATAATGTAAAATCTGATTGTACTTCTTTATTACACCCTATTAGTGCTACTGCTACAGCGACAACGGCCAAAAACTTCTTCATCTTAATGTCTTGATAATTATTGAGCGCAAATATGCTAAAACTATTCAAAGAATACTAGCCTCCTGAAGCAATTTGCATTAAAATAGTACAACCAATGGCAGCAATAGTACCAATAGCATAACCAAACACTGCTAACAAAACACCAACAGTGGCTAAAGATGGGTGAAATGCTGAAGCTACAATAGGAGCAGATGCTGCTCCACCAACGTTTGCTTGGCTACCTACTGCCAAGAAGAAGTATGGCGCTTTGATAATCTTAGCGACTCCAATCAACAATAATGCATGAATAGACATCCAAACCAATCCAATTGCTATAAGACCTTTATTTTCAAAAATAAGTGTGAGGTCCATCTTCATCCCTATTGAAGCAACCAAAATGTAAATAAATACACTACCAAACTTACTGGCACCAGCACCTTCGTAATTCTTAGCTTTAGTATAAGATAAAAGAATAGCAATTAAAGTAGCGATACTAATCATCCAGAAGAATTTAGATCCAAGGAAAGTAAATATATTTCTAACAGTATCAGATTCTATAGAAGCAGTCATATCTCCAAAGAATGGTGCTAAAAAGTTAGACGAAAGGTGCGCAATACTAACGGCACCAAAAGCGATTGCGCCGATTATCATAATATCAGTAAGTGATGGATTTCTTTTTACTTTTTCTGCAAAAGTTGACACTTTTTCCTTTAGTTCTTCAATAGAGGACGTATCTGCCTTCAACCATTTATTTATTCGTTTGCGCTTTCCTATTCCAATTAATAATAAGGCCATCCAAATATTAGCTACTACGATATCTACAAACACCATAGCGCCATATTTAGCTGGGTTGTATTGATAAATTTCTAACATTGCTGTTTGGTTAGCACCACCACCAATCCAGCTACCTGCGAGTGTTGACAATCCTCTCCACACTGCATCAAAATCGGCACCACCAACAGTATCAGGAGAAAAAATAGATATCAATAGAATCGCTAAAGGCCCACCAATAACAATACCTATTGTACCTGTAAAAAACATAATGAGTGCTTTCCAACCTAGATTAAAGACAGCTTTCAAATCGATACTTAAGGTCATAAGGACTAATGCAGCTGGCAATAAGTAACGACTAGCCATATAGTATAGCTTAGAACTATGTTCTATTGTTTCACCTGCGTCATTAGTGGTTTCCCAATCTGGAGCAATTAACCCTAATGTTGTAAAAAGAGCAGGAATCATGTACGCCATGAATAAGCCAGGAACAATTTTATAGAATTTTTCCCAGAACCCACCTTTTAAAGATTCCGTATAAAAAACAAACCCTAAAGCGAGCATTAGGAGTCCAAATACAATAGTATCATCAGTAAAAATAGGCTGGTCAGTCATCAAGAAATTATTTTTAGATTTTAGCCAAAGTACAAAAATATTAGGTTATAGATGTAATGATTGTTATACCCTCACGACAAAGGCTATATAAGCCTTGGCAAATAAATTTAAGTTAGATATAATATTTGTTTTAATAGTTTAAGTTGTTGAAGGTTTTTTTGAAAATTTCATTGATTAATAGTTTAACCCAAAGCATTGCCTTTGGGTTTTTCTTTATATGTTAATTCGTAGTTAAAATCAATACGTCGATGAAATAAAGTAAAGGTTTTTACGTCTAATAGTTGTGATAAGTTTTAAATAAACAAACTACTTAAAACGACTTCATGTTTTAATAGTTTAGTGTTAGTTAAAGTTGGTTAATAGCTGAAAAACCCGAAATCCTGAGATTTCGGGTTTTTTTTGGTTAGTTAGTTAAAAACGGTGGTATTATCTACCACTTTATTATTGCACTTGCCCATGTAAATCCACTTCCAAAGGCAGCTAAAACTACAGTGTCACCATCATTGACTTTGCCTTCTTCCCAAGCCTCTGTTAAGGCAATAGGAATCGAAGCAGCCGTGGTATTACCATAGTGCATTATATTGTTATAGACTTGATCATCACTAAGACCAAATTTCCTCTGAACAAATTGTGATATTCTAAGGTTAGCTTGGTGAGGAATCAGCATATCGATATCTTTCTTAGTAAGATTATTTGCCATAAGCCCTTCCATAATCACTTCACTAAATCTCACAACAGCATTTTTGAACACAAACTGACCATTCATGTATGGATAGTAGGATGTGTCATCTGGATCATTGTCTTCCATTATGGCATCAACCCAACGGCCAGTACTTGGTCCTTCTAAAGCTAATTCTTTTGCATATTTTCCTTCAGAATGTAAATGTGTAGACAACACACCTTTAGAGTTGTCCTCTTCCCTAGATAATACAGCTGCACCAGCACCATCTCCAAAAATAACGGTAACGCCACGACCACGAGTAGATCGCTCTAAACCACCAGAATGGTTTTCACTACCAATAACTAATACATTTTTGTACATACCAGTTTTTATGAATTGGTCTGCAACAGAAAGGGCATATACAAACCCTGAACATTGATTGCGTACATCTAATGCTCCAATTGTAGGCATGTCTAACAATTCTTGGACTCTTACGCCACCACCAGGAAAATACATGTCTGGACTCAGCGTAGCAAAAATGATGAAGTCAATCTCGTCTTTGGTAACTCCTGCACGCTCCATAGCAATTTTTGCAGCTTTCGCTCCCATTATCGACGTTGTATCATCACTGGTTTTTGGATCAATCCATCTGCGTTCTTTTATTCCTGTACGTTCCTGGATCCACTCATCGCTAGTATCCATCCATTGTTTTAAATCATCATTCTTAATAATTTGCTCCGGAACATATTTTCCAAGACCAGTAATTTTAGAATTGTACATATACGTCAAAATTTATTAGCCACGCAATTTAATGATTTAAGTGCTATACATTTTAGGCAATTTTACCTAAAAATTATGCATGCATAATAAGTGGTTTATTGATGTCAGTTTGTCACATATTTATGGAATGGTATTTTTTTTGACTTTATGCAGAAAACATAACAAAACACTAATACATATAATTATGAAAGGAAATATTAATGTCTCCGTTGAGAATATCTTCCCTTTAATTAAAAAATTCTTATACAGTGATCACGAAATATTTCTTCGTGAACTTATCAGTAACGCTACCGATGCCACGTTAAAACTAAAACACCTAGCCAATATAGGTGAAGCTAAGGTAGAATACGGAAATCCTAAGATCGAAGTAAAAGTAGATAAGGATAACAACAAACTTCATATCATCGACCAAGGTCTTGGAATGACTTCGGAAGAAGTAGAAAAGTACATTAATGAAGTCGCGTTTTCTGGAGCTGAAGAGTTTCTAGATAAATACAAAGACAAGGTTGAAGATGCTGGAATCATTGGACATTTTGGTTTAGGATTCTATTCAGCGTTTATGGTGGCTGATAAAGTTGAGATTATTACCAAGTCTTATAAAGATGAACCAGCAGCACATTGGACTTGTGATGGTTCTCCAGAGTTTACGCTAGAAGCAGCAGATAAGACTGAACGTGGAACAGAGATTATTCTTCATATAGCTGAAGATTCTACAGAATTTTTAGAAGATTCTAAAATTAGTGAGCTATTGTTGAAGTACAACAAGTTTATGCCAATTCCGATTAAGTTTGGTACTAAAACAGAAACACTTCCTAAGCCTGAAGATGCTAAAGAAGATGATCCCGCACCAACACAAGAAGTCGATAATATTATCAATAACCCTAATCCTGCATGGACAAAACAACCAACAGAATTAGAAGATGAAGATTATAAAAACTTCTACAGAGAGCTGTATCCAATGCAGTTTGAAGAGCCTTTATTCAATATTCATCTTAATGTAGATTATCCATTTAATCTTACCGGAATTCTCTACTTCCCTAAGATGACTAACGATCTGAATATTCAGAAGGATAGAATTCAATTATACCAAAACCAAGTATTCGTTACCGATAATGTTGAAGGTATTGTGCCAGAGTTTTTAACGATGCTTAGAGGTGTGATTGATTCACCAGATATTCCTTTGAATGTATCTCGTTCATACCTTCAGGCGGACGGAGCAGTTAAGAAGATTTCATCATACATCACTAGAAAAGTAGCTGATAAACTAAAATCGCTTTTCAATAATAATAGAGAAGACTTTGAAGCGAAGTGGGATGACATTAAAATCGTTATTGAATACGGAATGCTTTCAGAAGAAAAATTCTTTGAAAAAGCAGATGCTTTTGCATTGTATCCAACTGTAGACGGTAATTTCTATACGTACCAAGAATTATACGATAAAATCAAAGCTAATCAAACCGATAAGGATGATAAGCTAGTAATTCTATATGCTTCAAATAAGGATGAACAACATTCATATATTGAAGCAGCAAAAACCAAAGGTTACGAAGTCTTGTTATTAGATTCACCAATTGTTTCACATTTATTGCAGAAGCTAGAGACTACTAAGGAAAACATCTCTTTTGCACGTGTAGATGCAGATCATATAGATAATTTGATTAAGAAGGACGATACTAAGATTTCTAAATTATCTGATGAAGAAAAAACAACATTAGATACATTATTGAAAGAGGTTATTCCTTCTGAAAAATTCTCAGTTCAGCTAGAAACTATGGATAGCGATGCAGCACCATTTATGATTACACAACCAGAGTTTATGCGTCGAATGAAAGAGATGCAAGCTACAGGTGGTGGTATGTTTGGTATGGGTAATATGCCAGAAATGTATAATCTAGTCGTGAATACCAATCATGATTTGGTAGGAGAGATTTTGAATACAAAAACACGCAAAAAACAAGAACGCTTAATTAATCAAAGTTTGGACTTAGCACGCTTGTCTCAAGGCTTATTAAGAGGAGAGGAGCTTACCAATTTTATTAAGCGAAGCTACGAGATGATAAAGTAGTAAACATAATTCCGTATAGGCGCTTAGCGAAGTCAAAGCGTTATATGGAACCCTTAAAGTAAAACCACTTCAACCTTGAAGTGGTTTTTTTATTACATTTTTTTACCCCTGACGCATTATGACATTAACGCAAATATCTTTGCCCTAAGTTTAATTTAAAAATCAATTAAAAAAATGAAAAACGCAATCAACTGGTTTGAAATCCCAGTAAAAAATTACGAAAGAGCAAAGCAATTTTATGGAACAGTTTTAAGTATTGAAATCGCAGACCATCATATGCCAGAGCAAAACGTAAAGTATGGTATGTTTCCATACGATAATGACAACAATGGTGTTGGTGGCGGTTTAATTGAAGCCGAAGAACAAAAGCCAACAGCAGATGGTCCTACAATTTATTTGAATGGAGGTGATGACCTAAGCGTTCCATTGGGACATGTTGAAACTTCTGGTGGTAAAGTAATTATGCCAAAAACTGACATTGGCGAAAATGGGTTTATAGCTCAGTTCATAGATACTGAAGGCAATAGAATCGCATTACATTCCTGGAACTAAGAACATTTATGAATTCGTTCCTTTAATCAATAAAGAATGAATAGTAAGAAATTCAATCAAAAAACAAAACATAGCGAATTGGTTACCGGTTCGCTATATTTGTTATTATGTCTCAACTAGCAAGACTTATCTCCATATTAACCCTTCTAAAATCCAAAAGACTTTTAACAGCTACAGAACTTTCGGATAGATATGATGTAAGTATTAGAACCATCTACAGAGACATTAGAAAACTTGAAGAAGCAGGTATACCTGTTGTAACTATAGAAGGCAGAGGCTACTCATTAATGGAGGGTTATACAGTGGCTCCAGTTCAGTTCACGGAAAAAGAGGCTAATGCCATTATCACCGCGCAGCATTTAGTCAATAAAACTCAAGATTCTTCTTTTGCTAAAGATTTCAACGATGCGTTAGTGAAAATTAAGTCAGTTTTTAGGAGCTCTATCCAAGAGAAAAGTGAGTTATTGGACAGTAAAATCTTTGTTTTTGAGCCTTATCAAGAGGATGTTCCGAGTGCAGCTCTATCCGAAATTCAGTTAGCGATTACAAATTTTAATTATATAGAAATTAATTATCGGAAAGCTGATGACCCAAACATCACCTTCAGGAAAATAGAGCCTTACACACTAATCTCTACAAACCAAAAATGGATTTTAATTGCGTGGTGTTATCTCAGAGATTCATACAGAGCTTTTAGAATTGATAGAATTCAGCATTTTAAAATTTTATCGGAAACGTTTACCGATAGAAAGTTTAATCTTCAAGAATATTATAAGGATGATCCTTATGATGGACATCATTAAAGCCGCTTCTTAGAAGCGGCTTTTTCTTCCTGGTCTAAAAAGTATTTTTAATTTTCTAGCTTTATAGTGTCTTCAGCATAACGAATAATGCCATGAACTATATCTATGTAAATTTCGCCAGAAACATCTTTGGATTCATCTGGTTTTTGCTCTAGCATTTTAGATTTTTTTCCACTCTTACTAGGCTGAATAACGACCTTGGTACCTTCTATATAGTGCACAGTATTGTGACCATAGGTAGACAATGAGAAATTATTTTCTGGACTAAAGAGGTTGATCTTAGAATACTCAGAAAGGATTTCGAGATGTTTAAAATCATCACTGAAATTATAGAGTAATAACTCACTATTGAAATCTTTAATCGAATTTCCTTTAGCAACTTCACCAATCTCTAACTTTGAAAATTCTGAAGCCAAAGTGACATTCTCCATACTTCCTATATGTCCTTTACTGACATTGTTTAATGTAAAATGACCACCATATATACCGACTGCGTCAAAACTGGATGCTTTTTCAACTTTTATCGTGTTTTGAGGATTTACCAAAGCATTTGCCTTTACGTACCCACCATCTAGATTGAGGTTTAACTCGTTTCTAAAATCATCTCCAAATGTTATTTGACTTTCATTTCCAATAATATTCAGTTTCACAAAAGGTGGAACTTTAATAACAAACTGACTGCGCATTATTTTCACATTACCTTTCCTTAGATTCATTAGCTTACCGTTCTCATCTTTAACTTTCAAACGATTTCCGAGCAATGTCAATTCTCTTGCTTTAAAGTTTTTAATAGATTTAACGACGTCTTCTTTAGACTTTTTCTTAATGTCTTTACTTAGACCTCTCAATTTAAACAGATTACCTTCTAAACTATAATTTCTCGATAGTGTATAGCTAGTAGAGTTAACTTTTGTAATACTCGATGTTTTAAGAGTTACTGTATTGTTTTTTGAAATTGCCGAAATGCTAATTTCATCCGTTATTTTTTGCTTTTCTTTTTTTGAGTAGTTATCAAACTCAATTGAATAGTCGAAATGTACTTTTCCATCAGTTGAGGCATCAATCCTTACAGTAGTATTTTCGAGATCCAAAACTACCGTAGCGTTTTTGTCAACAGGGAAGACTTCTTTATATACTTTTTCCTTCTGTGCTTGGATTGATAATGATAAGAGGAAAAGAATTAGTATTAGCTTAAATTGAGGTTTCATGCTGTTCGTTTTGTTGATTTATTAATATGATTTGATGTTGAATGTCTTTGAGTAGCTTAAGCCTAGTTTGAAGATTGTTTACCAATTCTTCTATGACAAAGATGTTGTTAGAGTCTTTAATGAATTGGGCAGAAATCTTTTTATAGTCCGCATCGAGATCTTCTAACTTTTGTTCGTATCGACTAATGAGCTTTTCATCATTAGTTAGCATAATAAACTGTTGCCACTCTTTATCTATGTTATTAAGATATTCTTGCTCTACAGCTTTGATTTGTTGCACAATGAGAGGTTGTGTAGTGTCTGTGTCTCTTTTTATAATACTATTAATAGAATATCCAATAGCCAGAAATAATAAAATAGAAGCTGCTATTTTTAACCATGGTATAGGTTTACGTTTTTCTTCCTTACCAAGTTTTTTTATAAACTCTTCCCTATGATTTTCTGGAAGCTTATTGGTGCTTAAAGAGGTGTTTTTTAATAAGGGTCTAATATCTCGCTTCATTGTAACTGCTTTTTAAAAGTTCTTTTAATTTCAATCGTCCACGTCTAAGGTGTGTTCTTGAGGTTTTAACCGGAATATCTAGTATTTCGGATATTTCAGTATGATCATAACCTTCTAAGAGGTATAGTTTTACAACCAGTTTATAATTGTCGCGTAATTGCTCAATAGCATCAATTATTTGTTGTTTAGAAATTCCAGATTCAAAATGCCAATCGTCGTCATCAATGACATGCAAATCATCAATGTTTTTCTCTGAATATTCGAGTTGTTTTTTCTTTAAAGTATCAATACACTGATTGATGATGATTCGTTTGAGCCAGGCTCCAAAACTACCTTGAGCATTGTAAGCGTCTAGCTTAGCGTAGGCTTTAATAAACCCTTCTTGCATGGCATCCTTGGCGTCTTCTGTATTCTTTAGATAATTGCAGGCAATATTGAACATGGCATTACAATAGTTGTCATAGAGCTGTAGCTGAGCATTGGTGTTGCCCCTTATACTAGCTTTTATTAATTTCTCGATTGATTTAGACATTGAGATTGATTAGCTTCTATTGTAATAACGAAAAATAAGATCTAGGGTTTCAAAAAAATAAATTTTTTAAGAAAATAGATTTAAAAGTAGTTATCTTTCTAATCAAAATATTTAGCAGATGAGTTCAAATTTTGAAAATGCCTCATTCAAAAAACTACTAAATAAACTTCAGGAAGAAAGCTGGCAATTAGAATTACTTATTTCTGGTTTTGCCATTTTCGGATTGTTTACCGCCTTTCCTGTTCTTACAGCAGCACTAAAAGAAGCACAGAATGATGAGAAGATGTATGCTTTTGTCATCATCCTTATAGCCATAATATCCTGTGCTATTCTCATTTTCAATTTACTATTGCATGTTGTTCTTAGAGGGTTGTGGATAGGAGCTCTTGGACTTCGCTATGTGTCTGGGGATATTGATTATGAAGAGTTGCGTTATAGCGAAAAATTCACGAAATATCTTAGAAAGAAAGTTGGTTCGTTCGATAAATATATAGCCAATCTAGAAAACTATTGTAGTATTATTTTTGCTATTTCGTTCTTGCTGATTTTTTATGTCCTAGCAATTACCATGACCATTTTGTGTATTGCGCTAATCGCTAATTATATTCTTGATGATCGTGTTTTTATCAGTGAACCGTACAATGTTATTATAGGGTTACCATTATTACTATTTGTGATTTTCGGAATGCTGATGACCTTTGTAGATTTTGTGACACTGGGTTGGTTGAAACGCAAGAAATGGCTCAGTAAAATTTATTTTCCTTTTTATAGAGTTTTTAGTTTTATAACCTTAGCATTTCTATATAGACCTATAGTCTATAATTTCTTGGATAATAGGTTTGGAAGACGCTTGAGCCTTATGCTTGTGCCACTATATATTCTTATCATTATAGGGAGCTCAATGCGTTATCAAAGATCTAATTACTTTTCTAGAATTAATAATTCTAATTCTATTGTAGCTTTCAAAGGAAATTATGAAGATCAATTAATCGATGATGGAGATTTTATAGATGAGGTTGCTATACCTAGCAAAGTCATAACGAACTCATTCTTGAAAGTATTTGTAGTCTATGATGATAATATCGAAGACAATATTTTTGATCTAAACCCTGGGCTAAAACCCGAAAAAGATATTAGAGGTCTTAGGTCTAATATGTATTCTAGCGGTAATTTTTCTTGGAGAAAGAGAGATTCATTACGAAGAGAATACATTAAAACCTTCAATAATAACTACATAGTTAGAATAGATACAACAGATTTTGAAACCGAATTTGTACTTACGGAGAGTTTGAAAAAACAAATGGGTTTTGAATCTTATGTAGATATTGAAGGACTTTCCGAAGGAAAGCACACTGTAAGAGTATATAGAAATCGACTAAAGGGCAAGGATACCATTAAGTCATATATAGCTCAAATTCCGTTCTGGTATTACAATGATTAAACACTAAACTGACTATCGTGTCTACGTTTTAGCAAGCCTATCTGTACCCATAGCATAGCACCAAATAATACCACAGAATACATCGCTGTTTTGGATATGGTAATCTCTTCAAACATATCACCCATAGAAAACTCAGAAAGGAAACTCATATCAAAGCCATCTAGCCAACCAAGACTTGTGGTCTCTGAGCTTTGAACCATGAATATGATAAAAGCAACAAAACCAATTCCTATAAGATAGAGCATAGGTTTAGAGATTAAGGGTTTGTAGGTCAATGAAGATTTTAGAGGTAACGCTTCAATCTTAGACATCAAGTTGTCTGTGAAACTCGGAGATGTTTTGTCCAAATCTACAGAAGTAATAATCTTTTTTGCCAGATCGTCATAATGTTTATCCATTGGTGCCTTCATAATGCTGAATTAATTCTGGTTCTATATATTCCTTTACAATGCGAAGCAGTTTCTTTCTGCTTCTGTGTAATTTAACTTTCACATTGTTGGGTGTAAGTCCGACAATTTCTGAAATTTCCTCTAAAGATAACTCTTCAAAATAAAATAAAGTTACCAAAAAGCTATCTTCACTCGGTAGGCGCTCAATACATTTTCGCAAAGCCTCTTTTCTCTCTTTGGCCTCTATACGATCTAACGCACTATCTAATGTTTTTATTTGATGCTCAGTAAACTCATCAATTTGTTGTGTAGATTGTGTTCGCTTGAGCTTCTTTATTCTATCTAAACAAGTATTGTAAGTTACTTTATATACCCAAGTAGAAAACTTGGAGTCACCTTTGAACTTGTTTAATGATTTATAAATTTTTATAAAAGTATCTTGGGATACCTCTTCCGCCTCTTCTCTATGCTTGAGCATTCTTAATGCTAACGAAAACACCAAATCTTTATATCTATTTACAAGCATAGCAAAGGCTTGGCTATCGCCTTCTAAAACTCTGTCGATATAAATTTTGTCGTCGTTGGTGGTCATGTGTTTGTATAGACGACAGTTTTATTAATAAGGTTACAGAAACCTCAAAAAAATATTTTTTTCAAAAAAAGTGTAACCTAAATGAAAACGGTGTCGTCATAAGCTGTGAATTCAAAGTTAATTAATAATCAATCAAACATTATAACACTTTAAAAAACAACAATTATGGAAGTAGCAATCTTAGCAATTATATTCGGTTCAATCTTTGGCGTATTTTACTTATACTTTTCATCTCGTAATAAGGAACGTTTGGCTCTTATCGAAAAGGGAGCAGATGCCAGCATCTTTAATATTGGAAAAAGAACTGGGTCATCATGGAAGGTAATTGTCTTAAATCTTGCCTTTTTATTAATGGGAATAGGCTTAGGTGTTTTTATAGCCAATCTTTTGGTTACCTATACAACATTAGATGACGATGCAGTTTATCCTTCAATGATATTTTTAATGGCTGGTATAGGTCTGTATGTGGGATATACGCAAACCAGAAAGTCATTAGAAGAATAAACCTAACCGATCAATCCTTTAAAAAGCGTTTCTTTAACAGAAGCGCTTTTTTTATTGATAATATTAAGGCTATCTTTAGACCAATTCAATGCTATGATTAGAGTAAAATTTGTGTTTATCTTTTTTGTCGCTTTTGTTTCTACGAATGCGCAAACGTTCATTAAAGATTCTGAAACCAAAGATCCGGTGTCTTATGCATCCATATCATTTGGGGATGGACAAGGAATTTTTGCAGATGAAGAAGGGATGTTTATTTTCAATAAGAAGCTTTATAAGGACGTTGATTCCTTGTTTATTTCTGCGCTTGGTTATAAAGAAGCTAAACTAGCTTCTGAAAACTTGAAGGATACTATCTTTTTAGAACCAAAAATTGATAAACTTTCTGAAGTGGTCATTACTGTGATACCAGATCGTAAGTTCAAGACTGAAAAGCTAAAGCCTTATCTCGATGACGATTACTATCATTGCTGGCTGCCAACAATTGAGTCTGAAATAGCTGTATTGTTTAAGAACGAAGATGCTAGAGAAAAGCAATTGACTTCAGTTTTGTTTCCTATAGCCTTAGAGAGTAGAGACTGGAAGAAACGCAAGCGGTCCAATGCTGATAAGAGAAAGTTTTCCACTTTATTCAAAGTCATGTTTTATGAAAATAATGGAGGCTTACCTGGAGAACCAATAGTGAATGAAACCATTGTGTTTATTGCGACAGAAAAAGATGGAGATCAACATGAGTTGAATGTCGCAGATTATAAAATTTTGATTCCACCATCTGGTTTTTTTGTCTCGATTCAAGTTCTTGGATATACACACAAACAAGGGAAACTACTGCCCAATAAAAAATATAAAGAAGTAAAAACCCAAACAGGTATTGTGAAGATACCTACCAATTTTAGGCCATTGCTGCCATTTACTGATGAGGTAAATGGAGCAAGAACATACATCAAACGTGTTTTTATAAATAATAATCAGTGGAAATTGTTTAAAAAAGGCAATGGGTTTAGATCCAGTCTTTTAGATCAAGGTCTTACCAACTATGGTGTAGGGTTTACGTACAAAGTGTTTAAAGAAAACTAAAACACTATTCAATCGGAAAATCAAAATAAGTATCAGGAAATGGCTCACCATTTAATGTAAAGTGCCACCATTCTTTTGAGTAATTTCTAAAACCATGTTTCAACATTACGGCTTGTAACAATTGTCTGTTAGCTTTTTGCTCATCTGTAATATCCCCGTAATCGACCCAGGATTGCTGACCAAAAAAGTCATAACCACTGCCCATATCTAACTCCGCTTCAGTATTGCCATCAATAATGGTAAGGTCCACAGTACTTCCTCTACTATGTCCAGAACGCGACGCAATGTATTCTTCTTTAAAGAGGTTCCGTTTTTCAACATTAGGATAAAAACGTTGCTTATTAATAGTATCATTAAGATCTTTTGCCCAACGGATAAAATGATTTACGGCGCGTTGAGGTCGATAAGCATCGTAGACTTTTAGGCAATAGCCTTGTTGTTGTAACTCATCTTGAACTTTCTTTAAAGCAATAGCTGTTGGCTTGGTAACAATTAATTTGTTAGCATTGTAACCATCAATAGTATCACCAACAAAGTTGTTTGAAGAGAAATAACGTAGTTCAATATTTATGTCTGGAATGATAGATTTTACATACACAAAATCTTCTGGAAGCTGTTTAGAATCCTGAAATAAGAACCCAAAAGCTAAAATCGATAGGAGGCAAATTTTGATATACTTCATGGTGTCACTAAATTAGAAAAAAAATTGCGATGAATCTGTTTTCTTCTGAAATACAAGAACTAAAGTTACCTAATGCAGAGTTGATTTACGTGCCAAGATGTTTTTCAGATGAAGAATCCGAGTTCTTTTTTAATCAATTAAGACATCACGTTCCTTGGCAGCAAGATGATATTAAAGTATTTGGGAAAGTATATGCCCAGCCAAGACTAACGGCACTTTATGGAGAAAGTGATAAGTCATACAGTTATTCAGGAATTACAATGCTACCACACACTTTCACTAATGATCTAATGGACATTAAAAACAAGGTTGAAACATTTACAGATTGTAAGTTTTCGACTGTACTTTTAAACCTGTACAGAGATGGAAGCGACAGTAATGGCTGGCATGCCGATAATGAAAAAGAGTTGGGAAATAATCCTGTAATTGCCTCTGTAAGTTTTGGTGCGCCACGTTGGTTTCATTTTAAACACCGAACCATAAAAACGGAAAAGCATAAAATTCTTTTAGAATCAGGAAGTCTTTTGATAATGAAGGGAGAAATGCAGCATCATTGGTTACACCAAATTCCTAAGACCAAGAAACCAGTAGGAGAGCGGATCAATCTGACATTCAGGAAACTATAATGACATAAAAAGAAAAAACCGGGATCCCTCAATCCCGGTTCTCCTAATTTGCTTTTATTTATGTTAGTAGATTTAGGGTCTCTAATATCGACAACATAATGCAAATATTAATTAATTAATCCATTGAACTAAAAACTAAATTTTAGTACACACCAAATGTAGAACTATAATTGAATAAATCAGTTTAAATACATAAATTATCGATGAAATACACTAAATTTTAACACTTAAAGATAAAACAATACGGTTTAACGATAAAAAACATCCTTAATCTGGACGTGCTAATAAATTAAACTAAAACATTTGGAATATATTTTACGTTATCAATGACACAACATATGATTTTCAAAATTAAATTTGTAATCTAAATGCTATCCATGAAAAGAAAAATTTTTGTTGCTATTCTATTTATAAATTTTATCTGCTTTTCTCAAGACAATGCTTTTACAGAAAAAGAAATTGCCATTAATGTCATAATTGATGGTACACTAGTATTACCAAAAGCAGAAAAACCACCATTAGCAATAATCATTGCAGGATCTGGTCCAACCGATAGAAATGGAAATCAAAACTTTTTAAAAAGCAATAACCTAAAAAAGCTTGCAGAAGGGTTGTCCAAAAATGGTATTGCCTCGTTTAGATATGATAAACGTATTGTAAAGCAAATTAGAAAAGGTGATGTAGATCCCAACACATTATTTGATGATTTTGTAACAGATGCCATCTCTGTAGTAGATTATTTCAAAAACTCTAAGGAGTTCAATGGTATTTATGTCATCGGTCATAGCCAAGGAAGCTTGGTTGGAATGCTAGCCGCAAAAAATAGAGCCAATGGTTTTGTGTCCTTGGCAGGAGCTGGACAAAACATTGGAGATGTCATAGTAGAGCAGGTAGGACAAACAGCACCACATTTAAAAGCAGATGCCGAAAAAGTGGTTAGGGTTTTAAAAACAGGAAAAACCACTAATGACTATCCGCCAATGTTAGGCTCATTGTTCAGTAGTGACCTACAACCGTTTATGATTAATTGGATGTCTTATGAACCAACCTTGCTCATCAAAGAATTAAACATACCTATTTTATTGATTAATGGGACTAAAGATCTTCAGGTTTCTGTAGAAGAAGCTAAGCTACTTAAGGCAGCAAATGAAAAGGCAGAGCTAAAAATCATCGATAAGATGAATCATGTCCTATTTACCATAGAAGGCGATCGCCTTGAGAATTCAAAATCCTATAATGAACCGTTTAGGAAGATTACACAAGAACTCTTAGATTCAGTAGTTAAGTTTATTAAGAGTTAAAAGAAACATCCAAAATATATTACATTAAAAAAGCACCTCGAGAAAGGTGCTTTTTTACTAACTAACCAACCAAAATGTGTGTAATATGATATTCGCAATTTGAAGTGCTATTAATCAAGTTTTCCGCGACATCATCATTTACGATTTATATAAAGCAAAACCCGTGCCAAAAATATTTTTTTGAAAATTAAAATTTTTATTATATCTTTATGATATCAAAATAATATCATTTTAAATTTTTAATCATGAAAGAAGAGAAAGTTATCATACCTGCGAATGGGTATCTTATGTTGCTTGTGTTTTTAATATTATTTTTTGGAAGTATTGCAGCTATTATAGCATTGCAATCGCCATTGTTTGGAATTACCCTGTTTTTAGGGATCATTACAGCTTTCGGTTTTGTAATGGTACAGCCAAATAATTCCAGAGTATTGCTGCTGTTTGGTAAATATGTAGGAACTATAAAGAAGAATGGTTTTTATTGGGTGAATCCGTTTTACACCAAAAAGAAAATATCCTTGCGTGCTAGTAACTTTGACAGTGAGCGCCTTAAGGTGAATGATAAATTGGGTAATCCAGTCATGATTAGCACCATTTTAGTATGGCGAGTTCTGGATACGTATAAGGCAGCTTTCGATGTAGATAATTTTGAAAACTTTGTGCGTGTACAAACCGATGCTGCAGTTAGAAAACTTGCTAGCATGTATCCGTATGATAATTTTGCCGATGAGGGCCATGATGAAGATATAACACTACGATCTAGTGTGAATGAGGTCAGTGAGGCTTTGGAAAAAGAAATAGAGGAGCGTCTCAAAATTGCTGGGATAGAAGTCTTGGAAGCAAGAATAGGCTATTTGGCTTATGCTCAAGAAATTGCTAATGCTATGTTGAAGCGTCAGCAAGCAACAGCAATCGTAGCGGCCAGACATAAGATTGTTGAGGGTGCGGTAAGTATGGTAGAGATGGCTATAGAAGAATTGAATAAAAACGACATTGTAGATCTAGATGAAGAACGAAAAGCTGCTATGGTGAGTAACCTAATGGTTGTACTCTGTGGAGATAAAGATGCTTCTCCAGTTGTAAACACCGGAACGTTAAGTCATTAATATGAATACTAAACAAGTTATGAGCATTGGTATTGGCAGTGCTCTTGGAACAAGTATAGGAGTAGCTATGGGAGTCGTTTTGGGAAGTATTGCAATGGGAACAGTATATGGGTCAGTAATTGGCAGTGCCATAGGTGTTATACTAGCGCTCGTTGTTTTTAAAGATGACAATAATTCAGAAGAAGAACTATGAAAGAATATAAAGTAATTGTAACTAAGCTTGGTTTTACCAAGAGAGATGAGAAGTTTGAAGATTTGCTCAATCAATACGGACGTGAAGGTTGGCAAGTGAAGCATATAGGTCAGGGTTGGGCTAGTGTTGTTTTTGAACGCGATAAGAATCGTTAATATGAGTAATAGACCCAAAATAAAAGTACCCTTAGAGAATTTCGATTATATCATTGAATTGATTTCAATAACACTTCTAGTATTGACATGGTATTACGTGATTTCTCAATATGCAGATTTACCAGAAACTATAGCATCTCATTTTAACGCAGAAGGAGAAGCAGATGGATATAGTGGTAAAATTGTATTGTGGTTGCTTCCTGGATTATCCACACTAATCTATGTAGGATTATTAATATTGACTAAGTATCCACATATACATAATTACATGGTGAATATTACTGAGGAGAATGCACTAAAAAATTATAGGTTTAGTATACGAATGTTGCGGATTGTAAATTTTTTATGTGTATTATTATTTGCTTACATTGTTTTCAAAATGATAGAAGGCGCTAGAGACAATCAATCTAGCCTTGGTACAGGTTTTGTTATCATTGTCATTGCAATTAGTATGCTATTACCAATTGGGTTGATTATTTGGAATAAAAAATTGAATAAGTCTTAATATGGCTAAGAAAAAGGCATTTGCATTACGGATCAATGAAGAGATGCTCAAGGCAGTAGAAAAATGGGCGGCTGATGAGTTTCGTAGCACCAATGGGCAGATTGAGTGGATGCTTATGCAATTTTTAAAAGAACACAACAGAGCCCCTAAGAAAAAAGAAAAAGAGTAGTTGGAAAGTAAAACAACTACTCTTTTACCATACTTAAAAAGTAAACCATTACTCCTTTTTCGTGTAGATGACTACAACACCATTTTTAGCTTTGTCACCGTATTTTTTTATCGCTTCGTCACCTTTGATAACATTGATTTTTTCGATACTGTCAGTATCTAAATCTACAATTTCATCTCTCTTTATCTCTTTTCCATCCAGTATAAATAATGGCTCTTCTCCATCTTCGTTTCCTGAGATAAAGAAGTAGTTTCCTTTTCCTTTACCTATTTTACCAACAGTGACATCTTCGTCATCAGTCCAAACTCTTGCACCACTACCTTTAATGATAATTTCTTCTACTTCGCCATCATCATGGAAGAAAACATTTCCGCTTCCAGATTTTCCAGTGTTCAAAATTATAACACCATTTTTGGCTTTGTCACCATATTTTTTGAGCGCTTTATCTCCTTTAATAATATCGAAAGTGGTAATAGATTTCGACTTCACAAGACCAGGATAAATCTTTTCTAATTCTTCAACAGAGATTTCCTTTCCGTCTTTGATGAATAAATACTCTGTGTACTTGCCTATGTCTGTATCATCATCTGAATGGATTCTATATGTAAAACCATTAGAAGATCTTACTTTATGCTTTTTCCCATCTTGTTTGATAATGATATCTACGTCGTGATCGTCATCATCATCTGAATGAAAGTATACATTGGCGCTACCAGTACTTCTATGTTTGCCTCCTACAACTTTAACTTTATGTCCATTAACAAAATGCAATTCTTTGCTGTCACTAATTGAGATATTGTTTTTATCGAACTTTATTGTGATTGGGTCAATAGCATCGTCATCATTTGCCGAATATTTTACCTTAGAATTACCAGATTCTGCATTGATACTAATCGCAGTTATTTCGCCTTGATTATTTCTTTTAATGCCTTTGAATTTTATAGTAATACCTTTCTCCTTAAGCTCAGCTTTAAGGCTTTCAAAATCTGCCTTAGAGAAATCTTTGGTAATCTTTACAACTTCTGTGAAAGCTACAGTAGGTTTAGCGCTTCCAATTGCATTGACAGTTGTAGTAGCCTTGCGAGGTTGTGTTTTGACTTTTTTAGGAGCAACCTTGTTCGCTACTTTTGGTGTTTCTTCTTTACCCAAGTAAGAATGAAACGCCTTCTCCATATTGAGCGTATAATCTCCTACAAAGTTGTTGGATTTTAGGCTAGCTTCTTTTTCAATATATATAGTTTTAGTGTTGAAACTCATTAAGAATACTGCAAGTAATGGCAATACTAATAAAGGTTTCCACTGATTTTTTTTGTTAGATCTGTTTTTGTGTAACATAACGATACGTTTTTTAATTAATGAACTGTAAAAATTGTTGACCAAAGAGAGTTTTAATCCTTTAACACTGGTCTTTAGTAATAATTTTTGGTAGCTAGAATCACAGCTAGAAACACTTTGGGCATTATGATCTGCAATGTATTCCAAGTTTTGCTGAAGCGATTTCTTATACAGCCAAACGAAAGGATTGAACCAAAAAATTATTGTAATTAATTGTGATAAAATGATATCTATAGAGTGCCACTGGTTAGCATGTACCTTTTCATGATTAATAATCAGTTCCAATTCTTTATCATTAAATTGTTTTGGGTTGAAAACAATCCAGTTAAAGAATGAGAAAGGTGGCATTTGTGACGGTGTTTTTACAAAGCTGTACTTACCAGATCGTTCCTTTGTGCCTCCATATATAACTTGTGAAAGGGAGGTGATTTCAATAAAAAACCGCACACTAAAAAAGATAAGACCAGATAAATAACCCCAGGTTAAAAGAGTGATTAAGTCTACTGTAGGCTCAATATTATCTTGAGTCATTGGTATTACGCTGCCCGTAATGATTGATGTGTTGATTTCTCTCGGTGTGTATTCTACGTAAATCGGAATTGCTAAATAAGGAATGCATATTGCTATGAAAAAACCAGTTAACAAAAACCAACGGTTAGATTGAAAAAAGGTGTCGCGTTGCAGAAATATTCTGTAGCAGACATAAAAAATGATGAGTACAGCTGATGCTTTTAATAAATATTCCATGGTTAGTGTTTCTTTTCGATTAAAGCAATGATTTCTTTTAGTTCTTCTACGCTTATCTTTTCTTCTTTAGCAAAGAAGGAGACAACGTTTTTGTAAGAGTTATTAAAATAGTGTTCTATAGCATTGCTCATAAAACGCTTTTTGTAGTCTTCCTTTTTTATAATAGGGTAGTATTGATGTGTTTTTCCATAGGCAGTATAACCTACATAACCCTTATCCTCAAGGTTTCTAATGATTGTAGATAAGGTGTTGTAATGTGGTTTGTCTGTCTCAATTTCTGCCAAAACATCCTTGACAAAAGCTTTCTCTAGCTTCCAGAGAATGTGCATGATTTCTTCTTCTTTATTGGTGAGTTTTTGCATAACTATTTATTTTCATTTCAAACATATAACTATTTTTGTAGTTATACAACTAGATATATAGTTTTTTAACGAAATTTTTAGTTTTATTAGTAATCCAAACTAAATCTTATCTTCGCACTTTCGTATGAATTATTTTTTTTGAAGTTGATATAGATGAGTATTCTTTGGGTCATTTTAGGATTTATACTGTTAGTAGTAGGAGGTGAGTTTTTGGTGCGTTCTTCAGTAGCGATGTCCTTTAAGTTCAACATCTCTAAGTTGGTTATCGGAATGACCGTTGTGTCTTTTGCAACTTCTGCACCAGAACTACTAGTAAGTTTGAATGCAGCACTAAGTGGTTCTCCTGCTATAGCTATCAATAATGTAGTAGGCTCTAATATTGCTAACATTGGGCTAGTACTAGGTATCACTGCGCTTATTGGTTCTATCTCGGTAGACAAATCGTTTTACAGTTTTAATTGGCCTGTAATGATGCTGTTTTCTCTCGGGATGTATTACTTCCTTAAAAATGATGGTCAGCTTACCCCTGCAGAAGGTGGTGTGCTAGTTGCAGCATTAGTAGTGTTTTTAATACTGCTAATACGAAGAACTAAGAAAGATAAAGTTATTGAAGAGGTGGATGATGCCTTAGCTCAGGTGTCATATTTCAAAATAATCATTTGGCTAATACTAGGTGCTGTGGCATTGTATTTTGGATCAGATTGGCTTGTTGAAGGTGCTAAAGATATAGCGCGAAGTGTTGGTGTAAGCGAGGCAGTAATTTCGGTTACCATGATAGCCATTGGTACTAGTGTTCCAGAATTAGCAGCTTCAGTAATTGCAGCTGCAAGACAAGAGAAAGCAATTTCATTGGGTAATCTTATAGGGTCTAATATCTTTAATATTGGTTCAGTTTTAGGACTTACATCTATTATAAAAACGATACCAGTTACTGAAGCTGAGATTTTAAACAGAGATATCTTCTGGATGATAGGTTTTGCAGCAGTATTATTACCTATGATATTTATTCCTAAAAAATTTCAAATAAGCAGATACAAAGGATTTGTTTTGGTGTTTGCTTATAGCTTATTTATCTACTTAGTATTTAAAGGATAAAAAAACGACCTATAGAATCTATAGGCCGTTTTTCAGGATTAATATTTAATAATTAATTACGCTTCTACAGTAACGTTAGTGCTTTTAACAGTTTCTACAATTCGTCCGGCAACTTTATAAGGATCAGCATTAGAAGCAGGTCTTCTGTCTTCTAACCATCCTTTCCAACCTTTCTCAACAGTAATAATTGGAATACGGATTGAAGCACCTCTATCAGAAACACCATAACTGAAATCATTTATGGAAGCAGTTTCATGCAGACCAGTTAAACGTTGATCATTATATTGACCATAAACAGCAATATGTTCTTTAGCTACAGGTCTGAAAGCTTCACATACTTGCTCATATACTTCCTGACTTCCACAAGTTCTAAGTAAGGTATTTGAGAAGTTTGCATGCATACCAGAACCATTCCAATCTCCTTTTACAGGTTTTGGGTGATATTCTATATAATATCCATAATCTTCAGTAAGTCTATCTAATAAGTAACGTGCTACCCAAACTTGGTCACCAGCGTTTTTAGCACCTTTAGCAAAGATTTGGAACTCCCACTGTCCACAAGCAACCTCTTGGTTAATACCTTCAAAATTGATTCCTGCTGCGATACATAAATCTGCATGGTCTTCAACAAGCTGTCTTCCATGAGTATTTCTTCCACCTACAGAACAATAATAAAGTCCTTGAGGCCCTGGGTAACCACCTACAGGGAATCCTAGAGGAAGTTGAGTTTGAGTGTCCATGATAAAATACTCCTGCTCAAAGCCAAACCAAAAATCATTATCGTCATCATCGATTTTTGCTCTTGCATTTGTTGGGTGCGCCGTACCGTCTGCATTAAGTACTTCTGTCATTACTAAGTAACCGTCCTTTCTTGCAGGATCTGGAAAAATTGCCACAGGCTTTAATAAACAGTCAGAAGAACCACCTTCTGCTTGTTTTGTGGAAGATCCATCAAAAGACCATATTGGACAATCTTCTAATTTTCCACTAAAATCTTCTTCGATTTTAGTCTTACTTCTCATGTTTTGAGTTGGGAAGTAACCATCTAACCAAATGTATTCTAACTTAGACTTGCTCATGATGTGTTGTTTAGTTTAAAATTTCACCCTGCAAATATTAATAATTTACATTTAACCTCAAAAAAAATAGGGTTAAATTGGATAAAATGTTATTAACAGGTGTTAATACCCTAAAAATTTAGGGGTAAAAGTGATAAATTATATAAAATGATTAATTTTACCCCAAAATATATGTTATGCCTGTATTAAGATTTAACGCATTAAAAGAATCTCTAAATAATAAACCAGTTCCATTTAAAGAATCTCACCGAAGATCAGAGCTTTTTGGGAGTAATGTTTTTAATGATGCTGTTATGCAACAACATCTCACCAAAGCTGCATATACTGCAATTAAAGAGGCGAAAAATGGTGCAAAAATAGATCGTATTACCGCAGATCATATAGCTGCAGGGATGAAAGAATGGGCTTTATCAAAAGGCGCTACACATTATACACATTGGTTTCAGCCATTAACAGGTGCCACAGCAGAAAAGCATGATGCTTTTTTTGAACCTGTTCAAAATGGATTGGCTATTGAGAAATTTGAAGGTGGACAGTTAGTACAGCAAGAACCAGATGCGTCGAGTTTTCCGAGTGGAGGCATTAGAAATACTTTTGAGGCGAGAGGCTACACAGCATGGGATCCGACATCGCCAGCATTTATATATGGCACTACACTTTGTGTGCCAACAGTTTTTGTATCCTATACAGGAGAAGCACTAGATTACAAGACACCATTGTTAAAAGCACTGCAAGCTGTTGATACAGCTGCGGTTGCAGTGTGTAAATATTTCGATAAGAATGTTAGAAAAGTAAATGCATCTTTAGGATGGGAGCAAGAGTATTTTTTAATAGATAGTGCTTTGGCGAATTCCAGACCAGATATTATGTTGACGGGAAGAACACTTCTCGGACACTCTTCAGCCAAAGGGCAACAATTAGATGACCATTATTTTGGAACCATACCAAATAGGGCAATGGCATTTATGCGCGATTTGGAGACTGAGTGCATGAAGCTTGGCATTCCAGTAAAAACGAGGCATAATGAAGTGGCGCCAAATCAGTTTGAACTTGCACCGATATATGACGAAGCCAATTTAGCTGTGGACCACAATTCATTATTGATGGATGTAATGGATAAAGTGGCAGAGCGTCATAACTTCAAAGTATTATTTCACGAAAAGCCTTTTGCTGGAGTAAATGGTTCAGGTAAACACAATAATTGGAGTCTTGGTACAGATACAGGAGTGAATTTACTTAGTCCAGGAAAAACACCTATGAGCAACCTTCAGTTTTTGACATTCTTTGTAAACACCATTAAGGCTGTTCATGATTATGAGGAATTATTAAGAGCATCAATCGCTTCTGCAAGTAATGATCATCGTTTAGGAGCTAACGAAGCTCCACCAGCGATAATGTCAGTGTTTATTGGTGATCAGTTAACCAAAGTATTGGAAGATCTGGAAAGTGTCACTAAAGGAAAGTTATCACCTCAAGAAAAAACAGATCTTAAGTTGAATGTAGTAGGGAAAATTCCAGAGATATTATTGGATAATACGGACAGAAACAGAACATCGCCTTTTGCATTTACTGGTAATAAATTTGAATTCAGGGCTGTTGGGTCTAAGGCAAATTGTGCTAACCCAATGACAGTGCTAAACTCTATTGTTGCTAAGCAATTGACCGAATTCAAACAAGAAGTAGATAAGCTTATTGATTCTAAAAGCATGAAGAAGGATGATGCCGTTTTTAATGTGCTTAGAGAGTATATAAAACAATCTAAAGCTATACTTTTTGAAGGTAATGGTTACAGCGAAGCCTGGGAAAAAGAAGCCAAAAAGAGAGGATTAAGTAACAATAAAACAACTCCAGAAGCACTTAAAGCAAGAGTTTCTAAATCTGCGATAAGTCTATTTGAAGATTTAGGTGTGATGAATGCAGTTGAGTCTAAAGCCAGATATGAAATAGAGGTAGAGGAATATGTACTTCGTATTCAGATAGAAGGTAGGGTTTTAGGTGATATTGCTCGTAACCATGTGGTACCAACTGCTGTTCGTTATCAGAATATTTTGATTGATAATGTGAAAGGTTTGAAGGCAATCTATGATAAAGATTACAAGAAGTTTGCAAACGAACAGCTTAAACTTATTGAAGCAATTTCATACCATATCGAAGCTATCAATTCTGGTGTTACGCTGATGACAGATGAACGAAGAAAAGCAAATGCTATAGATGATGTAGAGAAGAAAGCAAAGGCTTATTGCGAAAAAGTGAAACCTTTATTTGATGACATCAGATACCATTCCGATAAGCTGGAATTACTTGTAGATGACGAGCTTTGGCCACTGACTAAATATAGAGAGTTGTTGTTCACGCGATAGGATAAGAATGTATTTACTTACAAAACTGTAAGATTTACTTTTCTTTTTTCAAAAAAGGTCGAAATTTTACTACGTAATCATACGTATTTAGATGCAGAAAAACGGGTAACGAATTGTAATTCAACCCTTATATTTTACCTCTAATCGAAATTCCTGAGTTAACATTAAAGAAAACTTATTAATCATTTATTAACAGTAATTTAATTTAGTAAATTTGAAATGCTATTAATCAATGTTTCTAAAAATGAAAAAGTTACTACTCAGTGTAGCAGCTTTATTGCTTGCTACCGTGTTGTTATCTTTGGATGATTCTAACAATGTCAAAGAGAATATTACTCAAGACGATTCGCTTAAGGTCGAAAAAAGATTAGAAACCGAATCTTAAGAATTAGGTTAAAAGGTAACTTTGGATTTTTTAAAGTTTAGTAAAAACTACTTTAAGAAAATCGGAAAAGACAAAATAATAATTCCATTATTGTTTTGTCTTTTTGCTTTGTAGGAATTCACTTCTCATTATAACCCGTTGATATTTAATTTTTTATATTGCGATTCTAGAACCCTTAATCTTGAGCTTCGCAGGCGAGTGTTATGCATTGTTTAATGTATAATTAAACTCAAAATTGATGATAGCAAAAACTTCGTTGATTAAGGTGTTAATCTTAATCTCTGCAGTAATGATGTTTAACGTCGTTTCTGCACAAAATGATTCCATACAAGAATCTACGTCCTGGAATAAGTTTATCGATTTTTATGACCTCAGAGGAACGAACACTATCACTACTGGTGTAGGAACAGCAGTAATGAATGGCGATTTTCAAGACCCAATGTTCGAGATTTATTTCAAAGGCGGTTATAAAAGGTTTATTACTCCTCACTTCGGAATAAGTATTAGCTACCATAAGTTTAATCTGGCCTATGAAGATGTTTTCAATTTTGGTTATATGTCTTTCGATTTAAATTTGGAATATCTCATGTTGCCGCACAAAAGAGTTTCACCGTTCATTTTTGGAGGAGCAGGTTACAATGCTTCAAATTATTTTGAAGAGACAGCAACCAAGGCACAAGCAGGTGGAGGTATAGAATGTGTTATTGCCGATGGCTTGGCGGTATCACTCTTTACAGATTACAATTATGTATTCGATGATACACTAGATGGTTTAGAAGCTGGAGACTCAGATGATACTTATTTCAGAATAGGCTTTGGTGTTAATTTCTATTTTGGCGGTGCAAAAAAGAAAGCTAAGCTAATGGGAGGAAGGACAGTGATCAATTCCAATTTAATTTACCCTAAGAAAGATAGAGTCACTAAATAATTCTTTTTTTTGAAATCTACATCGCGACAATGTTTATTTTTGTACTTCAAAATTAAAGCATGAGTCAAGACGTAAGTAAACGCTATGCATTACGCGGTGTTTCGGCAGCCAAAGAAGATGTCCATAATGCAATTAAGAACATCGATAAAGGATTATTTCCAAAGGCGTTCTGTAAAATTGTTCCAGACCATTTAACTAATGATGAGGATTACTGCCTCATTATGCATGCAGATGGTGCAGGTACTAAATCGTCTCTGGCTTATATGTATTGGAAAGAAACTGGAGATGTATCGGTATGGAAGGGTATTGCTCAAGATGCTTTAATAATGAATGTAGATGATCTCCTTTGTGTGGGAGCTACAGATAACATTATGTTGTCTTCTACTATTGGCCGAAATAAAAGCTTGATTCCTGGTGAAGTAATTTCTGCTATTATCAATGGTACTGAAGAATTAATTAACGAACTGAAAGGTTTTGGAGTCACCATTCACTCAACAGGAGGAGAGACTGCAGATGTTGGTGATTTGGTTAGAACTATTATTGTGGATTCTACCGTTACAGCGCGTATGAAGCGTAGTGATGTTATCGATAATGCTAACATTAAAGCTGGAGATGTTATCGTTGGTTTGGAATCATTTGGTCAAGCAACTTACGAGAAGGAATACAATGGCGGCATGGGAAGTAATGGATTAACATCTGCTAGACATGATGTGTTTCATAAGTATTTAGTTGACAAATATCCAGAAAGTTTTGATGCTTCTGTTCCTGAAGATTTGGTTTACTCTGGAAACACTAAGCTTACCGACTCTGTAGAGGATTCACCGTTAGATGCTGGTAAATTGGTGCTTTCACCAACTAGAACTTATGCTCCAATAATCAAGAAGATATTATCTAAGTATACTGCCGAAGATGTTCATGGAATGGTGCATTGTTCAGGTGGAGCACAAACAAAGATTCTTCATTTTATTGATAATTTACATATTGTGAAGGATAACATGTTTGCTATTCCACCACTATTCAAATTGATACAAGAGCAATCAAAAACAGATTGGAAAGAGATGTATCAAGTCTTCAATTGTGGGCATAGAATGGAATTGTATGTTAATCCTGAAATCGCTGAAGATATTATCGCCATATCCAAATCCTTTAACGTAGACGCACAAATTGTTGGACGTGTAGACGCTTCAGAAGAAAAGAAACTCACAATAAGCAGCGAATATGGTGAGTTTAAGTATTAAAGTACTAGATTAACCATTTGATTTAATGGTCATCTATTGTTCTATTATGATCGCTCTTTATATTTGCAAACCCTCCAATCACATAAATTGGCCATGCAAAGCCCACCCAAAAGATAGATGTTTGTAAAGGAGGCTCCTTAGCATTTTCTGATAAGGCAAAGATTCCGAAAAGTATTGAAGTAATTATATAGCTTAGCAGTATTACCCAATACCACTTAATATCAAAATCCCAAAATTTATAAGTGATAAAAGCGAATATTATCAACAATACAGTCGAACGAGTTTTATTCATATTCTAATTTTAATAGCACATCGCACCACATGAAAAGGTTGCTCAGTTAATTCTATATAAAATTAGTGTAAAATTTTGATTTTCAGTAATATAAAAAGCTGAAAAATGAACACTTACTCATATTCTACTTCGACTTCGTCAGTCAGAGGAACGCTTTGACAGCTTAAGATGTAACCTTGCTCAATTTCCTTATCCGTAAGCGATATGTTATTGTGCATGTGTACTTTTCCTTTTTTAAGGACGCAAATACAGGTAGAGCATACACCGCCTTCACAAGAATAAGGAGGGTCGTATTTATTGTCTATTAAAGCTCTTAGAATTGTTTTTCCTTCCGGAACTGTAATTTCTACTGTTTCATCATCTAAGGTTGCCGTAAGTTTAGCTTTAACCGCAGTATTAGAGTCTGCACTTTCATTTTTGGTATCACCAAAGCTTTCAATATGGATGCGCTCTTCAGGAACATCAATGTTTTGCAGCGCTTGCTTAGTGTTTTCTATCATGGTTCCTGGGCCGCAAATGAAGTATTCAGCATTTTGTGCATAAGGAGGGAATTCATCTACAAACCATTTTACAGCATCAGAATCTACTCGCCCTTTTCTGTGTTCCATTTTTTGCTTACTCGACCAGAAACTGCTTTTAGGTTTACTCAATGTATGTACTAACGCCAATCGGTCTTTGTACTCTTCCTGAAGGGTATTTAATTCATCTTTGAACATGATCGAATCTTGGTTTCTGTTACCATAGATCATGTGAACAAAGCTTTTTTCTTCAGTAAGCAATACTGTTTTTAAAATTGAAAGTATTGGTGTGATACCACTACCAGCAGCAAACAAATAGTAAGTTTTGTAATTATCCTTTTTTACATCGGCAAAGAAACGGCCATCTGGAGGCATTACTTGTACTACACTACCAGCTGATACATGATCGTTGATATGATTAGAAACCAATCCATTCTCGACGCGCTTAACACCAACTTGAAGTGGTTCTTCTAAAACTGGTGTGCTACATAGCGAATAAGAACGACGAACTTCTTCACCATTCAAATTGAACTTAAGCGTTAGATATTGACCAGGTTTATAATTGAAAGTCTCATACAGATCGTGAGGAACATCGAAAGACACAGAAACAGAATCTTGAGTCTGTTGTTTGGTCTCTAAGACTTTTAGCTGATAGAATTTACTCATGAATATTAAATATTAGCTCCGTGTGCAACCATCCATTTCTTTACTTCTTCTTGAAAACGCTGTACAGCGTATTCTCCTCGTTGCGCTTGAGCACCAACACTAAATTTTGGCGAACTTAAGGATTTTTGCTGTTGCTCACAAGCAAAGATATCTTCAGCCATAAAATCTCCAGACGACATTGGATCTGTTTCGGAATCTCCATCGTATTTTCCTTTGTTGCCGTAATGCTGCCAAACTTTGCTCATAGCTGATTTGGTATACTGTTTTGTGTATTCCCATTCGCTCACATTCATGGTCTTAGAACGAATAACTATTAAGGTTCTATCTGGAGCCAGAGGTATAGCATGAAACGTACTCCAAGTACTTTCTCCTTCGGTAATGCCAATATTAGGAAACAACCAAGGCACATAAGCTCCAATTTTGTCTTCGGGCACAGAGTCGATTAAAGGATAAGGCGCAGCATTTTTTAGATCAGCCATATAGTCGTCTACTAAAGGTTCATAAAACCAATAATGAGGACCCTTCCAACCAAATTCAGCATTGGCATGATCGTACATGTTCAAAGTACCTTCGTGCAAGTGTGCTAGATGGTAATGATCTATATAATTCTCTACGATAATTTTCCAATTAGCATTGATTTCTTTTGCATAGAATGGTTCTTCTTCATTTTCGCTAAACTCTACTAGCTCTTCTACAATATGAGGTCCTAAATACGGCTCAACTTCACCAAAAAACTCCATAATGCTTGGTGCATCTTTTTCAGGATGAACAAATAACATACCCTTAAAAATATCTACAGAAGCTTCGTGCAAATTCAATCCACACTCGTGTAATGGTTTCTTTAGTTCAGGAAACTCCTGCTCTTGCTTTGGGAGACTAATCAATTTACCTTCCAAATCATAAGTCCAATCGTGATAAGGACAGGTAATAGCTTTTTTGCCTTTTCCAACAGCACGTAATAACTGTGTGCCTCTGTGGCGACACATATTATGAAATGCTCTAAGACGATTATCTCTTCCTTTTACAATGAAAATATTATTCAATCCTGCCTGCACTGAAATAAAGTCGCCTGGATTTGCCACATCTTCTACTAAGCCAGCAAATTGCCAAGTAGTACTAAACAAATGCTTCATTTCTAAATCAAACCAATCCTTGGAAGTGTAAGCTTCTACAGGAAGTGCATGCATCATATTTTGTTTACTCATAATTGTGTTTGTATGTTAATAGTGCAAATCTCTTAAAGATATCAAAACTTTCTTTTGATATGGATCAAAATCTATTCTACAAGCAAATACGGTAGCATCGTTGCAAATGTTATTAGTGTCCAAACCGCAACCATGACCCAATACATTGCTGGCGATTCTTTGCGCTTTATAGTTTCTACGAAATGAATCTCATTTGTAGCTAAAACATTTACCAAGCCAAGAAAAATGAGTAATGCCCAAAACCAATTCCATTTGAAATAAATAGCAAAAACCATAAGTGCTAAAGCCAGAAGAGTTTTCCAGTGTTTCATGTTAAATGGTTTTTAAACGAGAACTGATTTCTCTCAATCGTATAATTTGCTGAAAGATAATAGGCAGCATAAACACTCCAGTAGAGAATTCTAACACATAGGTCAGCACAGCAAAAATACTTCCAGCTGTGGCATCTACAGCACTCGCAGAAGCATACAATGCAAAAATTGCCAAGACAAATAGGACGATTTCAATGATTGAAAAATTGATGGTTTCCAAATCACTCATTTTTACTAACCATTTGGCAATATTCCTGAAATGATTAAAAATCCCTGTTTGCTCCCTAGCTTCAAGGACATTGATTCTATGCTCGAGTTCGTCATTTAACCCAATATTATAATTGTAAATACGCTTAGTGCTAAATGTATAAATCAGTAGAATTATGATTATTGAAATAAGACAACCTACAAAAATCCACCAATCGAACAATGCTAGCATCACTAGCGCTCCAATAACACCAATTGCTGAGGTGAAACCTTGAGTGATATCGTGCTCAAAGAAATCAACTAGTTCTTTTATGAGTGCACTTCTTGCAGCGATTGCAGAAACCTCAATGCCTTTTTCATTTTGAATTTTTGCAACATCCGATGCAACATTAGTGTATATCGATGTGTAGGCGCGTGTATCGTAATAACGGCGAATCGTTCCTATGATGAATCCTAAAACGTATAGGATACAAAACAGCCACAAACCATCATTCTTACCTTCGATGAGGTCATTTATGGCAATTCCGAGAACTAGTGGTTGTAATACTTTGGTAACGTTTTCTAACACTAATAATAAAAACGTAAGTGAAATTTTCCATTTATACTGTTTGAAAATGGATTTAATAGAAAAATCTGTCATAACTAATATCAGTAATTATTCCAATCAATAAACAAAGTTGACAATGAGTATACCGACATTAACAACCAAGTCAAAACAATAATCCAATACAAGACAGGATTTTCGTCTTTAGCTATGGGTTCAATAAAATAGGTAACACCTCTAAATAAGTCTGGAACAACCCAAATAAGAAATAAAATTCCCCATACCCATTCCCAATTCATAACGATGGCTATATACATTAAAACAATAGCAAAGATCGTACGCCATTTGATATTGCTTTGCTTTGATGAAGCACTATTATTGGTAGTGTTACTACTTAAATGTCTCAATCTGGATGATTTGCTCATGATTAAAAATTAATACAGTTCAAAACTAAATATAAGGATTTAAGTAAAGTTTGACCTAAGTCAAAATCAACTTCATTTTTACATTTTGATATAGGTCAAAAAAAGTCTCTCTAGCTCACTATAGCTTTGCTTCAAGAAATTTTGTTATGAAGAAGTTGACTCTTTTTTTATTACCAGTATTAATGTTTGCTTGTGCAAATAATGAGCATGACTTATATGGTAAATGGGATGTTTTGAGCAAGCATTATAGTGCTACATACAAGATTCTTAAGGAGAATGATTTTATCAAGGCAAAGGTACTGTATTATAACGATGGAACCACTTTTATCAAAGCTGAAGATAGTAAGCCTTATTATGTCTTCAAAAATCTTAAAGCATCTGATGGACTATTTGTGGATGCTATATCTGGAGCAACTAAAGCGGATACTTCTAACGTGGAAATTTCAATACACATTAAACATAAAGATACTCTAGAGGTAACAAAGTACATCATGAAAAAACCCCTTGAAGAGTTATGGATAAGACACAAATAAATATAATTAATATGAAGAAAATGATAACTCCTTTAACTATTGTGGCTATGGCAATTCAAAGCTGTAGTGTAGAAAATGTCAGGAATATTGCTGGGAATGTAGATCCAACAAACGGAGGAACAAATCCAGGGCAAACCACTGAAGTAATTCCTGTTGATATCACTGAAGACGGTTTTGATTTTATGGAGAAAATGCAAGGCCATTGGGTTGGAAATAACCTTGTGATTAATCAAGATTATCCATTCTTCGCATGGGATTACAGAGCGATATCTCCTTCGCATACTTTCGGAATTCATGAAGGTGGATCAGCAGGGAATTTATTCACTTCGTTTTTTGTCACTAATTACAAAGGGAAACGAACCATCATGGCGCGAAATGGAGGCTTATTAAATGGTATTTATAGAACCAGCTATTTCGTAATGGATAAGGTAGAAAATAGAGAAAATGGTCGCTATTACAGATTAGTAGATGCAGTTGGAGGCGACGGGATTATGTATATGGAACTAAGGTTCCCTAATGCTACAGATAGTTTATACTTTAATTCGTATACAAGCGGATTGGGAGATAGGATTCCGAACAGGCACATGACGTTTAAGGGTGTAAAGATGCATCCTGAACTTGCAGAACAAGCTGCACAAGTTGTAGGTTATCCGCAAAATACGGTAGACGAAGGATTAGACTTTGCTAATGGGTTTAATCAAGATTATTTATTTGTTAAAGACGGTTTAGGTGAAGCAAATTCAGCCACATTTTTAGCTGTACAAGAAACCAATGACTTATTTGAACTAGCACCACTATCTGGAGATCCATACATCATTACTGACCATCCACAATTGGGATATGTTTTAGTAAATATAGATAGAGGTGATATTCCAGCTGATCAACCATTACAACTATACTTCTCAAAAGACCCGTTGACTGATGAGTATGGTTTTTTCTCAGCAGACTTACAAGCTTATAATTCGATACTACATTTTCCAGTACTGACTATTGGTGAAAATCAATTCTTAATGACCTATATGCATCCTGGAGATTATTATGTAACTGTGGTTGCAGATATGGATGGTGATCTTTCGATTTCGGAAGGCGATATCACACATCCACAACGAATGATAACCCTAAACCCTTTAGGAGGAATAGAAATAACGATTGACAATATTAATGTTGAAAATTAATACCATGACGAAACGCATTTTCAAAATAGGATTATTGGCAGTATTGCTAAATTCTTGTACCGCAGCAATCATTGATGAAGGTAATAAATCCACATTGCCACCTTTGAATCGTACGGTTACCTATCAATCCGATATTCAATCTATAATGACCAATAGCTGTATTACTTGTCATGCTGGACCAGCACCAAATGCAGGGTTAGATTTATCTAATTACCAAAACACAAGGTTTTCTGCAGAGGAAGGTAGTTTGGTCACTAGAATGAATAATCTAAACAACCCAATGCCACCCAGTGGAAAACTATCGCCACAAATTCTTCAGATTATAGATAAGTGGGTAACGGATGGATTTCCCGAAAATTAATCAGGAGAATCAACTTCAAAGTTGTTGTATTAAAAAATGCTATTCATATCTAAAACGAGAATCTTATGAAAAACCTAATATTTAGTGTGGTTCTATTAATGACCATTTCTGTATCTGCCCAGAAGTATTTTACTAAGACAGGAATTACAGAGTTTAAAGCTTCAGTCGAAGCCTTCGAGCCTGTTGAAGCTGTAAACAAAAGCACAACAGCGATTCTTAATGTTGAGAATGGAGACATAGCTGGTCTTTTGTTCTTGAAAGCGTTTCACTTTAAAGTTGCGTTAATGCAAGAACATTTCAATGAGAACTACATGGATTCGGACAAATATCCTAAAGCCACTTTCAAAGGAAGAATTTTAGATTTCAGTTTTGATGAACTTACAGAAGACGGAAAGCTGTTAAAATTGGATGGCGTGTTAAACCTCAGAGGAAAAGATAAAGCAATCAGTACCATTGCTAAGCTAACTAAGGTTGGAGATAAGATACAGGTAACATCCACATTTAGTGTAGAGCCTCAGGACTTCGATATAAAGATTCCTGGAATAGTTAAGGATAAGATTGCAAAAACCATTAATGTAAGACTCAACTATGAACTTATCGAAAAGAAGTAAAATAGCACTCTCAATTTTAGTATTGGTCATACTTGGAGGTGTTTACGCCTATAAAGTCGCATACAAGCCACATAAGACTATTGATGAACGCGAAGTGAAGTTTTCAGGAACTGCGCAAGACTTCATTAAAACCGTAAAACAAGATGCTACCATATGGCAAGATGTAGTTGTAGAATTATCTGGAAGTGTTACAGCAAAAGATGAACAAGGATTAACTATAGAAGAATCTGTTTTTTGCCAACTTCAGGATAAAGCACAACTAGAGAACCTAGCACAAGGACAAACCATAACCATCAAAGCCAGAATGATAGGTTTTGATGACCTGCTGGAGGAATTAAAATTAGATCAAACCAAAATCATAGAATAGGAGCGAGTCAAAGTCACCTAAAACATTCAAACTAATGAAACCATACATCATAATTATAATTTGTACACTTTTTGCCGTCAATACAATCTATGCGCAAGATGATTTATTGGACGAGCTAGAGGCTGAGTCCGAGGAACAAGTTTTTCAACAGCCAGCTTTCAAAGCCATGAAGATTGGAAACCTGCAATCTACCAAAGTAGCTGCAAAAAAAGACTTCTATCTCTATGTCTCTCATCGCTTTGGAACATTAGATGATGGACTTACTACGTTCTTTGGCTTTGATAATGCCAACACCAAAATTCAACTCGTTTATGGTATACTGGATGGTGTACAGCTAGGCGTTGGTAGAGAATCTATAAGACAAACCTATTCGGCACATATAAAAGCACGAATTAAGTCTCAAACTCAGGAGTTTCCTGTAAATCTTGTTGCCTATGGAACAGCAAATGTGAGAACTGACCTTAGAGAAGAACAGTTTCCATTGCTACGATTTGCAGATCGTATGAGCTATGCTGCGCAACTATTGATTTCGAGGCGATTTACAAATAGTTTTTCTTTTGAAATTGCGCCAACGATTGTACGTCAGAATTTAGTCCTAGAGCCGTTTCAAGACCATAATCAGTTTGCATTGGGAGCAGGAGGGAGAATTAAAATAAGCAAACGAATGAGCATCAATGCAGACTATGTTTTCAATTTTAGCAGAGATGAAAACTCAATCTTCAATGATCCATTTACAATAGGTGTTGATATTGAAACAGGAGGTCATGTATTTCAATTATTGTTCTCTAATGCACAATCTACTAATGAACCTGGATTTATTAGTAATGCTGAAGGAAAATGGTTCAAAGATGTGTTCTTCGGATTTAATATTGTAAGAGTGTTCTAAACTACTTTCCTCTTATTCTGCTGAGCGTTTCTTGAGAAATACCAAGCATAGAAGCAATATGGCCTAGATTGGCTTTTTGAGTTATTTGAGGCATGGCATTAGTGAGCAATTCATACTTTTCTTTTGCTGAAAGGAAATAATACCCTTTAAAGAACTCGTCCATCATAGCAATTTGTTCCTCTAGAATTAATCGACCAAATCGTTCCAGTTCAGGATATTGTTTGTACAGCTCCTGCATCTGATCATAATTGATAGAAATTATAACAGAATCTTCTGTAGTTTCAAGATATTCTGTTGAAGGTTTTCTCATGATATAACTCGTCCAAGAAGTAAGAACAAAGTTTTCAAGATAAATCCAATGTGTGATATCCTTTCCGTTTAGGTAGAAAAATGAGCGTATTGCACCTTCTTGTAAAAAATAAAGATGATTGCAAGTCTTACCCTCTTCAGACAGCAATTCGCCTTTAGCATATTCTTTTTTAGAAAAAACATTTCTTATAGCAATTTCAGCCTCTTCAGATAGCTGAACATATTGTTTTATATAGTCGATGAACTTATCCATATTATTTACTTTGGAAAGTTCAGCAAAGTAATTAAAAATTGAGAGACTATATAAATTCTTTAATGACGATCAAAAACCCAATGGTTATAACGATGTCAATAAAGAATATGGTGGAAAACAGTTTAAAAGTTGATACACCAATATTTTTTAAAGCAATTAGTTTTTGTCGTGTTTTAGTTTCATTGACCAAATACCAAGCAAAAAACGTTAAAAAGAGTTTGGTAATGATTGCTGAAAAGATAAGGGGATTGAAAATTGTAATGACCAGAGTGACGGCAAAAGACCATACAAACATTGGCTTGTAAAACAACAATATAGCGGCAATACGTTGCATAATTTTAAAATTTAAAAATGAATACTAGTAATGCTCTTTTATGCTATGATTTCAAAAAATGATTGTTGCCCTTACAATAGGGTCATAATTGGTTTCTGGTTTAACAATGTTGATGGGTAATAGTTTTTTAACGGAAATCTTTCGATTTTATTTTTCAATAGTAATCGATAATTGGATTAACTTAGTAGTAGACTAGCCAATTTATAAATTATTGTATTTTTGCCACACAATTTTTTACCCTAGATGTTAGAGAAGTTACAGATAATAAAGCAACGATTTGATGAGGTAAGCGATCTCATTATTCAACCAGATATTATTTCAGATCAGAAACGCTATGTGCAATTGAACAAAGAGTACAAGGATTTGAAAATATTGGTTGAAAAGAGTAATGAATACACTACACTTTTAGACAATTTGGCCGAAGCTGAAGAAATCATTTCAGATGGGAGCGATGCGGAAATGGTTGAAATGGCCAAGATGCAATTCGACGAAGCCAAAACTAATATTCCAAAGTTAGAAGACGAAATACGCTTCCTGTTGATTCCTAAAGACCCTGAAGATGCAAAGAACGCTGTGGTAGAATTGAGAGCAGGAACAGGAGGAGATGAGGCTAGTATTTTTGCTGGAGATTTGTTCAGAATGTATACTAAGTATTGTGAGGGTAGAGGTTGGAAAGTGAGTACAGTAGATTTCAGCGAAGGGACTAATGGTGGCTTTAAAGAAATTCAGTTTGAAGTTACAGGCGAAGATGTATACGGTACATTGAAGTTTGAAGCTGGTGTACATCGTGTACAACGTGTTCCACAAACCGAAACCCAAGGAAGAGTGCATACAAGTGCTGCAACATGTATGGTATTTCCTGAAGCAGAAGAGTTTGATGTAGAAATCGACCCTAAAGACGTAAGAATAGACTTTTTCTGTTCATCAGGTCCTGGAGGACAATCAGTAAACACGACGTATTCTGCAGTTCGATTAACACATATTCCAACAGGATTAGTGGCACAATGTCAAGATCAAAAATCACAGCATAAGAACAAAGAGAAGGCATTCAAGGTATTACGTTCTCGTTTGTATGATTTAGAACTAGAGAAGAAGCAAGCAGAAGATGCTGCAAAACGTGGTTCCATGGTGACCTCTGGAGATAGAAGTGCTAAGATTAGAACATACAACTATCCTCAAGGGCGTGTTACAGATCATAGAATAGGATTGACCTTATACGATTTGCAAAATATCGTTAATGGCGACTTGCAAAAGATTATAGACGAATTAATGCTAGCAGAAAACACTCAAAAACTAAAAGCTAGTGAAGAACATATTTAGGATTTAGGTATAAGGTTTTAGGTTTTGGTAATTAGCATTGATCTTCGCATTATATGAGAAATTTTAGAGACTTAGATGTTTGGAAAGATGCTATCGTGTTAGTGAAAAAAGTTTATGCTCTAGTAGAAAACCTCCCAGAAAAGGAAAAGTTTGGATTGAGATCACAAATCACTAGAGCAGTAGTTTCTATTCCTGCAAATATAGCTGAAGGCTGTGCTAAAGATTCCCAAAAAGATTTTGTTAGATTTTTACAAATGAGTTTGGGTTCTGCATTTGAATTAGAGACACATCTTATTATTTGTAAAGAATTATCTTATATTTTCGAAACAGATACTATTATTGAAGACATAAATATTCTTCAAAAAAGAATAAATGCACTTTTAAAATATTCAAAAAGCCAAGTATAGTCTAAATATCATACCAAAGACCAAAGACCAAAGACCTATGACCAAACACCAGCTATACAGCCAAATCAAACAAAAGCAATCTTTTCTGTGCATAGGATTGGATGTAGACCTTAATAAAGTTCCAAAGCACTTATTGGAAGAAGAGGATCCAATATTTGCCTTTAATAAAGCAATAATAGACGCAACACACCATCTTTGTGTAGCATATAAACCAAATACGGCATTTTATGAAGCCTATGGTATAAAAGGATGGAAAGCTTTAGAAAAGACTATTAATTACCTTAATGAAAACCACCCTGAAATCTTTACTATAGCTGATGCAAAACGTGGTGATATAGGAAATACTAGTACCATGTATGCTAAAGCCTTTTTTGAAGACTTAGCCTTCAATAGTGTAACAGTAGCACCATACATGGGGAAAGACTCAGTAGAGCCATTTCTAGCTTTTGAAGATAAACATACAATTCTGTTGGCACTAACCTCAAATCAAGGTGCTTTTGATTTTCAAACAAAAACAGTTGAAGGTCAAGAACTGTATAAGCAAGTTTTAGAAACTTCAAAAGGATGGACAAATAGCCAAAACCTAATGTATGTTGTAGGAGCTACTAAGGCAGAATACCTAGCTGAGATTCGTCAGATAATTCCAGAAAGTTTTCTATTAGTTCCTGGAGTAGGAGCACAAGGAGGTAACCTGCAAGAGGTTTGTAAGTATGGCATGAATAGCAATGTTGGGTTACTTATTAATTCCTCTCGTGGAATCATTTATGCTTCCAATGGTAAAGATTTTGCTGAAGCAGCTGCCTCTAAAGCTAGAGAATTACAGGAGCAGATGGCAGATATTATGTCTTAGCATGTCATGGAGTACTCAGACCAACTTCAACGTAAACTTCATTTTAAAGATAAACCAAAACGTATTGTGTCTTTAGTGCCTAGTCTTACCGAACTTTTGGTTGATTTAGGTTTGGAAGACAAGATTGTAGGCGTAACAAAATTCTGCATTAACCCAAAGCATTTACGAAAGGAGAAAACCGTTGTTGGTGGCACAAAGCAAGTTCATATATACAAAATTAAAGCACTTAATCCAGACATTATACTTTGTAACAAAGAGGAGAATACACTAGCTATTGTTGAAAGTTGTGAACAAATAGCACAAACACATGTCAGTGATATTTATACAGTTGAAGATTGTCACGAACTTATAACCATGTATGCTGACTTATTTGATTGTTCAGATAAGGCTAAGTTAATATCCGATACAATCAAACAAGAACAGAAAGACTTTGAAAAGTTTATTTCAAATAAACAATCAATACAAACAGCATATTTTATTTGGAAAAACCCCTGGATGGTAGCAGGTAAAGATACATTTATCAATTATTTGCTTAGCCTGAATAAGTTTCAGAATTATTATGAAAACTTAGACCGATACCCTGAAGTTGATCTAGATTCGAATAAGAATGAAAATGTAGAATTGGTCTTGTTATCTAGCGAACCCTACCCGTTCAAGGAAATACACAAAGAAGAACTTAAGAAGTATTATTCCAATGCCAAAGTATTACTTGTCGATGGTGAAGCCTTTTCTTGGTATGGATCCAGGCTTACTAAAGCGTTTAAGTATTTTAAAAAACTACATCAAGAGCTGGTGAGTTGATGTACTTAAAGCTTAAAATAGACTTTTTAAGTTTTTTAGCTTCAAAGTATAAAATATCACTTAGACTAGCATCTGTTTGTGCTAGATTATAAGCTTGTTCAATATACAATAAGTACTTTTGTTCTAGAAATTTGAGGTACTCAATATCCTCATAAAAGTGGTTGTTACGATTTACTTTACAAAAATGTGTCATAAGCCTTTTATTTTAAATTGATAAAAGGTTTTCAAAGACTAGACTAAAAGCTAAGTATCCTGGAAGTGTTTTAAGCAATAGGTTGTGCTTCCCTCTCTAAATATTTAAGACGATTGATCTTGTTGAGAAGTTTGATGGCTCTATACTCAGAGACATCACTCAGTGCATGATCGGTTTGTCGCAAGTTGTAGGCCTGTTCAATCAACTGTTTATACCGAAGCTGTAGCTTAATTTGGTGGTTCTTGATTTTAGATATATTTTTCATCACTACAACATTGTCCCATAAATATATTTAAAATATTGCAATTCAGGAAGGTAAATTGCAATATTGTTAATAAAAAAAGTCGGTAGAAGATCCGACTTTTTTACTAACCAACTTTTGCTAATCCAAATTAAAGATGTATGACTCTTCTTTACTTTGAGTAACAAAGATGCGCGTTATTGTTGGTTTTAATGTTATGTTAATATTAGCATTAAATTAAGCTTGGTTTAATATATTTAAGTACTTAACTAATCTATCAACTATATGAAAACCATCTTCTTTATTCTAGCTTTTTCAATTGGTTCATTAACACTAACAGCACAAGACGCAACTGCTAAAGCCAATTGTAACTGTTGCACCGAAACACATTCGCAATTCGATTTTTGGGTTGGAGAATGGACAGTAACTCAGCCTAATGGCTCACCAGCTGGCACAAATAGTTTAGACAAGATTCAGGATGATTGCATTCTTAGGGAAAACTGGACAAGTGCAACTAGTGGTTATACAGGAACCAGCTTTAGTTTTTATAACGCACAAAAGAAACAATGGGAGCAACTTTGGGTAGACAACCAAGGTGGAAATCTTCACTTAAAAGGTCATAAAAAAGGCAATCAGATGATTCTAAGAACAGATGATGCCAAAAACAATGAAGGCAAAACCTTTTATCATCAAGTGACTTGGACCGATAATGAAGACGGAACGGTTCGACAACTATGGGAAACCTATACCGAAGGAAAAGATGTAGTCGTTGCTTTTGATGGACTTTATAAAAAATCTAAATAGACTAGGCTAATCTTGTAAAGCAAATACCTTCTTTAATAAGTCTGTTGTTCTTGAAGAAACTTTATTTCGTATCTCTTTCTCTTCAACGGCAATCATTGTATACACACCTTTTAGTGCTTCACCAGTTACATAATCCGTTAGATCAGGATTAACATCATTGGTAAAAGGAAGGTTGTTGTATTTAGTGATGAGGTTTTCCCAGATTTGATCTGCACCAACCTTGCTAAACGAGCTATTAATTACAGGCTTAAACTTATTGTACAAATCTGTTTGAGTTTTTCCAGTGAGGTATTGTGTTGCTGCATTATCTTCACCCAAAAGAATATTCTTTGCATCTGCAAAAGTAATATCCCTAACAGCGTTGACAAAAATTGGTGTCGCCTCTTTTACGGCATCTTCAGCAGCTCTATTAAGCACTTTTAAGCCTTCATCTGCCAAGTTTCCTAAACCTATATCTCTAAGGCCCTTATCAACTTTTTTCAATTCGTCAGGTAATAGAATTTTTACCAATTCATTTCTAAAGAATCCATCTTTTTGAGTAAGCTTGGATACTTGTTTGTCGATTCCAAAATCGAGAGCTTGTCTTAAACCAGCTGCAATATCTGCATTACTAAGAACACCTCCAGATTGAGGTAATTGTTTCACCACTTCTTGCAGTTCTGCGCAAGCTGTAAGATTGAATATTAGAATTAAGGCAAGAATTCTTTTTGTCATGATGTTTGGATTTCAATATTGTACAAAGATAATTTTAACTATGATAAATTAGTGTAATTTTTTACTAGCTTTCACGTTTTTAACAAACTATTGTTGGTAACAAAATTTTAGCATAGTATTTGATTAACAATATTATCCTAACATTGAAAGCATGAAACAAAAGATTTTAAAGACAAGCACCCTTTTTATAATAGTATTATTGCTGCCTTTAAATGTTATAAATAGTCAGGTGAAGGTTTCTGAAGTAATTCAGTACTCCAAGACCGCCGAAAGCAACGAAAACAAACTGTACTTAATAGATTTTTGGGCAACTTGGTGTGCGCCATGCATTCATGTAAAAAAGTATTTAGGTTCGCTTCAAAAACAATATCCAAAAGACTTCTATATTGTTTCTATTTCTGAGGAAAATCCAGAAAAAGTAAAAAAGTTCCTCTCAAAGAATCCTACCACATTAGCAGTAGCTATAGATTTTGAAGGCGAAACATTTAATAAAAACAAGATACGAGTATTACCACATGCTATTTTGGTCAACGCTGATGGACATATTGTTTGGGAAGGTGCTCCAGCGGATTTGAAGAATCATCATATCGAAAAGTTTTTGAAGCAGTATAAAAAGAGAGCCAGCTTCAAAGACATATTTGAAATTAAAGACATCGCAGTAACCGATGTAACTTCTTATATACCTACTAGCGATTTCGAAATTAAAGAGCTCAATGATACAATGAATACTAATATAGAAGTCAATGAGCAAAATGGATATTTGAAATTACAAGGGAAGTTAAGCAATATATTAAGCTATGCTTCCAATGTGTATAGTGAGCAAATTGAAGTCCCTGAAAGCATGAATAAGTACTATCAAATATTTATAAGGAAAGACTCAAATGCTTACAAAAATATTGAAGACACCATATTATCTGATTTAAACCTACAATATACCACCGAACAATCTAAAGGAGAAGCTTTAGTGCTCAAGGTAGAAACACCAACATTTTGGGATACAACTCAAATTAATTGGGGAACAGGAAGTCCTTCTTTTATGGTTGGCGATTCAGAAATTAAAGCCGATAATGTTAGCTTGTATGAAGTCTCTAACGTACTTGCTAAAGCTATAGAAATGCCAGTTATTATAGAGCCTTCAGGTTTTGATACTAGTGGTAAGCACGACTGGCAAATTCATTACAAGTACTTTAATTTAATGCAAGGTGAACTTCAAGATAGTTATGGCATTAAGGCAGAAAAAAAGCAAACCAGCTACACAGTTTTTTCTGTAACAAAAAAAGCTCCTTAAAAAAGGAGCTTTCTCACGACAACAGTTCAGATTAATTATTAATCACTCTAAACTCAGTACGTCTATTTCTTTGATGCATAGATTCAGAACAATCCACACCATTAGAACAACGGTTTGTCAATCTACTTTCTCCAAATCCTCTCGCTCTTAAACGGCTTCTAGAGATACCTTTAGAAACTAAATAGTTTACAACAGAATTTGCTCTAGCTTGAGATAAAGACATATTGTAGTCATCATCACCTCTAGAATCTGTATGAGACATAATCTCTACGCTAACGTTAGAATCTTTCATGATAGGCAATAACGTTTCATCGATAATTCTTTTAGACTCTGGAGTTAATCTTGCACTTGCTAGTTCGTAGAATACAGGTAAAACATTAGGATTCAAAAGCTCACAATCAACTTCTTCCCAAGTAGTAATTCCACCTTTTTTAGCTAAAACAGTTCTCGTTACTGTAGTATATTTTGCAGGAACAGTCTCAGTAGTCGTATGTGATGGCTGATCCACAACTTGTTTTCTGATAGTTGTATATTCTGCAGGGATTTCGATTTCATCCATTCTAGCAGGAGTTTTGATAACACGCTTTTTGTATGTAGCGTTTTGCTCTCCAACAGGAATTGAGTTTGTAGAAGCATCTGATGCTAGAGTTGTAAATGGTACATCCATGGATTGAGCAGGATACTCAACAAAACATGCAGCAACACAATCTTCTTTGTTTACAGAAGGACAGTCCTCAAGAACTTTATACTCCCATCCAGACGTTTTAGGATAGATTTCAAAAGTTTTAGAATCATTTCCAAAAGTAGCAGGAACGGTTCTCAAATCTGTACGACCAGCTTTTTTGATGTAAGGTACTTCAATCGTTTCATACGTAGCTGGTACATAGACATACTTCTTAGTAGCTTCTTTTACCAATACAGTTTCCTCTACAGTTTTGTAAGTAGCAGGAACTACCTTAAGCTTAGTGTAAGCAGGATAAGTTTGAAGTGTCTCTTCAACTTCTTTGAACTCATCTTTAGTAATACACTTTACATAGCATTTTCCCGGTTCTGGATTTTCAGGTAATCCTTGTGCTTGAATAAGGCTAATTCCTAATAATGTGAACAAGCCAAAAAATAATTGTTTTTTCATGTAATAAAAATCAGTTAATGGTTATGGTATCTATAAATGCGGAAGATATTTGCCGCTATACCAAAGATTTAGACACTCAATTTTAACATTAGTCACATTTCAAAAAGATTGAGAATAGAAAATCAAGAGGCTTTTTTAGGTGAAAAATGTTGAAGAAGTATGAATTTTATTAGAGAATCAGATTGTTAATGATTTATTATTAATAGGGCAAAATTTTTAGATTTTCTGTAATTTTGCAGCACAAAAACCTAGTTTGATTACGAATGAAGCAAGTAGCGCCATATAAACCAAAACATAAAGTACGAATTGTAACTGCAGCATCACTTTTCGATGGGCACGATGCAGCCATTAATATCATGCGTAGAATTATCCAATCTACAGGTGTAGAGGTAATTCATCTTGGACATGATCGCAGTGTGGAAGAGGTTGTAAATACAGCCATTCAGGAAGATGCCAATGCCATAGCAATGACATCTTATCAAGGTGGTCATAATGAGTATTTTAAGTACATGTACGATTTGCTTAAAGAAAAAGGTGCCGACCACATAAAAATCTTTGGAGGCGGAGGTGGAGTTATTCTTCCTGAAGAAATCAAAGATTTGATGGATTATGGAATTACCAGAATCTATTCTCCAGACGATGGTCGAGAAATGGGACTACAAGGTATGATCAATGATTTAGTTGAAAAATCAGACTATGCTATTGGTGAATCCTTAAACGGTGAAGCTGAAATATTACCTGGTAAGAATCCAAAGGCTATTGCAAGAGTGATTTCCTCTGCTGAGAACTTTCCAGATGTAGCCAAAGATGCATTAGACACCATTCACAATAAAAATAAAACGTCTAAAACACCAGTACTCGGAATTACTGGAACAGGAGGTGCAGGAAAATCATCCTTGGTAGATGAATTAGTGCGTCGTTTCTTGATAGACTTTCCGAAGAAAACTATAGGGATTATTTCTGTAGATCCTTCAAAAAGAAAAACAGGAGGAGCATTGCTAGGTGATCGTATTCGAATGAATGCTATCAATTCTCCAAGAGTATATATGCGAAGCTTGGCAACTCGTCAATCTAACTTAGCATTGTCTAAATATGTTAATGAAGCAGTTGAAGTTCTTAAGGCTGCAGAGTACGATCTCATTATTCTTGAGACTTCAGGGATTGGACAATCAGATACTGAAATATTAGAACATAGCGATGTATCACTCTACGTGATGACACCAGAATTTGGTGCTGCTACTCAGCTTGAGAAGATTGATATGCTTGACTTTGCCGACTTAGTAGCGATCAATAAGTTTGATAAAAGAGGCGCCAAAGATGCTTTACGTGATGTGAAGAAGCAGTACATGCGTAATCATAATCTCTGGGATACACCTCAAGACGATTTGCCAGTGTTTGGAACTATCGCATCTCAGTTCAACGATCCAGGAATGAATACGCTTTATAAAGCGATTATGGACGAATTGGTTGAGAAAACTGATACTGATTTGAAATCGACTTTCGAAATCTCGAAAGAAATGAGTGAGAAGATTTTTGTGATTCCACCAGCACGAACGAGATATCTATCTGAAATTTCAGAAAATAATAGAGCTTACGACAAAAAGGCCACCGAACAAGTTGATGTCGCTCAAAAGTTATATGGAATTTATAAGACAATCTGCTCAGTTGCTAATATCACTTCGAGCACAGGCGAGAAGTCTCTTTTTAACGAGAGAGGGTTAAATGATGATGAAATTCTGAATCAAGTTCAGGATGACAGTAAGGAGTTCATGGAATTGTTGATTAAAGAGTTTGACCGTGTCAAAATGAACCTTGATCCTTACAATTGGGAAATCATTACCAATTGGGACGAAAAGGTAAATCGTTATAAAGCACCAGTATATTCTTTCAAAGTAAGAGATAAAGAGATAAAAATAGAAACACATACTGAGTCATTATCTCATACTCAAATTCCTAAAGTGGCATTGCCAAAGTATCAAGCTTGGGGAGATGTTTTACGTTGGAGCTTACAAGAAAATGTTCCAGGAGAATTTCCTTATACATCAGGATTGTACCCTTTCAAGAGAACAGGAGAAGATCCTACACGTATGTTTGCAGGAGAAGGTGGTCCAGAACGTACCAACAGACGTTTTCATTATGTAAGTCTTGGAATGCCAGCTAAGCGTTTATCTACGGCTTTCGATTCAGTGACATTATACGGTAACGATCCAGACTACCGACCAGATATCTATGGAAAGATTGGTAATGCAGGTGTGTCAATTTGTTGTTTGGATGATGCCAAAAAATTGTATTCAGGCTTCAATTTAGCTGACCCTATGACTTCGGTGAGTATGACCATCAACGGTCCTGCACCAATGTTATTAGGATTCTTCATGAACGCTGCTATTGACCAGCAATGTGAGTTATACATTAAAGAACACGGCTTAGAAAAAGAAGTTGAAGCTAAGATTGCTAAGATTTATAAAGGAAAAGAGCGACCAAAATATCTTGGAGACATTCCTGAAGGTAATGACGGTTTAGGCTTAATGTTATTGGGAGTTACGGGAGATCAAGTATTACCTAAGGATGTTTACGAAGATATCAAAGCGAAAACCATTGCTCAAGTTCGTGGTACAGTTCAGGCTGACATCTTAAAAGAAGACCAAGCTCAAAATACCTGTATATTCTCTACAGAATTCGCATTGCGATTAATGGGAGATGTACAGGAGTATTTCATAGAAAACCAGGTAAGAAACTTCTATTCTGTATCTATTTCAGGATATCATATTGCAGAAGCTGGTGCCAATCCAATTTCGCAATTGGCATTCACATTGGCTAATGGATTTACGTATGTGGAGTATTACCTTTCAAGAGGAATGGATATCAATAAGTTTGGTCCAAACCTATCATTCTTCTTCTCTAATGGTATCGATCCAGAATACGCTGTTATAGGTCGTGTGGCAAGACGTATTTGGGCAAAAGCCTTAAAGCATAAGTATGGTGCCAATCCAAGAGCACAAATGTTGAAGTATCACATCCAGACTTCAGGGCGTTCATTGCATGCTCAGGAGATTGATTTTAATGATATTAGAACAACGCTTCAAGCATTATACGCTATTTATGATAACTGTAATTCACTGCACACGAATGCTTATGATGAAGCGATTACAACGCCTACGGAAGAATCTGTACGTCGTGCCATGGCAATTCAGTTGATTATTAATAAAGAATTAGGATTAGCTAAAAACGAGAACCCAATTCAAGGTGCATTCATTATTGAAGAGCTTACCGATTTAGTTGAAGAAGCTGTATTACTAGAATTTGATAGAATTACAGAACGTGGCGGTGTGCTTGGAGCTATGGAAACAATGTATCAACGCAGTAAGATACAAGAAGAGAGTTTATATTATGAAACGCTTAAGCATACAGGAGAATTCCCAATTATTGGTGTAAATACATTCTTGAGTAGTAAAGGGTCGCCAACTGTTATTCCAGCTGAGGTCATCAGAGCAACAGAAGAAGAAAAGCAGGCTCAAATTGATACGCTTCAAGATTTGAATAAACGTAATGAAGCTATTGTTAAAGAGCAGTTGACGATTATTCAGCAGGCAGCCATAAATAATCAGAATATCTTTGAACAATTAATGGAGGCGACTAAATACTGTTCCTTAGGTCAAATAACATCAGCGCTATTTGAAGTAGGAGGACAGTACAGAAGGAATATGTAGTTGCTTATTAGCTAAATTCTTTCTTTATACTATTTCGTATCATCCATAATGACATGATGAAATTTCCTAGTACAAAGAAGCCACCTAGAATTAAGAAACGTTTTACACGATCTGTGATTTCAACGATGTGTAGCGCATCAAATAAATACGCTAATATCAAATAGGAGGATAAGCAAACAAAGACTATCCCTAATGAAAAGTTGAGCTTTTTGCTAGGTCTAATTAATTGCCATACGAAAGGAATTCCAAATAATAATATTGGATAAGCTGAGATGCCTTCGGCTCTGTTTACATCAGTAAACCAATACGCAATCATCGCTAAAAAATATAGATACGGCGTGAACTTGGAATATTTACTAATAATTCTCATATACTAAAATTTGAGGGGTTAAGAACTATTGTAAATGCTTTCTGAAGGTTGGTTTACGAAACCATTTACTATTAATCAATCAATATTTTAACGCAAGTTAGTCGCTAGTAGTATCAAAAACATAAATAATAACATATTCTTAACTATTTGAGGTAAATAAGGCGTACTTTTGCACGCTCAAATTAGATAGCTCATGGCTCAGATAAAAAATATAGCAATTATAGCGCACGTCGATCATGGTAAAACCACTTTGGTAGATAAGATCATGCATCATTGTCAATTGTTCAGAAGTAATGAAACTACAGGAGAGTTGATTCTGGATAACAATGACTTAGAGCGCGAACGTGGTATTACAATTACGTCCAAGAATGTTTCTGTGACCTATAAGGATACCAAGGTTAATATTATTGATACACCTGGTCACGCCGATTTTGGAGGAGAAGTAGAACGTGTGTTGAATATGGCTGATGGTGTGTTATTATTGGTTGATGCTTTTGAAGGACCAATGCCACAAACACGATTCGTATTGCAAAAGGCTATCGATTTGGGACTTAAACCTTGTGTTGTAGTCAATAAAGTGGATAAAGAAAACTGTACGCCAGATGAGGTCCACGAAGCTGTTTTTGATTTGATGTTTGAATTGGGAGCAGAAGAATGGCAGTTAGATTTCCCTACAGTATATGGTTCTGCAAAGAACAATTGGATGAGTGAAGATTGGCAGCAAGAAACAGATTCTATCCAGCCATTACTAGATATGGTTATTGAGCATATTCCTTCACCAAAAGTTGAAGAAGGTTCTACGCAAATGTTAATCACGTCTTTAGATTATTCATCATTTACAGGTCGAATTGCTATAGGGCGTTTGCAACGAGGACAATTGAAAGCAGGTATGCAGGTCTCATTAGTAAAGCGAGATGGAAGTATTTTAAAATCGAAGATAAAAGAGCTTCATACATTTGAAGGTCTTGGAAGAAAGAAGGTAGATGCCATTGAAGCAGGTGATATATGTGCTATTGTTGGTCTTGAAGGTTTTGAAATTGGAGACACTATCGCAGATTTCGAAAATCCTGAAGGTCTTAAAACTATTGCTATTGATGAGCCTACAATGAGTATGTTGTTTACCATTAACGATTCACCGTTTTTTGGTAAAGATGGAAAGTTTGTAACATCTAGACACATCAAAGAGCGTTTAGAGAAAGAGCTTGAGAAGAATTTAGCATTACGAGTAGAAGCTACTGATAGTGCTGATAAGTTTATGGTCTTTGGTCGTGGTGTATTGCATCTTTCAGTATTGATAGAAACCATGAGACGAGAAGGCTACGAATTACAAATCGGACAGCCTCAAGTAATCATCAAGGAAATTGATGGTGTAAAATGTGAACCTTTTGAAGAAATGACGATTGATTTACCAGAAGATGTTTCTGGGAAAGCTATAGAAATGGTAACGATGCGAAAAGGTGAGATGCTAAGCATGGAAGCCAAAGGAGAACGTATGGTTTGCGAGTTTATAGTACCTTCTAGAGGAATAATAGGTTTGCGAAATCAATTGCTTACTGCTACAGCCGGAGAGGCAATCATGGCGCATCGTTTTAAAGAATATCAGCCTATAAAAGGAGGTATTCCTGAGCGTCAAAATGGATCCTTAGTATCCATGGAGAATGGAACTGCGATTCCTTATTCGATTGATAAACTACAAGAACGGGGCAAGTTTTTTATTGACCCAGGAGAATCAATTTATGAAGGACAGGTTATTGGCGAGAATTCTAGAGGAGATGATATGGTTGTCAATGTTACTAAAACTAAAAAGTTGAGTAATGTCCGTTCAGCAGGAGCAGATGACAAGGCTAGAATTGTACCTGCAATAAAATTCTCATTAGAGGAAGCTTTAGAATATATTCAAAAAGATGAGTATGTTGAGGTTACTCCAAATCATCTTAGACTTAGAAAAATACTATTGAAAGAAGTAGATCGTAAACGTTCAAAAGCATTATAAGATGGAGTTTTTAGGCATTACAATAACAGAATGGGTTGGGTATCTAGCATCAGCAGTATTGCTGGTATCCTTTATGATGAAAGAAGTCAATAAGCTACGTATTGTAAACTCTTTAGGCGCATTATTGTTTGTAGTATATGGTATTATGTTGCAAACGTCTTGGCCAATCATTATTACCAATGCTGCTATTATTGGTATTAATTTGTATTATCTGCTTAAGAAGCAAGATTAGCTATTTAGATTGCTTTTTGGCAATAGAAAATGTGCTTACACCTATAAAGAAATTCATAAATCTAAGTAGTTTGTTTTCCATTAATAGTAGTAGATATAGTATGCTATTTATTAAAGGTATAGGTTTGATATCTCCAGAGTCATCTTTAGATTTCTTGTTAATCACTCTTCCTGCTACTCTTATAAAATAAATAGGTAGAAACAAAAAGGTGTTCCAGTAACTGGCTTTTTCAATACGTAATCCAGTTTGTTTTATTTTTTGAGATAATTCCTTTCTGGTATAACGCCTATAGTGCATATTGAGCTCATCGTGTTTACTCCAAAGTACTTTCAGAGCAGGTACAAAAACCATCAGAGTTCCATTATCATGCATTAGATTTTCCCAATCAATTAGTGCTTTTTCATCTTCTTGCAAATGTTCTAAGCAATCGGAAGCAATAATGACATCGAACTTTTCTTTCAAAGTGATATTTTGTGCATCCATTACAAACACGTTTTTAAGTCCATTCGATTTACAATTATTAATTGCTTTTTCACTAATGTCAATACCGTACAGCAATTTTGGATCAAACCCTTCTTCTATAAGCTCTTTTAATAAAATTCCCGAAGAGCATCCGACATCTAATATCTTAATATCCTTCTGATAAGATTTTAAGAATTGTAAAATCAATTTTCGCCTAGCCTTAAACCAAAAATGTGATTGCTCATTGTTATGGTATATGTCTTCAAATGTAGCTTTCATCTTATTTTTCTAATTCAACGAACATTTGGGAAGTTTTAAAGCCTAAAGCTCCTCTCAAAAAATCAAAACCAGCAAAAAGGACATTAAGAATTGGAACTAAAGGATGATAAATCATAGGCTTTTCTTTCGAGGTTTTAATAAGCTTGTTTTGTTTCAATAGTGCTAAGATACTCCAGGCCCAAAAAGGAGCCCCTTGTGTGTGTTTTAAAGTTTTGACGGATAAAGGTGTTCGAGAAATTAATTGCCTGAAACTTTTTTCAGAAAATAAAATCCAATGTCTTGGGCAATGCAAGCCTCCCCAATATCTCTTCCTAAATAATCTAGCATCTAGGCTATCTACATTTGGAGTTTTTATTAAGATAGTACCGTCTGGTTTTAAAACTTTAGAAAGCTTGTTTAGTGTTTCTTCAGGATTACTTATGTGTTCTATTAAATTGAGCATTAATATGACATCAAAAGAAACATCAGTTTCAAATTCTTCTACTGTTCCATGGAAGAATTCATGACCATCTTTTTCAGCTTGATTTTTTGCCTCTAAATCAATATCAATGATTTGACTAACGTTAATGTTTGGATAGATTTCTTTTATAGTATTTAGCAACCATCCAGAACCGCCTCCAACATCTAAAACATTTATTGGTCTATTATTAAATTTGGATAATAGACGTTTAAATAAACGACGGTCTAAGTAGTTTTTTACTTTAAGTCCTAAGGTCTTTTTTTGTTTGCTGAACGAGTAGTAATTAGATGGGTATATTGTTGGAAGTTGATCTACTAGAAAATCTGCTATAAAGATTGTACTGCATTGGCCACATTTATAAAATGTATATATTTCATCCGTTGTATGATATTCTAAATCCTTACTTTGACACCATAAGGATGTTTGGCTAGAATTACAGATTACACAGGGTTTTTGTTCTTCCATAACCTATCTAATTAATGTTAGAAAAGTTTTGAAATATGTAGTCTTAGAAGCTTTGATTATTGTGCCACAAGCATCTGTTTGCTCCAAGAAAGCTTCAACTTCTTTTAATCGGGTATAAGAGATTTGAGGATCCCAATGATGTATTAAATGCCTGTTGAAGCCTGCGCCTCCAAAAAAATATGAAAAAACACCTTCTCTAAACAACCGACTTACCTTACCATGGTTTATTTGACGGAAATCCACATTCTTGTCAGCTTTTTCATCTCTATGTTCCATAATTTGCCTGATGGATGCAAAAAAAGGATAAAAAACACCAATTGTAATGATCCAAACTAAAGCTGTAAAGTACAGACTATTTAAGACTAAAAAGGCAATTATTATCATATTGAAAAGGGCACCGTAAAGCAACGCCATTTTTTGTTGTTTAAGGGATTCACTAGTCTGAGCATTTTCTAACTTATTTCTGCCTTTAAGCACTGCTAGGACATGAAGCCCTGTAAGCATTTTAATGATATACCATAACGATAAAGCTTCAAAATAACTATGCTCAGTATCATCAGTATTACCAAGTCTCAAGTGATGTTTCCAATGAGTTTTGCGGTAGGCATTGATATTTACACCGACTATAAGGCCAACAAAGATATTGGCAAGTATATCATTAGTTTTTTTATTTGGGTGGATATTATAATGTGCCGCTTCATGAATAAATAATTGAATATTTGCGAGCCAAAATGCAGCTATTATACCAAAACATAGTGCCAACAAGATTAAAGTGTAAACATTACTAATTTGAGCTTCTAGATATGCGAAACATACAATAGTAGATAGAAAAAGTACATATCCAATACTTAAATCTCTCCACACCATACTATACTTTGGGTTAAGATGTTTCCGAAATTCCTGATAGCTGACTCCATCGAAATTTGTTACATCTCCAAATTTAATACCTTCTATATTATTAACGTTGACCAAAGAGTAGTTGTTTCTTATTAGGCGAATTTAAGTATAATTTGCGATGTGTCATGCAATACACTCCATGACGATTAATGTGTAAGGCACATTGAAATAACTATGTTTTATAGAGATATTTACTTTGTCAAAACTTGTTTCAGCCAAAGCTTCGTAAGCTGACTGTGTTCTAATATATTCTCCTCTGTCTTGGTCTAATAGAAATTTGGCAATTCTTGATTGACCTTTTATATAGCATCCATCAACAGTTATTAATCTACCATTAGGTTTCAATGCAGTCTTAGCAATTTCAAAGAAGCGTTTGGCATTATTGTCATCTAGATGATGTAACAGACCAGAAGCCATGGCAATATCAAATGAGTTTGGTTCAGTGATTTCAAAACTTTCTATGTCGGAATGAATGAAAAGTCCTTTTTCTTCATACTTTTTAACAGCAGCATCTATGTATTTCTTGTCGGCATCGAATCCTGTATAGTCAAGATTAGGTAAATATTCAATCATATTCCCCGGACCACACCCCATATCCAATAATTTAATATTTGGTCTTGGGCGTACATCATTTTTTACAAAGTGCTTGCGGGCTTTATGTCCTCCGACTAAACCTTGATAAGACCAATATACAAAAGGGTTTTTAAGGAAAAACTCAGCTATTTTATTAATAGTCATTAGTGCTTTTGGCTTGAAACGACCAAGATAGTTCTTTTATAAAAGAAAAGAGATAGCTCAATAAAAAATTGCTTATGGCTTGTGCGTTATTATAAATATTCCTTTTTTTTGTGGGACTGCCAAATCAATAAGAAAATTGAAACTATCTGAATCTAAAGTATTTTCCATTACAATTATTGTAATTGTTTTAGTGCAATTGCTCTTAGCGTTTCAAGGGTTAGATGTCTGTGACGATGGGTTTGTGTTATCTGGATATCAGCAAATTTTTAATGCACCAGAATCAGTAGAATATAATTTTGTCTATTGGTTATCTACAATTTTAGGAGGATTTTGGTATTTGTTGTTCCCAAATGGGGGTGTACTTTGGTTTAAAATCTTAGCTATTATTGTAAACACAGGAACTTTTGTGCTTGCCTATAAATTGCTAAAAGACTACATGAAACCACAGCACGCATTGATAGGTTTAGCAATGGTCCTTTTTGTTAACGATTATGGTTTTTTGGTGTTCTACCATAATCAACTTACTGCTTTTTTTTCTGTATGGATTGCATTCTTATTACATCGAGGTATCCTTAGACAAAACCTTACCCTGCTTTTTTTGTCAGGATTATTGGTAGGAGTTAATGTGTTTACAAGATTGCCAAACTTATCGCTATCCGTTTTGATATTGGCAATACCTCTAATGGTTTTTTTGAAAAAGGAAAGATTAGTAGAAGCCTTCAAACCTTCATTGTTTTTTGTTTTGGGAATTGTAATAGGTATAGGAGTTATTCTGTTGATAATGATATTGCTTGGGCAGTTTGAAATTTTTTCAGATGCTATTAACACCTTGTTCAACTTAGGTAAAACAAGAGGTAGTGGGCACAGTATAATAGATTTAGTCTACGTCTTTATTTACAACTATAAGAAGGTGCTACTTTTTTCAAGTGCATTTTTATTAATGAGTATCATATTCTTGCTTATTAGTGAATACCTTAAAAATAGAAGGAAAATTATCTATGTTCTTGCTATAGTTATATTCGCAGTATTTTTTCTGTTCTTTAGGAGTGGAGGTATTTATGCCGTATACGCTATCTCATTCTTTGGTCTGATATTATTACAGTTTAATGCGGTAAAGAAGGAAGCGAAATTATTAGCTTTTATAGCCTTTTTAGTAATGGTCTGTCTTCCATTAGGAAGTGGCGGGGGAATTCATAGTAGTGGATATATGTGTATTTGGCTAGCAGTTCCTTTAGCAATTGGATATTTGTTCAAATTAAAAACTATAGGACTATCTTTTGGATTTGAAAACTTTGACATATCTAAACAGTTTTCTAAAGAAACGCTACACAAAGTTATAAGTGTTATGATATTAGCTTTCTTTTGTGTGAAGGCATATCATGTTTCAAAAGAGGCTTACTTTGATCCAGGTAGTAGGCTGGAGAAAACATATTTGGTTAATAACAATTATACAAAGCTCGTCTATACAACAAAGGAACGTGCAGATATCATTAACGAGCTATTGATTAATTTAGATGATTATGTAATGCCCAATGATTACCTTCTTACGTTCGATAACATTCCTTTGGTACATTTTTTAACCAACACAAAACCTTACATGTATAATCCTTGGGTAATGGTATATGATGAAAACTCTTTTGTTGAAAAATTGACAAAGGCAGAAGCTCAAAGAGAGCAATTACCCATAGTAGTACAGCAAAAGTTTAATACAGTTGCATCATTTTCTGATCCAATCCCTAACTATTTAAATTCTGAAGAACCAACAGGCAGGCATTATAATAAGGTGAGATCAAAGGCAATGATGGATTTTCTTGAAAGGAATGATTATGAGATTGTTTGGAGTAACCCATATTTCAACATACTTAAAGCTTCAAAACCTAAGCCATAGTATTTTTATGCTAAATATTATGGAATTATTTACCTTTAGCACTTAGTTAATAGATGTATGAATAGCTTAAAGACGCTTTCTATTATAATCCCAGTTTATAATGAAGAGAATAATCTACCAGAATTCTATTCAAGAACCCTCAATTCACTTAAGGAAATTACTGATGATTATGAATTGATTTTTGTAAATGATGGTAGTCTAGATAATTCATTGTCTAAGATTATAGAATGGTCGACAACTAATGACAAAGTTTTTTACATTGACTTTAGCAGAAATTTTGGGCATCAAATTGCACTGACGGCCGGATTGGATTTTTGTAGTGGAAAAGCTGTGGTTATTATAGATAGTGACCTTCAAGATCCTCCAGAGCTTATACCTAAACTATATAAAAAATATAATGAAGGGTATGATATAGTATATGCCCAAAGAGAGCAACGAAAAGGCGAATCGTTCTTAAAGAAACTTACTGCTAAAATATTTTATAGACTTTTTAATCGCATAGTATCGTTCGACATTCCTTTAGATGCTGGAGATTTTAGAATTTTTGACAGGAAGATAGTTCTATCATTGAGAAACATGAGCGAACAAAGTAAATTTCTAAGAGGGCAAATGGCTTGGTTAGGGTATAAACATACAAAGGTAACCTATAACAGAGATAGCCGAAAGGAGGGGAGATCAGGTTATTCTTATGGCAAGATGATTACACTAGCGATTGATGCTATTACTGGGTTTTCGGATAAGCCGTTGACTTTTGTGAGACGTCTTGGTTTTTTCATTTCATTTTTATCGTTTCTTATAATATTGTTTGCTATTTTTTCTCATTTTGTTCTTAAGCAGACCATTACAGGCTGGACTTCTCTAATCGTGAGTGTCATGTTCATTGGAGGGATTCAATTGTTTTCCATAGGTATTATTGGAGAGTATATAAGTAGAATTAACAGAGATGTAAAGAATAGACCACTTTACATTGTAGATAAGACTAACCTAACGATTGATAATAAATAATATCGATAATTAAACCTGAGATTTATTTTTAAAGCTATTACATATCACAGAGACCAAAAAACGAGTTGGGATGATTTTGTTCTTCAATCCAAAAATGGGACATTTCTTTTTCAAAGAGATTTCATGGAGTACCATCAAGACCGATTTATAGATTGTTCTGTAATGATCTTTAAAGACGAAACTTTAGTTGCTGTATTCCCTGCCAATAGAGATGGGGACAAAGTATTTTCACACCAAGGATTGACTTATGGAAGCCTTGTGCTTTCAAAAGATGTTAAGTTTAAGCATGTAGTAGGATGTTTTAAAACACTTTTAATGCATTTTGAATCAGAAGGAGTTAAAGATATTTATGTAAAACTGGTGCCAGAAATATATAATGCATATCCAAGTAATGAAGCGGAGTTCTTGATGTATAAATTAGAAGCAGAACTATATAGAAAGGATATAATCTCTGCCATAGATTTGGCTTCACCACGATTAAAACTTTCTAAGGATAGACGAGATGGCATAAAAAGAGGAATAAAGAATAGTCTTATAGTCAGAGAAGTAGATACGTTTGATGAGTTTTGGAATAATATTTTGGTGCCAAACCTAAATCAAAAGCATAATGTGCAACCAGTACATAGTTTAGAAGAAATAACATTACTAAAGCAGCGCTTCCCGAAAAATATAAGGCAATTCAATGTTTATAAAGATGATACTATTGTAGCCGGGACGACAGTTTTTGAAACCGAATTGGTTGCTCATTCTCAATACATATCTGCAAACCAGGACAAGAATAATTTAGGAAGTTTAGACTTCCTCCATGATTACATAATCAATAGTGTTTTCAAAGAAAAGAGATATTTTGATTTTGGAACTTCTCATGAAAGAGATGGAACGATCAATGAAGGGCTAATGTACTGGAAAGAAGGTTTTGGAGCGAGGAGCTATACTCAAGATTTTTATCGATTAGAGACTTCAAAACATCATAAATTAAATACTGTTTTTACATGATTAAGTTTTTAGACTTACATAAGGTTAATCAAAGGTTTAAAGCAGATTTTGAAGCCGAGTTAGGTCGTTTTCTTGATGGAGGGCAATACATTCTTGGAGATTATGTAAAATCGTTTGAAACTAACTTTGCAGACTATTGTGGTACTAAATATTGTATTGGTACAGCCAATGGGCTAGATGCCTTGACATTAATTCTAAAGTCATATATCCATTTAGGAAGGTTAGCACCTAATGATGAAGTTATAGTGCCAGCTAATACATTTATTGCAACAATTTTATCAGTTTTACATGCAGGACTCAAACCAGTTTTGGTTGAACCCGATGCCGATACATATAATATCTCATCTAAAGCTGTAAAAGAAGCTATATCAAATGATACTAAGGCTATTATAGCTGTACACTTGTATGGTCAGTTGGCGGATATGAATGCATTACAAGCATTATCAAAAACACATGATTTATTACTGATAGAAGACGCTGCACAAGCACATGGCGCCTTAGATAGCAGTGGAACAATAGCAGGGAATTTATCTGATGCTGCGGCATTTAGTTTTTATCCTAGTAAAAACCTGGGTGCTCTTGGAGATGGAGGAGCCGTCACTACGAATGATGAAGATTTGATGAATGTATTGAGGTCTATTCATAATTATGGAAGTGAGAAAAAATATGAAAATGAAATTATAGGCTTTAATAGTAGGTTAGATGATATTCAGGCACTTTTCTTAAATTTCAAATTAAAAAAACTAGATGAAGATAATGCAAAACGTAGAAGTATAGCATTGCGATATTTGGATGAGATAACTAACAAAAAGGTTATATTGCCAACCTATAATAGAACCAAAGACCATGTATTTTACGTATTTATGGTTAGGGTGGAACAAAGGGATGATTTTAGAGATTATCTTTTGCAAAACAATATAGAGTCTCATATCCATTATCCAAAACCGCCTCATAAACAAAATGCCCTAACTATGTTTAACCAACTTAGATTACCTATTACGGAAAAGATTCATGATACATGTGTGAGTATCCCTATGAGCCCTTTAATGACCAATGGCGAGATAGATAAGGTAATTCAGGTTATTAATGCCTACTAGTTGAAAAGATTTCAGAATTACATAAACGATAATGTGCTATTTAAAGTGGCTAATCTCAACACTGCCACAATATTCACGCGCATTTTTGCTGGTTTACTGACCTCAAAAGCTATAGCTGTTTTTATTGGAGCAGAAGGTATGGCACTTATCGGTAACCTTAGAAACTTTATCAATGCTGCACAATCATTCGCAGTATTGGGCTTATACAAAGGCGTAGTGAAGCAAATTAGCATAGTAAAGTCTGATATCGTAGAATTAGGCAAAACGCTTTCTACAACTTATTACTTAGGCTATTTTGCTACGATTTTATTATCCTTCTTTTGTTATTATCAAGCAGATTGGATAAACTCTTTTTTGTTCTTAGATCTTAATTACGCATATGTCATAAAAGTATTGGCTATAGCATTGCCATTTTATTCGCTGAACATGTTCACTTTTTCCATAATGAATGGATTTTCCAAGTTCAGAATGTTATTGGTCATTAGTATAGTAGGACAAGTGTTTGGTTTGGTAGTAACACTATTCTTGATATGGCAAGATAATATTGATGGCGCTTTGGTAGCAGCAGTAATAACGCCTTCATTAGCTTTCCTTATTACATTAGTTGGAATAGCCAATCAAAGAAACTTTATGAAGCATTTAAAGGTCTCATCTATTGACCTTAGTGTTCTAAATACCTTAAGTCCTTATGCACTTATGGCTTTGGTTTCTGCTATAGCATTGCCAATTGTTTATATACTTATCAGAAACTATATTATTCAAACTATAGGTATTAAGGAAGCGGGCTTTTGGGAAGCAATGAATCGAATATCGGATTACTATCTTATGTTTGTAAATTCATTATTAGCACTTTACATTTTACCTAGATTTAAAGAGTTGAAAACAAAGAAAGCCTTTAGAGATGAGGTTTTTGGATTTTATAAGTCAGTTATACCATTTTTTTTAGGAGGGTTAATACTAATCTACGTATTAAGAACGTTAATAATACGTCTCATATTTACTGAGGAATTCCAACCAATAGAAGGGCTATTTCTATGGCAACTTTTAGGTGATTTTGTTAAAGTTCTTTCGGCTGTTATTGTATATCAATTTTTAGCTAAGAGAATGTTTTGGCATTTTATCATACTGGAGATTTTCTTATTTGTAGTGCTCTATGTATCTAGTGTTTTCTTGATAGACAGTTTTGGTGTTCAAGGCGCTGTTATTGGACACTTTGTAACCTATCTAATGTACTATGGTATTGTATTATTAATTTTTGGAAGCTCCCTTTTTGGAGTAATACAAGAAGAATAGTCATTTAACCAACTATTACTTGAAGCGACTTATAAACTATATTAGAACCAATCTTTTACTCAAAGTTGCATCGTTAAATTCAGTATCGGTTTTTGTAAGGCTAATTACAGGGTTTGCGACTTCGAAGGCGATTGCAATTTTCGTTGGTCCAGAAGGATTAGCACTAATCGGTAATTTCAAGAATTTCTTAGCGCCTGTTCAGTCCATATCTACTCTTGGCTTATATAACGGAATTGTAAAGTACGTTTCTGAGTTCAAGTATCAGACTTTTAAGTTAAGTAAAGCAATATCTTCGTCAGTTTACTTAGTGTTGTTTTCTACATTAATTGCCGCTTTTTGTTGTTGGTTTGGAGCGGAGTTTTTTAATGGTCTAGTATTTTCTGGTCAAGGAGATTATACTTTTGTATTTAAAGCTCTAGCAATTGCACTCCCATTTTATTCATTTCAGTTTTTAGTACTATCTATTAACAACGGCATGTCCCGATTTAGTACAGTGCTTTACATTAGTATTATAGGACAATTACTGGTAACAGTACTAGTATTGTATTTAATTTGGCAATATGGACTAAAAGGAGCTTTACTAGGATTAGCCATAGGAGAAGCTACATTGTTTATAGTTGTACTGTTTTGGGTAAGAAAGGATAGTAGTTTTTTGAGGCTTGTAAAATTCCAAAAAATCAATTTATATAATATCAGAAATTTGAGTGCATATTCCATGATGACTCTGTTCTCTGCTATAGTACTACCATTAACTATGGTAATGATTAGAAATTATATTATTAATGTTGAAGGTACTGATGTTGCTGGCCATTGGGAGGCTATGAATAGAATATCTGGGTATTATCTATTGTTTGTTAGTACACTGTTTTTGCTTTACTTATTGCCAAAATATTCCGAAATTAAAACTGATTATGAATTTAGGAATGAAGTAAAATTATTTTACAAAACGATAATTCCTATATTCTCCATTGGCTTACTTTTGATATACTTTTTTAGGGTTTTTATAATACAATTAGTTTTTACTGAAGAATTTTTACCAACTGCAGACTTGTTCAAGTGGCAATTAATAGGAGATTTATTGAAAGTGATTTCATTGGTGCTTTCATATCAATTTATAGCAAAGCGAATGATAGTACATTTTATGCTGACGGAAATTGTTTCAGTTGTTTTACTTTATGTATTCAGTATTAATTTAATTGATAAGTATGGAGTAGAAGGTGCTAATTTAGCTTACTGTATAAATTATGGTATTTACCTCTTTATACTACTAATCATTTTCAGAAAACAATTGTTTGGAAAACTAGAAATGGCATAGACTAATGCTTTGCACTTTTCCAATAGCTCACGTATCGTTCTGTACAAGACAAGTAATGATGCTCTTTTTCTATAAAATTTCTAGCATTTCTTGAGATTTCAAGTATTTTGTCTGGGTTCAATATCAACCACTCTAGTTTATTGGCTATGCTTTCAGCACTTGGTACGGCATTTATAGCCACTGTATCTTCTTCAAGATTATAATATTCTAACCATTCTTTCTCCGCACCAGTAAAAACTACCTTGCCCTTAGCCATTGCCTCCAAAGCATTAAACCCTTGATCATAGCTGTACACTTGGTCCAATAAGATATGACAACTGTTGTATTTCTCAATATATTCATTGTATGGAACACTGTAAGTCGTTATAATATCTACCTTATCACTATACTTTTGTTCTATAATTTTTAAAGCATCAGAAAAAACATTGTTGCCTTTTTTGAAAGACGCTTCTGTATTTACACCATGAAAGATCTTTATTTTCTTAGTGATATCTGGAGCTATATACGCTAACTTATCAAGATTAATTGGGTTTGGGGCTAAACCTAAATATTTCTTGTTGCCAAGAAGCGGCAAGTGGTAATCCATGTCTGAAGCAATTACACCATCTACGTTTTCATACAAGTAATCATGCAACTTTTTATAATCATCATTTAGATATTGAAGCATGAATCGATAAGTGTTATACAATGATTTATCGTTAATATATGGCGTTAGTATGCTATACCTAAATTTCTCTTCTATCATATATTTTATACAAGTATAATCAACACCACAAGACAGCAAGAACAATGATTTGTTGTTTTTCTTTAAGCGTTTAAGGAACTTTATTTCATACTTTGGAGTGCATTTAATAGAAGATTCATTGATTAATTGCACGACATCATAATTCTTTAACCGTTTAGAAAGGAAAAGCGTCTTTAGATAAATTTCTATAGATGCTAAATCAGTAAATAAGAACTTATAAAAAAAGACTCTTATTTTTTTTGATAAATAGTTGTTGAAAGAATGATTCAATTCAATATCAACAGGATATGCTTTAAAGCCATCCCCATTACCTATAATTGTAACTTCATGGCCTAGTTCTTCTAATCCTTCTTTAAGAGAGTTGTGAAGTCTGCTATATTCGCCAACAAGTAATATTCGCATGAAAAATAGTACATTTAACGCAAAAGTAATTATTTCAATAACAATTGCTCGTTATTAGGTTATGAAAGTCATAGAGATATTAATGGCAACAATGTTTAGGGAAGATTTGAGCTTCCTCGAACCAATTTTTGCAGACAATGATCTTTCAGATTTTCAGATATTGATTGTGAATCAAACCGATGAGGATAAACAACTGAAATCTGATTTGGCTAATGTAAGGGTGATTAATTCTTTTGAAAGGGGATCGCCAGCAAGTCGTAATCTAGCTATTGCCAATGCAAAAGGTGATATCTGCCTTATGGCTGATGATGATATTGTTTATAAGCCAAACCTAAAAAAGACTATACTAGAGGCTTATGATAAGCATCCAGAAGTAGATTTCATTTCATTTGAAGCTGTTAATGAGCATGAAAAGCTACAGGCCAATTATCCGGATGAAGGTGTGCATGATGAGAAGAGTCTTTATGAAATTTACACATGGATTATTACGTTCAAAAGAGAAGTATTTAAAGAAAGATCAATCTTTTTTAATCATCACTTTGGCGTAGGATCAACATTTAAGGGCTCAACAGAATATGTGTTCTTAAGAAACGCTTTTGATAAGGGCTTGAAAATGCTTCATTATCCTAAGACCATTGTTATGCACCCCGAAGAAAGCTCAGGCAGACATATGGGAAGTGATGAAGCTTTTTTTGCAAGTTCTGCCAGAACACATAGGTTCTATGGGAAATTAAGTTATTTTTGGCTACTGAAGTACACATTGTTTATGTGGAAAGATGGTTATATAAAGTTTTCAGAAATGCCAAGGAAATTCAAAATTGGATTAGCTGGAATTTCAAAATATAAAGAATTAAAACGCACAGGAGAAATAGAACAAGTCTATGTCGATTAAAATTATAGAGATACCCAAGGTACATGATGTAAGAGGCAGCCTTGCTGTTTTGGAGAAGGATGATTTACCTTTTGAAGTTAAACGTGTTTATTATTTGTATGATGTGCCGACAGATACTTATAGAGGAGGGCATGCTCATAAAGATCAAGAGTCTTTAGTTATAGCATTAAGCGGAAGCTTTGAGATAATCTGTGATGATGGGAAAAGTAAACAACGTTTCATGCTCAACAAGCCTAATCAAGGGCTGTACATACCTACTTTGGTTTGGCGAGAAATTGAAAACTTTTCTTCTGGTGCTGTGTGCTTGGTTTTAGCTTCGACTGAGTATGACGAATCGGAATATATTAGAGATTACCAAGTATTTAAATCACTTAAATAATCTAAAATCTACATTCAGCAGTCTTAACTTATTTCTAGTGCTTAAGAGAAGTTTTAGTAGCCAGGATGGAAAGCTTAATAAGAGCCTTTGGGCTTTTGATATATTGTCGTTATCTATTGCATCTATAAGTTCTGAACTTTCTTTAGAAAACCCAGCCATTTTATACTGAAAAGCCAATGACAGTCGATTGAGGTCTAAGTAAGCTTTTAAACTTTTGTTTTCAACCTCAGAGTTCTTGTAAGCATTTAGATCAAAAAGACGCCATTTAGATATGGACTTACTAGTTAGGCTCTCCGTTAGTTCTATTCTATACACTGAGCTAACTTTATTGTGAAATGCAACAGGATAATGTAATGCAGCTCTTATCCAAAGGTCTGTATCTTCCCCAGAATCGAAATTTTCATTAAAACCATTTAGTTCATCGAAAATTTGCTTAGGTATCATTATAGCTGATGTATGAGCAATACAATTGTTCATGGAATTATGAAAGAAATCGTTCACTATACCTTTCCAATTGTTATCAGGAATATCCTTATAAATGCTCTTAGTAACATAATGTTTACTTTCTCGGTCATAGGCCTTAGCATATAGACCACATCCTGGGAATTCTTCATAAAGATTTTTTAAATCCTCCAAATGATGAGGTTTCCAATAATCATCACCATCTAAGAATGCTATCAGTTCTGATGTTGCTTTAGAAACACCAAAATTTCTTGCGCGAGAAGGACCTCCATTATCTACATTATAAATGGATATTCTATCATCTTTAAATGATTTTACTACGGTTTCACTATTATCTGTAGAACCATCATTTACAACAATAACTTCAAAATCCTCAAAACTTTGATGCAATACACTATCTAAGGCTTTCTGGATATGCAGCTCTTTATTATATAATGGTATGACAACAGAAAAATAAGGCATTAGCGGTTTTTGGATTTAAGCTTTAAATAATAACCCAGTCGGTATAAATCGAATAGAAACATTGAAGGCTTTTTTGATAGCAAGTTACGCTTCATAATCGGTTCAAACATCTTATAAAAGAACAAAACTATTCCGCTTATGTAATTTTCACTAAGACGCTTTGCGACTCTAGATAATGTAACATCATCAGGGTTTATTAAACCATCATTCACAAATAGTTTTAAACTCACCACAGATTCTATAGACTTTCTCAAAAACACATCATTAGTTTCCAAACCTAGATGCATTACAGGATTATCGATATGTTGAATATTAATGTCATTGGTCTTGGCGTCCATGGCAAAAAGGGTATCCTCATGCCTTAGATTGGGAATCTCTTCATTAAATGATATAGTTTTAAAAACATCTTTTTGTATCAAAAAACTCAGTGTTAAAAACCTTAGATAAGGATTTTTTAGACGTTCCCCTAAAGGAAGTGCTTCTCTTTGCCTGCCATATACCCATCTAAGCACATGATCCTTGTCCGTAGACTTTTCAGAGTACACAATACCGCCATAAATAATTTGAGTTTCATCTGTAATAGCTTCAAGATAATTCATAAGAAAATTATCGTTGAGTACCGCAACATCCGCATCTAAAAAAAGTAGAGTATCATAAGTTGCCTCTTGAGCTAAGAGATTTCTAATAGCACTTCTGCCTATATTCTCATCAAGTACAGTATATGAGGCATTATCTAAAGTATTTATCTTATTGTTTTCCTCGATAAAATCTTTAGAACCATCATCAAAAACCAATATTTCAAACACTTTCCCAGAGTCAATAGCTTGCTTATGCAACGATTGAACTAGAGAAAAAACATCGTAATTATATGTTGGTATGAGTATGGAAAGCACTTTGTTGATATTGGCTCAAAAATACAGTTTTATTAATTATTTATTGTACGTTGGCACAGTAATTGAATTTTGAAGTATATGAAGTCATTTATAACCATAGTAATATGTTTTATTGGTCTTTTTGGGTTTAGCCAAAAGGAGCTTCATGTCTTTCCAGAAAATCATAGTACCACACCAGGAACTAAACATGGTGATGGAAGCTTAGGTAAACCGTTCGACCTACAAACAGCTCTAGAACTTACTACTGATAAAGTCAATGGTGGAGACATTATTTGGGTTCATGAAGGGACATACAATGGTCGTTTCGTAAGCACTATCAGCAGTACCGATGATAAGCTGATTACTATATCAAATTATAAAGGTGGGAAAGTAGTTATTAATGGTAATGTGCCTTCTACCAGAAATGCTGTTCTTGAGGTCAGAGGAAAGCGAGTGAAGTTTGAAAACCTTGAGATTACTTTTATTGGGAAATTTCTAAGAGACGAAAAGAACGAAAACTTCAAGCCAGTATTAGGAATAAACCATCTCGGAGGAAAAGAATGTGAGTTTATAAACCTGAAGATTCATAATAATCCTGGATCGGGTATTGGTTCCTGGAAGAAAGCTGGAGGCTCTAAAATTATTGGCTGTACAATTTTCAATAATGGTTTTTTTGGCAAGAAACGAGGTAGAGGTGTAGGTATTTATGTTCAGAATCAAAGTGAAGCGATTAGAGTTATTAGAGATAATGTGATATTCAATAACTATTACAAAGGCATAGAAGTTTGGTCGGCAAACAAAAATGCCAAATCAGCATACGTTAAGAATATCGATATCGATAACAATATCGTCTTCAATAATGGCTTGCCTTCAGGAAGATTGTTTGACAATCTTATTATTGGAACTGATGATAGAAAAGGTGCCAATATTGCCAGAAATATCAATGTTAGAGGCAATTTATTTTATCATAATACCGATATTAAAAATAGCCAGATCAATGGTGATGCACCTGCACTTACACTTGGGTTTAGTAAGAAAGCACCATTAGAAGATATTGTGATAGAAGGGAACCACATCATTGGGCGAAACAATGCAATGCGATTATTGCACGCTAAATCTCTAACCTTTAAAAATAATGTAGTGTATAGTGGTTATGTATATGTTGATCCAACGTATCAGGCCAGACAATCGCAATGGGATTTTAGTAGCAATAGGTATTTTACCAAAAAGAAGAAGGCGTTCCGATTTGGAAAACCAGGATTTCATGATTTAGATGGTTGGAACACAAATATTACCTCAGATGCTAATAGTGAATGGAAACATCTAAAAGATTTTAGTACGCGAAACGTATTGAGTATAAAAAGACACCAAAACAATAATAACACGTTTACACTAGCGATCTTCAATAAAGACGGGAATAATGTAATGGTTGATTTTTCGGAATATGGAGATATAAAAAATGGCTCTACGTTCAAAATAAAAAATATTGAAACCAATGCGATAATTACTTCAGGAATACTAAAGAATAACCAGATTGAGATCCCAATAGGAACCTATAATAATACTCATGATAACTTTGGTGTGTTCTTCATTGAGTTCGAATCACCAAAAATTGAAACCAAACGAAAAACAGCCTTAGGAAAATTTTTTAGGTGGCTTGGGTTTTAGTCTGTTTCTGTACCACCTCAAAGACCTTATTCTCATCGCACTTTAAAGTTCTACTAGGATACTTAAGTAGTAAAGCATAATCGTGTGTAGCCATCAAAATGGTATTGCCATTCTTATTAATATCTCTAAGAACTTCCATCACTTCAATACTTGTTTGCGGATCCAGGTTTCCTGTAGGTTCATCAGCTAGAATAAGTTCAGGCTCATTGAGCAACGCTCTAGCAATAGCAATACGTTGTTGCTCACCACCAGATAATTCGTGCGGAAACTTAAAACCTTTAGTTTTCATACCTACTTTATCGAGTACGGCTTCAATACGCTCTTCAATTTTTGTCTTATCCTTCCAGCCAGTGGCTTTCAATACAAATACAAGGTTTTGGTTTATGGTACGATCAGGAAGTAATTTAAAGTCCTGGAAAACGATTCCCAGTTTTCGTCTCAAAAACGGGATGTCTTTCTCTTTAAGACCCTTTAGATTAAAGTCAACAATAGAACCTTCACCATCAGTCAACTCCAAATCGCCATACAAGGTTTTCATAAAGCTACTTTTTCCACTTCCGGTTTTACCGATGAGGTACACAAAATCTCCTTTTTTCATTTCAAAGTTAACCTCGTTTAAAACCATATTACCACCTTGATAAATGGTGACATTTTTTAGTTGAAGGATTGTTTCAGACATGTATTAGAAAGACATTAATAGTTGATGTAAAAGTATCATATTAAATCCCAAAATTCAAATATGGAATGGTTATTGACTAAACGATTAAAAATCATAAGTATTACTCCAAAGATGAAGGATATAATTTTAACATTTAATAAGTCAGTGTATAATTATCGATGATTTCTGTCGTTAATAGAATTAGATTCAATTATTTTTGGACTTCAACAAAAAACGGCAGCAATGACTAACTTAAAGAAAGGACTTTTGGGTCTGAGTCTTTGTTTAGGACTCGTAGTTAATTCGCAACAAACAGCTATATACACTAGTGATCTGGTAGATTATCAGAAAGCGCTAACGCTATACAACAATCAACAATATTTAGCTGCACAATCACTCTTTGATGACATTAAAACAGAGACAGAAGATGAAGCTCTGCAATCCGACTGTTCTTACTATATAGCCAATTGTGCTGTACGTCTCAATCAGCAGAATGCCGATGATCTTATTCAGGAGTTTGTGGATACTTACCCAACAAGCACCAAGCGAAATACTGCTTTTTTGGATGTTGGTGATTACTACTACGAGAACAATAAATATTCTTATGCCAGAAAGTGGTACGATAAGGTAGATGATACAGGTTTATCGAGAGGCGAAAGAGAGCGATTCTACTTTCAATATGGTTATGCTGCCTACGCTACAGGAAGTGAGCGACAAGCACAAAAATTTCTCAATAGAGTAGTAGACTCCAAGGAGTATGGCTCACAAGCTAAGTACTACATTGGTTATATGGCTTACGAAGGTGATGATTACGATAAGGCCAATGAGTATTTCGATCAGGTGAGTGATGAAGAGCGTTACAAGGAGAAGCTAGCATATTATCAGGCAGACCTTAATTTCAAACTAGGTAAGTTCGAAAAAGCTATAGAGTTGGCTTTAGAGCAACTCCCAAAAAGTGATGATAATGAGAAGTCCGAACTCAATAAGATTATAGGAGAAAGCTATTTTAATCTTGAAAATTATGCTGAAGCCTTACCGTATCTGAAAGAATACAAAGGCAAGCGTGGTCGTTGGAACAATACAGATTACTACCAACTAGGATACACCTATTACAAGCAGAATGATTTTGAAAATGCCGTTGCAGAATTCAATAAGATTGTAGACGGAAGAAATGCTGTAGCTCAAAATGCCTATTATCATTTAGGAGAAAGCTATATCAATTTAGATAAAAAGCAGGAAGCACTTAATGCTTTTAGATATGCTTCCCAAATGGATTTTGATGAGAAAATCCAAGAAGATGCTTGGCTCAACTATGCTAAGATTAGTTACGAAATAGGAAACCCATATCAATCCGTACCACAAGTACTTTCAGGATATTTGGATAAATACCCAAAGACACCATACAAAGAGGAAATAGAAACCCTGTTGATTGATTCTTACATCACATCAAAGAACTACAAAGAAGCCTTAGTCTTATTAGAAGGCAGAAATAGTTTCGAGAACAAAAAAGCCTATCAGAAAGTGGCATTTTATAGAGGTATAGAGTTGTATAACGAAAGCAATTATGCTGATGCCTATGAGATGTTTGAGAAGTCTTTAAAAGAACCTCAAGATCCTTTATTCACATCTAGAGCCACGTTTTGGCAAGCCGAAACCGATTACCACTTAACCAATTACAATGATGCTTTGATTGGCTTCAAGCAGTTTCAACAGCAATCACAAGCTCAGAATACATCAGAGATTAAGAACATAGATTATAACATTGCCTATACCTATTTCAAACTAAAAAATTATCCAAGTGCTACAGCGTCTTTTGAGAAATTTATCAATGCGAATACTGATGACAACCTAAGACGCAATGATGCCTACCTCAGATTGGGTGATGGTTATTTTGTAAGCAGTAAGTACAATGACGCTATAAATGCCTACGACAAAGCTATAAACATCAATGAGATTGAATCTGACTATGCCTATTTCCAAAAGGCAATGAGTTACGGATATATAGGACAAGTACCAAAAAAGCAAAGTGAGCTGAACACCTTTATCATCGGATATCCGAGATCGTCACTTAGAGATGATGCGATGTACGAACTCGGTAATTCTTATGTGAAATCGGGTAATGTAAGTGAAGCAATGACCATGTACGACAATCTCAATTCTGAATATAAGTCGAGTGAGTTTGTGCCAAAAGCACTGTTACGACAAGGACTTGTGTATTATAATGCCAATGATAATGAAAGCGCACTGAGCAAATTCAAAAGGGTAGCCTCTCAATTCCCAAGTACAGAGGAAGCAGTTCAAGCGGTTGGGACAGCCAGATTAATTTACATTGACCTTGGTCGTACAGATGAATATGCAGCTTGGGTAAAAGGACTGGACTACATCGAAGTTACAGATGCTGAACTAGATAATACCTCTTATTTGGCAGCAGAAAAGCAGTACTTAGATGGTAACACAGAGAAAGCCATAAGACAGTTCAATAAGTATTTGAATGAATTCCCGAATGGTATACATGCTTTAAAATCGCATTTCTATTTAGCACAGCTGTACTATAAGAAAGAGTTGTTCGATAATGCCGAACCGCATTACGAATATGTAGTATCCAAACCAAATGGCGAGTATACAGAACAAGCTTTGGTGAGATTATCCGAAATCTATCTGAATAACTCCAAATGGTCAGCGTCAATACCTGTATTAGAACGCTTAGAAGCAGAAGCGGATTATCCACAGAATGTCACATATGCGCAATCCAACTTAATGAATGCTTACTACCAGTTAGAAGATTATAGCAAAGCTGAAACTTATGCCGAAAAGGTATTACAAAACACGAAGCTGGATAACAAAGTGAAGAGTGATGCACAGATTATCATTGCGCGTTCAGCAATAAAAACTGGTAATGAAGCAAAAGCAAAAGAAGCTTATGCTAAAGTTGAAAAGATTGCAACTGGAGTCGTAGCTGCTGAAGCCTTGTATTACAACGCGTATTTCAAGAATAAAGAAGGGCAGTTCCAAGCATCGAATAATGTTGTACAGAAGCTAGCGCAAGACTATTCAAGTTATAAATATTACAGTGCCAAAGGTCTTGTCGTAATGGCAAAGAACTATTATGCACTAAATGATGCCTTCCAGGCGACCTATATTTTAGAGAGTGTGATTTCTAACTTCCCTGAATTTGATGATGTAGTTGAAGAAGCACAAGCAGAACTTTCTAAAATAAAAGCAGAAGAAGCAAAGACAAATTCATCGGTTGAATCTGATAATTAATCTAAATACAACTAAACAAGCTGAACATGATTCAGCATCTATTATAAAACCTAAATCAACATGACCCGAATTAATAAATCCATTTTAAGCCTTTTGGTGTTTACCATGATACTGTCTTGTAACAATAACGATGATAATCAAAATGAACAGAATGAATATTTTGGTTGTTGTTCAACCGATCCAGTATTTGGGGCAAACGTGGATAATTTAGATCAATCTGCTGGAGAAATTGAGGTATTTACTATTGTCACGCCAAATAATGATGCGGTTAATGATGGTTTTGGAATACGAAATATAGAGTTGTATCCAAATCATACTGTGACGATTTATAATTCTGATAATGAACAAATTTTTGAATCCACCAATTATGCATTCCCAAATAATTTTCCTGACCATACGCAAAATAATAGTAATGGAAATGCTAGCTTCCCAAATGGGACTTACAGATACAAAATCGTTATAGAAAATGAAGAAACGTTTAGACTATCAGGCTCCTTCTGTATGTTTACTTTTCCAGATCCAGAACCTGACTTTACTGGCTGTAATTTAGGTGGGTTTGACCCAGTAATATCTAATGTGCCGAATTAAATTTCATCATCAAAAGACAAATTATGATTAAGCAATCACTAGTTATATTATCAATTTTTGGATGTACGTTTTCAGTCCTAGCTCAAGAAAAGGAAAAGGACACGATAGATACACAAGTTGTCAACGTAGTTAAGCCATATACACCTACAATTTCTGATGCGTTTAAGGTGAAAGAAGTACCTTCGGTTGATCAGGATACAGTACTGAAAAAGCGACCTGTACGTTACAATATATTTTCCATTCCTGTAGCATCAACCTTTACACCAGCAAAAGGAAAAGCTGCAGATGTAGAGAAGCAACAACCTGCTAAACTATTTGATAATTACGCTTCAGTAGGTGTAGGAACGTACACGACAATATTAGGAGAAGTATACCTCAATCATGCGATTAATAGAACCGAAAGTGTTGGTGGCTATTTTAGTCATCATTCCTCTACTGGAGGTATAGAAAACTTATTGCTCGATGATAATTTCTCATTAACAAAACTCAACGCCAATTACTCCAAAAAGCTTAGAGATTTCTCGTGGAAAGTAGACCTCGGGTTCTCTAGACAAGTGGCTAATTGGTATGGGCTTCCTCAACCAATGTTCGATGCAACAACAGCTGCTATGATAGACCCAGAACAGGTCTACAGCAGCTTTTATGCAGGCGGTAAACTGAATTTTGAAGACAGTTTCATCAATTCAGGAAAAGTAAGATTCAGACGTTTTTACGATAGTGATGACTCAGGCGAAAATCGTTTCGTAGCCAATACCGAGTTGGATATTCCTATCCAAGGTGAAACGATTAATACTGAAATCACTTTAGACTATATCGGTGGAACTTTCAACAGAAATTATTACACCGAAGATGAATTGAAATACGGCAATGTAAATGTTGGTTTAGCACCAAGCTACCAACTGATTCAGGATGATCTTACAGTGAACCTTGGCGTGAATCTGGTTTACCTTAACGATACCGAAGCAGGTAAAAATAAGTTCTTTATCTATCCAAACATAACGGCATCGTATCGACTAGTTAGCGATATTGTTATTGCTTTTGGAGGTATTGAAGGTGGATTAATTCAGAATTCGTATTACGATTTTGTGCAGATCAATCCATTCTTGTCTCCGACACTTGTGGTAGCGCCAACAGATCAACGCTACAATGCTTCACTTGGAATCAAAGGAAAGTTATCTAATGCGGTGAGTTATAAAGTGAGTGGACATTATCATGCAGATGAAGCTAAGCCATTGTTTAGAGCTAATAGTGTGCTTGGTGGTGCAACGGAAGACTATCAGTATGGGAATTCCTTTAGAGTGGTTTATGATGATGTAAAAACGTTCTCAGTAGCTGGTGAGTTGAATGTCGATGTCAACAGAAACTTCACCTTAGGTATTAAAGGGGAATATTTTAACTACAATACAGATACACAAGAAGAAGCCTGGAACTTACCAGACATTACAGGATCAGCATTTGTCGATGTTCAGATCAATAGAAACTGGTTTGCAGGAGCAAGTGTCTATTATGTTGGCGAGCGAAAAGACTTCTTCTGGGAAGAAGGCACATTATTACCTGTAGCACCTATGATTGTAACATTAGATAGTTTCTTCGATGCCAATGCACATTTGGGTTACAGAATCAACGATCAGTTTTCGGTGTTTGCAAAAGCGAATAACCTTTTTGATCAGGATTATCAGAAATGGCAGAATTTCCCAGTGCAAGGCATTCAGTTCTTAGCTGGGTTGACCTACCAATTCGATTTCTAAGTAATTGATAAATTTTCTTAACTTGGGTGTGGTTATTTCTACTTAAAGACTACATTCAAAACGCACTATTCTAGACCTTTCCGGAGGACTATGTATTATTGTTAGTATATGCTGTTTTTGGGCAGAGTATAGCTCAAAAAAGTTTAGCATGAAATCGATCACGTCTCATTTTTTTATTGCCTTATTTATAGTGTCTAGCTTTAATGTGTTTTCGCAAGACACGCAAAGCTCAGAAGCACATTACTCTAGTTACTTTCAATTGCCTAGAGAATCTATTTTCCTTCATCTCAATAAAACCACCTTTACAACCGATGATAAGATTTGGTTCAAAGGTTATGTATATGATAGATGGAACGATTTACCTTCAAACGGAACGACAAACATCTACGTTGGGCTATACGATTCCGAAGGAAAGCAAATTGATAAGAAACTGTATTATACCGAAAAAGGCATCACCGAAGGGAGTATAGCTTTAAATCCTGAACTTACCCAAGGAACCTATTACGTAAAAGCCTCTACAAATTGGATGCGAAACTTTAAGGAGAGTGATGCTTTTGTACAAGCTGTTACCATATTGAATCCTAAAAATTCCATTGACATCACCAAGCCTGAAGATAACGAAGACTTTGATTTTCAGTTCTTGCCAGAAGGCGGACATTTAATTGTTGAGACGACAAATGTAATTGGGTTTAAATCCACTGATAGTCATGGAAATGGCGTCAAAGCCACAGGAAGCATTGTTGACGATGCTGGTAATGCTGTGGTGACCTTTAAGTCGGGAAGTTTCGGGATGGGTAAGTTTTTATTCCTGCCCGAACGCGGTAAAACCTATACAGCCAATATTCGTTCAGAAGATGACAGCGAACACCAAAAAAAACTGCCAGTAGCCAAAAGAGAAGGTGTGTCTATTATGGTGAACAATACACACAAGGATAGGCTGCTCATTACACTGAACACCAACGCGCAGACACTCGCCAACAATGTGATGGAAGACTATAAGTTACTGATTCACAAAAACGGAAAGATTAAAAGCATTCCCATAGCATTTGCTGGTCTAGCCAAGAAAGAAATATCGGTTTCTAAAGACGGATTGTTCCCTGGGATTAATATCATAACGCTGTTCAATGCGCAAGAACAGCCAGTTTTGGAGCGCTTGTTTTATAATGATAAAGGCATCAAAACGAATACGATAAACGTGGTTAGTAAAGGCGCTACTAAAGATTCGTTACAGTTTGAAGTGAGATTAGGTAGACCTAATGCAAAGCCAACTAATATTAGTATTTCTGTATTACCCGAAACAACTTTGGCGAATAACCCAGACCATAACATGTATTCCTATTTCTATTTACGACCTTATGTAAATGGGAAGATTGAAGACGCTGGGTATTATTTTTTGAATAGTGACCGAAGAAAGAAATACGAATTGGATATTTTACTGATTACCCAAGGTTGGAGCCGTTACCGTTGGGATAACATTTTTGGTAACAAGCCTAAGATGACAAACAAGTTTGAAACAGGCATCGCCATCAACGGACGCGTTAACAAACCAGCTACAAAGATTGACAGTGTATACATGTATGCGACGAAGTATCATCCATCTCAGTTCATAGCCTTAGATGGCGATAATAGCTTTAAGATGGCAAATCTATTTATTGATGAAGATGAAGTATTGCGCTTTTCATACCTAAACAAAGAGAATCAATTTCTGAGACCAAGCCTGAGCCTTAATTTCGATGTTTTTAATTCTGAAGACCATATAGATAAAGACCTTTTGGTGCATAGACCAGCGCTGTCTTTTGATAATATGAACATTGGTAAATCAGCCAACGACCCAGTAAAGCTCGATGAGGTGCTTTTGGAAACCACCAAAACCATTGAAGCACCAGAAGAATCTTTGGGTTTCAAGAACAATACCACCGAGATATCTACAGATGTAGCGTCTCTGTATCCCAATATCTTGGATTATATAGAAACCAATGGGTATAACGTCACCCAGAATTTTGGAAGAATAGAAATACAAACCAGAAACGCACTAAGCATAGGCTTTGGAGGCCCCACACATCCGTCGCCAATTGTCTATCTCAATGATGTTGTGATAAACGACCTTAGCATTTTATACAACTTCCAAACCGATGCTGTCAAGAAAATTACCATTGATAAAAGCGGCATAGGACAAGGTGTTAGAGGTGCGGGAGGTACCATAAAGATTTACACAAAAGATAAGGTGTTGGTGTCAGACTATTCGGGTAGTGGAGGAGGAGGTCCTAATAAATCCTTTGAAGCCAAACCCGTTGCAATTGGCTTTGCAAGTGCGAAAGAGCAATACACGCCAAAATACCTGGCTTACGATACTAGTTTTTTTAAGTATTTGGGTGATATCGATTGGATTCCTAACATGACAATCGATACTACGTCTGCAACTTTTACGATAAAAAATACCAATACTGAAGCAATTACTTTTTATATTGAAGGCATGTCAGCCGATGGTACGCTATGTACCACGGTTAAAACCATAACAGCTAGCCAACAATGAAAAAACAATTCCGTTATGCCTTTGGCGAAGTGCTTATCGTGATTATCGGTATTACAATTGCCTTTAGCATGAACAAATGTGCCGATAATGCCAAGACCAAAAAGGAACGCAACCAATACCTTACCAACCTTAAGAACGATCTTGAAGCCGATAAGGTAATCTTGACCAAGAATATTGAAGAACTACAAACCAAGATTGATGATGCGATTGCCATTTTACCACATTTGGATAATGATTCTCCAGCGAAGATGAGTGTGGTCAATAAGGTATTTAATGTCATGAATCTCACCAATTTTAAAGCCAAGGATATTACCTATCAAACCTTGATAAACTCAGGAGATTTAAAACTGATAGACGACTTTAATCTCAAAGCTGCTATAGAAGCACATTATTCTGGATATGAAGAAATGTTGAAATCCTACCAAAGACAAGAAAGTATTGTACGCGATTACGGAGGACATTATTTAATCCACAATGCCAATTACGATGTGATGAGCAAAGGTGAATTTCCGTTTACAGATGAAAAGCTCTTAAAGAATATCATCCAAGGAATGCGTGGTTCCATGATGCTAAAAAAGCAAGCCACAGAGCAAGGCATTAAAAGTTGTGATAGTTTGATTAAGGTGTTGGAGGAGGAGATTTAGGTCAAAGCGATTTTGGGTTTTAGTTAACTTGTTCGTGCTTGGTTTATATCACTAAGTGCCTATATAATAAGTACTATGTTTGAAGCGATGTTTCTATTCCTTTTCAATCAATTTGTCCAAATTCTGAATCAATTTATCCTTATCAGTTAAGTAAATTAAAGTTCTTTCTTTTGGTTGCAGGCCCAGTTCTCTTGAATAGTAATAAAAGTAGATTGATAGTTTATCACCACCTATATCTCTAACCGTATAAGGTCTGTAAAAATCGAATGTATTTTCAATGATATTCCTAGTAGAGATTTTTTTCTCACCATACCTGCTAACAAAATAAAAACTGCTATCTGAGTCAAATATAATTGTTGAATTATTATTTATCTTTTGAAAATCGTAGATATTATTAATTGTTTTAATGTCAATATCTTCTCTGTTATAATCTCGAGTAAAAACTGTATAGCGATCATTTTGCCAATAATAGGAAGTGCCATATCTAAAATCTTTTTCAGGCCTCTCAATTTTTTTAGACATCACAATTTTCACTTCTTCACTTAAAGGTTTTTTGAATATTTCTTTGATTTTCATCGTATCCATTGTTTGAATTTTCCACTGGCAGTAGTTTTTATTGTATTCAATTTGTTTTTGATTGGATTTAACCTTAATTAGATTTTTAAGAGCGAATTCCACAAGCTTTAATGTTGTCTTGGCATCAAACTGACGTGAAACTTGTCTAATTACTATTGATCTTTTTGATAAAATTGGTTTTGGTTTATTGGCACCACCCCAAGTATATTCTATCTCTCCTTTATCAAATGAAATAAAGTAATCAGGGGGGCAATCACTAGTGTAATGATGATTAAAATCAAGAAATATTTGATCCTTATACCCGAGTTCGAGGGCAAGCTTCTCTGCTAATTCACCGAAAATAAAAACCTTATTAATTTCTTCATAATTATATCCAGTCTTAATCCTCACTTTGACATTTCCAAAATCTTTGGTAACCCAAAAATCTTGATGTGCGAAAACAGTTCCGAATGTTAGGATTAATATTAAAGTAAATATGTATCTGTAGTGTTTCATCTTATTTCTCATAACTATTATATCCTCTAATGATTTATATATATAGTTGATTACTAATGTTTATTAAAATTTTCTATAATAAGTTTTACTTTTTCCTAAAAAACCAACTTCTGGCTCAAATGTTAGCGGATATAATTTTCTGCCTTTTAGAAGAAAAGTCTTAGTCATCCATTCAATTATTGCAATGTCTCCAGTTTCTTCACTTTCTGATGCAAAAATTTCAATGTAATTTTTATCCGTTTTCGGTCTGAAAATAGAGTCTGTGAGTTTTAGTAAATTGCTTTCAACTGCCATTTTTAAAATGTCTTTAATTTCAATTTTTTCAATTTTAGTTCTTGGAATAATTAGAACACCATTTTTGTTAGTTTTAATAAATTCTTGGCTATTAATTGATACATACCAATCCCAAATTTCTATGTCAGTTTCCCCTTTTTCAGCTAATCGTTGAAATTTTATCTCAATCTTTGTAGAATCCGAATTTTCATATTCTTTCTCGATTATTTTGGATTTTGAAGCATACAACACCTTGTTTGGGCTTAGTTTTAATGTATCTCCTATTTTTTTATATGTTCCTTTTAATGTTCCACTACCTAAAATATCTTGGTGGTATAGATATTCAAATGTTCCATTCTTATTGAATTTATATACAAAACAGTTTGGTCCAAATTTACAGATGTTGTGTTTATACCTTCCACTTATTTGAGCATTCGCTAAAAATGATATGTTCAAAACAAAAATTAGAAATAAAGCTTTTTTCAAAAGAAGTTCATTTTATGTTTTACTAAAAGTAATTCTTCTCTCTTGTTGAGAAAAGTCAAAATGAGTAAAACAGTATTTTTAGTGAGGAAGAATTATCTTTTTGTGTATAACAATATATAATGATTTTTACAGAAGAGGGCTCTAATAGAATTAAGTAAACAAAAAGCCCAAACTCTCGTTTGGGCTTACCAATTAGTTGTTCTTTTACTGCAAATTCAATTGCCAGGACACGCCAAATCGATCTTCCACAAAGGCAAATTTTTGGCTCCAACCATAATTGCCCAATGGCATCATAACCTGTCCGTTTTCTGAGAGTTTGGCAAAGAGGGTTTCGATGTCCTCATCGGACTTACAATCCACAAAATTTGAAACGGCAGGAGTGAAATCCCAATCATGTATCGGAGGACTGTCGCTACAAGCAAATTGACTGCCATTCAACTCAAACGTAGCATGCAAAATGCTGCCTTCTTTTCCAGGGCCATCTGAGCCATGGCGTTGGATATGGATTACTTTGGAGTTTTCAAATAAACTTACATAGAAGTTCATCGCTTCTTCTGCATTGTCGTCTTGAAACGTTAAGAATGTCGTGATTTGTTCTTTAGCACCAGTTTTCAAGTCTGCATTTGCCTGTTTTAAGCTATCGAGTTCAACCTGCAAAGCAGTTAATGCTTCGTTATGTTCTGTGTTATGTTTTTGGTCAACACAACTACTTATTAGTAATGCTAAAACGATGATGGTTATAATTGGTTTCATGATCTATGATTTTTGGTTAAAGCATTTCTACAATTTGAATGTAATTTCCGCAAGTGTCGTTAAATACAGCAAATTTAACGGTACCCATTTCTGTTGGTTTTACACTAAATTCAACATCAAGAGCAATTAATCGGTCATACTCTTCCTGTACATTGTCTACGTCAAATTGCGTCCACGGAATGCCAGCATCTTTTAACGAAGTTTGAAAGACCTTACAAGGTTCAAAATGTAGAGGCGCAGGTTCTAGCAAGATTTCTGGGCCATCTTGAGCTTCTGGCGACACCAAGGTTAACCATCTGTGTCCACCATCTAGTGGCATGTCTAGTTTTTTAAGAAACCCTAATTTTTTGGTATAAAACTGAAGGGCTGTTTCCTGATCTAGCACAGGAATGCTTATGACAGTTACTCTCATTGTAATTCAGTTAATGATTAAAGTCCGCAAGTTCAAGATTCAAAATTAGATTTGCTTCTCGAAAGTTGCTCTTTTTGATATTCGGTAGGAGATTTCCCTGTTTTGGTTTTAAATAATGTACTAAATGAACCCAAACTATTGAACCCAACAGCAAAACAAGTTTCGGTGACTGAAGCTCCGTTTTTCAAATATTCTTTGGATTTCTCTATACGTTTGTCCATCAAGTATTGTCTCGGTGTCAAACCATAATAACGCTTAAACAGACGCAACAAATGATATTTGGAAACAAATCGAATATGAGACAGTAAGTCCAAATTGATATCAGACTCATAATTGTTGTTGATGAAGTTACGGATTGCAATCACAGTCTCTATCTGCTTGTCGTTTGAATATACAGCATTTCGAATGCGTTCTATTTCTGCTTCGTAAAACGTCATCTATGTGGATTGGGTGTTGTGCTAACTAAGTTCGGAGTTTTTATTGAGAATACAAAAAGCTGTGATGGATTGCTATAGATGATGTAAGTGTTGGAAGAAAAAGTAGTTTATCAACGGTTAGCGATTAACAATTTTTATATTATTTTTCTTTAAAAGTATTTTAAATCGTCTTTCGTTAAAAAGATCAATCGACTTAATTGTTGAGACCAAACATCCTTGACATCGATTAATCAAGATATCTTCCTCAATGATAGATTTGATTTTTTCTTTATCAGCTTGATTTAATAGTAGTTTGCCTTTTAAATTTAAGGTTAATAAGGCTTCTATAGCATATATCTTTCCTTCTTTATTATTGCCATCAAGGACGGACTTGATTGTTTGATATTCTTTCCTATAGATTAAACTTTCAATAGCTATCCTACCTTCAGGAGGCGTCCCTCCATAATAACAAGCGTCTCCAAAATCATATTTAATTTTTGAGTCGGTTAATATTTGATAATCAGATAAAGTATCTTGTTTGACTTCTATTTGAGTCTGATTGATATTAAAAGCCATAGTGTTGATACTAAAACCTAAAATGAGAAATAATATTAGATTTCGTTTAAGTTCTTTCATGTGACAACAATGTTACTTTTTATTAGTAACGAAGAAGATATGAGTTTTATTTGAAAACGGAAAAGGCATATAAAAAAGCCCAAACTCTCGTTTGGGCCTTATATTAGTTTTTCTTTACACTATCGTGATTCTTTCGAATCTCCTCGTCTCTGTATTTACAACAAGGATGTACAGAATTGTAAGCTTCGTCAGTAGCTTTCATCTCCTTCGTATCGTGACCAACTGCAATGATCTTCTTCTGTATTTTCGTTAAGTCTGTTTTACGCTCATCAAAGATGAGTTTTAACTCATGCGTCTCTACATTCCAAACCGCAGACTTTACGCCTTTGGTTCTAATGGCTGCTTTCTCAATGCGTTCTTTGCACATCATGCAAACACCATCTACTTCTAAAGATGCTTTAGCGTTTTTGTTTTGCGCAAATGCAGTTGCGCCGATAAACAAGGTTAGTATAACTAGTATTTTTTTCATGGGTTTATGTTTTGTTTTGTTGTCATTCAGAAGGAGCGAGCGACTGAAGAATCTATGTTAACATACAATTTTGAGATTCTTCGCTTCACTTCATTTCGCTCTGAATGACATTCTATACATATTAATTTATTCTAAATCGTAATCCTGTATAATACATGCTTCCAAAAATTGGACCATACACAAAGGTAGAGTCAAAATTTTGTCCAAATGGGTCGTTTGCACCTATAATAGGATTGCTTTGTCTAACATTTGTAATGTTTTCCCCGCCTAAATATACTTCAAATTTAGGAGAAAAAACTTTGGTGATCTGTGCATTCAGTGTACCAATCGTTGGTGAAAACTCTGGTCGCTGAAATTCTGCAGCACTACTTACAGTACTTGGGTAACGCTGCTCACTCAACCAATTAAAGGTTGCATCGAACTTCCATTGCGAACCATTCTCCTTGCGAGTAGTTTCATAACCAGCATTGGCAAAGAAACGATGCTCGGGAGTTAATGGTCTAGCTAGCTTTCCAGAATTGTACTGCGTCATTACATCATAATACTTATAAGCTAAACGCATGTCAAAACCTTCAAAAGCATTGTAATTGAATTCTGCTTGATAGCTATTGGCATAGCTATCACCTTTTAGGTTGTAGAATCGAATCTCCTGAGGATTTTCCCAATCCACCACAACTTGATTCTGAAAATCGGTTCTGTAAAAGTCTAATGTGATATCTGCTTTTCTGCCAAACAAATTGAAACCTTGTAAGTACGAGATTCCAAAGTTCCAGGCGATTTCAGGATCTAAACCATAGATTTTACCTGCGGTATCTTCAATAATGATATTACGAGATGTTGCAAATAAATTCTGGTTTTCTGCAAAAATAATGGCACTGCGTATGCCACGACCAACCGAAGCTCTTAGTGCAGATTTCTCCCAAGGCGTATAGCGCAAGTGTAATCGTGGTGTTACGAAGAACCCTAGGCGATTATGATTATCTGCTCTAATCCCAGCTGTGAGGTTTAGCTTTTCTAAATTATCGTAGTTATATTCAAAAAAGGCACCAACAGAATTTTCATCACGCTCATACATTTCTGACTCTACAATTTCGTCATAGTGATCGTAAGTAAAACTAATCCCAGTTTTAATTTTATGTCTCGAGTCACTAATAATGGTATTGTAAATGAGGTTGGAGTACAAACTATTTTGTCTAATGTCGTATTGTCTCAAACCAAAATAAGATTCTTGTTTATGGTTGCTAAAAGCAACTTGAGCTCCAATACTTTGCCAAGGTAATTCAGGGTTGACATAACCAAGCTTTCCGGATACATCAAAACGTTGGGTATCGATCTCACTTCCCCATGCATTGGTGGTTAACTTATCAGTATCTGGATTGAAATTCTGCTCACCAGCTTGCTTTTCATCATACAAATATCTAACGTTGAAAAAGCTCACAATACCATTTTCAGCATCTGTATATTGCCAACGATTCATTATATTAATTTGATTATACAATGGCATATCTAAGAAGTTATCATTGTTAACATCATGCTTTTCTTGATGTGTATTGCCATGAAGATACAATCCTGTATGCCACTTTTCTGAAACTTGCGTATTGAAATGTGTATTCAATTCGAAACGCTGATTACTAGCGCCAAAGACATTAACAAAAAGTTTACTGTCTTTGCTAGGTTTTTGTAATTCAGCATTAATCTGTCCAGCCATGCTTTCGTAACCGTTTACAATGCTTCCTGCACCTTTAGTAATTTGGATGCTTTCTACCCAGGTTCCTGGAATAAAACTCAAGCCATATGCCTGAGATGCGCCGCGAATCGATGGGATATTCTCAGTAGCAATCAATATATAAGGACTTGTGAGCCCAAGCATTTTGATTTGACGCGTTCCTGAAACTGCATCAGCAAAGTTGACGTCAATAGATGGATTTGTTTCAAAACTCTCAGAAAGGTTACAACAAGCAGCTTTAAGTAGTTCATCACTACTAACCGTAAATGTGTTTGTAGCTTTTAGATAAGACTTGGCTGTAGCTTGCTTACGCGAGGTAACTGTGACTTCGTCTAAAGCATCTGTCAGTTGTAACTCATGCTTTATATACCTTGGACTAGATATAGTTAAGGTATCGGTTTTGTAACCAACATAACTAATAACGAGCTGAGTATATGAGGGTTCGTAAGCAATGGAAAACTTTCCATTCTCGTCTGTTATCGTTCCAACTGAAGTGTTCAGCCAATAGACATTGGCTCCAACAACTGGAATCGTTTGATTTTGTGAGTTGGCTTCTAAAACTTCACCCTCAATCGTGTCTTGAGAGAAAGCTAGTATGGGAAGCCAAACTAGTATTAATAATAAATGTTTCAATGATTTGGTTTTAATTTGATTTTTATTGAATCTCGGGTAAGAACATCATCCTTACACGTGTCGTCACTTCGAGTGATTTTAACAAATGAAAATCACTCGACCTGACGGAAATTGTCAAATCAAATTAAATAGACTTCGTCTAAGACTTGTATGTCATAGACTAGGTTAGGAGGTCTGTAGTTCTTGTGAGGAACAACATGTTGTGGTAAGCCTTCAAATAGATTGATGTAGCTATACGCAAAAGCCTGCAAAAATAGTTGTTGCTGAAACTCCAGGTCGTCAAAGGATTGATTCTTCAATTCATCCTGACCTTCGATAATATCGACAACATCTTTACAACAAGGCTTTTTGGTAATGGCTTCCTGCTCTAATTCGAAAGTTTCTTGTGCACATTTTTCAACTTCAGAAAAGATAGCAGAATCAATTAAAAATTCACCACAGAAATGCTTTTCTACGGTAAACGACAGTGTTGAGAACAACACGGTCAATGCCATTGTTACTGAAACTATTTTATGTGCAATTGTTTTGAACATCGCTACAAAATTATAAAAAATGATAATTATGCCCTCTTTTTTAATACCGACTTAACACTTACCGCTTCAATTTATGATAGTAAAACGCAGGAATTAATAGAATAAGAAAAATAGGTTGAATAAGAAATCTACGCACATTAAAGAACAGATAATAGTCTTCTTGTCTAGGGTTGTAAACAAAGTATAAGAATGGAAGTAATATTATAACATATGCTATTCCATAGAAAAACAATGAAAACTTAATGATGCCTTTATCCTTAAAAAATACATACAAGATGCCTAGTGAAATTATAGTATTAAGCACATATCTGATGGTTGTAAACAAGGTAAGTTTAAAGATTTCGCGTCTAGGTGAATCAATAGTTAGGTAATCACTCTTAAAAAACTGTAAATAAGGATCATAGAACAATTCGTTTTCAAAAATCCTTATGAGAATTAAGAGCCCAAATAATACGAGAAGCGCAACAAGCTTTAAAGATCCTTTCATCACTGTTTTGCTTTAGAAAAACGATTAACCCAAAACATCCAGAGCAAAAATACCATCCCATAAATAATCAAAGGAAAAATGGCATTATGCAAAATTTCTTTTCGCCAAGGATAATGAAACAATCCAACCGATATTACTGCAATTCTTGCCAAATTCACAACATAAATTAATATACTTCCTGCTATAATATAGAAGAATGTAGGCTTGAATTTACCAGCAAACGCAATAATAAAAGACACAAAGAGAATAATAACACTTAGTGAGTTACAACCTTCTACAACCTGTGCTACATATTTCTTATTAATGATAAGTTTCATGGATGCAGCCTTAGGGTGAGGACGTATGTTGGTATCGTACCCAAAAGATTCTATTAAGGATTGACTTTGTCTTGCGACCAAGTTGGTCACATAGTCAGGGTAGTGCTTTGATCCATCGGACACATCGAGGTATGTCTTGTAAGAGATTGTTAGTACGAAGTAAACCATCAAAAAAGTGAGGATAAACTTTATAACGAGCTTATATTTTTGGATGAGTTTTTTCAAATAATACGCAATCTGTTCTTAAGATAAATTTAGTGTTTTAGGGTTGATGAAATTACCACTTTTTAAATACTTTTACCAAAAATTTGTAAATGAGCTTAGATCACTTAAAACCAGAGATAGAAACTATTGTTGCTAACAGCGATACTAATGTAGATGAACGATTGTTAAAGATATGTGAGCTTTTGGAGGCTAATGTATCACATTATGACTGGGTTGGATTTTATTTCAGAAATGGCGACAAAGAAGAATTAAAACTCGGACCTTATGTCGGTGAGCCTACTGACCATACGATTATTCCATTCGGAAAAGGTATTTGTGGACAAGTAGCAGTGAGTAATGAAAACTTTGTAGTGCCAGACGTCTCTGCTCAAGACAATTACATAGCATGTAGCATTACGGTTAAGGCTGAAATTGTAGTGCCGATTTTTGTCAATGGAGAAAACATTGGTCAAATAGACATCGATTCCAAAACTCCAGATCCATTTACAGAAGCAGATGAACGCTTTTTGGAATTTGTGTGTAAAAAAGTTTCAGGGATTCTTTAAGGTTTTGTCATTTCGAATGAAATGAGAAATCTCACTTTTATGAATTAAGATTCTTCATCCACTTTGCTTCATTCAGAATGACAATAATTAATTCTTATTCCTAATTCCTTACACCAAATACCCAAAACCTAGTACCAAATACCCAAAACCCAACTCACTGTTAACAACTTCCTGATTTGGTTGAAAAATCTATGCGATTTGTGCTGTGAAAAACACATTAAGCAACGTATTTTTGCGGCTTAACAACACAACACCATGAGCAATACCAAAACCATAAAATCTGCATTGATTTCCGTTTTTAGTAAAGACGGATTAGAACCTATTGTAAAAGAGCTAGATAGCTTAGGCGTCACCATCTATTCTACAGGTGGAACAGAGCGTTTTATTAGAGAACAAGGCGTAGAAGTCGTTCCTGTTGAAGAGGTAACGTCGTATCCTTCAATCTTAGGAGGTCGAGTAAAGACTTTACACCCAAAAGTTTTTGGAGGCATTCTGAACAGGCAAAACAACGATAGCGATATTGCAGAACTTGTAGATTTCGATATCCCACAGATAGATTTGGTTATTGTGGATTTATATCCTTTTGAAAAAACGGTAGCTTCAGGAGCAAGTCATCAGGATATTATTGAGAAGATAGATATTGGAGGCATTTCATTGATTAGAGCGGCTGCAAAGAATTTTGCTGATGTCGTTTGCGTATCTTCAGTTGAAGATTATTCAGAATTTCTAGAATTGCTTCAAGCCAAAAATGGAGAAACTTCAGAAGAAGACAGACAACGATTTGCTGCTAAAGCATTCAACGTGTCTTCGCATTACGATACAGCAATTTTTAATTATTTCAACTCAGATAATTCTATTTCATCTTTCAAGCTAAGTGAAAACAAAGGGAAGACTTTGCGTTATGGCGAAAACCCACACCAAAAAGGATTCTTCTATGGTGATTTCGATGCCTTGTTTACCAAGCATCATGGAAAAGAGTTGAGTTACAATAATCTTTTAGATGTTGATGCTGCTGTGAATCTTATGAATGAGTTCAAAGGTGAAGCGCCAACATTTGCAATTCTTAAGCACAATAACGCATGCGGATTAGCACAACGCGATTCTGTACACCAAGCCTATGTAGATGCTTTGGCAGGTGATCCTGTATCTGCCTTTGGAGGTATTTTAATTTCTAATACTGAAATTGATACAGCTACAGCTGAAGAGATTCACAAATTATTTTGCGAAGTGGTGATTGCACCAAGCTTTACAGATGAAGCAATGAACATCTTAAAAGGTAAGAAGAACAGAATCCTTTTAACACTGAATGAAGTTGAATTACCTCAAACTATTGTGAGAACTTGCTTAAACGGAGTCTTGGTACAAGATAAAGATGCCAAGACCGATGCTATAGGAGATCTTGAAGCTGTCACAAATTCAAAAGCGACAGAGCAAGAGTTACAAGACTTAATCTTTGCGTCAAAGATTTGTAAGCATACCAAGTCAAATACTATTGTTTTAGCCAAGAATGGTCAGCTTTGTGCTAGTGGTACAGGACAAACCAGTAGAGTAGATGCTTTGAATCAAGCGATCCATAAGGCGAAGTCTTTCAATTTCGATCTCAATGGTGCTGTTATGGCGAGTGATGCCTTCTTCCCATTCCCTGATTGTGTAGAGATTGCAGATAATGCAGGAATCACTGCTGTGATACAACCCGGAGGCTCAATTAAGGACGCTTTGAGCATCGATTATTGTAATGCAAACAACATGGCGATGGTCTTCACAGGAACCCGTCATTTTAAGCATTAATAATGATTTTAAAATAATACGGTTTTAGGGCATCCGAATTCGAATTTATTTCGTATAATTTATTACATTTACGACTATTCGAAATTTTAATACAAACGACCCAAACAATATTAAACGCCTATGGGATTTTTTGACTTCTTAACAGAAGAGATTGCCATTGACTTAGGTACTGCAAATACACTTATTATTCACGACGATAAAGTTGTTGTGGATAGTCCATCTATAGTAGCCAGAGACAGAATTACAGGAAAGATAACTCATGTTGGTAAAGAAGCCAATTTGATGCAAGGAAAGACGCATGAGAACATTAAAACCATACGACCACTTAAGGATGGTGTAATTGCAGACTTTGCTGCTTCAGAAGAGATGATTAGCATGTTCATTAAGAACATTCCTGCATTAAAAAAGAAATGGTTCAATCCTGCATTAAGAATGGTAGTTTGTATTCCTTCAGGAATTACTGAAGTAGAAATGCGAGCTGTAAAAGAATCGTGTGAGCGTGTTAATGGAAAAGAAGTTTACCTTATCCATGAGCCTATGGCAGCAGCTATTGGTATTGGTGTAGATATCATGCAACCAAAAGGAAACATGATTGTGGATATTGGAGGAGGTACTACAGAAATCGCTGTGATTGCACTTGGAGGCATTGTATGCGATAAGTCAGTAAAAGTTGCTGGTGATGTGTTTACAAACGATATTATCTATTACATGCGTACGCAGCATAACTTGTATGTTGGAGACCGTACTGCTGAAAAAATTAAGATTCAAATTGGTGCTGCTACCGAAGATTTAGAACTTCCACCAGAAGAGATGAGTGTTCAAGGTAGAGACCTATTAACTGGAAAGCCAAAGCAGGTTCAAATTTCTTACCGAGAGATTGCTAAAGCCTTAGATAAATCAATTTTGAGAATTGAGGATTCTGTAATGGAGACCTTATCACAAACGCCACCAGAATTAGCTGCAGATATATACAATACTGGAATATATTTAGCAGGAGGTGGATCGATGCTTAGAGGCTTGGATAAGCGTTTGTCACAAAAAACAGATCTTCCTGTTTACATAGCTGAAGATCCTTTGAGAGCTGTAGTTAGAGGTACAGGAATTGTACTCAAAAACCTTCAAAAGTATAAGAGCGTACTGATAAAATAAAAAGCCTAGATGCAACAAATTATCAATTTTATACTAAGAAATAAAACATTTCTTACGTTTCTGTTGCTATTTGGTATTTCGTTGATACTTATCGTTCAATCCCATTCTTACCACAAAAGCAAGGTTGTTAATTCGGCGAATTTTTTGTCTGGCGGATTATACGAAAGCACTAATGCGATTAAGCAGTTCTTCAATTTAAGGCATGAAAATGAAGTCCTTCTCGAAGAAAACAATAGACTAAAATCTCTTCTGTTCAATAATACCAATGAAATCGATTCCACTGTAATTGATACTAATGCTTTAGCTGGAAACTATAAGTTCACACCAGCTTCGGTGTATAAGAACAGTTACTCAGCGAGTAACAATTATCTATTGGTAAATAAAGGGCAGAATGATGGTGTAAAACAAGATTTTGGTGTTATTACTTCAAAAGGAATTGTTGGGATTATAGATAACACTTCGGCAAACTATGCTACAGTCCAATCCATACTGAATACACTGAGTAGAATCAACGCCAAGCTTAAAAAATCTGATCATTCTGGATCGTTAAAATGGAATACGACATCACCAGAGTATGTTCAGTTAGAAGATGTCAATACGTTTGCCCCAGTGACAGTGGGTGATACTATAATCACTGGAGGGCAGTCGTCTATTTTTCCAAAAGGAGTGCCAATAGGTGTAGTGGATTCATTCGAAATTGATATTAGCGGTGATACCTATATCATCCAAGTGAAATTGTTCAACGATATGACTAATATTGGTCATGTGTATATCATTGAGAATGTTGATCTCGAAGAAATAAGAGTTTTAGAAGAGAGTATAGATGAATAGCTTGAGATTAAATATTGCCCTTCGTTTTGTCGTTTTACTCTTAGCCCAAGTCTTGATATTCAATCATATTGATTTATTCGGATACATAAACCCTTATGTCTATCTGTTGTTTATTATTCTATATCCTGCAAATAGTAATCGCATCGTTTTTTTGATTCTAGCATTTTTATTAGGACTATTTGTAGATATGTTTTCAGATTCGGGAGGTATCCATGCCGCAGCATGTGTTTTTGCTGCATATGTAAGACCGGTAATACTAAAGTTTTCTTTCGGAATGCTGTACGAACACCAAAATATAAAATACAGTAATGCCGAATTTGGAAGCTTATTAGGTTATGTATCCTTATTGGCTATAATCCATCATTTTGTATTGTTTGCTTTAGAAATATTTAACATGTCCCAAATACTTTTAGTGCTTCAGAAAACCCTATTTTCAACTATCTTTACTGTAATTCTGAGTATCTTGTTGCTATTGCTCTTTACCAGTAAAAAGAAGAGTTGAATTTATCTGTTGAAGCACTCCAAGGCGTAAATTGAACCATGAGGAAACTGTTACTTTTATCTATTGTTATTTGTGTTGGATTGGTATTCATCGCGAGATTATTCTACCTCCAGGTTTACAATCCAAAAGCTTACGATATTTTTGAAGATACCGCGATAAGGAAAGTCTTTGATTATCCTAAACGTGGCTATGTCTATGATAGAAATGGTGCTTTGCTTGTAGCAAACCAACCTTCGTATGATGTTATGGTAATCCCAAGAGAAGTTGAACCTTTAGATACACTTGAATTTTGTAACCTTTTAAAAATCAGTAAAGAAGACTTTCTTAGAACTTACGAAAGAGCGTATCGTTACTCACCAAGACTTCCCTCAGTATTCTTGTCTCATCTCTCCAAAGAAGATTATGCAGTACTTCAAGAAAAGATGCGAAAGTATGATGGCTTCTATATCCAAAAGCGCTCACTTAGATCATATCAAACCTCAATAGGCGCTAATGTTCTTGGAGACATAGGTGAAGTAAATCGACGAAATATTGCTAGAGATGCGTATTACAGAATGGGAGATCTCATTGGTAAGCAAGGCATCGAATTGTCTTATGAAAAAACGTTACGAGGTGTAAAAGGCATTAAGTTCATTCAGAAAGATAGATTCAATAAAGACATAGGACCTTATAAAGAAGGTACGCTAGATACTCTGCCACAACCTGGAAAAGATATAACCATCACAATTGATTCAAAACTTCAGGAGTATGGAGAATTGTTAATGCAGAACAAGAGAGGCGGCATTATTGCCATTGAGCCTAGCAGTGGAGAGATTTTAGCAATGGTTTCAGCACCAAGCTATAACCCCAATATTCTCGTCGGTAGAAATCGTTCAAAGAATTTTAATAAACTCTTTAGAGATAGTATAGCCAAACCCTTGTTTGATAGAGGTTTGCAAGCAGGTTACCCTCCAGGTTCACCATTTAAAGTGATCAACGCTTTGATTGGTTTACAGGAAGGTGTAATTACTACTGGAGAAACATTTTCTTGCAGGCTAGGTTATTACTATGGTAGCAGAAAGCTTACAGGCTGTCATGCGCATCGTAGTCCTGCCAACATGAACTTAGGAATCTATGAATCCTGTAACGCCTACTTTGTAAATGTTTATAGACGAATCTTAGATAAACATGGTGACATTTCTAAGACTATGGATGTTTGGAGTAATCATGCGAAAAGTTTTGGACTCGGCAACTATTTAGGCAATGACCTAGCCGTTGGACAAAAAGGAAGAATACCAGATGGAGCCTATTACGATAGAGCTTACTATGATGAAGCTACCAAAAGACCACGATGGGCTTCAACTTATGTAGTATCTAATGCCATTGGACAAGGCGAAGTTGATGCAACGCCAATTCAATTGGCAAATATGACGGCAGCGATCGCTAATAGAGGTTATTATTATACACCTCATATCATTAAATCTGTTGAAAATGACACCATTCCTAGTAAGTTCAAAAAGCGAAACTATACAACAATAGACCGTCAACATTTTGAACCAGTGATACAAGGCATGTTTGATGTGTACAATAAAGGTACAGCTGCGCATCTGAAAATTCCTGGAATAGATATCTGTGGGAAAACAGGTACTGCAGAAAACTTTGTAATCATCGATAGTGTTAAGACTCAGCTTACCGATCATTCGATTTTCGTGGCGTTTGCACCAAAAGAAGATCCTAAAATTGCCATTGCTGTGTTTGTGGAAAATGGATATTGGGGAGGACGATTTGCAGGGCGCATTGCTGGATTAATGATTGAAAAGTATATCAAAGGTGAAATCACACGCACCGATATGGAACGATGGATTTTGGATCATACTTTAGAACACGAGTATGAGAAACCATATTCTGGAAAACCTTTCAAGATTAATGGTGAAACGAGAATCATGCGAGTTGATGAGTATGAACAATTGAAGCGAGCAGAAGCATCACAAAACCAATCTATTACTGAAGAATAATGCAGAGAGAGAATCAAAGGCGATTTAAGTTTGACTGGTTAACCATTATACTGTTCCTGCTATTAGTAGGCTTTGGTTGGGTAAATATTTTATCTGCTTCACATTCAGGTGATATTGTGAGCTATTTTGATATGAGCCAGCCTTATGGCAAGCAGTTGATATTCATCGGGTTTACGTTTGTACTTATTATTCTCATCCTCTCATTTGAAGCCAAATTCTACGAACGGTTTTCAAGTATTATTTACCTGCTCTCGATATTGTCCTTGTTGGGATTATTCATCTTTGGAAAGAATGTCAACGGTGCTACGTCTTGGTATGGTATCGGAGGATTTACAATACAGCCGAGTGAGTTTGCCAAGTTTGCCACAGCTTTGGCAGTAGCCAAATATATCAGTGATTTACAAACGGATATGCGCACTATCAACCATCAGTTGCGAACCATAGCCATTATTGTAATCCCTGCGTTGCTGATTCTTTTGCAAAATGATGCAGGAAGTACCATGGTGTATGCAGCATTCTTCTTCGTGTTTTATCGTGAAGGGTTGCAGCAAATCTATTTAGTTGTAGGATCATTATTGATTGGTCTGGCTGTTAGCGTTTTAAAGTTTGGGATAGTATACACAGCCATCGCTGTAATATTACTCTTGGTGTTGCATTTTTTCTTCATAAGGCGAAAACGAAGAAACATTTTCCAATACGTAGTCGTATTCATGGTGTGTATAAGCTTTTCTTATGGTGTGAAGTTGTTTTATCAGCATGTTTTAAAGGAACATCAGCAGAATAGAATTAGCCTTTGGTTGCGTTTGGAAAAAGATCCTGCCAAGCTGGAAGCCATGAAAAAGAATCAGGCCTATAACCTTATTCAGTCAGAAGAGGCAATTAGTTCTGGGCGCATGTTAGGAAAAGGCTTTTTACAAGGTACTCGTACCAAAGGGAAGTTTGTACCAGAGCAGCATACCGACTATATTTTTAGTACAGTAGGTGAAGAATGGGGCTTCGTTGGGAGTAGTATCACTGTGATTCTTTTTGTAATGCTTATTGTAAGGCTCTTGTATTTGGCTGAATCTCAAAAGTCACAATTCAGTCGTGTATATGGATATTCGGTTGCATCTATATTCTTTATACACTTTCTCATTAATGTTGGGATGGTTATGGGCTTAATCCCAACAGTAGGAATTCCGTTGCCTTTCTTTAGTTATGGAGGTTCTGGGCTTTGGGGCTTCACGATTTTGCTATTCGTCTTTATAAAACTGGACTCCAATAAGATTAATGAGTGGTAATAATTATTAATAGAAAGTAGCGTTATACGTTTATGGTCAAGCATCTATTATTTTTCCTGATTCCTTTTTTTGTAATTTCTCAGAGTAATGATTTAGAAGATTCTTTTTTCTATAAAGAGGAAAATGGTTTGACTTATGCCTCAGACCTGTTTTATGATTATTATTATTTTGATGAAGAGTTTTCAGAAGACATTAAGTCTGAGATTAATAAGTATATTAAAGAGTTTGAAGCATTTTTGGTCAAGAATTCCTCAGATAAAGAAAATGTGTTTTCAGCTTATGGACAACTTATCAGTTACTATGATGTAGTTGGAGAAAATGAAAAAAAGATAGAGTGTAGTGAGAAGCTCTATAGCTTATTACGACTAGATAATCCAAAAATTAGAAAGCGCTTAAGGACTCTTAATGTATTGACTACTTTGGTTGTTAACTACAATAAAAAAGGGCTGTACAATAAATCTTTAGAGCTTTTGCGCGAAAATAATTTTTTAGAAAATCCTAATGTGAGGTTTACTTGCTATAATGGATATCTCAATCATTTTTCAACGTTAGGAAAATTATTTTTCGAAACATTCAAAGGCCTTAATGAAAATGATAAAGCTCTAGAATATGGTATGAAATACCTTTTGAATAATGAGTACTATGCGAATATTATGGTAGATTCATTGCAGGCAAAATATGGTCTAGATAAACTCAGACATGCTTTTAATAATCTCAAGCAGAATTTTGTAAAGCATGCTGAGGTCAGAGATTCTTATTTTATCTTCTTGGACTATAAAATTACTACTAATGGAACTTCAGGAATATATCCGTGGGGAGGCAGCACAGCATTTGACCGTTTGAAATCTATAGCTTTTTATGAGGAATTAAAAAAGGCGTTTAATAGATAATCTATACCAAATTACCATAAGCACCTAATTTAGCAATTCTGTATTCAGAAGGCGTCATAGATTTAATAGCTTTAAACTGTCTATTGAAATTTGAAATATTGAAATAACCACACTGAAAAGCAATTTCAGATAGTGTCAGTTCTCCATTATTAGAAATTAATTTACAGGCATTTTCAATCCTTAGTTCATTCAGAAATTGCGTATACGTCTTATTCGTTCTCTTTTTGAAATATTTACAGAACGCATTTTTGGTCATGTTAGCGACATTTGCAATCACGTCTAAAGAAATACTCTCATGGCTATGCTTCATGGTATAGTCCATCACATCTTGCATGCGTTTACCTTCCACAGCAGTATATTCTTTTTCATAACTATAAGAAGACAATTGAAGCTTCTTTGCTTTTGCAAGTGATTTCAAGATTAACAATAATGAGGTAAACCGCTCGAGTTTGCTACTATCTCGTAATGATAGAAACACAGTTTTGAGAGCCTGATTGTGTGACAATACTTTGAAACCAGAATTGATATTCTTGAAGAAATGTTTTGTTTCTGAAAGTTCTTCAAGATCAAAAAAGACCTCTCCAAAACTGTCTTTAGTAAAGAAAAGTGTGAGCATTAACGACTTTGTTTCAAGGGTAACATCGCTTTTGAAAACATGTGGCAAATTACTTCCAATGGCAATAATGTCACCTTTTTTATAGTCCGAAACCGTATCGCCTACAATCAAAGTGCCCTCACCTTCATGGATATAACTCAACTGTATTTCTTCATGCAAATGAAACTTATCATAGAACACATACTCATGGTCTTCCTGATAAATAAGCGCATCTGAAGTCGGTTTTGGAATCTGAAAGGGTAGTGCTTTCATTCAGTAAATATACGCAAATACTATTCAGTATGTATTCAAAAATTAATATTACGGAATATATGGTATTAGTATTGGATAATATAAGACTGAGCTATCCTATACACTTGGTTTAATTTTACACTATCAAAAAAATCAAATAATGGCTATAGAATGGAAAGGCGTAATGCCAGCAGTAACAACCAAGTTTACAGCAGATGATCAGTTAGATTTACAAATGTTTGAAACCAACATTAATGCACAATTAGACGCTGGTGTACACGGTATTGTATTAGGTGGTACTTTGGGAGAAGCAAGTACTTTGTTAGAAGACGAAAAACGTGAGCTTACCAGGGCAACAGTAGCAATGGTACAGGGGAAAGTTCCAGTACTTATGAATGTGGCAGAACAGTCTACAAAAGGCGCTATCTCCGCTGCACAAAAAGCAGAAGCCGATGGTGCACAAGGTTTAATGATGTTGCCACCAATGCGCTATAAAGCAGGCGATAGAGAAACTGTCGAGTACTTTAAAGCTGTGGCGAATAACACATCGCTACCAATTATGGTATATAACAATCCTGTAGATTATAAGATTGAAGTTACTTTGGATATGTTCGAAGACCTGTTGCAATGCGATAATATAGAAGCTGTGAAAGAATCTACAAGAGATATTTCGAACGTTACCAGAATAAAAAACAGATTTGGTGATCGTTTGAAGATTATGACAGGCGTTGATACCTTAGGTTTAGAAAGTTTGCTGATGGGAGCAGATGGTTGGATAGCTGGTTTAGTCTGTGCATTTCCTAGAGAGACCGTTGCCATCTATGAGCTTCAAAAAGCAGGAAGAATACAAGAAGCAGTAGACATCTACAGATGGTTTTTGCCTTTGCTAGAGTTGGATATAAACCCTAAATTGGTTCAGAATATAAAACTAGCTGAAGTAGCTACAGGAATAGGCACAGAGCATGTAAGGGCACCTAGACTACCATTAATAGGAGAAGAACGACAACACGTGCTCAGTGTTATAGAAGAAGGTCTTAAACGCAGACCTACTTTACCAGATTACAAAAACTTATAAGATGATTACAGGAAAAAATTATATAGGACACACATTGTCTGCAACAGGGCAGAAAACCTATCGTACGTTCAATCCCTTGCTCAACATTGACAATGAGCATGTCTTTACCGAAGCTTCAGAGGACGAAATCAATAAAGCAGTGGCTTTGGCATCAGAGGCATTTAAAACATTTAGAACAGTCTCTGGGAAACGTAAGGCCGAATTCTTGAATGCGATTGCAGATGAAATTTTAGCCTTAGATGATGAACTTATTCAAGTGTATTGTTCAGAAACCGGGTTGCCAGAAGGTAGAGCCAAAGGTGAGCGAGGCAGAACCGTTTTTCAACTGAGAAGTTTTGCGGAATTGGTTGCCGAAGGCTCTTGGGTAGAAGCCTCTATCGATACAGCCGTACCAGATCGAACTCCAGCACCAAAACCAGATTTAAGGAAAATGAATATTCCATTAGGACCAGTAGTCGTTTTTGGTGCAAGTAATTTTCCATTGGCTTATTCTACAGCAGGAGGTGATACAGCAGCAGCTTTAGCCGCTGGATGCCCAGTTATTGTAAAGTCCCATCCTATGCATGCAGGTACAGGAGAATTAGTGGCTTCAGCAATAATAAAAGCAGCCGAACAAACAGGAATGCCAAACGGTGTGTTTTCTAATTTGAACAGCAGCGGTATTGAAGTCGGTGTACAATTGGTAGAACATCCAGACGTGAAAGCAGTAGGATTCACAGGAAGTATTCGAGGAGGTAGAGCCTTATTAGATCTGGCGGCACGAAGAGAAGAACCTATTCCTGTATTTGCTGAAATGGGTAGCATTAATCCAGTGGTAATATTGCCTGAAGCACTTAAAACCAGAGGTGAAGCATTAGCAAAAACCTATGCTGGATCCATAACCTTGGGCACAGGACAATTTTGTACAAATCCAGGGTTGATTTTGGGGATTAAAGGTGAAGCCTTACAGCATTTTATTCAGCATTTAGGGAAAGAGATCATACAATTGGAACCTTCAGTAATGTTGCATCCTAATATTATTGGTGCTTATGAGCAAAACAAACAAAAAGCTGTGTCGCAATCTAATGTCGATGTGGTTGTAGATTATGCTGATACTGTTCAAACTAATTTTGCGAGACAAGTTATTACTGCTGTTGAAGGCAATACATTTCTGAATAACCCAACTTTGCATCAAGAAGTTTTTGGACCATTTTCCATGGTCGTGCAATGTGAAGATATCACACAATTAGAAGCTGTTATTGCACAGCTTGAAGGCCAACTGACAGGAACGCTTATTGCTGAAGCTTCCGAAGCCAATCAATATCCATCACTCATCGAGACACTCCAAAATAGAGTAGGACGACTTATTTATAATGGTGTGCCAACAGGCGTAGAAGTATGCCCATCGATGGTGCATGGAGGACCTTATCCAGCATCTACAGATAGTCGATTTACGGCAGTAGGGATTAATTCTATTAAACGTTGGGTACGTCCTTTTAGTTATCAGGATTGGCCAAATGATTTACTGCCAGATGAATTAAAGAATGGAAACCCACTAGGGATTTCGAGATTAATAAACGGAGAATATTCTACTCAAAATCTATAGTATGCGATCTGTTTTTGAGTGCATAGATGGTCATACGTGTGGAAATCCAGTTAGGGTTGTGAAACACGGTGGCCCAGAGCTCGTTGGAAAGACCATGAGTGAAAAGCGTCAACACTTTTTAAAAGAATACGATTGGATTCGCAAAGGCTTAATGTTTGAACCACGAGGTCACGACATGATGAGCGGTTCTATACTATTCCCACCGCATGATCCAGAGAATGACTTCGCCATTTTGTTCATCGAAACTTCAGGTTGCTTGCCCATGTGTGGTCATGGTACCATAGGGACGATTACCATTGGTTTAGAAGAAGGACTCATAAAGCCTAAAACTCTTGGAAAAATACGAATGGAAGCCCCAGCAGGTTTAGTACATATCGAATATCAACAAACAGGTAGCAAAGTAGATTGGGTGAAATTGACTAATGTAAAAAGCTATTTAGCTGCTGAAGGTTTGACTATAGATTGTCCTGAACTTGGTGAACTCACCTTTGATGTGGCTTATGGTGGAAACTTTTATGCGATTGTAGATCCACAGGAAAACTTTTCAGGGATTCACAATTTTACGGCAAGCAAGATCATTCAATATTCACAAATTGTAAGAGATCGTATCTACGAAAAATATCCAGATGCATTTATTCACCCTGAAGATTACACCATAAGAGATGTGAGTCATATGCTTTGGACAGGTGATCCATTAGACCCTAATTCTTCAGGACGGAATGCAGTCTTTTATGGTGACAAAGCTATAGACCGTTCACCGTGCGGAACAGGAACTTCTGCTAGACTTGCTCAATTGCATGCTAAAGGCAAACTCAAAAAGGGCGAATCTTATAGTCATGAAAGTTTTATCGGCAGTACCTTTATTGGTTGTGTTGAAGCCGAAACTGAGTTGGGCGGAAAACCAGCCATTATTCCAAGTATTAAAGGTTGGGCAAAGGTTTATGGATATAATACCATTATTATTGATGATGAAGACGATCCGTATGCACACGGATTTCAAGTGATATAGAATGAGTAAAAGTGTAGTCATTATAGGAGGAGGAATCATTGGGTTGTGCACAGCCTATTACTTGCACAAGGAACGCCATCAGGTGACTATTGTCGATAAATCCAATGGTTCGGAAGGTGCTTCTTATGTCAATGCAGGCTACATTACACCAAGTCATATTGTGCCTTTGGCGTCACCAGGGATTATCACACAAGGTTTGAAATGGATGCTTAATCCTGCCAGTCCTTTCTACATTAAGCCCAGATTAAATGGTGACTTTTTAAAATGGGCTTTAGCCTTCAAACGTTCGGCGACTAAGCAGAATGTAGAACAATCTATAGGGCCAATCAAAGATATTAATGTCTTCAGCAGAGAATTGTACAGTGATATGAAATCGTCTGGAGATTTTGATTTCCATTACGAACGCAAAGGATTATTACTAGCTTACAAAGATGATAAGGTAGGTGAAGAAGAGTGGGACGTAGGGCAGAAAGCAATTGATTTAGGCTTGAAGGTGGAACACTTATCTCAGAAAGATCTTGCTGAACTTGAACCTAAAGCAAACCTCGATGTTAAAGGCGCAGTGTATTTTCATTCTGATGCGCACATGACACCAGAGATTTTTATGAAGGACATGAAGCGATATCTCAAATCTGTAGGAGTTAGTATTCAAAACGAAGAAGTTATTGATATTGAAATATCTGGAGATGCCATTTCAAGAATCATTACAAAAACTGGTAGTATGCAAGCGGATGAATTTGTTTTAGCTGCTGGAAGTTGGAGTGGATTTCTGAATAAGAAGTTAGGTTTGAAATTACTGCTACAAGCCGGAAAAGGCTATCGTATCAATGTGGAACGAGAAACCAATATTAGCATTCCTACCATTTTGTGTGAAGCCAAAGTAGCAGTGACGCCAATGCAAGGCTATACACGCTTTGCAGGAACCATGGAAATAGGAGGGATTAACCATAACATCAATCCAGTACGAGTGAATGCGATTGCAAAAGCTTCGGAACATTATTACAAAGGTTTAAAGATTACTGATGCTGAAAAAGCAGCAGCTCAATGTGGTTTACGACCTCTATCTCCCGATGGTTTACCATACATTGGTCGCTTTAATGCCTATAAGAATCTTACTATAGCCACAGGACATGCCATGATGGGTTGGAGTATGGGACCTGCAACTGGCAAATTAGTTGCTGAGATCATTTCTGAGCAATTACCATCTTTAGACTTACAGCCTTACCATCCAGATAGAAAGTTTTAAATCATTGACTTTCAATAATATTTTTCAACAAAATACTATGCATTCATAACATTTTTGTTATTTTGAAGCTTTAAATTATTAATCATTTATTATGGGAAAATTCGAAGTCTCAACAGACAAAGCAGGTAAGTATCGTTTTAACTTAAAAGCCAATAATGGGCAAGTTATTTTAAGTAGCCAAGGGTATGCATCTAAAGATGGATGCAACAATGGTATTGAGTCGGTAAGAACCAACTCGCAAAATGATGATATGTACGATCGTCTTACGGCCAAAGATGGAAGCCCTTACTTCAATCTTAAGGCAGCCAATGGCCAAGTCATTGGAAACAGTGAGATGTATTCGTCGACATCTGCAATGGAGAATGGCATTGCTTCTGTAAAGAGTAATGCACCAGATGCTTTAGTATCTGAAGCTTAAAAATGATTAGCTATAAAACATCAAAGCCCTGCTAAGAAGCAGGGCTTTTTTTATTATGTGTTATTTTTATATTAATCTACTCATGACAACTACAGGTATGCTTTGTGAAGCTCATGGTTTTGAGATTAAATGGAACACCTTGATTGTAATTTCCACTTTCCCAATAAAATTTAGTTCTCTTATTGTCGTAATTACCAATTTCATTCATTGTCGATACATCATATAAACGACCATTAATCATTGTATAAATTACCGAATTAGAATTCTGGATGTCCTCTAATGGGTTTTTGTCTAGTATGATGAGGTCTGCAAGCTTACCTTCCTTTAAAGATCCGATTTCATCTCCAGCACCTATATATTCAGCGCCATTAATCGTAGCAGCTTTCAGAGCTTCCATATTAGACATGCCACCTTGTTGTAACATCCATAATTCCCAATGCGCTCCCAAACCTTGTAATTGACCATGAGCACCAAGGTTGGCTTTTACACCATGATTAGACAATTCTGTAACTGTTTTAGAAGACAATATGTGTCCGTTAATGTATTCCTTTTCAGGGACCATAGTTCTGTGTCGAGATCTACTATCTACGACATATCTTGGTGTATACTTAAGAAGTGTTCTGTTTTCCCAGACATTGCTCTTTTCATAGAAGTAAAATTCGCCATTAATACCACCATAATTTACAATCAAAGTAGGTGTATAGCCTGTCTCACTATTTTTCCAGAGCGTAATCACATCTTTATAAGCTGGATTAACTGGAATGTTGTGTTCAATACCAGTATGACCATCAAAGATCATACTCATATTAGAGTAGAAATGCGATCCACCTTCTGGAACAACATTAACACCAAGTTCTCTCGCAGCTTGCATCACTTGCTGACGTTGCTCACGTCTCGGTTGATTGTAACTCTTTATAGACTTTGCTCCAAAAGCCATAGTACGTTTTACAGCAAAACGCGCATCATCTAAGCTATTGACAACTGCTTTAAAATCACCTTCAGCACCATACAGAATGAATCCAGTAGAGAATAACCTTGGACCAACCGTATTGCCACTTCTTTGTAACTCTTCTAGTGTAAATGCGGCTTCGGTATGCACAGACGGATCGTGAGCTGTAGTAACTCCAAAAGCGACATTAGCATAGAATTGCCAATGCTTTTGGGTGCTTAATCCATTTCTAAAAGCACCAACATGCGCATGAACGTCAACAATTCCAGGCATTATGGTTCTACCATTCATGTCGTATACTTTAGCATCACTTGGCACACTAACAGTTGAAGATGCACCTAGTTTTTCAATCTTATTATCCTTAATGATGATAGTGCCATTTTCAATAACAGCATCACCTTCCATGGTAATTAAACGTGCATTTGTAAATGCTACTCTACCTTCAGGAACATCTGATTTTACTTCTAAATTAATCTGAATGCCTTTGGCATCTTCTGTACTTAAATTACTTTCAGCAAAAGGGTCCGATGTGTTATTGATCACATTCTTGGTGAAGTATTCACCTCCAAGTGTCCAATGCACCTTATTACTACTAGCAGCCCAATGCAAATTGATTCCAGCATCTTTCGATAAGCTTTCAACTTTAAAAGCCTTGGTTTTATGATCGATATTAATCTCACTACCATTTTGTATAAAAGGCGCAATGTATACTTTGTATAAGTGAATAATAGCAACCATTTTATTATCAGGACTAGGGACAATTCTGTTAGCAAGTTTAGATTTAAAATGACTTTTCTCGTTATGTCCATCTAGGTCTACACTCTTTAAATGTTTTGTAAGACTTCCAAAGAAGTAACCTCCAGTTTGGAAGAACACACGTTTATCATCTACCGAAAAAGTAGGGTAGTCTCCAGTGTCTGAAATCTTTTTTGCTTCAGAGCCGTCAGAATTCATCACATAGATTCCTGTATTTTTGGTATAATCAAAACCTTGATCGCCATTTCCGGACTCTTTTTTATAGGTGACTTTAGAACCATTGTTTGAGTATGAAGGCATACGATAAATGCCTTTGTCTTTCGTAAGTTTAGTGACATTGCTGCCATTTAAATCGGCTTTATAAATACTGCCTAAATTTTCATCATTCCAGGTTACAAATAGAACAGACTTCCCATCGGGAGAAAAGCTAGGCTCAGCTTCAAAATCATTTAGATTAGTGATTCTTGTTGGCTTACCGTTTGGCAAGCTCTTTTTGTAGATGTGCCCAAGCGCTGTAAAGACAATTGTTTTGCCGTCGGGAGATGTCTTGGCATCCTTAATCATTTTTGATGTAAATGTCTCTGTATATACAGGTCTTTTTACACGATGAGTTTCAGCAATTTTTAGTGAAGCATCTACTTCAAAAGGAATGTTAGTTACAGCCTTGGTATCGATGTTTACTTTATTAATTTTTCCACCACTCCAAAACACGATCTCTTCATTGTTAGGCATCCAGCTGAAGTAAGGATAGACACCAAAAATAGCCCAAGCTTCTTGCTGATCTTTATCCAAATCGAAATAAATAGGAGTTTCTACACCAGACTCTAAATCATGGACGTATAGCACACTTTTTTCCCTAAGCCTTTTTACAAAAGCTAAGGATTTTCCGTCTCTGGAAACTACTGGTCGTGTAGCACCACCAGGACCACCAGTTATTGTAATGGTTTTGCCAGTGTCTAAGTCATACCTTTTGATCACATAGATTTGTTTGTTTGGATCTTTATTATACTGAAAGAAACCACCAGGATACATATCCTCTGAATAGTACAAATATTTTCCATCTGGTGACACAGAAGGATCATTTACATCTTGCTGATCATTCTTTCTTGTAGTCAACTTAAGTCCGCCACTATTAGAAAATGAATACTGCCACATTTCACCTGCTCCCATGGAACGTTGAGAAGTAAAGTGCTTTCTGGCTATTAGTGACTCGCCATCTGGAGTCCAAACAGCGTTATTTAAAAGTCTAAATTTCTCCTTGGTTATAGATTTAGCGTTTTTGCCATCTGCTGTCATTACCCAAATATTATTCCCGCCTTCCAAATCGCTGGTGAAAGAAATATATTTACCATCTGGACTAAATCTTGGCTGTACTTCAAACGCTAAGCCAGTGCGTAATGCTTTTGCTTTGCCACCTGTAATAGGTATGGTATAAATATCTCCCAGCATATCAAATACAATGGTCTTCCCATCTGGACTAACGTCTAAATTCATCCAGGTACCTTCATCAGTATTCAGGTTGAAGGTTTTATAGGTCCAATCTTCATGAGGATTATTTACGTCCCAAGTATCTTTTTTATCATCATCTTTCTTCTGTGCAATTATTGAGGGTGAAAGTAAAACAAGGGCAAGAAATAATATAAAATTGCGCATAGTTAATGTATTAATTTTAGCTATAAAGATAATTCTTATCTTCATAAGTAGAGGTGTCATTTTAAAGAGAGCCCATAAAGAGCAACATTCTACCCATAGGGTAAGATTTAATTTACTAATCTATTTCAGTTTATTTATCTTTGGATAGAACTAAGAAAATTACCCTCAAGAATTGAACTCACTTAATCTTCTTTTTTTAAAGAACAGTTTAAGCGTATCTGCCTATGTAGTCAGTACACTAATTGTATTGTTATTCACCATACCACTTAATGCACAAAATGATAGTCTTGAAGTTGAAAAGCTTTATAAGCTAGGCTTGGAAAACAGAAGAGTAAAAGCGCAAAAAGCGATAAGTAGTTTTGAGAAAGCCATAGGCATTATTAATGATAGTATCCTGTCCAAGGATGAAAATAATAAGTATTTTTTGCTTAAAAAGGCTTTGATGTTAGATGAGTTGGGTTACTATTATAGAAAGGACACCGATTATGTACCAAGTCTGAAAGCTATTCAGGAAAGTCTAAAAATTAAAGAAGCTATTGGCGAAACATATACACTCCCCACTACATATCGAATTTATGGTAGACTACATCACCATAATAAAGATAGTATTAAAGCCTTTCAATTTTATGAAAAAGCCCTTGCATCATCCAAAACATATAAAAACGATAAGGAGACTGTACGCGTATTAAATTCCTTTAGCGGCTATTACTTGACTCATAATCAGTTAGAAAAAAGTGCAGCATATAACCATGAAGTGTTAGCCTATTCGGATTCTATAAACTATGATTATGGTAGATCTTTAGCAATTTTTCGCTTATCTAATTATGAGCGTCAAAAAAAGAATTATAAAGCTTCCATTGCATTGACGAACCAAAATATTGAAATATGTCAAAGGAATAATGACAGAATCAGCTTGGAAAGGTGTTATAAGAATTTGGGCTATGCCTACAGAAAATTGGGGCAACCAGAAAAGGCTGTTGAAAACTATAAAAAATCGCTCGACCTGGTCATAGATATAGGGCTTGAAGGCTCCATTGCCAATCGTTGTTTGTCCTTAAGCAATGCGTATACCGATTTGGGAAATCATGAACGCGCATTTGCATATTATAGAGGCTATAAACGTCAGCAAATAAAAGATATGAATGTAAAAAGCATTAAAGAGTTTGCTGAGTTAGAAGCTAAATACACTTATGAGCGCCGAAAAACAATAGATAGTATACAATTAGTAGAACAACAGAAGATAAATGAAGAGCGCTTATTGCAGCAAGCTTCTACCAGATTCTGGAAAATTACTGCCATAATTGTGGGCATCTTTGGATTGATTATAGCAGGAATCATTTTTGTGTCCAGAAGGCGAAAAGAGCAAATTCAACTTGGAAAACTCAAAAATGAAATGCTTCAAAAGGAAATAGATTACAAGCAAAAAGACATTTCTGACTTTGCCTTGAATATTTCCAGAAACCGTAAATGGAGAGAGGAACTATTAAACTATATCAAAAAAATAAAGAAGTCGAATTCACTTAAAGGCGATTCAAATTTTAAAGCATTAGAAAAAGCAGTTTTAGAAAGAGAAATTGTAGATAGTAACATGATTGATATTCAAAATAAGGTAGATATTCTCAATACAGCCTTTTATGAAAAGCTACGCGAACAGTTTCCAACACTCACCAAAACAGAAGCAAAATTATGCTCTTTTATTCGATTGAATATCGATAATAATGAAATAGCATTGCTACAAAATGTAGCATTAGAATCTGTATACAGAAGCAGATCTAGGCTCAGAAAAAAGCTAAATCTCTCTCCAAAAGACGATCTTAACTCCTTTTTGAATCAATTTTAAGGTGAATTATATAAATTACTTTAAATCAAAGGGTTATAATTTTATTTTCTTCATTTGTACATGATTTGTACATGAGTTTTTAGAACCTGTACATGATTTGTGCATGGTGTTTTTTTCCTTTCAGACCTTACTGTAAATAGTTTTGAAGTAAACAATTCAAAATGCTATAAGATGTCGATAAGGCAATTTTTCTCTACCCTTTTTTTGAAAGACCAAAAAGTCATTCAGGAGGAAAACGAACGCCTTAAAGCCGAGTTATATGCACTAGAAAAGTTGAGGAAAAAATTAAAAGGAAATCATTCCAAAAACTAAAACAACCCCTTTATTATGAAATCCCTTTTGCACTACAGCATTCTGTATTTATGCTTCTGTTTTTCTATCAGTACCTGGAGCTTTCAAAAATTTCAAGACGCTTCCAGTTTAGAATTCAAAACTACAGACAAAACCATTGAACCCAATTACACTAGAAATGGTGTGAAAATCGACGATTCAGGAAATCTGGTTTATACTGACAACACTGGCATTGATGATGATATTAGTATAGTCATCGATGGTACTAATTATCGCCTGAGTAATTCTTCGACGAGGTTAACCTCTGGAAAGGGTACTAAACAAGATGGTAATGAAGTTTTGGTGCCAATCCATTTGGTAACAGGCAAAATTGTGATCAATACCAAAGGCGGTGATGATACCTTTACTGTCGACCTTTCCAATGGAAATATCAAAATTCCAATTCAGTATAATGGAGGAGAACAAAATACTGCATCTGGTGATGATATGGTATTAATTGGTGGCGATACTATTTACGATACTGTAGAGCATACATTTATAAATAATAATGACGGTTTTGTCGATATCTCAGGAAATAGTACTATCAATTATATTGGGCTGGAGCCCATTACAGATAATCTAAATGGAGCAAATCGTGTATTTACGTTTACAGGGGATTTTGGAAATACTGAATTTATCACCTTGGATTCAGCAGGTACTTTAGATAATCAAATTGATTCTGATTATGGAGAGTCCGTAGATTTTAATAATCCAACCAATTCATTGACAATTAATATTACTGGTGCTGGAAAAGATCTCTTAGATGTAAGAGGATTAGATAGTGGTTTTAATGCTCATCTTACCATTAATGGTGAAACTGATGATGATGTTCGTTTTGTAAGTGCCACAGACTTGGGAAACGGAAATCTTAACGTAACCTGTGACGTTTTGAGTTTTTCTAGCAGTTTTACTACTACAGGTTCTATCACTACTTCGAGTAAAAATGTAACACGTATTAATAGTGGAAGTATAGTTCAATCCACAGGACAAAATGTTAGCATCACTGCAGGTACTGAGCTAGTCCCTGGGGATTTTGGTACTATACTTATGGATAATGGACATGTACAAACTAGTGGTGCGGGAAATATTGCACTCAATGGTACTGCGTACTCAAATAATAATATAAGTTTTACGCTTAATGGTGTTTATATGAGGCAAGGCAGTAGTGTGACATCAGATGCTGGAAATATAAATATTACTGGTAATGGGATAGATAATGGTAGAGCTAATTTTAGAGGCGTACGGTTAGAAAGTAACGCAAGTATACAAAGTACAAGCGGTGATATAATCCTTAATGGCACAGGGAGAAATACAGCGAATGATTCTAATATCGGTGTATCAATAAATTCAGGGTCAATTCAAGGTACAACAGGTCCAGCTGATATCGTTGTCATTGGTACAGGATATAAAGGAGTACAAATAGATAGTGGCACATTAACGACAACTAACCCTGGAGATATACTTATACAAGGAACTAGTGCAGTAACAGATGCGTCAGCTATAAACGTAACTTCAACTGGAGCCCTAGTTCAGTCTGCAAATATCTTAACGTTAACAGCTAACATAGGACCAATCAATACACCCAATGGAGCAGCTCCCCAAGCCATATTCGATGCGGCCAATACAACAGTTAATGGGGTTCTAGCACCAGGACAATCTCCTGGCCAAGTTGAGGTAAACGGAAATATTAATATAGGTTCAGGTGATACACTAGAGGTCGAATTTGAGAGCCCTTTAGCAGTAGGAGAAGATTACGATCAACTTAAAGTTAATGGTGCAGTAAATATTAATGGTACTACATTAAATTTTATTGACAGTGCTAGTGCAGTTTTAAATGGAGAATATGTCATTATTGACAATGATGGCGCTGATCTTATTTCAGGAATATTTAATGGACTACCTGAAGGAGCTTCGATTTCTGGAAATGGAAGAACATGGAATATACATTACAATTATAATGGTAGTAATGATGTAGTCTTAATTCCTAATGTGCCAGATGTCAATGTCATAGTAGACGGCTTAGGAAACTTGATTTTTGTAGACCCTTTTAATGTTAATGATGACCTAACAATAGTTGTCGATGGTTCTAATTATCGAATCAGTGATTCAATACGAGCACTAGTAGCTGGACCAGGAGCTACACAAGATGGAAATGATGTTTTGGTCTCAATAGCTTCAGTAACAGGGAATATTAATATCAATACCGAAGATGGGAATGATAGTTTAGATATAGATTTTGATGGCGGGAATTTTACAGCAAATGCTTTCAATTTTGATGGCGGTAATGGTTCTGATAACATAACACTTTCAGGAACAAACCTTCAAAATACTGTAGCTCATACATTTATCAGTGCAACAAGCAACAGTGAGGGAACTATAGCAATAACAGGAAATAGTACAATAAGTTATTCAGGATTAGAAGGTATTATTACAGATAATCTCAATACGGATAATAGAGCCATAACATTTAATGAAATTATAAGTGGCGGAACGTTAGAACTAAATAGTTCCCCAACAGCATTGGCGTATAGATTGGAAACATCTACTCTGGATTGGATTGATTTCAACCCAAGCTCAAATACAAATCAAAATTTAAGTATCGAGACTGGAAACCCAGTAAGTGTCAATTATATTCAATCAGGAACAAATGCTGATTTCTCTATTGCCAACGGCCCACACAATGCTGCTTCCCTGAATAATACCATAGACATTAATACGGCAATGGATTTAGGAAGTGGTAATCTGGTTTTACTATCCAGAACTTTGAACATCAATCAATCCATTACTACTAGTGGCTCAATAACGACCAGTACAAGAGGAAAAACGACTCTATTTGACTCTAATCTGGAAAGCACTGTAGGTAATATTAATATGTCAGGAGGTACCAGTGCTCCAATAGATAGGGGAATTAATTTAAGATCAACATCAGAAATTAGGACCACATCAGGAAATATAGTGCTTAATGGTATTGGAGCGCTCAATATCGGAACCAACACCATGGGCATTTTAATCCAGGATTCAAGTGGTGTATACTCCCAGACAGGAATTATTACTATAGATGGTACAGCTAGTTCAAATGACGCACAGTCCTATGGAGTTTTTATTACCAGTACGTCAACTGTTCAAAGTGTCGGAGGTGATATTTCCATTACAGGATTATCAACAACACAATTTAATAATAATTCCCCAAGACAAGTGGGTGTGTTGATAGCAGGAACGGCAAGCATACAAAACTCTAATAGTGGAAATGTAACTATTACAGGTACAGGTGGAAAAAGTCAGGCCTTGGCCTTAGGTGAAAATCATGGGGTTATAACTCATGGAGGGATTTTGATCAGTGCAGAAAATGGTAATTTAAATATCACTGGAAAAGGTACTGATGAACATAGTGATGGGATACAATTTGGTGGTACTATTACGACTACAGGAACAGGAAATATCATACTGGAAGGTGAGGCGATAAATGATAGTACCAATAATATTGCAATAAATGCTGTTCCAAGTTCACCGATCATTTCAGGAGGTGATATTGTGATGACGGGAATTACACAGCCAATAAAGACAGCAGGAGGTATTCCGACGCAAGCACTATTTGTAGCCAACAACACCATTATCAATGGAACCCTTGCGCCAGGACAATCTCCAGGGCTGATGATCGTGGATGGTAACTTTGCGATGAGTACAGGAGATGTTTTGAGTATAGAGTTGAACAACTTCAGTACTGCAGGAACTGACTATGATCAGGTAAAGGTCACCGGCAATGTAGATATTACAGGCGCAACATTGGAGTTAATTGATACTAGCGGACCTTTCCCAGCTGGAGATACAGATATTATCATCATTGATAATGATGGAACGGATCCTATAACTGGAGATTTTAGCACATCTTCAATTCTCGGTAATGGCAAAACGTGGTATATATATACCAATGGAGGAGACGGAAATGATGTGGTCTTGAGTTCTCGTGCGCCAAATGTTTACATAGATTCGGGTAATCTAGTTTTTGAAGATCCTATTAATGCTAATGACAACTTAACGATTACTGTTGATGGCACCAATTACCGCATTAGCGATTCAGCTCGTACAGTAATAGCAGGGTTAGGTACTACCCAAGATGGTAATGACGTGCTAGTGCCTATTACTTCTGTGACTGGCGATATTAATATTGGTACAGGAAATGGAAATGACGCCTTAAACATAGATCTCAACGGTGGTGATTTTTCAAATAGGATCAATTATGATGGAGGGAACAACAACGATATATTAACCTTATCAGGGAGTGGTACTTATGAAAATGCATTCTATTCTTTTTATAATAATACGCAAAACAATGCGATTTCATTAACAGGAAATCCGATTACCTATACTGGACTTGAGTCTGCGGTTCTAGACCAATTAAATATAAATTCTAGAGCTTTTATTGTTAATGAAGGTAGTGAAGCTATACTATTGAATAACTCCCCAACAGCATTAGAATATCGTATAGGAACAGCTACAGAAGATTGGGTAGATTTTAATTATGGAAATAACGGTATCGCCATCGCTACGGAAAATTCAGTTAGCGTTGATTATTTCGGAATTGGTGTAGATGGAGATTTCCTTATTGTCAATGGTCCGCATGATGCTGCGTCACTCAACAATACGATAGACATTAATGTGGCAATGGACTTAGGCAACGGAGATCTAGATCTGTTATCAAGAACCTTGAACATCTACCAGTCCATTACTACTACAGGATCGATAACGACTAGCACAAGAGGAAAGACTGCGATAAATGATTGTACTCTGGAAAGTACAACGGGTGATATCAACATATCTTCAGGTACCAACGCACCGCAAGATAGGGGGATTCATTTGAGGCTTGGGTCAGAGATCAGGACCACATCTGGAAACATCACGCTTAATGGTAAGGGAACATTCACTACTGGTTTTAACACGATGGGTATTCTATTGGAGAACACTAGTGGGGTTTATTCTCAAACAGGGAATATCACTTTAGATGGTACAGCTGGAGCGGATGATGGAGAATCCTATGGAGTTTACATGACCCATGCATCAACCGTTCAGAGTATTGGAGGAAATATTGTTATAACTGGATTATCCAATACAACATATAATGAATACTCAGGTACTCATATTGGTATATACATGGGAGGTACAGCAAATGTCCAGACTACTGGCAATGGAAATGTTACTATGACAGGAACAGGAGGGCAGAGCGAAACATTGGGAGGTAACTATGGTGTTATAGCCCATGGAGGAACCTTGATTAGCACAGTAGATGGGAATGTTAATATTACTGGGATAGGTACTCATATAGGAGGGTTTAATAATGATGGGATGCAAGTTAGAGGCTTCATTTTAACTACAGGTACTGGGAATGTGATATTGGATGGGACTGCGGTAAACAGCCCAAGTAATAGTAATACATCGATCAATGTTGCCCCAAGTGCTCAGATTACTTCAGGAGGTGATCTTGTCATGACGGCAACCACGCGACCAATAAAGACTCCCGCAGGGGCTGCATCTCAAACACAGTTTGTGGCAAACAATACTATCATTAATGGAACGCTAGCCCCAGGGCAATCACCAGGACAGATTATTGTGGATGGCAACTTTGCGATGAGCACAGGAGATGTTTTGAGTATTGAGATAAACGACTTTACTAGCGCAGGATTTGACTACGACCAGGTTAAAGTCAATGGAGCTGTTGATATCACAAATACAACTTTGGAGTTGGTGGATAATAGTGGGCCTTTACCAGAGGGAGATATAGATATTATCATCATCGACAATGATGGAACAGATCCTATTAACGGAACGTTTAATGGATTGCCTAATGGAACTGCTATAGCAGGAAACAGTAAAACCTGGTATATCTACTACACAGGCGATGTAGTACTTAGTTCGCGTCAATGGGATGTTTTTGTAGATGTTGCTGGAAATATGGTTTTTGAAGATGCGAGTAGCTTAAATGATGACTTAACACTAATAGTAGATGGTGCCAATTACCGTATCAGTGACGCTTCAAGGTTTTTGTCTGCTGGTCTAGGAACTATACAAGATGGTGATGATGTATTAGTACCGATTGTTTCTGTCACAGGAGATATTAATATCAATACTGGAACAGGTAATGACAACCTAAACATTGATTTAACCGGAGGCGATTTTACGGATATACTTAATTATGATGCAGGAAGTGATACCGATGGAATATCATTTGTAGGAACAGGAACTTATAATGGTGTAACACATACAATCAATAGTGCAGGCGAAGGTTCAGTTGATATTTCTGGAAACAGTGATATTACATATACTGGATTAGAACAAGCTATTGTAGATAATTTGGATGTCAACGATAGAGTCTTTAAACTCAATATAAGCGATTTTACATTGTTTGAACCTACTGGGAGTTTAGAAAATCGAGTATCTGCCAGTGGTGTTTTTACAATAGATTATAACAACCCTAATAGCTCATTGACTTTAGAAGGCGAAGGCCAAACACAAGGGTCTACACGTATCGACGGATTTGCTACCGGATTTGACGCAGATTTAACTATAACCAAATTGGAAGATGTTATTCGCTTTGGTACTACTGGTGGTTCAGGAACTGATACCGATATCGGAACAGGAGATTTTAATATAACGGCAAGAGTTGTTTTGGTGAGATCTGAAATAACTACACAAGGGTCAGTAACGATTACTAGCTCTGAAACCACTTTTGTTGGAGAAGGCGATATCATATCTTCTGCTGATGGAGATATTACCATTAATGCTGGAACTTCACCAGCACCAGGTACCGGATTTAGCGGTTTAGAAATAGGAGTTTCAACAATACAAACCACAGGTTCAGGAACCATTACACTCAATGGGACTGCATATCTAGAAGATACATTCGCTTTTGTAACTGGAGTGCAATTTCAAGAAGTTAATATTATTTCAGAAACAGGAGATATTAACATTAATGGTGTAGGAGCCACAACGGGGTCTGATTCCAACAGAGGAATTAATATGGCGACTTCTACTGTCATTCAAAGTCAAGGCGGAAACATAAATATTGCAGGAACTGGAGGTAATAGTATAGGTGAAAACAACAAAGGCATCCTTATGTTTGATGGAGCCAGTATTCAAACTTCGGGCTCAGGTAATATATCAATCAATGGAACTGGCGGTGTGGGAACAGATACGAACTATGGTTTAGATATACGGACTAACGCTGTAGTTAGTGCCGAAAATGGTGATATATCTATTATTGGAATTAGTACAGACGATACAGGATCGAATCAATTTGGAATTATATCGGTAGGTGTTGTGAGTACCACTGGGACAGGTAATATTTCAATTACAGGGACAAGTAGTGCGGCAAATTATTCATCAATATTCCTACCCTCATCTACATCACAATTTAATGCTGGTGGAAACTTAACAGTAACAGCAAATACAGGATCAATAAATACACCATTTGGAGTCACTAATCAAACTCAGTTTAGTGCTGTAAATACAATAATAAACGGAACTTTAGCGCCTGGGTTATCTCCTGGGCAGGTGACTGTGGATGGAAATTTTGAAATTAACACTGGAGATACACTAGATATTGAAGTTTCTGGATTTGACACTCCAGGAACTGATTTTGATCAAATAGTAGTAAATGGAACAGTAAATATAGAAGGAGCGACTTTAAATATCATTGATACTTCGGGAAGTTTTTCTAGTCCTGAAAACCTTATTTTAATTGACAATGATGGAACTGATCCTGTAGTTGGAGAATTCAATGGATTACCTAATGGGTCTGCAATATCTGGCAATGGAAAAACCTGGTACATCTATTACAATCTTGCAGGAAGTAATGATGTTCAGCTAAGTACTTCCGCTCCTAACGTTCGTATAGATGGGTCGGGTAATCTAGTGTTTTTAGATCCTTTTCAATTTGATGATAATCTCACCATTATTGTAGATGGTACTAATTATCGCATTAGCGACTCAGTAAAACCTGTAATTGCCGGACCTGGAACTACTCAAGACGGAAACGAAGTTACAGCACCTATAGCTTCAGTAACAGGAATTATTTTTATTAATACCCAAAACGGGAATGACAACCTAAATATAGATTTAAGCGGAGGTAATTTTACAGATGAATTGTTCTATGGAGGCGATACAGGAAATAATAGTATGTCAATATCTGGCCCAGGCACCTATACGAATGTCGAGCATACGTTTACAGACACCCACACAGGAACCATTCAAATGACAGGGAATAGCCAGATAAGCTATGATGATTTGAATCAGCATATTATAGACAATCTGGATGTTAATAACAGAACCTTTAATATGGGGAAAGATTTTTATATGGCCTTATCAGCTGGAGGTCTTTTAGATAATCAAATCGATGTGTTTACATCAACAAAAGTATATTATAACAATCCCAATAGTTCGCTAAACATCAATAATACAAATACTGATAATGCAAAAAGTATTGTAATACAAGGATTAGCGACTGGATTTGATGCAGATATGACTATCACTGCAACCGAAAGTGATTTTGTGCGTTTCGATACCAATACAACCAATATCGGTAATGGTAACTTCAATCTTGATACTGGAAATTTCACTATCGATAGTGATGGTGGTCTCGTTACCACAGGATTGATTACAACCACTACAAAGAGTACAACGACTATCGCTGGAACAGTTCAGTCTAATGGGGGAAGTATTACAATGACTGCAGGTACAGAAGTTGTGTCTGGTTCTGGGGGGATATATATGACTAATGGTCATGTGGAAACCACAGGACCAGGAGATATTATACTCGACGGAACGATATATATAAATATCCCTGTAGGCATCACAGTAGATGGGTTTTGGATGGCGCAAAATAGTAGTGTTGTATCCGATACAGGAAATATTATTATAAGAGGAAACGGTGTAGAGAATGGGAATGTCAATTATAGAGGTGTGCGTATTGAAGGGACATCAAGCATTCAAAGTAATGGAGGCGATATCGATATTTTTGGTATAGGAAGGAGTCAACCAGACCTTACTAATATTGGTGTTTGGACAACGTCTAATACAACGATTCAAACTGGAGGTATAGGAACCATTAATGTTGAAGGTATTGGTCATGTGGGATCAGAGTTGAATGGAGAGATCTCCACATTAGGTTCAGGTGATATTTCTTTAGAAGGAACAAGTGGAGCAATAAATGCTCCGGCAATAGATTTTGTCTCGCCTACAACAGAAGTTACAACTGGCGGAAACCTTTCATTGACTTCAAATGTTGGTCCAATCAATACGCCAGAGGGAATTACAGTCCAAACTCAGTTTAGCGTGGCAACCACGACTATTGATGGGTATTTGGCACCAGGTCAATCCCCTGGGCAATTAAGAATAAATAGCGATATTGAAATGGGTTCAGGAGATACTTTGGAAATAGAAGTCGATGATTTTACAACTGCTGGTATTGATTATGATCAGATCGTGGTCAATGGTATTGTGAATATTAATGGCGCTACTTTGAACATATTGGACACTTCAGGAATTTTATCTGAAGATACTGAAACACTTGTGCTTATAGATAATGATGGAACCGATCCAGTGGTAGGAACCTTTACAGGATTGCCAAATGGGGCGACTATTGCTGGTAATGGCAAGACATGGTATATCTACTATGATCAGGGGGATGGTAATGATGTAGTGTTGAGTTCAGATCTTATAGCTGTCTATACCTATAACAATGGCTGGTTCCCATCAGATCCTAGTGGCGTATCAACTTCGGCCAATGATATAGTGATCGAAGCAGGTGATGCTTCAATAACAGCTAATACAGATTGTAAGGTTATAACAGTGAAGCCAGGAGCTGGTCTTACGGTGAATACTGGAGTGATACTCAACACAGCCGGAGGAATGACTCTAGAGTCGATTTCAACAAGTTATTCGAGTTTGATATTGGATGGATTTATTTCAGGAAATATTGAATACAAGCGTCATGTCAACAATGCAGCAAATAGTGGAACAGTGACTGGCAATAATGACTTGATTAGCCCACCACTTTCAGGTCAAAACTTTGGTGCGTTTAGAGCAGCTAACCCAAACCTGTTATCTGGAACAATAGGAGGTAGTCCAGCTTTCTTATTCGGACCATTCAACAATACTACAGGCGCTTATGAAACGTATGATGCTTCAGATGATGCTAGTGCACTTACAGCAGGAATTGGATACCGTACAGGGTCAACAGATAACAGTACATTTACCTTTACTGGAACTGCTGAAAATGGCATCGTGAGTGTACCAGTTGATGCATCAGCAACTAGTGATTGGTACCTTATCGGTAACCCATATCCAAGCTACATGAAAGTTCAAGATTTCTTGAATGACTTGGTCAACTCAGGACTTATCGATGAGACCGCTACAGGACTGTACGGATATGATGGTGCAGCATCAGACGGGTGGACGATCTATAATCTTCTGACAACAGATGCATCTACTGTGATAGCCCCAGGACAGGGCTTCTTCGTACAGGCTGAGGCTACGGGTAACATAGCCTTTACACCAAGTATGAGAACTACAGGGAATAGTGATGACTTCATATTGGGACGTTCAGGAAATACTTCCGAGCATTTAAGACTGGGCATCTCCTCAGATGATGATAATTACACGACGGACTTCTACTTCAACGAGAATGCCTCATTAGGACTCGACCCAGGCTATGATGCAGCGATATGGGGAGGCACGGCACCAGCCTTTGCAGTGTACTCACATCTGGTAGAGGACAATGCAGGAATACCAATGGCGATACAAGCCTTGCACAGTGATGATCTTTACAATAATGTTGTGATTCCACTGGGCGTTAATGCGAATGCTGGAGAACAATTGAGTTTTGAGATTCTGGAGACCACCTTCCCAGGAACTGTAAATGTTTACTTGGAAGATACTTTGACCAATACGATAACCCTGTTGACCACAGGAGCCTATATCATTACACCAAATCAGGACATAGATGGTACGGGACGTTTTTATTTGAGGTTTGAAGAAGATGCATTGAGCACAGTTGAAAACGAATTGGAAACCCTGAACATCTATGCAAATCATACAGAAGACACGATTGTGATCAGTGGATTGCTTTCAGAAGGCACAAACTTCAAATTATATGATATTCAGGGAAGAATGGTGTTAGATACAGAGCTACAGACACAAACGATGGTACAGAGTATTGATGTGAGCATGTTCAATGACGGTGTGTATGTAGTAGAGTTAAAGAACAATAACAGACGAAAAACACAGAAACTAATATTGAGATAATAACCAAGATAGCTTAACCTCACATGTTAAAAATGTTAGCACATTTTTAGAAGCGGTTACACCAAGTAGGCATGGTAATATTCTTTTATATAATGATTAATAGTATAAATATAACAGGTTTACGTAGCCATGCCTTTTGGGTAACCTAAAACGAAAAAGCTTTTTTATAGCTATAACGAGCTGTATACAGAAGCAGGGCTGTCTAATTTTTGTTTAAAGGGGAAAAATTAGCGGCTTCATAAATGCCTCCTTGTCTATGGATGAGGAGGTTTTTATACAATATGTCACATTTATTAAACAAGTGTTAAATAATTACCAAACGTTTGGTAAAAAACTATTTTCATCTATATTTGCAGTATGAGACCGCAAAAAGTACAGGATATAGAAATGCTAAATGGCCTTATGTCAGTGTTTAGATCTAAAGGATATGAAGGTGCAAGCATGGCCGAATTATCTGAAGCTACTGGTTTAAAAAAGGCAAGCTTGTATCATCGTTACCCTGGAGGCAAGAAAGACATGACATTAGCGGTTTTAGTGTACTTAGAAGAAAACATCAAAAAACATGTTTATAATGTCTTGACTGATTCTGAAAAAGGAAAAAAAGTACGCTTAGAGGAAGCTATTCGAAATATAAAAACTTTGTATGATGGTGGGAGCGAGGTATGTATTTATAGGTCATTATCTTTAGATAGTGGAATAGAACTTTTTGGAGCTCAAATTAAACAAGGGATTCATCTAATTTTAAATGGATTTAAGCAATTTGGATTAGCCAGTGGTATGTCTGAAACTGACGCAACCGAAAAAGCAAATCAAACTTTTATAGAGATTCAGGGAAGTTTAGTAATGTCAAAAGCACTACAGACAACAAAGCCATTTATTGATAGTTTAGAAAAAATTAGATTAAGATACATATAAAAAAATTTAAAATAATATTTTACCGAACATTCGGTAATAAATTAAAATATGATAATTTATAAACCATAAAACAATGAAAACAATTATTAGAAATTATGTAATGGCTGCTGTTATGGTCATCACGATTACACCTACCATACTAGGTCAGTCACAAAAGTTAAAAGAGAAAGATTTTTCAACAACTTACAAGACTGTTGAAGTAAATGAACTAGATATCTTTTATCGTGAAGCAGGGGATAGAGAAAAGCCAACTATATTATTGCTGCATGGTTATCCCACATCATCACACATGTTCCGCAATTTAATTTCAGATTTATCTTCTGAGTATCATTTGATAGCACCAGATTATCCTGGTTTTGGTAGAAGTTCCCAACCTTCAATAGATGAATTTGAATATACTTTTGATAATATGGCAAATGTTATTGAAGCTTTTTTGGATAAGTTGAATATAGATGAATATAGCATCTACATTATGGACTATGGTGCACCAATTGGATTAAGAATTGCTTCAAAATACCCAGAGAAAGTACAATCATTAATTGTCCAGAATGGAAATGCATATGAAGAAGGATTAAGTGACTTTTGGATTCCCCTAAAGAAATACTGGAATAACAAAACATTAGAAAATAGAAAACCTTTAGAAGAGTTTAATTCATTCGAAGGATTGAAATGGCAATATGTACATGGCGTACAAGACGTTTCTAAAATTAGTCCTGATAACTGGAATATTGATTTACAGCATTTAACGAGAGAGGGTAATAACGATATTCAATTAGCAATGTTTTATGATTATAGAACAAATGTGCCTCTTTACCCAAAATGGCAGCAATACTTTAGAGATCATCAGCCACCGACGCTTATTGTTTGGGGAAAAAACGATCAAATATTCCCTGCTGAAGGTGCTTATCCGTATAAGAACGACTTGAATAATGTAGAAATGCATCTACTCAATACAGGGCATTTTGCTTTAGAAGAAAAAGGAGCAGAGATTGCCAACTATATTTCTAAGTTTTTAAAGAAGAATAAAATAAGATAAACAATGAAAGAACAGAAATATCCATTGCCACCATTTACGGAAGAAACTGCAAAGCAAAAAATTCAAATGGCTGAAGATGCTTGGAATTCTAAGGATCCCATAAAAATTTCGAAATCATATTCTGTTAATAGCCTATGGCGCAATAGAAGTGATTTTATTAATGGTAGAGAAGAAATACAAGTTTTTTTGAAAAGAAAGTGGGAGACCGAATTAGATTATAAACTAAAAAAAGAATATTGGTCTCACTCTGGTAATCGTATAGCAGTTAGATTTGAATACGAATATAGGACAGATAGCGGACAGTGGTATAGGGCTTATGGGAATGAGAATTGGGAATTTGACAACGATGGACTAATGAGTAAGCGCTATGCGAGTATTAATGATTTGCCAATAAAAGAGAAAGATAGAAAGTTTAAAAACTAGATCATTTTTATAAAACCTCTCCAAATAAGGTGAGGTTTTATGAGTTTAATAAAAGTCATGAGCATAAGAACCACTAGAGCAATTCTTCATCTGTAATACTTTTTCCTCTGGGAATAAACTGATCCTTTATTTCGATGGAGTTCGTGTCAAAAGATCGTATTTCAGCTTTATTAGCAATGTATGACTTGTGAATCCTAATGAAGTTTGCCGGCAATTCTTCCAAGGCTTTTTTAATAGTGCCATAAGTGGTGATTTTTGAGCCACCTTGCAAATGATACGTAGTATAGTTGCCTTTCCCTTGAATAAACAGAATTTCGTTGGTGTTAATTCTATAAAATCGTCTATCCGCTTTTAGTTCTATATACATGGCCGTTTCTACTTCATTCTTTCTTTTTTCAATTTGAAATAGCTGAAATATCTTAAAACTCAGAATAAGAAACACAGTTGTGTTTATCAATATCATTGCTCTGAGCAACATTTTGAAACTGAATAACTCTTCCGAAGGATTATTCAATATTAAACTCTCATAAAAGAAGTGTATAAAGATTCGCTGTAAAATGGCACTGAATAAAATTAGTCCTCCATATCCCAAAATGAACTTTATATACTGTCGTTCTACCAAAAACTTTGGTAACAACACATAGATAGTTACATATACTGCCATGATTCGAATGGGAAGTAAGATAAACTCAAGGAAAAAAGAAGCTTTCAAACCCTGCCCAGTTGCCCAAATAAGACTGAAAAAAATGTAATAGGCTATCCAAAAAACGACGTGAGTAGCTATTCTCGAGTTGAACAAATAAAACCTATCGGGACTCATTTAAAGTTATGATTAAATCCAAGTCATCTGAATCTGACTTTTCGTATAAAATACTAATGGCTTCGTATAATTTATGATTTAATTAAAAGTAAGCAATATAATTTTAAGCAGGTATTCAGAAATTAAAAAGTCATGTTAAAAAAGTATCAGAAAATTTCAATCGTTTATATCCTTTTACTAGTCTCAGCAGGCTACTGCTATTCTCAAACTCTTGAACGAAGAGCAAGTTGGGACGCAAACATCTCGAGCCCAGCTGATAATATCCCAGGCGCAAAAATTGTATCGGTAGAAAGCAATAGCCCTCTCGAAAAAGCAGGGTTTAAGGCTGATGATATCATCATTAGAGTAGACAATGTTCTAGTTGAAAATGATGAAGCCTGGACAGAAATGACCTATGGTATAAGATCAACAAAAACGACAGTTATTGAAGCACTCAGAGGAAGTGCTGTAGTTAAAAAAGAAGTCAAACTCAATCCTTTGCCTATTGAAATACATGACGATTTAGAGACTTATTATGAAGAGGTGACCAGTAGATACGGTATTACACAGAGAATCATTATCACTAAACCCAATAAGCCTGGGAAACAACCAGCAGTTGTGTTACTTGGAGGTTTGAGCTGCTCGAGTATTGAAGTGTACCCAGGAAGACGAGGTAATTGGGTTCGTGTCATTAATGACCTTGTCGAAAAGTCTGGGATGGTTGTGATGCGAATAGAAAAACCAGGAGTAGGCGATAGTCAAGGCGATTGCTCTAAAAGTGATTTCAATACAGACTTGGCAGGATATAGAGCAGCGATACAGATGCTAAAATCAAAACCTTATGTGGATGCTTCAAAAATAGTGGTTTACGGATCTAGTATGGGCAGTGCTTTAGCACCATTAATGGCCAATGAGTTTGATTTGGCAGGTGTCATATCTGATGGTACATTCTTTAAAACCTGGTTTGAACACATGTTGGAGATTGAGCGAAGGATAAGAGAAATGCGTGGTGATACCGAGTCAGAAATTCTGAAGAAGATGAACAATTACTACATACCATTGTATTACGGGATGCTTATTCAAAAGAAAACATATAAAGAAATAGAGGATGAATACCCAGCTATAAAAGAGTTCAATTATCATAGTGCCCAACACATGTATGGACGTCCTGTTGCCTATTATCAGCAATTACAAGATTATGACTTGGCTGGCGAATGGGAGAAAATAAAAGCCCCTGTGCGAATTATGAGAGGCACTAACGACTGGATTATGTCTTCCTTTGATAATAAAATGATAGTAGATGTCTTAAAAAAGAATGGCCATACAGATCATGTTCTCTATGAATATCCAGGTTTAGATCATTGGAATACCATCCATAAAACTCCTAAAGATTCATTTGTTGGAAACCCAGGAGAATGGGAAGATGACATTAGCATGATCATAGTAAATTGGGCTAGAGAACTGGCAGGTTTGGAGTAGCCTATGACTTATCGATACTTTCTCCAGCTAGTACCAATTGTACATTCACAGTTACTAGCACCTTGCAAGAATTCTATTCCGATGGTGATAGAGTGTGTACCAGAATTAAAGGCTGTAAGATCATTTATGGTAATTTGATAAGAGTAAGCAAAGTAATACCCATTTCTCATAATACCAGCCATAGGTCCAATATTTAGAGGCTTGAAAAATTGATCGTTCAAGAAACGATACGAGCCACCTACCCAAAAGTAATCACCTTGTCTATTGAACCAACGCGTTTTAAAGTTGATGTCAGTACTAGAACGCTTATCACTCCAATATAACTGATAAAATACTGAAGGTTCGTATTCAATATCTTTATTGGTTTTATTAGTGATAATGAGTCCAGAGTATAATTGAAAATTTAAAAGATCGCCTGGCTCTGCACCAAAGAAATCATCAATATCTTTTTGAAGAATGTTATTGGCATTCAAACTTGCATAAAAATCTTTATAACGAAATAAGGCACCAACATCAAAGTTGTGGTTGGTACGTGACCTATCATCAGTAATTGCTGGATCATCAATTGGGTTTCCGTCAATAGATTGGAAATCTTCTATCGCAATCCTAAAACTGTTAATGTTATAAGACAATCCGAAAGACAAATACATCTTTTCCGTATAACTCAACATAAGATGGTGAGCATAGGATAGTTTAGCACCTTTTTGGCGTGTGTTACCATTTCTATCATTATACATAGATAAACCGATACCTGTTCTGTTGGCGATTCTTACGTCTGCATATAAGGCCTGATTGTCTGGGGCATTTTTAATACCTACCCATTGTGTTAAACCATTGGCTCTAACTCTAAAATTATCTCCAATCCCAGCGTAAGTAGGTGAGATAATAAAAGGGTTATCTGCCAGATACTGTGTCCATACAGGTAGGTTTAACTCTTGTGTATAGCCATAAGAGCAGAACAGTAAAAGAATGTATAATGTAATTTTTTTCATATCTCTAGATTTTAAATCAACCGAATTTTTTTATCTATAAAGCGTAAAATGTCCAACGTATTCTTCATTTAATGCTTCACTATTCGGTCTCACGACATACCAGTAATCACCTGTTGGTAATTCGGTGCCATTATATTTACCATCCCAATATTCGCCAACACGATAAGAACCAACTTTACGGCCATATCGATCAAAAATGTCGAACTTCAGGTTAGGATATTTCTCAGGGCATTCAACCGTCCAGCCATCATTCACACCATCGTTATTTGGTGTGAAATAATCTGGAATACAAGGCCCAAGAATTTGTATGTCTATTTGAGCAGTGGCTTCGCAACCAGCGCTATCAATAACTGTTATTGTATATACTCCAGACTCAGAAACGATAAATATGTTGGTAGTGCCATAATTCTCGTCGTTAAGGTAGAATTCATAAATTCCAGTACCACCAGTAGCATTGGCAATAATCTGACCAGCTTCTACACCTTCAACTAAGGCAAGTTCTACAGGTTGAAAATCTTCTATAACAATTACTTCTGTAGTTTGAATACAACCATTAGTATGTCTAACATCTATAGTGTGATCACCAGGAGATACATTTGTAAATACATTACTCAATTGATAATCACCACCATCTAGAGAGTAATCTAGCTCAGATGGATCCACGCTATCTTCGTCAACAGTAACGGTAACTGTATTGACCAGCGTGTTGTTCTCACAAGCATAAGTTACTTCTGCAATAGGGATGAAGCTAATGGACTCTGGGAAGGTAATATTCCATTCAGATTGACAACCTTCAGCATCTCGAACAAAAACAGTATGGTCACCGCCACTTAATCCAGTAAAATCAAATATGGTTTGGTTTGGTGCACCTGTAGTATATGGACCATCATAATTATCTAGACTTACGCTATAAGGCAAGGTACCGCCAGAAATATCAATACTAAACTCTCCATTGGCATCTCCTTCACAAACTTCTTCAAGCAATGAATCAGGAACAATAGAAAGGATAACCTGTTCAGGATTAGAAATAGTAAAATTGAAAGTTAAGTAACAACCTAATTCGTCTTGTACAATAACATCATAATCACCAGCAGCTAAGTTTTCAAAAATATTAGTCTCAAAGAATTGATCCAGTTGAGGTGAAATCGCATATTTAATAATTCCGGTTCCTCCCGAAGCATTGATCTCTAGAACACCATCATCATTTCCACTACACGTAATATCATTAACTATGAAATCAGCAATCAATGGATTACTAGGTTCTACTATTGTAATTGGAGCCGAAGCCGTATCACAGTCACCACTTTCAACAAATACCACATAAGTTCCAGCAACTAGTTCGGTAAAGATTCCTGGACTATTCTGCGTAGCAGGAATTGTATTTCCAAGTGTGTCCTGTAGTGTATATACATAATTTCCTAAACCACCTTGAGCTGTCGCGACTATAGAACCTGTGTTATCTCCAGTACAATTGATGGTTGGATCTTCTGATTCCAGATTAATAACTAAGTCTGGTAATGGGTCAATAGTGATTTCATTTGACACCTGAGAAATACAACCGTTGGCATCTCTAACATAGTACATGTAAGTTCCATCTGGTACTGAGAATGTTGTCGATGTTGTAAAGGATCCTAAAACAGTAGCAAATGAAGCAGTATCACTATATTCATACGTTCCAGTTCCGCCTGTGGCACTTAAGGTAAGTGTTGATTCTGTTAAACAACTTTGAGAAGACGTAAGCACTAAGTCGGCTTCTATTAAAGTTGGTTCAGAAATAACAATATCAACTGATGTTAGAATACAGTTATAACTATCAGTTATGCTTACTGAATAAGTTCCTGCGCCTAAATCTGTAAAGACATTAGATGTTTGTGGTCCAGAAGAACTAGGTACTGGTAAAATAGTGTTTAGTGTATACAGATATTCTGCACCTTGACCACCTGTGACATTAGTTATTGTTATCGATGCATCTTGATCACCAAAACATGCTAACATATTTGTACTAGGCGTAAACGTAGCATCAATAGGTGTAGGCTCTACAAGTGAAACATTCACAGAAACGATACAGTTTTCAGCGTCTCTTACATTTACGGTGTAGTTTCCAGCAGATAAGTCAGTAAATGTTCCATTTGAAGAATACGGAACATTGGCATCTCCTGTCAATTCATATTCATAGTCTCCCCAACCACCACTCGCAATAGCTGTAATAGTCCCTTGGTTGTTATCACAAGTAACATTAGAGGTTTCTGTTGCTGAAAGCGTTAACGCTTCAGAAGGAGAATTAATAATTACGTTAGCAGTAGTAGAACAGAAAGGACTTTCAGTTTCATTAATCACTACTGTAAAACTTCCGCCTGGCATTCCAGATACTGTTACTGGGTTTGTTGAGGTATTGGCATTTACAACTCCTGTCACAGAAGTTCCTGAGTTGTCATCAATAACTTCATAAGTATATGCACCAGAATATCCATTTATATTTATTTCGAATGAACCATTAGTATCTCCAAAACAGCTTATATCTGTCAATGGAGTAGTAGTAACCGTTGGAGGAATTGCCTCAGGTATTGATATCGTAGCCTCTTCTGTACACGATGTAACGGTATCTGTTATTGTGATTGTGTAAATTCCTGAAGGTACTCCCGAGAACACATTTCCACTTAAACTTACAGATGCTGGATTTGGACTAATCGTATATGTGAAGGTTCCAGAACCTCCTGATGCGTTTACCGTAATTTCACCATCATCATCATTACACGATGCAATACCAGTTACCTCTGGCGTTATCGTTAGAGGTGCAGCAATATCTACTGATACTAAGTTTCCGCAACCATTCGCATCTTGAATTTCTATAGTATGTGTTCCAGAGAATAAATTCGAAATGGTAAAAGGAGCAGTTAAATTTTGAAAAGCTCCACCATCAATACTATAGCTATATGGTGCAGTTCCTGTAGTATCTAGAGTTACATCAATTTCAAACTCACCTTCTGCAGTTGTACATTGATTGTTTAGCGTAGCTGAAATCACTGGAGATGGATCCGCAGGGACAACCACAACAGGACTTGATATAATACAATTATAGGCATCCATAACATGGACATAATAGTTTCCAGCATCTACATTGAAAGTATTGGCTGAAGCCCATGACGGATCTCCTGGAAGTGGAGCCGCTGGAGTTGTTGTAATTTGATACACATAAGGCGCTGTACCATCCTGACCTATAGCACTGATTACTCCAGATGCTGTATTACAATTAGCATTTTGATCAACAGATGTAGTTAAATTCAATAAAATTTCAGATTCTGTAATGTTGAAAGGTGTCGTAACGATTCCACAACCAGCATTAGGACCCGAAGTCTCACTGATTACCACAATATAGTTTCCAAACGGTAAAGGGCCTAAGTCAGTAACTGTAAGTGTACCGCCTGCTGTAATAGTTCCAGACCCGCTAATCCCTGTTGTTGTTAATGATAAAGAATCGAATATTTCGTAATCAACATCTACGTTAATACCGTAGCTGCTATCAACAGTAAAAGACACAGTTCCATCCGCACTTCCGGTACAAGTAATGTTGTTTGAACTCATAGCACTTAGCACCAATGTTGAACTGGTAGGTATTGGTGTAGTGGCAGGCTCATAATAATGACAATTGGTAGACGCATCATATACAATGAATGTATAGCTCACGCCTGGTGTTAAACCTGTGAAAGTGGCCGATTGACTGCCTGGGGAATCTTCTGGAATCCAAGAACCTGGAGGGTTAGGATACACAGATACTGGGCCTTGATAAATACTGAAAAAGAACGGTCCAGAACTTGGTAGCGTTGAACCTACACTCACTACAGCTTGTCCGCCTAATGCACAATCTACAGTGGCATTGACATTAATGTCCAAATCAGTAGGAGGAGAGGCTACAATAACATCCTGTACTAATACAGAACATCCGTTGGCATCAATCACATTGATCTGATACAAACCAAAATCAACAACATCAAAACTTACGGAGGTTGTTCCAGAAGCATTAAATTCTGAATTAGAATATCCATTAGTTCCTGTAACATGATAGGTATATGGCGCTGTACCTCCCGTTACAGAATCTACAATAACTGAACCTTGAGAAACACCACCAGCCGAACATGTAATATCTACAGTATGGTAGTTAACAAAAATTGGATCTGGTTCATTAATAGTAATGGTTTCGGTATCTGTACAAGAATTCGCATCAGTTACTGTTATAGTATAGGTTCCAGCTGGTAATCCAGTAGTTTGTGTTCCGTAGTTTGTACCAGTAGTATCGTTATTTACATTTATTGTGAAAGGCGGTGTACCTGTTGTAGTATCAATAGTAATATCTATAAAACCATTTGAATCTCCACTACACAATATTGGTCTTGTTTCCACTACAGAAATAATATCTGGTAATGATAGAGGCTCTACTGTTATGATGCTTGACTCGGCTGTACATCCGTTGGCATCCGTAACTTCAAATTGATAAGTTCCTGCAGTAGACGTTGTATAATTGAATGGTGTTCCTGTTGCACCCAAAGGCGTATACGCACCTCCATTTATAGATACAGCATACGTATATGGCGCTGTACCTGTTATAGTTCCTGTAATTTCAGCGTCAGGTGAAGCCGTACAATCCAAAGCTTCAGTTAAAACAACATCGACTGTTGGCATTGTTAAAGGATCGATAGTATAAGATTCAAAGTATACACAATCATTTTCATCTCTCACCTGAAATGTATAAGTACCAGGCTCTAATCCAGGAAATACATTTGATGTTTGATAAGGAGTCGCGCTCGCTGCTGGTGCTATAATCTGATATTCTAAAACTCCTGTACCACCAGTTACACTTGTAATAGTAACCGTTGTTGTATTAGAAGGACAAGTTACAGGCGTATGATCAAAGGTCATATCCGAAGGAGGATCCAAAGGATCTATCGTAATTGTATTGCTAACGGCAGTACAAATATTAGCATCTTGTATGGTAATAGTAAAACTACCAGCAGTTAAACCAGTGAATGTATTACTTGCTTGAAAATTGACACCATCAATACTATACATATATGGTGGTAAGCCTCCCGTAACACCAGTTACTGTTATAGTTCCCGTTGAAGTACATGTATAATCTGAAGTTAATTCAGCAGTACCAGAAATGGCAGTATTTGTTGAAATACTCACAGTTTGAGGATCAGTTGTACAGATAGCTGAACCTGCAGCGTATTGCACTACAACATCATAATCGCCTGCTGCTAATCCTGTGAATACAGGTGAGCTAAAGAAGTTAACACCTCCATCAATACTATACTCTAAACTGTAGCCATTGGTTGCTGTCACATTAATAGTAATGGTTCCTGTATCTCCAGAATCTGAACAAAGGATATCCGTTGTTGCTATAGTAAACTCCGGCTCTGGTATATCATCTACAGTTATCGAGGTTGTTGCGCTACAATTGTTAGAGTCAATGACTTCTATAGTATATGTTCCAGCAGTAGTTACTACAATTTCAGGAACAGTTTGAAAATCAGGTGATCCGTTAACAAAGTAGAAGTATGGTGGTGTACCACCTTGAGCATATACTGTAATCTCACCATCTTCACAAGTAAGCGGTACTGTAACTGCTGCAGAAACCGTTAGTAAAGGTGGTTCTACAATTGTGATGTCTTCAGAATAGGTACATCCATTCTCTGTGACTAGCGTAGCAGTATAGGTGCCAGGATTTAGATTGGCAAACGTATAGGTATTGTCAACTATTGGACCAACAGAATTAATTAGTGTTGCGCCTTGGTAAAGTGCATACGAATACTGTGGATCTGCTTCATTGGCAGCAATGATAATAGTTCCTTTATCTCCAAAACATAAAGGTTGAAGGACAGTGGATGATCCTGAGAAATCACGTTCATTAATTTGTACATCCGGTACTGTGAATACACACGGATTAGTTGGAACACCTATTTGTCTTATATAAACCGTATAGTTGCCTGGTGTTGTTACAGTAAATACATTACTCGTTTGGTAGTTAACATCATCTAAGCTGTATTCATAGCCAGACGGTACATTGTTTACTGTTATGGTACCTGGTGTGGTACAGATGATATCTGTAGAGGACACCGTTGCATTCAATAAGTTAGTGTATACATTAAAAAAGAATTGCACCACACAACCTCCTGAAAAGTTTATGGTTAATCGATATTGACCTGCTGTATCTACTTCATAATCTGGACCTGTTCCTACTTGGTTCCATGTACATGATGCATCTTCATTGGCACAATCTTGATTTGCTACTGGAGGACAACTGGTTTCGTCTAGTACTTCCCAAATAATTGAAGTTGCACCTGCAATATTGGTTTGTATATCTCTAGAATCATTCGCACCGCATAAAAATATATTAGGCAATAGCTTTCCGTCGTTTGGACAAGTAACTACTTCATCTGCAAAAGGAATTACTGGATTTGGAATGTCTGCACCAAATAACTCCACAACAAATTCTTGCTCTGTAGATTGACAAGGTGCTAGAGCAGTATTGAATACATAATAAGTACCAGGAGAGGTAATCGTTATGGTTTGAGATGTCCCAATAACTGGAGTTCCTGTGGGGCTGGTAGACCATGAGTATGAATCGTATCCGTCAGCTGCTGTTAAATCTACACTAGCACCACATAAAATTACATTCTCAGTAAAAGTACAATCGAGATCGGCTAAAAAGTTTGTTGCTTGAGGCGTTAATAAACATCCAGTGTTACTATTTAAACTTGGGTCATCTGTAATTTGGAACGTAGGATTATAGAATCCATTATAAGTTGCAAAAGCTTGGTTACTTACTATATTTGAACAAGCATCAGCTAGCTGATCACATGAATCAACTACCTGTACTTCAATTCGAATTTCGTACACTGGATCGTTTTCTTCAACTAGTGAATCATCTATATTAAAAATAAGTTCTCGTGTTGCTGGGTTATAACTTTGTACGGTTACTCCAGGAGGCAATACAAGATCAGTTGGGTGGTTATATATAATATTTATTGGTAGAATATCTCGTATCTGGAAATTTGTTGCATTATCATTTCCTGTATTTTGGAACCCAATAACATAATTTAATGATGAACCAAGACCAACGAGTTGTCCACCAATATCATTTCCGGCATCATCCTCTACAATTTTTGTAAGCACTATGTCGGGCTCAATGATATCTACTGCAAAAGCAAAGAAATACTGAAAGTATGTATCTCCACTGGTTTCTAATCGTACAGTTGCTGAAGTAGCATCATTGGCGATTACTGAATTGCCAGGATTTGGTATAGCCATAACTCCTGTATCGAAACCTAAGGTGTTTGTACTGTTTGGAACCCTATCGTTAACGGGTGTTGCATCTAACTGGGTTACTGAACTATTGAAGAAATTCGCCACAGGACGATCTACAGTAGAAAGACTCACACCATTCAATCTTAAGCGATCTCCTAGGATTGGGCTATCACCTTCGAGCGTTGCGAACGCAAAATTAGCTCTTACAGGTGCCGGAGCAGGAACAGTTCTAAATCCATCTATAGGAATATCTAGATTTGGATTGTTACCAGGAACACTAATGGCACTAAATCCGTCAAAACTTGTAATTGATTTACCAGGTAAGGTAGGGTCTTCATATACAACAAATAATGACCATCCTGCTGAATGACCTGTTCCGTTATAAGGTACGTCTAGAGCTGTTTCCCCTTCAGCTGAAGATACATTTGCTACTGTATAGGTACCTAAGTCGGTTCCTAAATTTGTGACGATGTCTGTAACGTCTGCATAACAAGCATATGAAAAACTATCACCGCCGTCGATAGATGTTCCATTAGCATCAAAAATGATGGTTCCTTGTATGTCATTGTAACCACCAGTTGGACCTCTAAACTTAACCTCTGTTATTGGTTCGGCACCGGGACTAACTGCACCCCAATAAAGACTTGCGTGGATTATTCTATAACATTGAGGGTTTGGTATGTCTAAGTCTGCACTCGATGAACTGAAGGTAGAGGCATCACTATCAATATCAATATACTGCATATTGACATTGTGATTGTAGACAGAGTTATCGTTGAACGCATTATTATCTGGTCCCAGAATATTATTACCAATAAGAATAATATCACCTTTAACATCCAGATCGAATCTAGGCGTGAATGGGACGTAATTCTGCGCATATAGTTGTAGGCCAAAAAATAATAGCAAAATTGTGATGGCGGTTTTTGAAAATGTAGGTCTTTTCATAGTGCTTAATTTTTAACTCCTTTTTAGCTTGGGGCATCAAAAAGGAATTGGGGCCTTATATATTTAGTTTTCTATTTTCACGAGGGACATGTTGACATTATATGGTTGACTTCCTTTTAATTCCATTGCTCTATTAGCAGATTGTATATCACTAAACTTATTGTAGTAGATGTAGTACTTACTAGTATTGACATCATAGAAGAAGTCTACATCTGCTCGCCCAGAGGCATAAACCTTAGTGATAAACTCATTTCGTTTTTCGGTGTCGCTATGTACAGCAATAATTAAATAATAACCACTGCTAACGTTGCCTACGTTTTTGAGAATCTGTATGTTACTACTTTGTTCTTCTCCAAAATCGAAATCTTCTGTTTGGTAGACTTCACTTCCAGCGACAGTATTGTCTTTAATATTCTTTAATGCAGCTCTATCACTAGTATAGCGTTCTGTTTCATTATCGAATGCTGCACGTTTAATTCTTCTGTTACGCTCAAATTCAGTAGCTGCTCTAATGTTTTCTAATTCTAGTTGTAATCTTATTTTAGTCTGAGCTGCTTCTATTTGTTCAGCATTTAGACGATTGATTTCTTTTTGATAGAAGACATACACTTCATCTAGGTAAATGGTATCTCCTTCAACTTCTCTATAGCGTTCATCGTATAGTGATTTTAGTTCTCTGATATCATTACTACGTGCATTAATGACACTATCTAGGTCAGCTATCATTGCGTTTAATCTTCTGTTTTCTTCAGCTGAATTTTTAAATGGTTTAGGTTGAGTAACAATACCTTGTTCGTTGAGGTCATTCTCTTCCTTAAGATCCTTAAGATCTTGACCTTTGATCACAACAATATCATTGATGTTATCAAATAATTCATCTTGAGTTGCTTTTGATTCTTTAGTTTTCTGAATGATAGCATACATTGCTTTACCAAGCTCATCTTTGGCATTAGTGATCAACTCTTCTTTAGCCTTTTCCTCAGCCTCTAGTTTAGCCTGAGCTTCCGCTTCTTCTTTAGCTTTTTGTTCAGCTTCAAGTTTGGCTTGTGCTTCTGCTTCTTCTTTAGCTTTTTGTTCCGCTTCAAGTTT